>DATCYR010000126.1:0-68302 GCA_036526315.1 Gaiellaceae bacterium | reverse complement strand
CGACCCTCGCCGAGCGGGCCCTGGAGATGGATGCAGTGCTGCTGCACGGCGAAGAAGCCACCGTCGCAGTGGGCGAGCGCGATCTCGTCGTCGCCCGCGCGCACCGTCCTGACGGTGCCGGGCGGGATGTCCTCGACGCGCGCAACGGGCACGAACTCCACGGGCGCGACCCTAGCAACAGGACCCACGAGCGCGATACGCTCCGCGCCGTGTCGACGATCCTGCTCTGTGGGGTCGATGTCTTCTTCCGGGGCAAGCTCGAGGCCCTGTTGCCGGGGCATCACTTCGTCACGTCCGACAGCGCCGACTGGCCGGATCTGGTCATCGCGGACATCAGTCGTGTCGATCCGGACGATGTCGCGGACTCCTACCCGGACGTGCCGATCGTCGGCTTCAGCGGCCACACGGACACCGCCGGCCTGCGCCGTGCGCACGAGGCCGGCTTCGACCAGGTGCTCGTCAAGAACGCGCTGCAGGAGCGCGCGCCTCAGATCGTCGAGGAGCTGATCGCCCAGTAGGGGTGAGCCACCGCCGCGCGCGACGCTAGAGTGCGCGCCGATGACGTACATCATCGCCGAGCCCTGCATCGACATCAAAGATCTGTCGTGCGTCGACGTCTGCCCGGTGGACTGCATCCACCAGGCGGAGCGGATTCTCGTCATCGACCCCGAGGAGTGCATCGACTGCTTCGCGCCGGCGGAGGAGTTCATCACCCCGCACGGCCTGCGAACGTTCGCCGAGGTCGAGAACAAGGCCGTGCGCGTGCTCACGGACGACGGTTTCAAGCCCGCGTACGTCCGGCGGTTCCGTCGCAAGCCGCTGGTCAACATCACGCTGGCGCCCGCGTTCGAGGAGCGCGACCGCTACGGCGGGACGCGGCTGACGACGCGCACCATCTCGAGGTTCCGGAAGAACGTTCTCGCGACGCCTACGCACGGCTGGGTGCTTGCGGACGGCGAACGCTCCGACTCCCTCGCCCCGGGGCAGTTCCTGCCGTCGACCCGAGTAGAGGCGAAGCGCGACTCGGAGTCGTACCGCCTCGGCGTCCTGCACGGCCTCGTCTTCGGCGACGGCAGCTGGAACAAGCAGGAGATCCGCTCCGGGCAGCACCTGCACTATGTGCAGCTCTACGGCGAGAAAGTCGCGCGTTACAAGGACTTCTTCGATCAGCTGAGCTTCTCTCCGTGTCTCGATGTGCATCCCGGGTACGTCGGCACAGGCGTCGTGCGGAGCCCGGTCAACCTCAAGCGCGCGCTCCCGGAAACGGCCGACAGCGAGTACATCGCGGGCTTCGTCGACGGCTGGCTTACGTCGGACGGCGACCAGGTGAAAGCGGGAGCCTGGCGCCTGCGCTCGACGCACCACGAAGCGCTCGACTGGCTCGAGCGCGCGGCGCCGTTCGCCGGGTACATCACCGTCGGCTCCGGGGAGGAGTCGAACCTCGAGACGAACTTCGGCGTCCGCAGCCAACCGCTTCGCTGGCTCTACCTCGCAGCTCGCGAGACCTATTGGCGCGTCATGGACGTTGAGCCTGTCGAGGCCGAGGAGGAGGACACGTTCTGTGCGGTCGTGCCGGGCAAGCACATGTTCGCGCTCGCGGGCGGTGTCATGACGCGAAATTGCGGGGCATGCGAACCCGAGTGCCCGGTCGAGGCGATCTTCCCCGAGGACGCCCTGCCGGATAAGTGGCAGCCGTTCGTCGAGATCAACTACGCATACGGCAAGGGGCTCGACGTCGTCAACCAGCTCACCGACGCCTACGCGACCGAGCACAACGTCCAGAACCCACCGCTGGAATAGCCGGCGGCGAATCCGGGTAGAAGCCCGGTGTCGTCCAGTAGGGGGTTCAACAGATGCCTCAGTCAGCATGGAGCGCGAAGCGCGAACGGCAGTACGAGCACATCAAGGATTCGGAGAAGGAGCAGGGCCGCTCGACCGAGCGCGCGAAGGAGATCGCCGCGCGGACGGTCAACAAGGAGCGCGCCCGCGCCGGCGAGACCAAGGGACGCCCGTCCCGGACGTCGACGCAGGACATGTCGTCGGGGAGACGCGGCGGGATGCGCTCCGGTACGAACCGGTCGAAGGGCCGCACCAAGGAGCAGCTCTACAACGAAGCGAAGCGCCGCAACGTCGAGGGGCGGTCTCGCATGAACAAGGCGGAGCTTCAGCGGGCAGTCGACGCAAAGAAGTAGCCACTCGCTAGGGTCTTGGGCATGACGCCCAAGACCCTTGACCATGTCGCCTTCTGGCTGGCCGACCGCGAGCCGATCGCGGACTTCGTGACGACCGAGCTTCCGCTGCACGTCATCGACCGGCAGGACAACTTCACTCTCGTCGGCGCCGACGCGCGCCGCGGCAAGCTGACCCTCTTCGACGCCGAAGGGCCGCGCGAGCAGGGGGCGTTCAAGCACGTCGCGCTCCGCGTGTCGGAGCTGCCCGGCGGCGAGACCGCGTTCGATCTCGGCCAGGGCGTCACGCTCCGCCTCGTCGAAGCGCCGACCGATTCCGAGTACGACCTCGACCACGTCGCTCTCTACTCCGCCGACCCGCGGGCGACCGCAGAGGCGTACGAGCGGTTCGGGTTCGACGCGGCTGCGCCGTCGGCGGACGGACATCCGCGCGTCGAGGTCGGCGGTGCCTACATCGAGTTCCATCCGGGCAATCCGGGCTCGCCGGAGAAGCCGCTCCTGAACCACCTGGCCGTCCTCGTCGACTCGGTCGACGAGCACATCGCCGAGGCGGAGGAGATGGGCGTCGTCGACAACGTCGTCGACGCGGCCAACACACGCGCCGTCTTCGTGTGGGGCCCCGAGCGCGTGCGCATCGAGTACGTCGAGCACAAGCCGGAATTCGCGCTGACCTGAAGATCGCCGGCGCCGGGATGGCGGGTTTGTGCGCGGCCGCGCACGCCCGCGCGCTCGGCGCCGAGCCGGTCGTCTACGAGAAGGGGACTCGCGCGGGCGGGTCGATGCTGCTGTCGAGCTGCGTGATCTGGCGCTTCCGCGACTGGGACACGTACCGCGCTGAGTGCCCGACCGGCGACGAGCGATTGCAGCGCATCGTTTGGGAGCGGCTCGACGACGGGATCGCCTGGCTGGAGTCGCTCGGCGCGCCGGTCGTCCGGCACGAGACCGGCAACCCGCGGACGGTCGGCAAGCGCTTCGATCCGCGTGGGCTGACGGAGACGCTCGTTCGCGTCGCCGGCGACATCCGTTTCGGCGAGACGACGCAGGAGCCGGCGATCCTTGCGACGGGTGGCTTCCAGGGCGACCCGGCGCTGGTGCGCGAGCACATCCACCCGCGCGGTGAGCTGCGCCTGCGCGCGAACCCGTGGAGCACGGGCGACGGCCTCCGGCACGCGCTCGCGCACGGCGGCGAGCTGTCCGCCGGCCTCGACGAGTTCTACGGTCGCAACATGCCGGACGACGAGTTCTCGGAAGAGCAGTTCGTCCCGCTCGCGCAGCTGTACGGACGCGTCGCTCGCGTCGTCGACGAACGGGGCGAGGGGTTCTTCGAGGGGGAGGTCTCGTGGTCGGAGAACGACCTCGTCCAGGCGACGGCGCAGCAGCCGGGCGCGCGTGCCTGGTACCTGCTCGATGACGAGGCTCTCGCGGACGAGGACGTCGCGCGGCGCGTCGCGCTTGCGCCGACCCGCACGGATCCCGCCGATCTCCCCTTCCCGGCGCCGGCGGGAACGCGCGCGGCAGTCCGGGTGAAGCCGGGCATCACGCACACGATCGGCGGTCTCCACGTCGACGAGCATGCGCGCGCTGCGGAAGGGTTGTACGCGGCCGGTGCCGACGTCGGCGGGCTCTCGACCGGCGGGTACGCGAGCGGGCTGGCCGCAGCCCTCGTTTTCGGGCGGATCGCCGCCGAGAGTGCGCTAGACGGCTTGTAGCGAGGGCGCCGCTTGCGGCGCCGCTTTCAGGCCGTGCGGGCTTCGCCCGCGCGGCTGTCTGACACAGGTTCTGGGAACCTCTCGGCCGGAAGCGTCAAACAGCTTGTAGGTACGCGCAGGGGCGATCGTCGCCCGGCAGCGGCGACGGCGCGACCTTCGTCACGCGGAGCCTCTGGTCGTCCTGGTCCACCTCGGAGCCGACGCTCGGGACTTCGCCCTCGGCCTCACGCAGCTCGTAGCCCGTCGGCTTCCACACGAAGAGGAGGTAGTTCGCCATCGGCGGAGGATCCTAACGAGCGACCCTGTAGGGCGGCAGGATCACCCGCACGGTCGTCCCGCCGGCGTCGCCGTGCTCGACGGTCAACTCCCCGTCGAGCGTGCGCGCTCGCTCCTCCATCTCCTCGAGGCTGCGCCGGCGCCGCTCGCCGGGCGCGTCGTCGGCAATCGACGTCTCGACGCCCCCGTCCGCTGCCTGACGCACCTGCACGGCGAGCGACCGCGGCGGCCCGCGCCGTACCGCCTGGTTCACGGCTTCGCGGATGATCTGGTACAGCGCCGCCTGCGTCTGCTGCGCGAGCTGCTCGGCAGCGTCCACGTCGAGGTCGACGTCGACGTGGTGCGCGAGCTCGATCTGGTCGGTGAGCGCGCGCACCGCAGGCGCAAAGCCCTGGTCACGGAGGACGACCGGCTCGAGGTTGAACGACAGGCTGCGTAGCTGTCCGATCGTCGACCGATGCCGTTCGACTGCCTTCGTGATGATCTCGCGCGCTTCGTCGAGGCGCCGCTCGGCGATCGAGTTGAGGCCGGCGTCGAGCAGCAGCGCGACACCCGAGAGCGCTTGGACGGCGCCGTCGTGCAGCTCGTTCGCAAGCCGCCGCCGCTCCTCCTGCTCTGCCGTGATGATCTGGTCGGCCAGCCGCGACCGCTCGGCCTCGCGCACCTGTGCGTCCTCGAGCAGCTGCGCGTTCTCGTGCTCGCGCGCGGCGAAGTCCGCCAGCACGGTCGCGCGGACGACCTCCTCGCGCGCGAACGGACGCTCGCGCGTCAGCCGCAGCGCGCCGATCTCCTCGTCGTGCGCGCGCAGCGGGATCACGATCGCGTTCACCGGCGGCGAGCCGCGCGGGCGCTCGCCCGGCGCGAGCAGCGACGCGTGAGCCTGGAACAGCCGCTCGGCCTCCTCGCAGGTGCGCTCGAGCACATCCGCGTCGCCCGCGATCGAGCCCATCGTCTCGACGAGCGCCTCGAGAAAGCGTGCCTCGGAGGTCAGCTCCTCCTCGGCCGCCTCATGGCGCCGCCGCTCGCTCACGAGCAGGTAGGCGGCGAACGTCCCGGCGAGCGCGACCGCGAGCGCCAGCCCGGCGATCGTCAGCGCCCACGTGCCCGTCGCAAGCCCGACGGCGGCGATGACGGCCGCCGCCGCGAACGCCAGGACGAGCGCGCCTGCTCTAGTCGATGATCGCTTCGCGAAGCGCAATCGCCACCGCTTGCGTCCGCGTGTCGGCCTCGAGCTTCGCGAGGATGTGCCGGACGTGGCTCTTGACGGTCTCCTGGCTGATGAAGAGCTTGGCCGCCACGTCCTGGTTGGACATCCCGTCCGCGAGCAGCTGGAGGATCTCGCGCTCGCGGACTGTCAGCATCTCGTCCTTGTCCTTGCCGGTCAGGAACGCCGGCATCAGCGCCGGGTCGACGTAGCCCTCGCCGGCCGCGACCTTCTCGATGGCGCGCAGCAGCGTCTGGTGGGGCGCCTCTTTGAGGATGTAGCCCTTCGCGCCGGACTCGAGCCCTCGGCCGAGGAGCGAGCGCTCGCTGTACGCCGTGAAGATCAGCACGGCCGAGTCGGGAACCTTCTCGCTGAGGATCTTCGTCGCCTCGAGCCCGTCCATCCCGGGCATGCGGACGTCCATGATCACGACGTTCGGCCGCCGGCGCTCGGCCAGCGCGACGGCGCTGGCGCCGTCCGATGCCTCCCCGATCACGCGGATGTGCGGCGCGCGCGAGAGGGACAGGCGGAGCCCCTCGCGGACGACCTCGTGGTCGTCGACGATCAGGGTCGTGATTTCCCGCGGGGACGACACCCTGCTCCGGATCTTATTCGGCTATACGGCTAGCGAAAGCTGCTCGGGCTCTGGGGGCGGCGCGAGGCGGTGCGGGCGCCGGTCCCGGATGCCGTACTCGCGGGCAAGCCCGGAGACCTGTTCGCGCACCGGCTTCGCCAGCTCGGCGCCGAGATAGGCCTTCTCCGCGTAGAGCTCCTCGTAGGAGGGGAGGAGCTCCGGCCAGTCCTCGGCGAGGTGCTCCAGGAAGTGCTCGCGCGTCCCCGGCCGGAGGAAGAGCAGGTTCGCCCAGACGCCGGTCGCGCCTGCCTCGCGGGCTGCCCGCACGACCTCGCGCAGCTGCTCCGGACGATCAGAGATGCCGGGCAGAATCGGGGCCATGCCGACGCCGGCCTTGATGCCGGCGTCGACGAGCGCCTTTACGGCCCTGAGCCGCTGCCGCGGATGCGCGGTCGACGGCTCGGTGCGCTTCCAGACCTCTTCGTCGACGGTCGGAACCGAGAAGGTCACCGAGACGGACGCGCGCTTGGCTGCCTCGGCGAGCACGTCGAGGTCGCGGACGATCATCGGCCCGCGGGTGATGATCGAGAACGGGTTGGCCGCGTCCCGCAGCGCCTCGAGGCAGGCTCGCGTCAGCTTGTAGCGGCCCTCCGCGGGCTGGTACGGGTCGGTCGCGGCGCCGATCGCGATGTGCTCGCGCTCCCACGAGGCGCGGGCGAGCTCCTTGCGCAGGACGTCCGCGACGTTCGTCTTGACGCGGATCGACGTCCCGTAGCGGTCGTCGGACGGCCGGTCGGAGCGGTGCTCGAAGTGCCGGACGTAGCAGAACGTGCACCGGTGGACGCAGCCCATGTACGGGTTCAGGGACCACTTGAAGCCCATCCCCTTCACGGGGTTCAGGGCGGACTTGCAAGGCTCTTCGCGATACTCGACCCGCATGGCCTCAGCAGGGAGTATAGAACAGGCGTTCGTGTCACTCGACGACGGGGTTCGGCGCGTGACGCTGCCGCTGCCGACGGGGCCGAGGCATGTCCACTGCTACCTCGTCGACGGCACGCTCTTCGACACCGGGCTCGGGGTGGGCGAGGCGCCGTGGGCCGCCGTCTCGGTCGAGCGGATCGCGATCACGCACTTCCATCCAGACCACGTCGGCGGCGCCGCGGCGGCAGCCGCCGCGACGGGCGCGCCGGTCTTTCAGGGCGGCCTCGACTACGCGCAGTGCGAGCGTGTGTGGGGCAGCGACGACTGGCCCGAGCGGATGGCTGCGTGGTTCCGGAAGCACGGCGTCCCGGCCGACGTCGCGGACGAGCTGATCGAGCAGGGCCACGCGTTCGCGCCGTTCATCAGGTACGCCCTCGACCCGGACCTCCTGTACGAGGGGAGCACGCTTGCGGGCTGGCAGGTGGTCGAGCTTCCCGGCCACGCCGACGGTCACCTCGGCTTTCTCCGCGACGGCGTGCTGATCGCGGGCGACCACCTGCTGCGGCCGATCTCGCCGGCCGTCGGTCTCTACCCGGACAGCCGGCCCGACCCGCTCGGCGACTACCTCGCCTCGCTCGAGCGCACGATCGAGCTCGCACCGCGAATCGTCTATCCGGGACACGGGGAGCCGATCCACGACGCCGCGGGCCGCGCCCGCGAGCTGGTCGAGCATCACCGCCAACGCCTGGACGAAACGGCCGAGGCGCTCGCAGACGAGTCCGCGGGTCTGACCCCGTTCGAGATCTCACTGAGCCTCTTCGGGCGTGACCTGCCGCCGACGCAGCGGCGGTTCGCGGTGGCCGAGGCGTTGTCCCATTTGGAGCGGCTCGTCCGGGAGGGGCGGGCGGCGCGCGCCGGAGCCGACGGGACCGTTACCTATACTGCACCGTAGTTGGACGAAGACATCCCGCCTAGTACCAACGCCCACGGGGTCGGGGCGTGACGCTCCTCTTCGAGCTCCTCGCAGTCGGCGTTCTCATCCTGCTGAACGCCTTCTTCGTCGCGGCCGAATACGGCCTCGTCACGGCGCGCCGCACGCGCATCATCGAGCTGCAGCACCAGGGCAACAGGCGAGCGCGCGACGTCCTGCGCATCACCGCGAACCCGCCGCACTTCATCGCTGCGATGCAGCTCGCCGTCACCCTCACCTCGCTGGGTATCGGTGCTCTCGGCGAGCAGGCGCTGTCGCACGCCTTCGACAACTTCCTCGCCACGGTGCTGGCGGTGCTGCTCGCGTACCTGATCCTCACGTTCCTGCACGTCGTCCTCGGCGAGCTCGTCCCGAAGGGCGTTGCGCTCGGCCACAAGGAGGCGACCGCGCTCGCGGTTGCGCTCCCCGTGCGCGCGTTCTTCGTCGTCTTCCGCCCCTTCATCTGGGTGCTCGAGCGCGCGACGGCGCTCGTCCTGCGCACGCTCGGGCTCGAGCCCCCGGGCGCCGAGAACGAGCCGCTCTCCGAGGCCGAGCTGCGCATGGTCGTGTCGCAGTCGACGCGTAGCGGCGAGATCGAGGTGCAGGAACAGGAGATGCTCTACAAGGTCTTCGACTTCGCGGACAAGGAGGCGTCCGACGTGATGGTTCCGCGCCCCGAGGTCGTGGCGCTCTCGATCGACCTGCCGCCGGAGCAGGCGCTCGAGGCGGTGATGGACTCGCCCTACACGCGCTATCCGGTGTATCGCGAGTCGCTCGACGACGTCGTCGGGATCCTGCACGTCCGCGATCTCTTCTCCGGGCTGCGCGAACGCGGGATGCACGACGTGAAGATCGAGGAGATCGTCCGTCCCGCGCACATCGTTCCCGAGACGAAAGATCTTGCCGCCTTGCTCGCCGAGTTCAGGCGCACGAACCAGCACATGGCGATCGTCGTCGACGAATACGGCGACATGGAGGGCATCGTCACGCTCGAGGACCTGCTGGAGGAGATCGTCGGCGAGATCGAGGACGAGTTCGACCTGCCGGACGAATCGGTCGAGCAGGTGGACGACGACACGATCAGGATCGACGGCACCTTCCCGATCGACGACTTCAACGAGCGCTTCCGCGCCGACCTGCCCGCCGAGGACTACCACACGGTCGCAGGCTTCGTCTTCGGCCTACTCGGGCGTCAACCGGAGGTCGGAGACGACATCTCGCACGACGGCATCCGCTTCGACGTGCTCGAAGTGGAGGGCTCGCGCATCAACAGGCTCGCGGTCACGTTCGAGCAGCGGCGCGACCAGCGGGGCCGCGACGAAGAGGAGCGGGACGAGCTCGACGCGGAGCTGTTCGACGCCGACGCGTAGCTACCATTGGCCTCGGCAACAGGGGTCTGACTCTCAAAGGAGAAGCATGGTTCGCACTCGACTGGCACTCGTGACGCTGCTCGCCCTCGCGCTCGTCGTGGTGGCGTCCGCCTCCGCCGCGACGCCGACGCTCACCGGCGTCGACGGCCCGGGCTTCACGATCACGCTGAAGAAGGGCAGCTCGAAGGTCACGAAGGTGAAGGCCGGCAAGTACAAGTTCGTCATCAAGGACCTGTCCGAAATCCACAACTTCCACCTGACCGGCCCCGGCGTCAACAAGACGACGAGCGTCGATGCGAAGGGGACGTTCACGTGGACGCTGAAGCTCAAGAAAGGCACCTACAAGTACATCTGTGACCCGCACGCGGCGATCATGAAGGGCTCGTTCAAGGTCACTTAACGCAATCCGGAAAACCGGTCGGTGCCCCCTCCCGTACGTCTCACGTACACCAACCGGAGGGGGCACGCTCATGTTGAAAGCGCTACTCGTTGCCACGGTCGCGGCCGCATTGGTCGCCGTTCCGGCCTACGGGAAGTCCGGCGCCGTCAAGCTGAACGGTGAAACCGGCCCCGGCTACTCGATCGAGGTCACGAAAGCCGGCAAGGACGTAAAGACACTCAAGGCCGGGACGTACAAGCTCAAGGTCGAGGACAAGTCCTCGATCCACAACTTCCATCTCATCGGGCCCGGCGTGAACAAGAAGACCAGCCTCTCGTTCACGGGCGAGACGACCTGGACGGTCAAGCTCAAGCCCGGGAAGTACACCTATCAGTGCGACGCCCATGCCTCGGTCGGCATGAAGGGCACCTTCAAGGTGACGAGGTAACGACCGCCAGCCGTTCGATCTGGCCGCCGTCGATGCGGAAGGCGGCCAGGTCGTCCTTCTGCAGCGAGTACACGAAGTAGGGCTTTCCCTCCCAGAGCCCGATGTTCTCGACGTCCGTGCGCGACGGGCGGGCGGGCGCCGAGATGTGGGAGTGGAAGACGGCGAGCTCGTAGCCGTCGTCCTCCGCGTACCAGATGTCGGGGTCGTCGAACTCGAGCTCGAAGCGGTACGGCGACGCGGCGGCGTTGCGACCGGGCTCGTAGCGTTCGGCGCGTCCGTCGCGCAGGAGCACGAGCCCGCACGCCTCGTTCGGCGCCTCGCGCCGTGAATGCTCGACGAGCGCCGCGCGCACCTCGTCGGGGATCACCACCAGACCGTGCGCTCCATGGCCTCTTCGACGTCGTCGGCTTCCCAGAAGGCGGCCGAGAGGTACTTCCAGCCGCCGTCGGCGAAGATCGCGGCGACGACACCGCCGTCGCGCTCCGCCGCGAGCTTCCGCGCGACGTGGCTGACGGCGCCGGCAGAGACGCCGGCGAAGATGCCCTCCTCGTCGAGCAGCCTCCTCACCTCGCGCACCGACTCCTCGTTCGACACGAGCACCTTTCGGTCGAGCTGGGACACGTCGAGGATCGGCGGGACGTAGCCCTCGTCGAGCGAGCGCAGGCCCATCACGGGGTCGCCGGGCAGCGGCTCGGCGGCCGCGACGACGACGTCCGGGAACGTCTCCCGCAGCCGTGCGCCGGCGCCCATGAGCGTGCCGCCGGTGCCGAGACCGGCGACGACGACGTCGACCCGCTCGAGCGCGGCGGCGATCTCGGCGCCCGTGCCGTCGAAGTGGGCACGCGGATTCGCCTGGTTCGCGTACTGGAACGGCATGAAGTACTTCGGGTCGCGCTCCGCTAGCTCCAGCGCGAGTCGAACGGCGCCGTTCGAGCCCTGGTCGCCGGGCGAGAAGACGACCTCCGCGCCGTAGAGCTGCAGCAGCCGCTTGCGCTCCTCCGTCGCGTTCTCGGGCATCACGCACGTGAGCGGGTAGCCCTTGAGCTTCGCCACGAGCGCGAGCGAGATGCCCGTGTTTCCGCTCGTCGGCTCGAGCAGCTCGCGGCCCGGCTCGAGCTCGCCAGATTCCTCGGCGGCCTCGATCATCGCCTTCGCGACGCGATCCTTGATCGAGCCCGTCGGGTTCTGGCCCTCGAGCTTCGCGAAGACGCGGACGTCGCCGACCGGCCGCAGCTCGACCAGCGGCGTGTTGCCGATCAGGTCGAGGACGTCCACACGTACACCGTCGGACACGTCTTGCCGAGCAGCTGGTAGATGCCCCAGGCAGCGCCGGCCGCCTGGGCGGCCACGCGAGGGTCGCCGAAGTCTGCGCCGGTACGGCGGAGGCGCGACACCTCTGTCAGGTCGTCGTTCGCGCTCCACGTGCCGTCCTCGAGCATGCGCTCGCGCCATTCGCCGCCGAGCTCCGTCTTCGACGCCAGCGCGAGCCCTGCAGCCGCGGCCTGGGCTTCGATCGTTCCGGGGTCGGTGCTCTCCGGAACGATCGCCAGCGCATCGAACAGCCACGCCGCCTCGCGCGGCTCGAGCCGGTCCGTCGAGCAGGTGACGTACGCGATCATCTGCCCGCCCTGCCGCAGGATGCGTGCGCACTCCGCGAAGCCGCGCGCAAGGTCGACGTGGACGAGGACGTCGCGGCACCAGATCCAGTCTGCCGCACCGTCGTCGACCGGCATCGACTCGATCCCGGCCTGCCGCACGTCGACGTCGACACCTGCCTCCGCAACCGCAGCGCGTGCGAGCTCGACGTGGCGCGCCACCGGGTCGAGCGCGATCGCGCGCAACCCGTGCGCCTGCGCGAGGCGGATCGCGTGCTTCGCATCGCGCGCCCCGACATCGACCACGAGCTGGCCGGGCTCCGGGCCGAGCCCGGCGAAGACGTCGAAGAGCCACTCGGTCCCGCGCGCCGGCGGCGCGACGGGGGCGGGCTCGTCGGCGGCCCAGATCTCGCCGTAGAGCTGCTCCACTGTTGTTCTCGAATTCATCGAGCGAAGCGAAGATCTACGTCAAGACCCGGCAGAAGTGCGAAGCACTTTTGCCGGTGAGCCACCCGCCATCGCGGGTAGCAGGATGACCGTCGAGCCGGGCCGCACTTCCGTGTCGAGCCCGTCGAGTGTGCGCACGTCCTCGCCCTCGACGTAGACGTTGGCGAACGGAAGCTGTTCCTCGAGGGCCGGGAAGCGGCTCGTCAGGTCGTCGAGGAGGTCGCGCACGGTGTCGCCCTCGGCGAGGAGCTCGCGCTGGCCGCCCGTCTGCTCGCGCAGGGTCGGCGGAATCCGCACCTTCGTCATGCCGGCTCCCTCGCGCCCGCGCAGAACTCGACGTAGTCGATGTAGTCGGTGATCGACGGGTGCTCGCCGCAGACCGGGCAGTCCGGGTCGCGGCGAAGCTTCACCTCGCTGAACTCGCCGGAGAGCGCGTCGAAGAGGAGCAGGCGCCCGACCAGCGGGTCGCCGATTCCGAGCGCGAGCTTCAACGCCTCGTTCGCCTGCAGCGAGCCGATCACGCCGGGCAGCACGCCGAGCACTCCGCCCTCCGCGCAGGACGGCGCGAGCTCGGGCGGCGGCGGCGTGGGGAAGAGGCAGCGGTAGCAAGGGCCGGCGCCCGGCTTGAACACCGTCACCTGGCCCTCGAAGCGGTAGATCGAGCCGTGCACGACCGGGATGTCGTGCCAGACGGATGCGTCGTTGACGAGGTAGCGCGTCGGGAAGTTGTCGGCGCCGTCGACGATCACGTCCCAGCCGTCCGCCAGGATCCGCTCGACGTTCTCGGATGTGAGTCGCTCCTTGTACGGGACTACTTCGACGTCAGGGTTGAGCGCTTCGATCGTGCGCTGCGCCGACTCGACCTTGGCCTCCCCGAGGCGCTCCGTCGAGTGGACGATCTGGCGCTGCAGGTTCGATTCGTCGACGACGTCGGCGTCGACGATCCCGAGGCGACCGACACCGGCGGCTGCGAGGTACAGGGAGGCGGGCGAGCCGAGGCCGCCGGCGCCGATCAGCAGGACCTTCGAGTCGAGCAGCTTCAGCTGGCCCTGCTCCCCGACCTCGGGGATCAACAGGTGC
This sequence comes from Gaiellaceae bacterium, assembly GCA_036526315.1. GTDB lineage: Bacteria > Actinomycetota > Thermoleophilia > Gaiellales > Gaiellaceae > 3-1-20CM-4-69-9. Next base: position 55,140 of record DATCYR010000126.1, on the reverse strand, counting down.
CGGCTGTAACGCGCGCGGCGCGGGGCGTCGAGGCCCGACCGTAGCTCGACGGGATAGCCGTTTCGCTTCCAGTCGGTGAAGCCGCCCGCGAGCGAGACGACGTCCTCGTAGCCCATCTCCTCCAGTGTCTTGGCGGCGAAGGCGGAGCGGTTGCCGGCCGAGCAGTAGAGGAGGACCGGGTGCGTCCGATCGGGCGCGGCGCGCTCGATCCGCGACTCGAGGTGGCCGCGCGGGATGTGAACCGCTCCCGAGATGTGGCCCTCGTCCCACTCGTCCTGCTCGCGGATGTCGACGACGACCGCCTCGCGGCCGCCGACGACGTCGCGGGCGCGAGCGGCGTCGATCTCGGCGATCTCGCCGCGCACCTGCTGGAGCAATTCCCTGTACGTCGGCATCGCTTTCCGAAATATAGCGACGGTTACGAAGGCTACGGCACCGCTTGCGGTGCCGTCGAAGAGGTGGGCAGGCTTTGCCTGCGCACCGTTTTCTTCCCCTGCGCGGCGCGGGACGAATCGTCGCGGCGCGGCCGCGCGGGCTACCGTCGCGATGAATGAGCCCGCGGCTCCGTGTCTGGCTGGTCGTCGGCGCCGCGGCAATCGCCGCGGCTGCCGTTGCCGTGGGCGTCACGGTTGCGACCCGCTCGGACGTCCATAGCTCCACGACGAAGCCGCCGCCGTTCGTCGCCGACCCGACCGCGCCCCCGAAGGTTGCGCGCGACGTGCGCGAGGCGCTGAAGGCTTGGCCGGCCGGGACGGTGCGCCGCCTCCGCATCCTCGCGGAGCGCTATCCGCACAGCGCGCTCGTCCGCCTCGAGCTCGGCCTCGCGCTCGCGTTCGCGGGCTCGCAGCGGGACGCGTCCTCTGCCTGGCACGATTCGCGGCGGGTGCAGCCGGATTCCCCGTCGGCGGTACGCGCAACGGACCTGTTGCATCCGAACACGCCCCCTGGGCTGCCGCCGTTCGTGCCGTCGTTCACGCGGGCGCGCACGCCTGTGCAGCGGCACCTGCTCCGCGGCATCGCCTTCCAACAGGCGCTGCGGCCCGTGTCGGCGGAGCGGGAGTTCGCCGCCGCCGCGCGTGCGGCACCGAACGACCCCGAAGCGCTGACCGCGGCCGCCGTCGGGCTGTACGACAAGGACGGCCCCGCCGCCGCGTTCTCGCGCCTCGGCCCGCTGGCGCGCCGCTTCCGGCGCGCGCAGACCGTCCGCTTTCACCTCGGCCTCCTGCTGATCTACTTCGGCGACATCGCCCAGGCGAGGCGCGAGCTCGCGCTCGCGCGTGCGGCCGGGCCGCAGACCCCGCTCGGTCGGCGGGCGCAGACGCTCTTGAAAGCCGCTCGCAAGCGCTAGGACCATTCCGCACAAAAATGAGCCGTTCGGCCTATGGCGCCCGTTCGGCCAAACTGGCACAGTTCGGCATCGCCGAAACGCCGGTTCCACGAGGGGGGAACAGGAGTGAGCGCAACCGAAGCCGTCGCAAGTCCTAAATCGGTCTCCGACCTACTGGAGACCGACGACGCAAAAGCACTGCTGGAAGCGGGCCGCGAGAACGGCCAGCTGCACGCCGACGAGATTGCCGTCGCACTGGACGAGCTCGACCTCGACGCCGCCCAGATCGACGACTTCTACCACGCGCTCGAAGAGCTCCACATCGAGGTCGTCTCCGCCGCCGACGAGGAGGAGGAGGCGCCCGTCGAGGAGCCGCGCGAGGTCTCGACCGATGCGCTGCAGCTGTTCCTGAAGGACATCGGCAAGGTCGACCTGCTCACGGCCGCGCAGGAGGTCGAGCTCGCGAAGCGCATCGAGCGCGGCGACCACAGCGCGAAGCAGGAGATGGTCGAGGCCAACCTGCGCCTCGTCGTCTCGATCGCGAAGAAGTACCGCAACCAGGGCCTGCCGTTCCTCGATCTCATCCAGGAGGGGACGATCGGGCTCGTTCGCGCCGCCGAGAAGTTCGACTACCGCAAGGGCTTCAAGTTCTCGACCTACGCGACGTGGTGGATCCGCCAGGCTGTCGCGCGTGCGCTGGCGGACAAGGCGCGCACGATCCGGATGCCGGTGCACGTCGTCGAGAAGCTCAACAAGATCGTCCGCGCCGAGCGCAAGCTCCGGGCCGAGCTCGGCCGCGAGCCGACGGCGGCGGAGATCGGCAAGGACCTTGATCTGAGCGCGGACGAGGTCGAGCACATCCGCCGCAGCGCGCAGACGCCGGTCTCGCTCGAGAAGCCGGTCGGCGACGAGGACGAGTCGGAGTTCGGCCACTTCATCACCGACGAGAACCTGCCGCTGCCCGACGAGGAAGCCGAGATCACGCTGCGCAAGGAGACGCTGCGGAAGATCCTCGGGACGCTCTCGAGCCGCGAGCGCCAGGTGCTCGAGCTCCGCTACGGCCTGGACGGCCAGCATCCGCGAACCCTCGACGAGGTCGGGCGGACCTTCAACGTCACGCGCGAGCGGATCCGGCAGATCGAGAACCAGAGCCTGAAGAAGCTCCGGGCCCTCGCCGACGCGATCAAGCTTCGCGACGTCGCCTGACGCGTAGTAGGCTCCTCTATATGAGGAAGAGGCTCGCCGTCGCCGCAGCTGCGGTGTTCGCGCTGGCGTTGTTCGCCTCCCCGGCCCTGGCGAAGCACGGGCCCGACGGGCGCGCCGGTTCGAGCATCGTCGCGCGCAACTAGACCAGGCACGTAGACTCGCCGCCCGTGGACCGACTCTGGCTCGACGAGCTGCGCGAGTTCATAGCAATACCCTCGGTGAGCGCCGATCCGGCGCATCAGGACGACCTGCGCCGTGCGGCCGAGTGGGTGCGCGACTACGTGAAGCGGATCGGCGGAGACGCCGAGCTGGTGCCGAAGGGCACGCGCGACCTCGTCATCGGCGACATCCCCGCAAGCGCGAACGGCTCGGGCGCCCCGACCGTGATGATCTACGGCCACTTCGACGTCCAGCCGCCGGCGCCGCTCGACCTCTGGGAATCGCCGCCGTTCGAGCTCGACGAGCGCGACGGCTGGTTCTACGCCCGCGGCATCGCCGACGACAAGGGCCAGCTCTACACGCTGCTGAAGGCGGCCGAGCTCCTGCGCGCGGAGAACGCGCTGCCCGTGAACATCCGCGTCGCGTGCGACGGCGAGGAGGAGATCGGCGGCCACTCGATCGTCGAGTTCCTCGAAGAGGACGACCGCGGCGCCGATGCCTGCATCATCTTCGACGGGGGAATGACGCGGCCGGAGCAGCCGGAGTTCGGCCTTGCGACGCGCGGTCTGGTCGGGTTCCACGTGACCGTTCGGACGGGCGAGCGCGACATGCACTCCGGCTATTACGGCGGCGCGGCCCTGAACGCGATCCATGTCCTGATGCACGGGCTCGACGCGCTCCTCGCCCGGGACGGCTTGCTCGCGGACGAGCTTCGCGTCGGGCGCACGCCGCTGAGCGACGTCGAGAAGCAGAGCTTCGACCACCTGCCGAGCGGTACCGAGATCCTCGACGAAGCGGGCGCAAAGCCGCTCGACGCGAAAGCGGCAGCCGACTTCTACGAGCGCACCTGGGCCGAGCCGTCGCTCGACGTCAACGGCATCCACGGCGGCAAGCCGGACTTCGTCAACACGACGCTGATCGTCGAGGCGCACGCCCGCTTCACGATCCGGCTGGCCCCGGGCCAGGATCCCGACACCGTCGCCGGCGCCGCTGAGAAGCTCTTCCGCGCCGCACTGTCCTACGGCGCCGAGGTCGACTGGGAGCGGGAGAACGCCGCTCCGCCCGGTGTGTTCGCGCCGGACTCGCCCGCGATCCAGCTCGGCCTCGACGCGTTCGAGCGCGCGCTCGGCGTGCGCCCGATCCTCGTCCGCGTCGGCGGCACGCTCCCGATCTACCCGGCCCTCGCGGCGAAGGGCATCGCCACGATCGGCACCGGCTTCGCGCTGCGCGAGTCGAACGTGCACTCCCCGAACGAGCGGCTGCGGGTCGAGGACGTCGACCGGGCCGTCGCTGCTGCGACCGAGCTGTACAAGGGCCTCGCGGCGCTTGGCTGACATCGCGTCCGAGCTGCAGGAGGACGTCCTCGAGCGCTTCCTGCGCTACGTCCGCATCGACACCACCTCTGACCAGGACTCGACGAGCTACCCGAGCACCGAAAGGCAGCGCGAGCTCGGCCGGCTCCTCGAGCGCGAGCTACGTGAGCTGGGGCTGGGCGACGTCGAGCTGACCGAGCACGGCTACGTCTTCGCCACGGTGCCGGGCGCGGCGGGGCCGACGGTCGGGTTGATCGCGCACATGGACACGACGCAGGACGAGTCGGGTGCAAACGTCGACCCGCAGGTCGTCCGCAACTGGGACGGCAGCGACATCGTGCTGCCGGGCGACCCCGACAAGGTCCTCCGCGTCGACGAGAACCCGATCCTGGCTGCGCGCGTCGGGCACGACATCGTGACGACCGACGGCACGACGCTCCTCGGCGCCGACGACAAGGCCGGCGTCGCGGAGATCATGGGCGTCGTCGCCTACCTCGTGGCGCATCCCGAGATCGAGCACGCACCGATCCGCGTCGGCTTCACGGTCGACGAAGAGGTCGGGCGCGGCGTCGACCACTTCGACATCGACGCGTTCGGCGCCGACGTCGCGTACACGCTCGACGGCGCGGAGGTCGGCCGGATCGACGACGAGACGTTCTCCGCGTCCGAGGTGCGCGTACGGATCGAGGGATTGAGTGTCCATCCCGGCACGTCGAAGGGCAAGATGGTCAACGCGATCAAGCTCGGCGCGCGGCTGATCGAGCGGCTGCCGCGCGAGGAGCGGTCCCCGGAGACCACCGAAGGCCGCGAGGGCTTCGTCCACCCGCTTCGCTTCACCGGCACGACGGCCGAGACCGAGCTCCGCTTCATCGCGCGCGACTTCGACGCAGCGAAGCTCGAGGAGCATGAGCAGCTACTGCGGAAACTTGCCGAGGAGCTCGCGGCGGAGGAGCCGCGCGCCCGCGTCACGGTGACGGTCGACCGCCAGTACCGCAACATGAAGGAGTTCCTCGAACGCGACCCGGGCGTCGCGGAGGCGGCAGACGAGGCGGCGCGTCGCGTCGGCGTCGAGCCGCGGCGCGAGCCGATCCGCGGCGGCACCGACGGCGCGATGCTGAGCGCGCGCGGCCTGCTGACCCCGAACATCTACACCGGCGGGCAGCAGTTCCACTCCGTCCTCGAGTGGGCCTCCGTCCAGGACATGGCCCTGTCGGCGGCGACGGTCGTCGAGCTCGTGAAGCTGTGGGCGGAGCCGGAGTGGGCAGGCCGCGTGCAGAGCAGGTCAACCGCGGTCTGAACGCACCAACCGAAGCCGGCTTTGACCGCCCTAGGCGGTCAAATACGAATGCCCGAAGTGGCGCATCTCCGCGATGATCGGCAGCAGCGCCTCGCCCTTCTCGGTCAGCTCGTACTCGACGCGCGGCGGGCTCTCGGCGTAGCTGCGGCGCAGGACGAGCCCGTCGTCCTCCAACGCGCGCAGCCGCTCCGACAGCGTCCGCGGCGAGATGCCCGCGCAGGAGTGCTCGAGCTCGGAGAAGCGGCGGGGGCCCTCGGAGAGGTCGTGCACGAGGAGCGCCGTCCACTTGGCGCCGATGATCTCGGCGCAGGCGGCGACGGCACATGACGTCGACTCGTGTACCGGATTCATCGTCCTCATCGCCATCGCTATCCGGATTGTAGCGGTGCGGTTTTCCGCCTTCGCGTTCGGGGGTTCACCGGCTGGGCAACCGCTGCACGACCGGCGACGATCCGGTCATGGAACACGACATCCTCATCGCAGGTCTCATGACGCTCGGCAGCGTCGCGTGGCTCGCGCTGATCATCGCGCTCATCGCGCGTGCGACGCGCGAGACGCCGCGCCGATCGCCGGACGCCGTCGAGCCCACCCCCGTACTGCGGCCCGCCCCGGGCTGGTAGTTGCCCGCAACGGCGTTCGGGATCGGCGCGGATGGCGTCCGTCGGCCCGTCGCGCAGGGTTGATCCATGATCGCTTCCACAGTGACCGAGATCGCCGTGGGCGGCGGACTCACGGCGGCGAACGTCGTGATCGGGCTCTTCGTCGTCCTGCTCGTCGCGCACGCGCTCCGCGGCCAGCCTGACTAGGCGAACGGCTGCGGCGTCGCGTCGAGCTTCGGGATGACGAAGCGCGCGATCGTGCCGAACTGCGGTGCCGGCTTGCACGCCTGCGCGACGCCTGCGTCGCAGGCGACCGACAGGAAGATGAACGCGTCTTCCACCGAGAAGCCCCACTGATCGACGAGGAGCTTCGCCGCCTCGTCGGAGCACAGCTTCAGCGCCTCGTCGTAGTCGTCGGCCGTCGCGTGCGGCACCCAGGCGTGGTCGAGCTCCGTCACGGGCCACGTCGCCTGCTTCCCCTTGAGCAGGTCGAACCGGACGTCGACCTCCCCGGCGATCTCCACACCGGTGAAGCAGATCTCGCCGTCGCCCATCGACGCGTGCATGTCGCCGACGGCGAACATGCCGCCCGGCTGGCGCACCGGGAAGTAGATGCGCGCGCCAGCGCCGTGCAGGTGGTCGTCGAGGTTGCCGCCGTGGCGGCCCGCGAGCCCGTTCGTGAGCGTGTCGCCGTCGGTCGCGACGCCGACGACGCCGACCATCGGCTTCGCCGGGAAGCGCACGCGCTCGTTCATCTCGACCCACCCGTTCTCGACGCGGAACATCCGCGTCACCGGCGACTCGACCTGGTCGATCAGCTGGCCGAAGCCGGGGATGAGGCAGGCGAAGCCGAACTCGATCGGCCGCACGTCGAGGATCTCGGCGACGAGCGAGTCGCCCGGCTCCGCGCCGCGCACCGCGACGGGACCGGTGGCGCTGTTGACGCGCTCGAAGTCGATCGCCGTCACGAGGTCGTCCTCGCTCGTGATCTGGCCCGTGAAGCAGTCGTTCGTCTGGAAGGTGACCGTGTCGCCCGGGTCGACCTCCAGCACCGGCTGGAGGTCGGGCCCGAACGACCAGATCACCTGCTCACGCGGTAGGAAATGCTGCTGCGGCATCTTCTGGAGTGAGGGTCTCGTCTTCGACGTACACGCGGTCGATGTCCGCGACGCGCTCGCGGGCGAACAACACGACGTAGGCGGCGACGGCGATGCCGAGGCCGGCCCAGCCGAGCGCGATCCAGTTCGCGTACTTGAACGGGTACGGCGGCGGGGTCTTGTAGTACTGGTAGTAGAGCGGGAAGAAGAACAGGACGATTCCGCCGATCGGCAGGATCAGGTGCAGGAACGGGTTGAACTCGCTGCGCCGCTTCGTCCAGTAGTGCCACATGCAGCCGACGCAGAGCAGCATGTAGACGACGATCACGAGCGGAGTCGCCAGCGTCGCGATGACGCCGAAGCCGACGCCCGGATTCCACTTCCAGCCCACGAGCAGCGACAGGCCGAGCGCCCAGACGGACATCCAGATGATGGCGACGTTCGGTGTTCGGAAGCGCGGGTGCACGTGGCGGAGCGGCGCCGGCGCGAGGCGGTTCCGCGACAGCGAATAGAAGACGCGGGTCGCCGCGTTCACCGCCGCGTTGGAGTTCGCCGCGATCGAGTTGCAGATCGCGAGGAAGACGACGATCCAGCCGGTTCCCCAGAACACCTTGCCGAGGTTCCGCCACGGATCGGCCCCGGTCGCCTGCTGCACGAAGGTGTTGAAGCCCGCGCCGAACACCCACGCATACGAGCAGACGACGTAGAAGAGCCCGATCGCGATCGCCGAACCGACCACGGCGCGCGGGATCGTGCGCCGGGGGTGCCGGGCCTCTTCGCCGAGCGGTGCCGACGCCTCGAAGCCGATGAAGGCGAGGATCGCGAAGACCATCCCCTTGAAGACACCGCTCCAGTCGCCGGCGGCGTGGTGCGGGTTGAACGGCTGGGCGTTCAGGTCGCCCGCGTTCGAGATCAGCATCCAGATCGCGAGCCCGGCGAAGATCGCGATCTCGAACGAGCCGAGGATGACGCCGGCGGTCGTCGAGAGCCGGATGTCGCGATACGTCAAGAGGAACACGATCACGGTCATGAGGGCGACCCAGATCCACCACTGCCCGGTGTAGTTCCAGCCGACCTCGGACCGGAAGACCTCTGTCATCGCCCACCCGAACTCGAGGTAGAGGAACGGCGCGACGAGCGGCTGGAAACCGACGAACAACCAGGCGATATACGTGCCTGCGCCCGGCCCGAGCGAGTTGGCGCCGTACGTGTAGAGCCCGCCTGCCGACGGGACGAGCTTCGCCAGCTGGCCGATGGCGGTGGCAGCGCAGATGCACGCGATCAGCGCAAGGCCGACGGAGAGCGGCAGCGCCTGCTGCGAGTACGAGACGGAGATGTAGATCGAGTACGCGACGGCGGCCGCCGGCGCCATGTGCGTGATCGACTGGAACACGACCTGCGTGAACCCGATCGAGTGCACGCGCAGCGGCTCGAAGGAACGGGATGGAGCGACGCCAGCTTCCACGTTGGACGCCTCCTGCGGTTGGAACTACCCCTGTGTCAATCCTCCCACGGCGGCGCGTTCGACGTCCAGCGTCCGCCCAGCATCGTCGCGACGACATTCACGTTTGCAATGTCGTCGGCTTCGTACGGGTCGCGGTCGAGCACGACGAGATCCGCCAGGTAACCCGGGACGAGCTTGCCGCGCCGGTGCTCGTCGCCCGCGAGCCAGGCGGGATTGACGGTCGTGGCCAGAAGAGCCTCGTCCAGCGTCAGCCGCTGCTCTGGGTGCCAGACACGCGAGACGGCCGCAACGACCCCGGCCCAAGGATCCAGCTCCTCGATCGGCGCGTCCGAACCGTTCGCCACGAGCGCGCCGGCATCCCACAACGAGCGGTACGCGTAGGCGCGATCGGTCATGCCGGACCAGAGCCGGTCGGCGATCCCGGCGTCCGACGGGGCATGGCTAAACTGGACGGACGCGGCGACGCCGAGCTGGCCGAAGCGGGGCACGTCGTCCCAGGCGAGGAGCTGTGCGTGCTCGATCCGCGGTCGCAGCCCGTGCCAGTCGGCGCGCGTCTCCTCGAAGGCGTCGAGTGCGTCGCGGTTTGCGAGGTCGCCGATCGCGTGGACTCCGACGGGCAGGCGCGCCCGCGCCCCGGCACGGATGATCTCGACGAGCTCGTCGCGGCTCGTGATCTCGACGCCCGACCCGTCGAGGAGCCGCGCCGTCTGCGACCCGAGCGTGCCGTCCATGAACGCCTTGAGATAGCCGACGCGGATGAGGCCGTCGCCGAACCCGCTGTGGAGGTGGAGCGCCGCGGCGTGCTCGACCTGGTCGGCCGGGATCGACTGCCAGACGCGGAGGTGGAGCGAGCCCTCGTCGCGGAGCCGCTGCCAGACGCCGAGCGCGCCGAGCCACCCGTCCTTGTCGTGGACGCACGTGACGCCGCGCGAGACGGCGATCCGTACCCCGTCGCGCGAGGCCTCGACCATCTCGTCCTCGGTCGGCCGGACGTGCGTGTCGCGGAAGTGCCAGGCACATTCCTCGCGCAGGACGCCGGTGGGCTCGCCGCCGGCGTCGCGCACGACGACTCCGCCCTCGACGTCGAGCTCGCCGTTCGCGCGGGCGAGCGCGGCCGAGTTGAGCCAGAGCGAGTGGTAGTCGCGCGCCATCAGCGCGGCCGGCGTGTCGCCGGTGACGCGGTCGAGCGCCTCCTTCGTCGGCTGAGCAGGCGGCTCCCAGTCGCCGCTGCGCCAGCCGGTCCCGCGGAGCCAGCGGCCCGGCGGGACGTCGCGCGCGGCCGCGGCGATGCGCCCGAGCGCCTCGTCGAGCGTGGCCGTTCCTTCGAGCCGCACCTGCTGCTGGGCGAGCGACCACGTCGGGAAGTGCACGTGCGAGTCGGTGAAGCCGGGCACGACGCAGCGGCCGCCGAGGTCGACGCGGTCAGGGGTCGCAAGCGCGGTCTCGTGCGTGCCGACGCCGCCGGCGACCCGGTCGCCGGCGATCGCGAGCGCGCGAGCGACGGGGAGGGCCGGATCCATCGTCCGGATGACCCCGTTCTCGAGGATCACTTCCCCCGGAACCTTTCCGGCCGCTCGAGCGTTCTGAGGACCGTGAACATTCTCGTGATCCTATTGCTGCTCGTCGTCATCGCCGCATTGGCCACGTACTGGCCTACGTCTGACTAGCTTCGCCACGTCCGGGTTTCCGAGCCTTGTGGGTTAGACGGCTGCCCGGGCGAAGCCCGCGCAGCCTCTAAGCGGCGTCGCAAGCGACGCCGCAGTGGCCGACCGCTGACTGAGAAATAGACTTCGCGGCGTGCCGTACGAGCCGCTGACGGAGGAGCAGCGTGAGCTCCGCGACCTAATCCGGCAGCTGGCGCGGGAGCGGATCGCGCCGCGGGCCGCCGAGATCGACGAGAGCCACGAGTTCCCGTGGGACGTCGTCGAGCTGTTCCGCGAGAACGACATCTTCGGGCTGTACTTCGACGAGGCGTACGGCGGCCTCGGCACCGGCACGCTCCTGTCGCTCGTCGCGATCGAGGAGGTGTCGAAGGTCGACGCCACGTGCGGCCTGATCCTCGCCGTCCAGGAGCTCGGGTCGCTCGGGCTCAAGCTCGCCGGCGACGACGACCAGAAACAGCGCTACCTGCCCCGGCTCGCCTCCGGGGAGTGGCTGTGCGCCTACGCGCTGACGGAGTCGGGCTCCGGGTCGGACTCGGCCGCGATGCGGACGACTGCGCGGCGCGACGGCGACGCCTACGTCCTCAACGGGTCGAAGCGCTTCATCACGAACGCCGGTGTCGCCCAGCTCTACACGGTCTTCGCGAAGACCGATTCGGCCGCGGGGCACGCGGGCATCTCGGCCTTCGTCGTCGAGGCCGAGAGCCCCGGCTTCGAGGTTGCGCGGCTCGAGCCGAAGATGGGCATCCGCGGCTCGACGACGGGCGAGCTGACGTTCGACGACGTCCGTGTTCCCGCCGAGAACCGGCTCGGCGGGGAGGGAGAGGGCTTCAAGATCGCGATGCGCATCCTCGACCGGTCGCGGCCGGGGGTGGCCGCGCAGGGGCTCGGGATCGCCCAAGGCGCGACCGACTACGCGCTCGAGTACGCGAAGTCGCGCGAGACGATGGGCAAGCCGATCGGGGACCACCAACTCGTGGCCGCGATGCTCGCCGACATGGAGACGAAGTGCGAGGCGGCGCGCGGGCTCCTGTACAGGTTCGGGGCTGCCGTGGACGAGGGGATCGAGGGGCCGGAGCTCACGAAGCTGTCCGCGATGACAAAGCTCTACTGCACCGACGTCGCGATGGAGGTCACGACGGACGCCGTGCAGGTGCTCGGCGGCTACGGCTACATCTCCGAGTATCCCTTGGAGCGGATGATGCGAGATGCGAAGATCACTCAGATCTACGAGGGCACGAATCAGATCCAACGCTTGGTGATCGCGCGCGAGATGCTCAAGGAGCAACGCGCGTTTCTGCTCGCCGGCGTCGGCTGACGGTCAGGAGGAGTCATGAAGCGCTACATCGTTCCGCTGGTGCTGGTGGCAGCACTGGCCGCCGTTGGCACGGCCGGCGCCATCGGCGTCGCGCCCGTCAAGGGCTCGTTCAAGTACTGCGACAACCCGACCTTCCCGCCGCTCGAGTCGAAGACGACGTCGGGGAAGAACGTCGGATTCGACATCGACATGGCCAACGCCATCGGGAAGCTCTGGAAGGTGAAGGCCAAGTTCGTCTTCAGCTCGTTCGACGGGCTGCTGCCGGCGCTCGGGGCCAAGCGCTGCGACATGGTCATCAGCGGCATCTTCATCACGCCCGACCGCACCGCGAAGTTCCCGGCGGTTCCGTACATGAAGTCGCACCGCGCGCTCGTCGTCGCCTCGGGGAACCCGAAGAAGATCAAGTCCCCGGACGACCTCGCCGGCAAGAACGTCGCCGTTCAGTCCGGGACGAAGTACGAGCAGTACCTGAAGGACCTGAACGACCAGTTCAAGTCATCCGGCAAGACGCAGATGAACCTGACGAGCTACCCGGGCGACACCGACGCGATCGGGCAGATCCTGATCGGCCGCGCGGACGCGGTTCTGACTCAGGACACCGAGGGTGCGTACCAGAAGACGCAGCATCCGGGGAAGCTGGCGATCGGCTACCTCTTCCCGGAGACCGACACATTCGGGATCTACTACCGCAAGTCGGACAAGAAGCTCGGCACCGCTCTCAAATCGGCGATCAAGACGCTGAAGAAGAACGGCACGCTGAAGAAGCTGGCCGCGAAGCAGCAGATCCCCGCCGGTGACGTGAAGTAGGGTCGCCTGCACGGGTGGTCGCGAGCTTCGACACCCATCTGTTCTGGGAAGTGCTCCGCTCCGAGCCGTACTGGAGGGGAGCACTTCTCGCCATCGCGCTGACGTGCGCGTCGCTTGGGGCTGCTTTCTTGCTCGGGTTCCCGCTTGCCCTCGGCCGGGCGTCGCGGCAGCCCGTCGTGCGGTCGCTCGTCTTTCTGTACAGCTGGTTCTTCCGCGCGACGCCGACGCTGCTGCTGCTGATCATCGTCTGGGACGTGATCCCGCAGCAGTTCACGGTGTTCACGCAGAACTGGTTCACGCCGTTTCTCGCAGCGTTCATCGCGTTGTCGCTGAACGAGGCGGCGTACATGGCGGAGATCATCCGGGCCGGGCTGCTCGCGGTCGACCCGGGGCAGGAGCTCGCAGGTCGCGCGCTGGGGATGCGGCGGTGGCAGATTCTCCGGCGGGTCATCGTCCCCCAGGCGGTGCGGATCGTGATCCCGCCGACCGGCAACGAGTTCATCACGCTGCTCAAGCTGACGTCGCTGGCGTCGGTCATCTCCGTGCACGAGCTGCTGACGGCTGCGAACGAGCAGGCGTCAGTCAGCTTCAGCTACCGCGAGGTGTACGGCGCCGCGCTCGTCTACTACCTCGTGATCGTGAGCGTGCTGATGTTCCTCCAGAGCCGGCTGGAGCGGCGGTTCACCTTCCGGTCGCGCTCGCGGGGAGCGGCGACGCCTGTCGGGCTCGCAGCCGCAGCGCACGACGCGCGATGACCGAGACCGTCCTGCGCGCGGAAGGCGTGCACAAGTCGTACGACGGGCTGCCGGTGCTGCAGGGCGTGTCGCTCGAGGTGGGGCGGGGCGAGGTGAAGGTCATCATCGGCCCGTCCGGATCGGGGAAGTCGACGTTCCTCCGCTCGCTCGCGCTGCTGGAGCCGGTCGACGCGGGCCAGGTCTATCTCGAGGGGGAGCAGGTGAGCGGGCTGAAGGAGAAGGAGCTTGCCACGCACCGCTCGGAGATCGGGATGGTCTTCCAGCGCTTCAACCTCTTCCAGAACATGACGGCGCTCGGGAACGTGATGGTTGCGCTGCGCGACGTGCGCCGGCTGCCGAAGGGAGAGGCGCGCGAGCGTGCGCTCGAGTTCCTGGCGCGGGTGGGGCTCCGCGACAAGGCGGACAACTACCCCGAGGAGCTCTCAGGCGGTCAGCAGCAGCGTGTCGCGATCGCGCGGGCGCTCGTGATGCGGCCGAAAGCGATGCTGTTCGACGAGCCGACGTCGGCGCTCGACGTGGAGCTGGTGCGCGAGGTGCTGGACGTGATGGAGGGTCTGGCGCGGGACGGGATGACGATGGTCGTCGTCTCGCACGAGCTCCGCTTCGCGCACCACGTGGCGAGCTCGATCCTGATGATGGACGAAGGAAAGATCATCGAGGAAGCGCCGCCTGAGCAGTTCTTCTCCGCCCCGTCGCACGACCGCACGAAGCGCTTCCTCGCGCTCGTGGAACAGCCTTAACGCTTCAAGGGCTTCACCGTACGGCGCATCACGCAGTGGTTCTTGCCCTTGGGCCGGTCGTAGTCGAACCCGGTCTGCTCGTACAGGCTCCGTGTCGTGTTGTAGAGAAACTTGGCCGAGATCCTCTTGCCCTGCGCGTCCTGCGGGTAGCCCTCCACCACGCCACCGCCTGCTTTCGCGATCAGGTCGATGGCGCCGCGAAGTGCCACGCCCGCGACGCCGTTTCGCCGGTAGTCCCTGTCGACGAAGATGCAGGTGATCCGGTAATCGGGAAGCTCCTGCGTGCGGTTCTTCTCGTAGTCCTTGCGGTGGTGGATGTTCGGGAGCTCGACAGGCGAGCCGTACTGGGCCCAGGCCACTGCTTCCTCGCCGTCGAAGACGAGGGCGGCATGAGCAGTGCCGTCGCGAACGAGCTGCTCCTTCCAGGGGCGGCCCTTCAGGCCGTCGGGGCGTCCCTCGCGGGAATGGAACCAGGTGCACCAGCAGCCGCCGAATCCCATCCCGTTGTGTTTCTCGGCGAGGCGGGCGAAGGCATCCCACGTCGAGGCCTCGAGCGGCCGGATCGTGTAGTCGCTCATCGGCGATGCGAGTCTAGATGGGCAGCCAGTCCGCAATCGCGCGGACGAACTGCGGATCGATCTGGTGAAACATCGGCGTCTCGCGGTAGAGCACCTCCGCGCCGGCCTCCTCGAGCAACGCCCGCGCGCGCCGGCCCCACTCGACGCCGATCACGTTGTCGAGCGTCCCGTGCCCGATCGCCACCGGCGGCAGCGGCGGCGACAGGTCCAACGAGAAGCCCTCCACCGTCGGCACGAAGGAGCTCAGCCCGATCAGCCCGGCCGGCCGCGGCCGCGCCTCGCCGAGCGACAGTGCGTACGTCATCACCCCGCCCTGCGAGAACCCGCCCAGCACCACCCGGTCGAACCCGAGCCCATGCCCCGCGACGAACCCGTCGAGCCACTCCGAGGCCGCCGCGTAGCTCGCGAAGAACGTCTCCGCCTCCGGCGTCCCGATCCCCCCGAGGGCGTACCAGTGCGCGCCGCCGGGCGGCAGCGACAGCGGCCCGCGCGGCGTCGCCCCGACGAGCCGCCGCTCCGGATCGAAGGCATCGAGCAGCGGAAAGAGGTCGAGCTCGTCCGCGCCCCGCCCATGGAAGAGGACGAGCGCGCCCTCCGGCTTCCCGGCGGCCGGTCGGACTCGCGCGGCAAGACTCACGGCCCGATTGTTACCGTGGCGCCGTGCGCTTCGACGGGATCCACCACATCACGTGCATCACCGGCGACGCGCCCGGCAACGTCGACTTCTACGTCCGCGTCCTCGGAATGCGGCTCGTCAAGAAGTCTGTCAACCAGGACGATCCGACCGTCTACCACCTCTTCTACGCCGACGAGAAGGGCAGCGCCGGCAGTGACCTCACCTTCTTCGAGTACCCGCGTGCCAGACCGGGCCGCGCCGGCCGCGGGATGGTTCACCGCATCGTCTTCCGCGTCGCCTCCGAGGATGCGATCGAGTTCTGGAACGACCGCCTGACGGCAGAAGGTGTCGACGTCGACCGGAGCGAGGGGAGCCTCCGCTTCTGCGATCCGGAAGGCCTCGACCTGGAGCTCTCCGTCGTCGAGACGGGGGACGAGCCGCTCGTCGCGGACCATCCGGAGATCCCGCGGGAGCTGGCGCTGCAGGGCTTCGACGGTGTCCGCGCGTTCGCCGATCCCGGTCCGAGCCGCGGCTTCCTCGAGCAGGTGCTCTCGTTCGACCCGCACGGCGACACGGTGTGGGAGGTGCGAGGCGACAAGCGCGGATCGTGGTACGCGTACGACGAGGCACCGGCCGAGCCCGGCATGCCCGGTGCCGGCACCGTCCACCACGTCGCGTGGGCCTCGCCGCCGGAGGAGCACGAGGCGTGGCAGCGCCGCGTCGCCGAGAGCGGCGCGCATCCGACGCCCATCATCGACCGCTTCTACTTCAAGTCGATCTACTTTCGCGAGCCGAGCGGCGTCCTCTTCGAGATCGCCACGGTGGGCCCTGGCTTCACCGTCGACGAGCCGCTCGAGCACCTGGGAGAGAAGCTCTCGCTTCCGCCCGACTACGAGCACCTCCGCGCGACCGTCGAGCCGGTGCTCACGCCGCTACCCAGCCTGCGCGAGCTCGTCCAGCGCTAGCGGCGGATACTTCGCGCGGATCGCGTCGACGAACGACGCCATCTGCTCCGCCAGCGTCGCGTCCGCGATCTCGAGCACGTTCTCGGCGTTCTCCTCGCCGGAGTGCGAGAGGTTGAAGCTGCCGATGAACACGGTGTCGTCGCAGACGCACACTTTTGCGTGCATGTAGTCGTGGACGGCGCCGGGTGCGTACGGCGTCGAGCGCTTGCCCGTGAACGGCGCGTTCCGCAGCACGAACTGGAGCGACGGCGTCTTCCACGTGTTGTTGCCGTTCATCCGCCATTGCTGGAAGACCTCCGCGATCTGCGTCGCGTCCACGACCCCGGCGAGGTCGATCTTCTTGTCGGCCGCGACCTCCGCCAGCGTGCCGAGGATCGGCCCCGAGGTGATCACCGGAGATGCGACGCGGACACGGCGGTCGGCGTCGCCGATCGCGTTCGCGATCCGGTGCGCGAGCCGCTCCCCGCGCTTCGGCGAGAACCACGTGCGCACGTCGACCTCGCCGACGCGGATCGGGTCCGGCGGCACCTTCCCGGACGCCTGCACGTCGCGCTTCTTCCACAACTGCGCGAAGTCGTCCTGGAAGCGGATCGCGACCCCCGTCGACTCGACGATCACGATCACGTTCTCCTCGCGCGTCCACGAATCGTCTGTCCAGTTCGTCGAGCCGGTCCAGACTGCGCTGCGATCGCGCACCATGAACTTGTGGTGCATGAGGTCGGGCCAGCCGGGAACGGCGACGGTCTCGAACGGGAGCGACTCGATCAGGCTCGGCTCCGTCTTCGGCGGCGGCGGGAGCGGTGGGCGTTTGTCCTCGCGATCGAGGTTGTAGAGCAGCCGCACGTTCACGCCGCGGTCGTGCGCGCCGACGAGAGCGTCACGAACGACGTCGGCGGTCTCGTCGTGCAGCCGTACGTCGTAGAGCGCCAGCTCGAGCGTTCCCTTTGTCGGCGCGACGAAGTCGGCGATCATGTGCGCGACGTCGAGCGCCTTCTGGCCGCCGTCCGTGAGTGTGTGGACTGTGATCAGGCGGCGTAGCGTACGTGCGGTGCGGTTTGCGGTGACGAAAGACGCGGAAGGGAGGGCTCATGGCCGATCGACGGGATGCAGTCGCGGAGGATCTCCGCGCGCTCGCTGAAGACCTCAGGAGCTTGATCGAGTCTGCGACGACCGACCCGAAGGAGCGGCGTCGCAAGGAGCTGCAATGGCGCGCTCTCTACGGGGGGCTCGCGATCGTCACGAGCCTCGCGGCGCGCCGCATCGCCTACCGGGCGTGGGACGTCCTCACCGGCGAGCAGCCGCCGATAGCGCGGCGATCCGCTTGAGGCTCGCTTCGGGCCACAGCTTCTGCGTGTCGTAGTAGACGCTGAACGCCGGCACGTCGTCCGGCAGGACGACCCACGGCACCTTCGAGCGCGTGAAGATGTGGACGTCGGGCGCCATTGCCGACGGCTCGTCGAGCGTCCCGGCGCGGACGAAGCGCACTCGCGGGCTCGTGTACTGGCTGAAGACCGCCACCTGGCAGCTCGGGCAGCGCCAGATCTTCTGGCTCTTGCCGCCGCTCCGCGGCACGGACACCGGCTGTGGCTCCTCGCCCAGCAGCTCGACGCGGTCGGCTTCGATCAGGATGTTGATCACGAACGCGCTGCCGGTCTGTCTCTGGCAGTTGAGGCAGTGACAGCAGTGGACGAAGAGCGGCTCGGACGTCAGGCGGTAGCGGACGGCGCCGCAGGAGCAGCCGCCGGTCACGCGCGCAGGCCGTCGAGCACGATCTGCACGTAGCGGCGCCAGGCGTCCTCCCGCTCGGCGTGCATCGACGCCTTGATCGCAGCACCGACGAGCGCGCCGATGTCGCGCGAATCGACGCCGCGCCGAAGCGTGCCCGAGCGCTGCAGGCGGCGGATCAGCTTGTCGACGACGTCGTGCAGTTCGGCCTTCGCGACGGCGACGTCCTCGAAGGCGCCGCACTCCTCGATTCCCTCGAAGAGCGCGCGGTCGCGACGCACCGCGTCGGCCGCCATCCACACGAACTCCTCGAGCGCAGCTCGGGTATCGGGCCGCTCCAGCAGATCGCGCGCGTAGGCGAGCAGCTCGTCGAGGCGAACCGCGATCACTGCCGCGTGGAGTGCGTCCTTCGTCGGGAAGTGCCGGAAGACGGTGCCGTGGCCGACGCCGGCCCGGCGCGCGATCTCGTCGATTGTCACGTCGGGCCCGACTTCGGCGTACGCGTCTGCAGCCGCCACGAGGATGCGGTCGAGGTTCCGCTGCGCGTCGGCTCGAAGAACCGCCATCTAAGCCGCGAGCACGACCGGCTCATCCGAGGCGGCCTGCTGCTCGATCCGCTCGACGTCCCGCTTGCGCAGGAGCGAGAGCATGACCACGAGTGCCGCGAGCATGATCACGGCGCCGGCCGCGAAGGCCCAGTGGAAGCCGACCACGAGCGCCTCCGTCGCGGTGCCGCCCGCGGACGAGGTCTTGCTCGTCGCGATCGTCGACAGGATCGCTAGCCCGAGCGCCCCGCCGATCTGCTGGGACGTGTTGAAGAGCCCGGAGGCGAGTCCCTGATCCTCGTTCTTGAGCCCTGTCGTCGCCACGAGCGTCAGCGGCATGAACACGGCGCCCATGCCGAGCGACGAGAGCAGGATCGACGGCAGCACGTTCGTCAGGTACGAGCCGTCCACCGGCAGCTGCGTGAGCAGCAGCAGGCCCGCCGCCGTCAGCAGCATCCCGACAGCGGCCACCGGCCGCACGCCGATGCGCGGCGCGAAGGTCGAGGCGAGCCCGGCGGAGACCATGATCCCGGCTGTGAACGGCAGGAACGCGAGCCCGGCCTTCAGCGGCTCGTAGCCGAGCACGCGCTGGAGGTACAGCGTGTTGAAGAAGAACATCGCGAAGATGGCGGAGGCCGCGAGGAACATCGTCAGGTTCGCCGTCAGCAGGGAGCGGACGCGGAAGATCGAGAGCCGGACGAGCGGCGCCTTCGCCCGCATCTCGATCGCGACGAACGCCGTCAGCAACACCGCGGCCAGCACGAAGAAGCCGATCGTCTTCGCCGAGGCCCAGCCGGCGGAGTTCGCGCCGACGATCGCGTAGACGAGCGCCATCAGCCCGCCGGTCACGGTCACCGCGCCGGCGATGTCGTAGCTCCCGTGAGCGTGCTCGTCGCGCGACTCGGGGATGAGCCGCAGCGAGAGCACGAACGCGGCGATCCCGACCGGGACGTTGACGAAGAAGATCCACTGCCACGAGAGGTACTGCACGAGGAAGCCGCCGAGGACGAGGCCGACGGCGGAGCCGCCGATCGCGATCGCAGCCCAGACGCCGAGCGCGCGTGCGCGCTCGCGCCCTTCGGCGAAGGTGGTCGAGATGATCGACAGCGCGGCGGGGGAGACGAGGGCGGCGCCGAGGCCCTGAAGCGCGCGGGCGCCGATCAGCATGCCTTCGCTGGATGCCAGCCCGTCGAGCAGCGACGCCGTCGTGAAGATGACGAGGCCGACGAGGAAGATCCGCTTGCGCCCGATCAAGTCGCCGGCGCGTCCGCCGAGCAGGAGGAAGCCGCCGAACACGAGCGTGTAGGCGTTCACGATCCACTGCAGGTTGCCCTCGGAGAGATTCAGATCCTTCTGGATCGACGGCAGCGCGACGTTCACGATCGTCGCGTCGAGGATGACCATGAACTGCGCGACGCAGATCAGGACGAGGACGACCCACGGGTTCGTTTCTCTACGGCTCATCAAGGCGGCGGACCTTTCTCTCGCATTCGGACTCATTAGTCCGGTTACGGTAGCAGAAGCGGACCGGGCGGTCCGCTGCTGCCCGAGGCCTAGCCGCCGGAGCGCAACAACTTGTAGCTGATCACCGCTGCCGCGGCGCCGATGCAGACCGCCGCCAGGACCGAGCGCAGCCGCCCGGGCTGGCCTCCGCCTGCCCGCTCGGCGACTGCGTCAGCCGTGACGTCGACGGCGGCAGCCGTCACATCTTCTTGGCGGCGTCCTTGAGCTTCTTGCCGCTCTTCTTGACGTCGCCCTTGATCTGCTCCCGTCGTCCCTTGCCGGCGAGGCTCTCGTTGCCCGTCGCCTTGCCGGCGGCTTCCTTCACCTTGCCCGAAGCACGATCACTCTTGTCACTCATTCGACCCACCTCCTCGCTGGTGACGTTTCCGGCCAGGTGGGAACCAAAACGCCATGGTCGCTATGTCAGATGCACAGCGGGCCGTCCGCAAGCCGTGGGTCGGCTGGCTCGGCCGCGCAGGCTTCGCGGCGCAGGGAACGTGCTTCGTCATCATCGCCGTCCTCGCGCTCGAGCTTGCCTTCGGCAGCCACGGGCACCTGACCGATCCACGCGGCGCGTTCGTCGTCCTCGCGGAGGACGGGTGGACGCGCGTGCTCGTCGTCTTCCTCGCGATCGGCTTCGGCTGCTACGCGCTCTGGCGCCTGGCGCAGGCGATCTTCGACCGGGGCGGCATGGGCACCAGCGCGGGCGGCCTCGGCCGGCGCGCAATCCAGCTCGGCCAGGCGGTTCTCTACGGCGTGCTCGCCGTCGCGGCTGTCCGCGTCCTCGCCGGCTCGCGTGGGGGCGGCGGCGGCACGAGGAAAGCTGCAGCGGGCATCCTCGGCTGGCCCGGCGGCGCCTGGATCGTCGGGGCGATCGGCGTCGGGTTCGGCATCGTCGCCGCCGTGAACGTCTACTGGGGGCTCAGCGGGCGCTTCCTGGAATCGCTCGACCAGGGTGCCCTCAACGACAGGACGGAGAAACTGCTCCGTGCCGTCGGCACCGTCGGCTTCGTCGCCCTCGGCTTCGTCCTCGGCGTCATCGCCTGGTTCATGGTCAAGGCGGCGATCGACTACAACGCGGGCAAGGTCGTCAGCCTCGGCGGCGCACTGGCGCATCTCGCCGAAGCAACGTACGGCCAGTGGCTGCTCGGCGCCACCGCGGCCGGGCTGCTCGCCTACGGTCTCTTCGGCCTGCTACAGGTGCGTTACCACGACGTCTGAAAGGGGTAGGCAGGGCCCATGAGTTACTACGCTCCAACCGCAAGGGCACGGCCAGGGGTCTCGATCTTCCTGCTCGTGTACCTCGTCGTCGGCGGGATCGTGGCCGCGACGCACCATTACTGGTCGAATCTGCACACGCTGAAGCAGATCGTCTCAGCAGTGCTCGCGACGGTGCTCTGGCCGCTGATCCTGCTCGGCGTCAACCTGCACATCCACTAGCGCTACGCGGCCGTCAGCTCGGCGTCGCGCGCTGCGAGCGCCGAGTAGCGGCCCCCGGCCGCGAGCAGCTCGTCGTGCGTGCCGCGCTCGACGATCCGCCCCTGGTCGAGCACGATGATCTGGTCGGCGTCGCGCACCGTCGACAGCCTGTGCGCGATCGCGATCGTCGTCCGTCCTTCGGACAGCCGGTCGAGCGCCTCCTGGACGAGCCGTTCGGTCTCCGTGTCGAGCGAGCTCGTCGCCTCGTCCAGCACGAGGATCGGCGGGTTGCGGAGGATCGTACGAGCAATCGCGATCCGCTGCTTCTCGCCGCCAGAGAAGCGGTAGCCGCGCTCGCCGACCATCGTGTCGTAGCCGTCCGGAAGCGCGGCGATCACGTGGTGGATCCGCGCTGCCTGCGCCGCCTGCTCGATCTCGTCGTCGGTTGCGTCGGGCTTGGCGAAGCGCAGATTCTCGCGCACCGACGCGTGGAACAGGTACGTCTCCTGCGAGACGACCCCGACGAGCTCGGACAGCGCGCGGAAGGTCAAGTCGCGCACGTCGACGCCGTCGATCGTCACCTTGCCGCGGTCGACGTCGTACAGCCGGGCCGTCAGGTACGCGAGCGTCGTCTTCCCGGAGCCGGTCTCGCCGACGAGGGCGGTCGTCGTCCCCGCCGGCACGGCGAACGAGACGTCGCGGAGCGTCCACTCGTCGTCTGTGTAACGGAACCACACCCGGTCGAAGACGACGTCGCCGGCGCGAGGGACGTCCACCGCGTCGGCCTTCTCCTCGATGTCGATCGGCTCGTCGAGGTACTCGAAGATACGGTCGAACAGCGCGAGCGACGTCTGCACGTCGAGACCGACGCCGAGGAGTGACCCGACCGGAAAGAACAACCGAGTCTGCAGGGTCGTGAACGCGACCAGCGTCGCGATCGAGAGGGCGTTGGTGCCGTGCGCGATCAGCAGGCCGCCGACCCAGTAGACGGCAGCAGGCATCACCGCAAAGCTGGTCTGGATCGACGCCATCACCCAGCGGCCGGCCATCCGCTGCCGTACCTCGAGATCGGCGAGCCGCCGCGAGTCGGACTCGAAGCGGTCGGCGAGGTCGTCGCCGCGGCCCATCGTCTTGCCGAGCAGGATCCCCGAGACCGACAGCGACTCCTGCACGACGCTCGAGATGTCGGCGAGCGTCTCCTGCGTCGTCTTCGCGATCCGCCGCCGCTCGTTGCCGACGCGTCGCGTCAGGATCGCGAAGAACGGGATCAGCGCGAACGCGAACAGCGCCAGCGGCCAGCTCAGCAGCAGCATGCCGATCATCGTCGCGACGACGGTCGTCACGTTCGACGTGATCGACGTCGCCGTGTTCGTGACGACGTTCTGGACGCCGCCGATGTCGTTCTGGATCCGCGACTGCACCTCGCCCGTGCGCGTGTTCGTGAAGAACGCGAGCGAAAGCCGCTGCAGGTGGCGGAACACCTTCGCGCGCAGGTCGTGCATCACGCGCTGGCCGACCTGGTTCGACAGCAGCGTCTGAAGCACGCCGAGGATGCCGGTGACGATCGCGATCGCGATCATTCCCGCCGCCGCGAACGACAGCTCCTTCGTGTTGTTGCTCCCGATCGCCTCCAGTGCGCGCCTGAGCAGGAACGCAGGCAGGACGCCGAGCCCCGCGGAGACGACGATCAGGAGCAGCACGCCGCTGAGCCGTGTCCGGTACGGCGCGAACAGCGCGGCGATGCGGCGGAGGTTCGCGCGCCGCTGCGCCGGATCCGCCGGCCGCTGCGGCGCCTCGTCGGCGGTATGCCAGAACGACCCCACGCGTCAGCGGGCGCACCGCACGAGCGCTTGGACGACCGGCTCGAACTGCTGGCCTCGCGCCGTGAGCCGGTACTCGACAGCAGGCGGCCGGGTGTCGAGCACGTGCCGCTCGAGGAGCCCTGCGTCGACGAGCTCGACGAGCCGCGCCGTCAACGTCGCCGGTGGGACGCGCCCGAGCGCCTCGCGGAACTCGTTGAAGCGCGTCGCACCGTCGACGGACGCGTAGAGGATCGAGATCGTCCAGCGTCGCTCGAGGAGGTCCGCCGCGCGGCGGACCTCCTCGGGTACGGGATTACGCCGCGTGCAGCGCATGGTCGGGCGCAGGCTCGAGCGCGAGCCCGAGCACCTCGTCGACGCTGAGCACCGGGTGGAACGTCATCGCGTCGCGCACGTCCTGCGGGACGTCCTCGAGGTCGCCGCGGTTGCGCTCCGGGAGGATCACCTCGGTGAGGCCGGCGGCGTGCGCCGCGAGGACCTTCTGCTTCAGCCCGCCGATCGGCAGGACGCGGCCCTGCAACGTCACCTCGCCGGTCATCCCGACAGTGTGCTTGACGGGCCGCTGGGTGAGGAGCGACGCGAGCGCGGTCGTCATCGCGATACCGGCGCTCGGCCCGTCCTTCGGGATCGCCCCGGCGGGAACGTGCACGTGGAACGAGCCACGCAGGTCGTCGGGCTGCAGCCCCAACTGGTCTGCGTGCGCCCGCACCCACGAGAGCGCGATCTGCACCGACTCCTTCATCACGTCGCCGAGCTGGCCCGTGAGCGTCAGCCGCTCGTCACCGTCCATGCGGGTCGCCTCGATGAAGAGGACGTCGCCGCCGGTGCCGGTGACGGCGAGACCGGTGGACACACCCGGCACGGCCGTCCGCTCTGCCGACTCCCGCCAGAAGCGCTGCCGGCCGAGCGCGTCGCGGACGAGCGCCTCGTCGACGGCGATCGGCGGCTCCGCGTCGCCTGAGGCGATGCGCGTCGCCGTCTTGCGCAGCAGCTTGCCGAGCTCGCGCTCGAGCTGACGGACGCCCGCCTCGTGGGTGTACTCGGTCACGACGAGCTGGATCAGCTCGTCCGTGATCTCGACCTCGTCCTCGCGCAGGCCGTTCCGCTCGCGCTGGCGCGGGAAGAGGTAGCCGCGGGCGATCGCGACCTTCTCGTCCACGGTGTAGCCGTCGAAGCGGATGACCTCCATCCGGTCGAGCAGGGGCCCCGGGATCGTCTCCGCGACGTTCGCCGTCGCGATGAACACGACCTGCGACAGGTCGAGCTCGACGTCGAGGTAGTGGTCGCGGAACGAGTGGTTCTGGGCCGGGTCGAGCACCTCGAGCAACGCGGCCGACGGGTCGCCGCGCCAGTCGGCGCCGACCTTGTCGACCTCGTCGAGCATGATCACGGGATTCATCGTCCCGGCGTCGCGCAGTGCCCGAACGAGGCGGCCCGGGAGCGCGCCGATGTACGTCCGGCGGTGGCCGCGGATCTCGGCCTCGTCGCGGACGCCGCCGAGCGACATCCGGACGAACTCACGGTTCAGGGCCCGTGCGATCGACTCGCCGATCGACGTCTTGCCCGTTCCGGGCGGCCCGATCAGCGTCAGGATCGCGCCCGACCGCTTGTCCTCGGCGATGCCGCGCTCCTCGCGGAGCTTGCGCACGGCGAGGTACTCGACGATGCGCTCCTTGACGTCGTCGAGGCCGGCGTGGTCGGTGTCCAGGGTCTCACGAGCGAGCTTTGGGTCGAGCCGCTCCTCGGACTTCTTGCCCCACGGCACCGCCAGGAGCCAGTCCAGGTATGTGCGGATCATCGACGATTCGCCCGAGGCCTCACCCATGCGCTCGAGCCGGCCGAGCTCGCGCTCCGCCTGCTCGCGGACCTCGTCCGGCATCTCGGCCTCTTCGATCTTGCTGCGGTACTCGTCGACGACAGAGGCGTCGTCCTCGCCGAGCTCCTTGCGGATCGAGTCCATTTGCTTGCGCAGGAAGTACTCGCGCTGCTGCGCCTGGGCGCCCGACTCGACGTCGTCGCGGATGCGCCGCCGAACCTGCAGCTCGGCCAGCCGCTCGCGCTGCAGCGAGACCGCCAGCTCGAGCCGCTCGACGACGTCCAGGGTCTCGAGCAGCTGGACGCGCTGCTCGAACGTCAGATCCGGGGAATAGGCGGCCGTGTCGCCGAGCGCACCGGGCTGGGTGACCGAGCGCAGGAACTCCGCGATCCTCGGGTCTGCGTCACGCAGCTCGAGGATCTCCTCGACGACGGCCCGGTACTCGGTCTCGAGCTCGCGGGTCTTGATCGGCGCGGGCGTCTCGTCCGGCCGCTCCTCGACCTCGACGTACAGGCGTCCGCCGGCGCCGGTCTCGGCCGCGCCGATCACGCCGCGGTGCAGGCCGGTCAGGGTGACGACCTTGGCGCCGCCCGGCAGGCGTCCGGCTTCGACGACCTCCGCGACGGTGCCGACCTTCGCGTACACGCTCTCGTGGCGGGGCACCAGGAGAACCTGCGTCTCCGAGCCGGCGTCCACGGGCAGCGTGACTGTCATGCCAGGGAAGACGACGGTGTCTTCCAGCGGGATGAGCAGGTATTTCTCCACGATGCGGTTCACGCTCCTCAGATAGTTCTGAAGGCATAGTAGCTACAGAGATTGAAGCTACGTTCTGTCCGCCGGGATGACGAGCGTGGGGCGGTGGGCTTGCTGCAGGACGTGGTTCGAGACGCTGCCGAGAAACGCCCTGACGCCGGCGAGCCCGCGGGCGCCGAGGACGATCAGGTCGGCGTCGAGCTCGTCCGCCTGCTGGACGATCGTGTCGGCGATCGCGCGCTCGTCGGCCACGGCGGCGGCCCGCGCAGCGAAGCCGTGGGCACGTGCGACGTCGACGCCCCGCTGGGCGAGGTCGCGCGCCTGCTCCTGCGCGCGTTCGTCCTCGGACGCGGCGTCGAGCGGGACGGCGATCTCGTCGCTCCCGAATCGCGCCGCCTTGATCGCCGAGACCGTCAGCGGCTCCCACACGGACAGGACGACGGCCTCGGCTTCCGCGGTGTCGAGCAGCTCGCCCGCCTTTGCGATCGCAGCGTCGGCGGCGTCGGAGCCGTCGTAGGCGAAGAGGATCTTCACGTTCCGACCTTACGCCCCGAGTGAGAACATGGGCGGCATGAAGTACGTGCTGCTGTACGAGAGCGAAGACCTGTCGAAGGCGCCGCTCCACCAGGAGGCGCACTCGGCGCGAGGCCGGGAGTTTCACGAGCGCGGCCACCTGATCGCCTACGGGCCGTTCACGAACCCTCAGGACGAAGGCGCGATGGCCGTGTTCACGAGCCGCGAGGCGGCCGAGGAGTTCGCCAGCGCCGACCCGTTCGTGCTCAACGGCGTCGTGCGAAGCTCGTGGCAGGTGCGGGAGTGGCTGGAGGCGTTCCTGCCGTAGCCGCCGATCTCTTCCCGGAGCGGATCGAAGCCGCAGTCGCCGAGATCCCAGACGCGTTCCTGCGCACGCCGCAGTTCGCTGCCGAGCACCTCTCGGCGGAGCTCGGCCGGAGCGTCGTCGTCAAGGTCGAGACGCTCAACCCGATCGGCAGCTTCAAGGGGCGCGGCACGACGCTCCTCACCCGCAAGCTCGATCCGGGGCGCGAGTGGGTCTGCTCCACGGCCGGGAACTTCGGCCAGGGCGTCGCGTTCGCGGCGCGCGAGCGCGGCGCGACGGTTCAGGTGTTCGTCTCGCCCGCCGTCCCCGCCGGCAAGGTGGCGAGCATGCGCCGCCTCGGCGCGACCGTCACCGTCGCCGAGCGGGCGACCGCCGCGGCGCGCGAGCACGCGGCCGAACGGGACGAGCGGCAGCTCGTCGTCGACGGATTGGATCCCGCGATGGCCGAGGGCGCGGGAACGATCGGGGTCGAGCTCGCGCGCGCCGGCCCGTTCGACGTCGCGATCGTGCAGCTCGGCGACGGCGCGCTGATCAGCGGCGTCGCCTGCTGGCTGAAGAGCGTGTCGCCGGAGACACGTGTGATCGGCGTCTGTGCGAGCGGCTCGCCCGCAATGGCGCGCCGCTTCGCCGCCGGCCGTCCGATTGCCGATCCGGGCACCGGGACGATCGCGACGGCAATCGCCATCGAGGAGCCCGTTCCCGCATCGTTCGCGCGCGTGCAGGTGTTCGTCGACGACGTCGTCCTCGTGAGCGACGACGACCTGCGCGCCGCGATGACGCTGATCGGCGACTCGCTCGGCGTCCTCGTCGAGCCTGCAGGAGCGGCCGGCGTTGCAGCGCTGCAGCGTTACGGCGGCGAGATCGCCGGCGACCGCGTCGCCGTCGTCTTGACGGGGGCGCTCGGAACGTAGCGCTCGCGCAACGTGGCGGCCGTCGCCGCGGAGTGGACGCCCGCCTCGAGCAGCTCCTCGAGCGTCAGCGACGAGAACGTCGAGGCGTCCGCGAGCATGCGACGGTAGCGCTCGCACATGTCCGCGACGTCGGTGTTGCCCGCGGGGTGGACGACGACGTAACGCCCCCACGACCACGTCCCGCTCTCGTGTTGCAGCATGGAGAGGAGCAGCAGATGCTCCAGCCACATCACGGCGAGGTCCGACCTGCCGGCGAGGCTCTCGACGGCGCCCGGTGCGAACGCGCCGGAGCGCTCCGCGACCTCGAGGTAGCGCTCCAGGTTCTCGGGCTTGGGCGTCTCTGCCTTCGCCCGCTCGTGATACGTCACGTCGACGCCGACGATGCCGCCGCCGTGGAGGACGAGAGCGGCGTCGAACGCGCGAAGGCTGTTCAGGTACGCCGGATCGAGCCAGCCGGGGGAATGCACGAAACGCACCTCTCGCACCGCCCCGGAAGCGTCCGGCCACCGGCTCGCGACGAGACGATCGCCGCGGATGTCGGCGAAGAGGTTGAAGGCGAGAGCCGGCGACCACAGCAGGTCGGCCCAGAGGCGCTGGTGGTCGAAGCTCTGGCGCGGCTCAGCGTGCGACGTCCGTGCGCGGACAGCTGCGCGCGCCTTCGCAGTGACGAAGTTCGCGCCTGTCTCGCGTGCGTACTCGAGCGGCAGCCGGCTCCCGAGCGGCCGGGCCGGCTTCCCCGGCTTCGGGACGATCGGCTGCGAGCCGATCGGATGTCCGTGCGCCTCGCGCCACCGCGCCTGTCCGAGACGCAGGGCCCGGCGGAACTCGGTCATCGCGGGACGGCCGGGAACGCGGTCTTCGGCCTCCCAGCAGTGCGCGGCCTCGAGCTCCGCCTGGCTCACGCGCGCTCCAACCGCTCGAGCGCCGGCACGAGCTCGTCGAGCGAGTGGACGACGGCTGCGGCGCGCCCTAGGGCAGCCGCCGACGGCGGGAACGTCTCGTTCGGAACCGCGACGACCGCCATCCCGGCAGCAACGGCCGCGCGGAGGCCGTTCGTCGAGTCCTCGACCGCTGCACTCGAGGTCGGCGCGACGCCGAGGCGGCGCGCAGCTTCGAGATAGACGTCGGGTGCCGGCTTGCCGCGCGCGACCTCTTCCGACGAGACCGTCGCGGTGAAGCGCTCCGTCAGCTGCGCGCGCTCGAGCACGAGGTCGATGATCTCGCGGTTCGACGAGGAGGCCAGCCCGAGCGGCCATCGCTGCGACGCCGCGACGACTGCCTCCCGCGCGCCGGGAAGGAGGGGCAGCCGCTCGCGGTACAAGCGCGCCAGCCGCTCGACGACCGCGTCCGAGATTGCACCAGGTTCCAGGTCGACGCCGAGTTGCTCGCGCACATAGCGCGACCACTCGGGGGCGCTCATGCCCATCATCGCCCGCGTCGCGTCGTCGCGCCACGTGCCGCCGCGCTCGGCCACGAGCTCGCGCCTCGCGCTGTCCCACAGCTGCTCCGAATCGACGAGCACCCCGTCGAGGTCGAAGATGACGGCCGCGAGATCCATCAGGTGACGTGCAGGACGGCCTTCCCCGAGATGGTGCGCGCCAGCAGGGCGTCGATCGCGGCCGCGGTCTCCTGCCACGGCGCCTCGAGCTCCACCGGTGCCGTCAGCCGGCCGTCGTCCAGCAGGCGCACGAGGCGTGCCAGCGCGCTCGTGGCATTCATCCGCGAGAGCTCGTCGATCAGGTTCAGCGTGTAGATGCGCGCCCCCGGCGCGCGGTCGAAGCGAGCGGCACGGAACGTGACGACTTCGTCGGTGCTCCCGGTGGCGAGGTTGACGACAAGCCCGCGCGGCGCGACGTGCTCGATGCCCGTCGTGAACGACGCGCCGCCGACGGCGTCGACGACCAGGTCGAACTCGCCGTCGACGCGATCGTTCCGCCGGGGCGCGACGACGTCCGCGCCGGCGAGTGCGGCGAGCTGCACTGCGAAGCGGCCGACGCCGCCGGTGGCTCCGGTGACCAGCACGCGCTTGCCGAGCAGGAGCCCGCCGAGCTCGAGCGATCGCAGCGCCGTCAGGCCGGCGGTCGGAAGCGTGGCCGCCTCCGCATCGGAGACGCCGGGCGGGAGGACGGCGAGCTGCGACGTCGGCACCGCGGCGAGCTCCGCCCACGCGCCTCGGCGGACGAGCCCGACGATCCGGTCTCCTTCCGCCGGGCCGCTGCCGTCGGCGGCGCGCCGCTCGACCATGCCGGCGAGATCCCAGCCGGGCTCGTCTGCCGGCTCGAGCACCTCGCCGCGGTTCAGCGAGAACGCGCGGACGCGGACGAGCGCCTCGTGCGGCAACGGCGACGGGTCTTCGACCACGACGATCTCTCTCGAGCGCAGCGCGAGCATCCCGCCCAGTCTCCATGATCACGGCGTGCAGACCGCGATTGCGCTCGTGCTGGCGCTCGCCTCGACGACGCTCGTGAACATCGCGTACCTGCGCGAGCACGACGCGGCGGCGAAGCTGCCGGTGCTCTCGATGCGCCGGCCGCTGCACTCGGCACACGTCTTGCTGGGCGATCGCAGCTGGCTGCTCGGGTTCGGGATGGAGTCCGGCGGGTTCCTGCTCTACGCCGCGGCACTCGCCCTGGCGTCGCTTGCACTCGTCCAGAGCGTCGCCGCCGGCGGCATCGGCGTGCTCGCGTTTGCGTCGGCAAAGCTGGCGCGCCGCCCGCTGACGCAACGGGAGCTCGCCGGCGTGCTGCTGTCGGTCGTCGGCCTCGTCGCGCTCGGCATCTCGCTGATCGGCGGAGCGGGGAAGGGCGGGAAGGGGTCGGACATCGAGATCTTCGCGTGGCTCGGCGCGACGGCAGGGCTGGCGCTCGTGCTGCTGGTCGTCGGCCGCCGCTTGCACGCAGTGGCGATCGCGTACGGCCTCGCCGGCGGGTTGTTCTTCTCGATCGGCGACGTCGCGACGAAGGTCGCCACCGAAGGCGGCGTGCGGATCGCCTTCCTCGTCGCCTTGATCATCGGCTACACGCTCGGCACCGCCCTGCTCCAGATCGGCTACCAGGCAGGTGCGGCCCTCACCGTCGCCGGCCTGGCGACGCTGCTGACGAACGCCGTCCCGATCGCTGCCGGGACGATCGTGCTCCACGAGCCGGTGCCGGGCGGCGTGCTCGGCGGCCTACGCATCGTCGCGTTCGCGGCGGTCACGGCCGGCGCCGTCTTTCTGGCGAGACCGAAGCAGTCGGAAGCTAGCGTGGAGACGACGTGAGCACGTCCCAGCACACCGATATCGCCCGCGCGGCGCGCGAGCTGCTCGGCTTCGAGCACCTGCGGCCCGGGCAGGAGGACGCGGTGCGCGCGGTGCTTGCCGGGCGCGACACGCTCGCCGTGCTGCCGACGGGATCCGGGAAGTCGGCGATCTACGAGCTCGCAACCGCGCTCGGCGGCGGGCCGACGGTCGTCGTCTCGCCGCTCCTCGCGTTGCAGCGGGACCAGATCGAGAAGATCGAGCAGGAGGACATCGGCTCGGCGGCGGCGCTGAACTCGACGCTGAGCGAGACGAGGCGCGAGGAGCTGCTCGAGGAGCTCGACGACGACGAGCTCGAGTACCTGTTCCTCGCCCCGGAGCAGTTCGCCTCCGAGGAGACGCTGGAGAAGCTCCGTGAGGCGAAGCCGACGCTGCTGGTCGTCGACGAGGCGCACAGCATCAGTGAATGGGGGCACGACTTCCGGCCGGAGTACCTGCGGCTCGGCTCGGTGGCGGAGCTGCTCGGGAATCCGACGACGCTCGCGCTGACCGCGACGGCGGCGCCACCCGTGCGCGCCGAGATCGTCGAGCGCCTCGGCCTGAGAGACCCGGTCGAGGTAATCCGCGGCTTCGACCGGCCGAACATCCACCTTGCGGTGGACGACCACCACGACGAGAACCAGAAGCTGCGCGCGCTCGTCCAGCACGTCGCGGGCGGAGAGCGTCCGGCGATCGTCTACACGGCGACGCGCCGTCGCAGCGAGGAGCTCGCGGAGGAGCTGCGCGAGGCCGGCGTCTCGGCGCTCGCGTATCACGCTGGCCTGCGGCGGCACGAGCGCGAGGCGGCGCAGACGGCGTTCATGGACGACGACGACGTCGAGGTCGTGGTGGCGACGATCGCGTTCGGCATGGGCGTCGACAAGCCGAACGTGCGCGCCGTCGTCCACGCCGAGATCAGCGATTCCGTCGACGCCTACTACCAGGAGATCGGGCGCGGGGGACGCGACGGCGAGCCTGCACGCGCCGTCCTCTTCTACCGGCCCGAGGATGTCGGCTTGCGCCGCTTCTTCGCCGGCGCCGGCCAGCTCGCGGTCGACGAGGCGCTGGCGATCGCGGAGACCGTCGACGACGCGGGCGGCCCGCTCGACGCGCATGCGCTGCACGAGGCGACAGGCCTGTCCGAGACGAAGATCCTCGCTGCGCTCGGGCGCCTCGAGGACGTCGGTTTCGTGGAGCTGCTGCCCGACGGCGAGGTCACGAAGGCAGACGGCGCCCTCGCCGTCGACGACGCCGCGGAAGCCGCAGCTGCCGCGCAGCACAGCCGCAAGGAGTACGAGCGCACGCGGGTGGAGATGGTGCGCGGCTACGCCGAGACGACGGGCTGCCGCCGCGAGTACGTCCTCAGCTACTTCGGCGAGGCGTTCGAGGGCCCCTGCGGCAACTGCGACAATTGCGACGCCGGGTTGACGCGCGCCGATCGGCGTGACCGGCCGTTCGAGGTCGGCGCGTCGGTGCGGCATCCGGAGCTCGGCGACGGAACCGTGCAGCGCTACGACGGCGACACCGTCGTGGTGCTCTTCGACGAGCACGGCTACCGCACGCTGGCGCTGGACCTCGTGGTGGAGCGCGGCCTGCTGAGCGAGACCTGAGCGCCCGCAATCGTCACGATCGGGTGAGGCAGAGCCATTCCGGCGCCGAGGAGCCTGGGCTCACGGCTGCGCAACCTCTCACCGCGGACGACCGTAGGCATTCGCGTCGCGAGGTTCTGAAGCAACAGGGACGCGCCCTCGTGCGTGCGATTCGGGAAGGAGACGAGGCGGCGGTCGAGACCGCCGTGCTGGAGCTGAGCCGGTCGCGGCGGATCTTCGCGCCGCTCGTCTTCGCGCTCGGAGCGTTCGTCATGCTCTTCCAGGGCCTGAAGCTCCTGTTCGCGAACTGGCGGCTGACGCTGATTCAGGTGCTGCCCGCGATGTGGATCTGGGTTGCTCTCCTCGATCTCAAGGTGCACGTCTTCAAGGGCCGCACCTTTCACGACTGGCAGGGCGCGCCCGCGATCGCCGCCGTGTCTCTGATCGCGTTGATCACGGTTCTCGCCTTCTATCTCAACGCCGTCTTCGCCTTTGCGATCTCGGAGCCGGGGACGCCGCAGATCCGCCCGGCGTTCACGCGGGCGCGGCACCACCTCGGCGTCGTGCTCGGCGCCGGGCTCGTCGTCGGCCTCGCGCTCGGGGTCTCGGCGATCGTCGTGCCGCGCTGGGGACGCTCGTGGTTCGTCCTCTCGCTCGGCATCGTGATCGGCTCGATGATGCTGACGTACGTCACGGTCCCGGCGCGGATCGTCGGGATCAAGCCGACGGGATCGCGGCGGGACAAGCTGGCGGCGGCGGCGATCGGCGGAACCCTCGGCGCGCTCGTCTGCACGCCGCCCTACGTGATCGGCAGGATCGGGATCCTGCTGTTAGGGGGATCACATGTGCTGTTTGCGCTCGGCGTCGCCCTGCTGGTCGTGGGCCTGACACTGCAGGCCGGCGCGACCGGCGCCGTCAAGGCGATCAAGATGAGCGCGAAGCTCGCGGTCGGCTCACGACCCCCGGCTGCGGCGCCAGTCGGCCCAGACGGGTGAGAAGACGGCGCAGACGAGCGACATCGTGATCATCACGAACGCGTAGCCGATCACCGTCAGCACGACGCCGAACGATCCGAACGCCTTGCCGTTGGCGTTCAGCGGCGCGGACAGGAAGAGCGGGGACGTGGCGATCGTGCCGCCGAGGACGATCGAGGCGACCAGGGCTCCGGGCAGCAGCGCGCGCAGGCTGACCTTGCGGTGAAGGAGGAGGGACGGGATCAAGAGCCAGAACGCGGTCGAGGCGATCAGCCACGCAGGTATGGCAACGAGCCAGCCGTGGGCGCGCACGCTTGCCGCGGAGACGAGCGCGAGTGCAATCGCGCCGCTGAAGAGGAAGAAGAAGAGGGCGAACAGGCCCTGATCGGCAAGCGAGCCGACCTTGATCCGCCAGGCCCTCGCGTAGACGTCCTGGTAGATCTGGCCGATGCCGATCCCCCAGAGCAGGAACGAGACGATGACCGCGAGGGTCGCCCCGAGGGCGTTCGCCGAGGCGCTGCCGAAGGTTCCTGCAACGAGCGACGCGGTGGAACCGGTCAGCTTGACGTGCGCGACGAGGCGCTGTGCGAAGACGTTCGCGTCGCCTTGCGACGGATGGAAATACGCGACGAACACCAGTGCAGCAGGCAGCACGGACAACGACGAGTAGATCGTCGCCGCGCAGCCCGAGTTGCGGCTCGCCTCGAAGTAGCGGCGGAACCACTGCAGCGCGAGCTGACCCAGCGGCGTATTGGCGCGCCGGCGGAGCCACTCCTGGATCGCGTGCGCGCGACCGTGGCCCGTTTCGCCGTCGAGCTGTTCGACCCGCTCCGTCATGGGCGCTCCGCGAGCTGGGACATCATCGAGTCGAGTCGGTCGAGGCGGCTGTCGACCTGGTCGAAGCGCGCTTCGAGCCGCGCAACCGCTGCCTCGGCGTCGTCTTGATCGGCGAGATCCTGTTCCCGCTCCGCCCGCGCGACGAAGCTCGACGTGATCGCGGCGGTGACGATCGCGAGAAAGGCGATCCCTTCCAGCATCACGAAAGCACCCACGAGCCGCCCGATCGCCTTGTGCGGCGTGACGTCGCCGTAGCCGACCGTCGTCACCGTCTGCAGCGACCACCACATCCCGACCCAGATGCTCGCGTACTCGGTGTGGTCGAGCACCCTGATCAAGACGCCGGCTCCGATGACGACGACCGCAGTGGCAGTGACGATGACGCCGGCGGCGAGCCGGACTGACGGCGGCTCGCGCAGGAACTTCGACATCCGGCGTTCGATCAGATTCGCGCGGCTCACGCCTCGGACCTTGTCGCCGGCAGCCATGCTCCAAGACGATCCCGCGTCAGCGCCGCAGGCGCATCACCCGCACGGGATGAAGCGGCCGCCGCTGCCGCGTACGCTTGGCGCGTGGTGACGTGTCCGTCCTGCGGCTTCGAGAACGCGGCCGGTGCGACGTTCTCGGCCAAGACCGTGCTCTACGAGGACACCGTCGCAGTGACCGGCGTGCTCGTCGCCTGAGCGGGAATCGCGCTGCTCATCGGCGCGGGTGTGCCGCCGGACGAGCGCGAGCGACTCGCCAGGTGCTCTGCCGTCACGCGGACGTGGACGACGTGCTCGACCTGCGGACGGTGTACGTCGCCCCCCCGGCGCGCTGCTCGTCGCCGCGCGCATCGATCTCGAGCCCGGCATCGCCTCCGAGGCGGTCGAGGAGCTCTCGACGCAGGTCGACCGTGAGCTCCGCGACGCCCTCGCCGACGTCCGGCAGGTGTTCCTCGATCCGACGTCGCGCGAAGACGGCCGCTGACGTTTGCCGGGAGAGGGCTGGGGAAGCGGATGGTGGACACCTACGACTCGATGCGAAGGAGGGGTCTCAATGGCCAGCGAGGAACAGCAGAACGAGCAGCAGGAAAACGAGGAGCAGCAGCCCGAGGGCGAGGAGAGCCAGGGCCAGGAGGAGCAGCAGGGCGGAGGCGGCGGCTCGGCGGTGCGCTCAGCGGCGATGGGCGCGGCAGCCGGCGCGGCTGTCGGCGCGGCGGCCGGGGCGGCGACCTCGGCGATGCGGGGTCGCGGCGAAGGCGGCCAGCAGGAGGAGCCGCAGGACGAGCAGCAGCAGCAGGACGCGCCCGAGGGTGAAGGAGAGGGCGAGAGCAGCTGACGGTTGACGGCCGGTCGGCGGCGGCGAGGTGTGGGTGTCCCGATCCTGGGAACACCTGAAGCACGATCTGGGTCTACATCGTGCTCGCGATCATCGTCGTCGCCGCCGTCTGGCTGGCGATCGCGGTGGTCAAGTGGCTCTTCATCCTCGCCGTCGCGGCCGCTCTCATCTGGCTCCTCTTCGCTCTGCGCCGCCGGATGGCCTGGCGCGGATCCTCACGAGACTCTCAGGCAGCTCTCAGGCCGCTCTTAACCGCCGTTGATGCAATCGCGTTCGGCACGATGACGGGGATGCGCACCACCACTGCTCGCAGGCTCGTGTTCGTCTTCGCCGGCGCCCTCGTCGCCGCGATCGCTGCCGGCGTGGCGCTCGCCCGCACGAGCACACCGTCCATCGGGACGGGCGTCGTCGTCATCAGGACGAACCTCGGCTTGCAGGGCGGAGCCGCAGCAGGGACCGGGATGGTGCTGACGTCGTCGGGCGAGGTTTTGACGAACAATCACGTCATCCGCGGCGCGACGCTGGTGCGCGTCGTGATTCCGGGGACGAAGCACGTCTACACGGCTCGCGTCGTCGGCTATGACCTTTTGGACGACGTCGCCGTTCTCCGCGCGGCCGGCGCCTCCCACCTCAAGACCATCAGCACGGCCGCGGCGGTCAAGCTGCGCGTCGGCCAGGCGGTGCGGGCCGTCGGCAATGCCAACGGCACCGGCAGGCTGCTTTCGGCCCGCGGCTCGATCATCGGGCTGCATCGCTCGATCGTCGTCAACGACGACGCGGGCGGCAACGCGCGCCTCACCGGCCTGATCGAGACGAACGCGGCGCTTCAGCCCGGCGACTCCGGCGGGCCGCTGCTGAGCACCGCCGGCAAGGTGATCGGGATGGACACCGCTGCGTCGACCGGCGTGCTCTCGACGGCTGCGGATTCGTACGCGATCCCGATCGGCAAGGCGCTGACCGTCGCGAGGCAGATCGTCGACGGTCACTCGACCGCGCGCGTGCACGTCGGCACGACGGCGTTCCTCGGGATCCAGGTGCAGAGCCAGGGTGGCGGCGGACTCGTCGTCGCCGGCGTCGTGCCGGGCGGCCCGGCGGAGGCGGCAGGACTCCAAGCCGGCGATGTGATCACGTCGATCGACGGCCACGCCGTCACGACGCCGCGGTCGCTGACGTCGTACCTGCTGACGAAGAAGCCGGGCACCACCGTCACG
This sequence comes from Gaiellaceae bacterium, assembly GCA_036526315.1. Taxonomy (GTDB): domain Bacteria; phylum Actinomycetota; class Thermoleophilia; order Gaiellales; family Gaiellaceae; genus 3-1-20CM-4-69-9. The sequence continues at coordinate 18,699 of DATCYR010000126.1, read as the reverse complement.
ATCGGCTACACGGATCCGCTCGGCGGCGGCCGGACGGCGAGCGTCACGCTCGGCAGCGGGCCGCCTCAGTAGTCGTCCGAGACGCCGGCCGGAGCGACGATCGGCAGACGCTGCTCGATCGCATAGGCGACGAGCTCCGAACGCCGTCGGAGCTGCAGCTTCGACTGGAGGTTCGCGCGGTGCGTCTCGACGGTGCGGACCGACAGGTGGAGCCTGGCCGCAATCTCGCGGTTCGTCAGCCCGACCGCAAGTAGCCCGAGGATCTCGCGCTCGCGCGGGGTGAGGTTCCGAGAGCCAGGCACCGAGTCATCGTCCTTCGGGCGCGCCGGCCCGGCATCGTGAAAGACACCGCGTTGGACCTCCGTACTTTGTACGGAACTTGATCGCCCCGCTGGGCGCAGCCTCTTAAGATCGCGCCGCCACCAGCGACCAGGAGGGACGATGGAAACGGCTGACGTGCCCGGGCGGCGGGAGTTTCTGATCTCGAAGGTCTGGATCCAGGCGGTCGTCCTGGTTGTCCTGTGTGGGTTCTTCGTCCTCGGGCTGCTCGCGTACCGCACGTACATGGCGCACCCGCCTGTGCCGAAGCGCGTCATCGCCCCGAGCGGCGACGTCCTCTTCACCGGCACCGACATCAGCCAGGGCCAGCAGGTCTTCCTCCACAACGGGTTGATGGAGTACGGCTCGGTCTTCGGGCACGGCGCGTATCTCGGTCCCGACTACACGGCGGACTACCTCCGACGTGCGGCGGACAGCGTGCGTCAGTCCTACGGCGGCGCGACCTCAGACGCGGCGGCGCACAGGACGATCGAGGACATGCGCGCAAATCGATACGACTCGAGTACGGGGACGCTGCGGTTCAGCACAGCGGAGTCGGCTGCATTTCGTCAACTGGTGCCGTACTACACGCGCTTCTTCTCCGATCCGAAATCGGAGCACGGTCTCCGCCCAAATGCGATCACCAACCGCAAGCAGCTGCGGCAGCTCACCGCGTTCTTCGCGTGGACAGCCTGGGCGGCGGCCGCAAAGAGACCAGGTCACGATTATTCGTACACGAACAATTGGCCCTCTGAGCCGCGCGTCGACAACAAGCCGACCGCGAACGTGATCGTGTGGTCGGTGCTCTCCCTGATCGCGCTGCTCGGCGGCATCGGGCTGCTGTTCGGCGCGTTCGGGCGCTGGGGCCGGCTGCTCGGCTGGCACGGTCGCGAGCAGGCGACACTGTCGTTTCGCGCACCCGGCGACGTCGCCCTCACGCCGGCGCAGCGTGCGACCGCCTGGTTCTTCTTCGTGATGGCCGCGCTCTTCTTGATCCAGACGTTCGTCGGCGCTGCCTCGCAGCACTACCGCGCGGAGATCGACAACTTCTTCGGCTTCGACCTCGCGCGGTGGTTCCCGTACAACCTCATGCGCACGTGGCACGTACAGCTTGCGATCTTCTGGGTCGCGACATCGTTCGTGGCCGCCGGCATCTTCCTCGCGCCGATGATCGCGCGGCGCGAGCCGAAGCACCAGGGGAAGCTCGCGTTCGCGCTCCTCGGCGCGCTGGCCGTGGTCGTCTTCGGCACCCTGATCGGCTCGTACCTCGCGCTACACGGGCACCTGCAGAACCTCGCGGCAAACTGGTTCGGCCTCCAGGGGTTCGAGTACCTCGACCTCGCGCGGCTGTGGCAGATCCTGCTGACGGTAGGGCTCGTCGTGTGGGTGTTCATGCTCTGGCGCGTCTTGCGGCGACGCCTCGCGGCCGAACATCCGGGAAACATGCCGTGGCTGTTCTTCCTCGCGGCATGTGCGATCCCGGCGTTCTACGCCGTCGGCCTGATCGCCCGCACCGGCGACAACTTCACGACGACGGAGTTCTGGCGCTTCTGGGTCGTACACCTCTGGGTCGAGGACTTTCTCGAGCTCTTCACGACGGTGATGGTCGCCTACATGTTCGTGCTCCTCGGCGTCGTGCGCGAGCGCATCGCTCTCACCGTCGTCTTCCTCGACATCGTCCTCTACTCGGTGGGCGGTGTGATCGGGACGATGCACCACCTCTACTTCAGCGGGGAGCCGGCCGAGCATATGGCGCTCGGCGCGTTCTTCTCGGCTGCCGAGGTGATACCGCTGACGTTCCTGACGGTGGAGGCGTGGTCGTTCCTGCAGCTCGGCGCGCAACAGGAGTCGCGGTCACAGATGCCGTTCCCCCATCGCTGGGCCGTGATGTTTCTCGTCGCGGTCGGTTTCTGGAACTTCCTCGGCGCGGGCATCTTCGGCTTCCTGATCAACCTGCCGATCGTGTCGTATTACGAAATTGGCACCGCGCTCACGGCCAACCACGGCCACGCGGCGATGATGGGCGTGTACGGAATGCTCGCCCTCGGCCTCGCCATGTTCTGCCTGCGCTACTTGATCCCGGCAGAAAAGTGGCCGGAGCGCTGGGCGCGAATCTGCTTCTGGTCGACGAACTTGGGGCTGGCCTGGATGTGTTTCGCGACGCTGCTGCCGCTCGGCATCCTGCAGCTGTACAAGTCGGTGGGATCCGGCTACTTCGAAGCGCGCCAGCTCAAGTTCCTCACGAACCACACGAACGCCGTGATCGAGTGGCTGCGTTTCCCAGGCGATGTCGTCTTCATCGTCGGCGGCGCCATTCCGGCGCTCTACATCGCGTATCTCGGGGTCCGGTACACGGTGAAGCATATGACGCTGGACGAGCCCGGCGACATCCTGTTCACGGAGGTTCTCGAGCCGGAGGGAATCGGACCGATGGGCGCCGAGGAAGCGGCGGCGGCGCGGCTGGTATGAGCGCGGAGGTCGTCTTCGCTCTCGCTTACGCAGCGCTGCTGCTCGCCGTGGCGCTTGCGCTGGAATGGCTCGCAGCCCACACGCACCGGCGTGCGCAGCGCTTCCGCACGGCGGGCTTCACGTACGACAGCACGCGTGACTTCTGGGTCTGCCCGGAAGGCGAGCACCTCTGGCCGCACCGGATCGACCATCAGCATCGGCTGATGCGCTACCGCGCGCGGGCGCACGTTTGCAACGCATGTGTCGTAAAAGGGAAGTGCACCGACTCCGACAGGGGTCGAGAAGTCGTTCGCCCGCTCGACCCGTGGCCGCACTCCGAGGCAGGACGCTTCCATCGCATCATCGCGTTGCTGCTGGTCGCGCTCGCCCTTCTCATCGTCGTCGTCGCGGCGGCGCGGCATCATCGTCTGGTCGATGTCGCAGCGCTTGGGACCGTGTTCGTCGCCGCGCTTGTCGCGGGGCGCTGGCTCCTCCGTGATCTCCACGCACACCCGGCCAACTTCCCCGAGCCGAACGTGAGGTAGCAAGCGGCTAGAGCTCGACGCCCGAGACGAGATGCGGGGCGTACGGCTCCTCGACCCGTCTCACCTCATCGTCGCTCAGCGACAGCGCTTCGGCTGCGAGTGCGTCCTGTACGTGCCCGAGCTTCGTCGCGCCGACGATGGGCGCCGTCACGCCGGGCTTGTGGAGGAGCCATGAGAGGGCGAGCTGTGCCGAGGGGACTCCTCGTTCGTCGGCGACCTCGCGCAGGCGCTCGATGACCGGAAGATCGAGGTCTGGCTTGTAGAGCGAGCCGATGAAGGGGTCCGTGCCGGCGCGAGTCGTCTCCTCCCCGCGCGGGCGCGCGAGGAGGCCGCGCGCGAGCGGGCTCCACGGGAGCACCGCGACGCCCTGGTCGAGGCACTGGGGGATCATCTCCCGCTCCTCTTCGCGGTAGATCAGGTTGTAGTGGTTCTGCATCGCCACGAACGGCATCGACGCGACGTGCTGCGCCTTCGCGAACTGCCACGCGTACATGCTGCTGGCGCCGATGTAGCGCGCCTTGCCGGACTTCATGACGTCGTGCAGCGCGTCCATCGTCTCCGCGATCGGGGTGGTCTTGTCCCAGCGGTGGATCTGGTAGAGGTCGACGTAGTCGAGCCCGAGCCGCCGGAGCGAGCCGTCGATCGACGCGAGGATGTGCTTGCGCGAGAGACCGCGCCCGTTCTCGCCCGGCATTGTCCTGCCGTGCACCTTCGTCGCGACGACGTACTCCTCGCGCATGCCGAAGAGCTGCTTGAGCAGCCGGCCGGTGACGACCTCGCTCTCGCCGCCGTTGTAGACGTCGGCCGTGTCGAAAAAGGTGACGCCGCCTTCGACGGCGCGCCGCACGATCGGTTGCGCAGCCGCCTCGTCGAGCGCCCATCGCCGGCTCTCGTGCTTGCCGAAGCTCATCATGCCGAGGCACACGCGTGAGACGCGCAGGCCGGTGCTGCCGAGGTTGACGTAGTCCATCGGGCCGGGGAGTAGCTTAGGCCGCTCGCGCGATATACGTTTCTCTAGCGTGAGATGGATCGTCCTGGTCGCCGTCCTCGCCGCGCTCGGGACGCAGACCGCTGCGGGCGCGCAGCCGCCGGCGGTCGGGAACCAGCGCGTCCTCATCGTGCTGGCGACGTGGGGCCCGCAGCCGTTCACGCGTGAGGACGTTGCGTCGGCGTTCGCCGATGCGGCCCGCTTATACGACAAGTCGTCGTTCCACCAGCTCAGCCTGAGCGCGGACGTCACCGCGTGGCTCCCGGCGTTCGCCGCGGCGCCGGCATGTCCCGACGATCTCGGTGACCACGTCCCGGCCGCGTTCTCGGATCCGCCCGACGCGGCGGCCGCGGCGGCCGGCTATCGGGTCGAGTCGTACGATCGCGTCATGTACGTCACCGCGCGGATGGCGTGCAACTGGGACGGCCTCGGGGTCGGGCGCCAGATCGTCCTGAACGCGGATCGCAACTGGAACGACATGGTGCACGAGCTCGGCCACACGTACGGCCTCGCGCACGCCCGCTCGGAACAGTGCCGCGGCTGCGCGAAGGACGAGTACGGCGACCCCTTCAGCCCGATGGGGCACGGCCAGCTGGACTTCAGCGCCTACGAGAAGCTGCAGATGGGCTGGCTGCACGAAGTCGCGCACATCTCTCGCGCAGGCAGCTACAAGATCGGGCGGCCGGACCTTCAGGGTGCGACGCCCTATGCGCTCGTCGTCGAGACGGGTCGGCGCGAGTACTGGATCGAGCAGCGGCTCGACGCCTCACCGTCCGGTCTCGTGATCCGGAGCATCGAGCCGGATCTCTCGGACTTCATGGCGGCGCCCGAGCTCTTGCTCTACGTCCCGGGACTGACGGTGGGCCGAGGCGAGACGTTCCGCATCGGCGGCCTGTTTGCCGTGCGCTACGGCGTCGGCCGCGTTCGCTTCACCTGGCTCGACCGCACGCGGCCCACTGTGGCCACCGTGTCCGTCCGCGCGGGACGGATCACGTGGAGCTCACGGGACCGGGGGAGGGCGTCGCGTCGTGCGCGGTCGCGATCGACGGTCGCAAGGTCGGTCGCGGGGCGGCGAGCGGCACGATCACCATGCCGACGGTGAAGAGCGGAGCGCACAGCGTCTCGGTCGCGTGCGTCGACCGCGCCGGCAATCGCAGCCGGGCGACGGTCAGACGGTTGTCGCGACGATGAGGATGCGCTCTACGTCGTGCGTGGCCTACGCGGGAAGCGCGTTCAGGGCGTTCTGACACGCCTCCTCGCAGCGCCGGCACTCCTCCGCACAAATTCGGCAATGCTCGTGGTGGTGTGCATGCCGCTCGCACTCCTCGCCGCACGTGCGGCACGCCTCCAGGCACGCCTCCACGACTCGCCGCGCGAGCGCCGGCACGAACTCCGTTTGTCTGCTGAGAATCCGCCCCGTCGCGACGCAGATGTCACTGCAGTTCTGACACAAGGTGATGCAGCGCACCAGTCCTTCGACGACGGGCTCGCCGAGGCAGGCGTCAGCGCAGGCGGTGCAGCTTTGCGCGCAATCGAAGCATGCGTCGATGCACGCGACCAGCGCGGCTGCGTCCACCTGAACCTTCCGCGGATGTGTCTCGAGCATCTGCTGAGCGTGGCTCATGTCTTTGCCTCCGTCCTCGTCTGGTTGCCGGTTCGTGCTCCGTTCACGCGAGCATGTGGGGAAGGCGCGATGACCTCGTGAATGTGGCCCAGGGCGCGGCGCTTACGGCTTCGCCGTGACCAGGACGCCGGACCACCGGGGGAGAGTGGTGGCGGCACCAGCCCCTGCCCCTGGGCCTCGCACACCATCACACAACGAGCCGCGCTTTCCTGGATGCCGGCGGCCGTGTGAGCAAAACGCATCATTCGAGTTGTGGCGCCGTCGGTAGCGCCGTAAATACCACCGACGGCAGTCACAACATCTCCGACGAGGCAGTAGCCCGAACCGGCCAAACCGGCGAGAGTGACGAGCCGATGGTGCCGTTCTCCGGCTCGAGCGAATCCCCCGCTCGCGGGACGCGCGCGGACACCGTCGCGGCGATAACGCGGGGAAGCAGTCCCCGAGGCGGGCCGCCCGCCTCTGAAAGGCAGGTGAATGACGCAATGGGTTTCACTGACATCGCCGCGTATTACCGCGCACGCTTCGGCGTCGAAGACGGCCAGACGATGGCCGAGTACGGCGTCGTTTTGGCTGTGATCACGGCCCTCGTCGTGGCCGCGCTGCTCGCGCTGTCCGGCGCGATCGCAAACGCCCTGAACACGGTTCGCGGTTTCCTGTAAACCTCGGGCTCGGGTTGGCGGCGGGCCTCTACGGAGGCCCGCCGCCGTGCCCTACGGTCGTTCACCCCGGCCGGTTCCTTCGCGCGTGCCGATCATCGAGGAGCTCGTCGCGGTCACGCCGAAGAGCGGCCCTGCTTTTCCATGAGGCGTCCGTCACGGATCGTGCGGGCCATATCTCTCGACTCCTCCCGGTACCACGAGCCATCCTCGAACTGAATCGCCGGGTATGACGATTGTCCCGTGCCCTCAGTTACCTCCGTGCGTCCCTTGCGGCTCGGCCAAGGCCCGGGGACGACGTCGTAATCCACCCCGGCCTCGTCCAGCGCCTTCTGCACCTTCCAGCACGGGTGCGGCCCGAACTTCGCCCACATGTTCTTGCAGCGATACAGCTTGACGGCCAAGGCTTCCTCCCTTTGCATCGGGGCCTCTGACCCTAACCGCGAAGCCACGAAGATGTCTGCGCCGAACCCGCTCAGACGGCGGCCGAGCGTGTGAACGGCCGCCAGAGCGCCGGCTCCCACGAGTTTTCACGGCACATCGGGCACGGAGGCAATAGCCGGTAGCTACGGATCTCGTAGCCGCAGCCGCTACAGCGAAGCGGCGGCTTCGCTGCCGCTGGTTCTCGTCGGTGTGGGTGAGCTGACATCGGTGTCCTTTCGGATCGGATGCCGCCCAGAATCGCGTGTCGCGGGGGTATGCGAAATGGTCTCTTCACCCCATCTTGTTCCATGGAGCAGTCACGTCGCCGACGGCGGGTTGGCCGACGGGCACTGACCCGCAGTGCTAACGCGTGGCCGTTGTCTTGTGCACGACCCACCCAAGGCCCGCGGCCGGCCGGCTCGGAAGGCTGCGAAGGTGCTCGAGACCCTCTTGAAGCTTCTGTTCGTCCGCGCGGAGTCGCGCGAGCGCCGGCATCGCGCTTTCGATCACGTCCGCTGCATAGTTGGCCTGGACTCTTAGATCGTCGCCCTGCCACCAGAACGCGCGCTCCCCGGGGTCGATGTCGCGAAACCCGGCCTCGTGCAGCCACCCGGGCAGCCGCGTGCCTGCATCACTCCAACCTGCGGCTGCCATGCCCTGAACCATCGCGTCGACGAGAGCCTCGAACGCGGGTGTGGAGGGCTCCGCGCGGCACGTCGAGTAGTCGACCTCGATCGCCGTGATCGTTCCGTCCGGCACGAGAACGCGTCGCGCTTCGCGCAAGACGGGGAGCGGCGCCGCGACGTGCTCGAGGAACCACATCATCCAGACATCGTCGAAGGACTCGTCTTCGAACGGCAGTGCCGTTGCGTCCGCCTGCACCAGCGTCGCTTCGATTCCTGCTTGCCGGAGGTGCCCGCGGGCGTAATCGAGCTGCTTCGGCTCGACGTCGACACCGTGCAGCCGCACACCAGGAAACTCTTCGCCGAGGACTGCGAGCACTGCGCCGACGCCGCACCCGACCTCGAGTAGCCTCGTTCCCGGCTGGAGCGTCGTGCCGTCCGAGATCAGGCGGTGTCGCCAGTGCTCGGCCTGCTCGACCAGGCGCTCCTGCTCACGCGTGCCGTAGCCGTGGACGTAGTCCCTGATCCCACGAGTCCGCGTCAAAGAGGTCGGCTCATCCCCGCCGCGGGCGATTGCGATGACGAGGGCGGGCGCGGAGCGGCGCTTCTGACTTTGCCGACTGGCATTCCCAGCAGACGCCGAACGCGTCGCGTGGATGGCCTTTGACGCACAGGCGCGCCCGGTACGCCGACACGCGAGGGGCGTGGACAGGCTCGACCTGTGCGCAGAACGGGTCGCGCTGATGCTCGGCCCAGACGGCACTCTCGCGATCGCGCGGTACGTCCGCAAGCCAGCCGCAGCGAGGACACGCGATCATCGAGGAATTTGTAGCGAAGGCGACGGCAACGAGCCTCAGGGCGATGTTGCCTCCTCCGGGAAGTGGGAACAGGTCAGAGATGGAATCGAGACTCTCCTCTGGCCGTCGGCTGGCGACGGCGCTGACATGGCCCGTTGGGATCGCAGTGACGTCGTGGCACTACATGTGGCGCACGACGCCGATGCACCGGACCGAGGTCGTCGGAGACGGAAGCGATCTGCCGCCGCCGCTTCCCGATGGTCTGCGGCGGGACGACCTTCAGTTGCCCTCGGCCGGAGTGGGGCCGCTCTTCCATCGTCGCTACGAGGCGCGCATTCGCGAATCGCGGCTGACGCCCGAGGCCTTGATCGATCTGCTCAGTCGCAACCCGAATCGCGCCAGCCCAACGGAGTTCGCGCGCTTCCACAAGGTTGACGGCGCCAGCGGGCCGCTCGAGGTCAACGACGAGCTGCTCGTGCACATGCCGGGCCCGTGGAATGGGCCTGTGCGCGTGGCCGAGGTCACGCCGACCTCGTTGCGATACGCAACGCTCGAGGGGCACCTCGAGGCGGGCCAGATCGAGTTCCGCGCCGCGAGCTCCGACGGCGAGCTGAGGTTCAGGGTCGAATCGTGGGCCCGTAGCGGCGACCGCTTGTCGAACCTCCTGCACGAGCACCTGCGGATGGCGAAGGAGGTGCAGCTGCACATGTGGTCGTCGTTTCTCGAACGGGTCGTGCGGGTTGCCGGCGGCAGACTCAGCGGCGGAATCCTGATCGAGACGCGTCGGCTGGACGAGCCCGACGCCGTCGTGTGATTGCGGGCAGGCGCTGAGACTCGAATCGGGGCGGGAGCTGCCGCGGCTCATGCTCACAGACGCAAACCCAGACGCCGTCGTGGCTCGTGCTCGCGGAGCGAGTCACCCATCAGCCACAGCGTCGGCGCCCAGAGGCCGACGAAAAGTGCGCGGCGCTCTGCATTTCCTCGTTCGTCCTGATCGACGGTCTTGGCGCGGATCCAGAGCCCGATGCACAGGCCGACCGCGCCGAGCGCCGAGCCATGTCCCATCCAGGCTCGCGCGCCGATCCGAAAAAGCCGCTCGGTGATCACGTGCGCCGTCTTACCCGGGCGGCCGGAGGATAATCGACGGGTCGCCTGTGCGAGACTCTCAGCTGTGGCTGCGACGGAATCCGACCCGATCGCGTTGCAACACTTCGAGATCGTGCCTGAGCCCGTTCCGGCGGAGGTGCTCGGCGGCGGGTCGTTCGAGGTGTGGGCGCTGCGGTTGTCCGGCGGCCCCGTTCGAGAGGTCCTGGGGTCGGATCCCGTGAATGTCCAAGCCCGCGAGTACGTGTTCGCTGTGCCTTTGGACGTAATCGGGCGGCTCGCACGGAGCCTCGGCGAGGTCTACGAGCAGCGGCGCGGCGCCGCACCGTAGAGCAGCGTCTGCGACAACGATCCCGGCTTGTGCCGTGCGCCGATCACGGCACGAGCACGACGGCGCCTCGCCGACCCGAGAGGGCGTCGTCGAGGGCTGTGGCGGCGTCGGTCAATGGCAGCGCCGCCGCGACGTCGACCGAGAGCAGACCCTCTTCGAGTGCCGTTGCGAGCAGGGCCAGCGCTGCGCCGTCGGCTCGGACGTAGAGGTCTTTGACGGCGATGCCGCGTTCCGACGCGGGAGGATCACCGGTGATCGTGACCAACCGTCCGTTGTCTGCGACGGCCTGCAACGTGAGTGCGGCGCCGCCGGGTGCCGCGTTGACAGCCGCCGCGACGCCACGGCGAGAGGGCGACGCCTCGCGAACGCGGAGCGGCCACTCTGGATCGTGGTAGTCGACGACGAGATGTGCTCCGTAGGCACCGACGCGAGTCGTGCTGGACGGCCCTGCGGTTGCGACAACCGTCGCTCCTCGCGCGACTGCGAGCTGCACGAGGAGCCCTCCGGTCACGCCGCCCGCGCCGTGAACCAGCACCCACTCGCCGTCGGGATCGGGGGTGACCTCCGCGAGCGCCTGGTCGGCGGTAAGGGCAGGGACAGGGAAAGCCGCCGCTTGGTTCCACGCAACACCGGTCGGCTTCGGCGCGACGGCCGCGGCCGGCGCGACAAGCCGCTCCGCCCACGCGCCCTGGTCTCGCAGGGGTACCGGGTGAGTGAGCACCTCGTCCCCGGCCGCGAGCGTCGACACGTCCTCGCCGATCGACTCGACCACTCCTGCCGCTGCGACGCCGAGTGCCATGGGCGGTTGCCGGCCGACGTCCCACTTTCCAGTCCTCACGAACTCGTCCCAGTTGGCGACGCCGGCTGCCCGCACTGAGATCATGACCTCGTCCGGCCCAGGCGCGCCCGGGTCCGCGAGCTCGAGCAAGCGGACGTCGCCGCCGAATCTCTCGATGCCGGCTGCTCGCATCATGCAGGTGCTCAGGCCGACTGTTTCGCGCGCATCTTCGCCTTGTGCGCGCGCTTCTTCGCCTGGTATTCGGCGAGCGCCTCCGCGGAGTCGACGTCGCCGAGCGTCGGGTGGTTCGGGACGAGGTCTTGCGCCACGGCGACGTCGAAGCGCTTCGCGAGCACAGCGCCGAGTGCCTTGATCTTCATCTCGCCGAACCCGGGCAGGTCGGCGATCCGCTTGCGCAGGTCGGCGCCGTCCTTCGCCTCCGTCCAGACGCGTGACGCGTCGCCGCCGTATTCCTCGTCGACGACGGCCGCGAGCTCGCGGACGCGCTTCGCCATGTTCCCTGGGAAGCGATGCACCGCGGGCTTCTCGCGGAAGGCCGGCTCGAGATCGGTGCCTGCCAGCGTGTGCGCGTCCAGCGTTCCCACGCGCTGCCTGATCTTCAGCGGCCCGCTGAACGCTGTCGGCACAGGCACCTGCTGGTCGAGCGCGAAGCCGATCAGGAGCGCGATCGGCTCCCGCGCCAGGAGCGCGTCCGCCTCGGCGTCGCCGGTGAAATGCAGCGCGTCTGGCATGACCGGATCCTACGCCTGCTGACACAATCCCCGCCGTGCCGGACTTCGCCCAGACGATCGCCGACGCCTACGCCGTCGAGGGCGACGCGCTCGAGCTCGGAAAGGGCGTGCTCGACAAGAACGTCGAGCCGAAGGCGGTCGTCCAGGTGCCACTCGCGACGCTGAACCGGCACGGCCTCATCGCCGGCGCGACCGGAACGGGAAAGACGAAAACGCTGCAGGGGATCGCGGAGCAGCTTTCCGCCGCCGGCGTCCCGGTTTTCGCGGCCGACGTCAAAGGCGATGTGTCCGGCCTCGCCGCGCCCGGCGCGAGCGACGGCCCGGCGCCCGCGCGCGCGGCCGAGCTCGGCGAGACGTTCGAGCCGAAGAGCTTTCCGGTCGAGTTCCTCTCGCTCGGCGGCATCGGTGCGGGCGTGCCGGTGCGCGCGACGGTCTCCGACTTCGGGCCGGCGCTGCTCGCGAAGGTCCTCGACGCGAACGAGACGCAGGCGCAGAGCCTCTCGCTCGTCTTCCGCTACGCGGACGACAAGGCGCTGCCGCTCCTCGACCTGTCGGATCTGCGCGCGCTGCTGACGTTCCTCTCCTCGAAAGAGGGCAAGGCCGAGCTCGAGGGCCTCGGCGGCGTGTCGTCGCAGACGGTCGGCGTTCTGCTGCGCGCGCTGACGGAGCTCGAGGACGGCGGCGGGAAGGAGCTGTTCGGCGAGCCGCAGTTCGATGTCAACGACCTCCTCCGCACGGCGCCCGACGGCCGCGGCCTTATCTCGTGTCTGGAGCTGCCCGCGGTGCAGGACAAGCCGCGACTGTTCTCGACGGCGCTGATGTGGCTGCTCGCCGAACTGTTCGAGACCCTGCCCGAGGTCGGTGATCTACCGAAGCCGAAGCTCGTCTTCTTCTTCGACGAGGCGCACTTGCTCTTCGACGGCGCGACGAAGGCGTTCCTCGAGTCGGTCGTCCAGACCGTGCGGCTGGTGCGCTCGAAAGGTGTCGGCGTCTTCTTCGTCACCCAGACACCGAAGGACGTCCCCGCCGACGTGCTCGGCCAGCTCGGGAACCGGGTGCAGCACGCACTGCGGGCGTTCACACCAGACGACGCGAAGCAGCTGAAGCAGACCGTCTCGACGTTCCCGAAGTCCGAGTTCTACGACCTGGCGGAGCTCCTGACGCAGCTCGGCACCGGCGAGGCCGCGGTCACGATCCTCTCGGAGTCCGGCGTGCCGACGCCGGTCGTGCACACGAAGATGCGGGCGCCGGAGTCGAGGATGGCGCCGGCGGACGACGTCGACGGGGCCGCGAAGGCATCACCGCTGTACGCGAAGTACGGCACCCGCACCGAGAGCCAGAGCGCGCGGGAAATGCTCGCCGCGCGCATCGCGAAGCCCGCGGCGGACGGTGCGGCGCCGAAGCCGAAGCCCGAGCACAAGGAGGCGGCGAATGCCACCGGCGGCGGCGCCGAGGCGATCGGGAAGTTCCTTGCGTCAAGGCAGGGCCAGCGGCTCGAAGGCGAAGTCGTGCGCGGGGTCTTCGGGCTGCTCAAGAAGTCGCTGAAGTGAGCGGACAGGCGTAGCAGGTCGCACTCCCGGGTACACCGTTGGCATGCCTCATCCAGTCGAGAAGGTGAAAGAGCTCGAGGCCGAGGCGGAACGCGGCCGCAGCGAGCGCACGCCCCTGCTGGCGCTCACCGGCGTCACGGTCGTGATCAGCGTGATCTTCGCCGTCGTCGTCGCGGTGGCGCTGATTCTCTACTTCGCCTATGGCGGCAAGTAGCTACGCCGACGCGTAGGCGAAGCGGCTCGCGAAGGCGCAGTTGTCGTTGAGCTCGTAGTCGAACGGCTCGTCGTGGACCCCGAGCTCCTCGGCCACGAGCTCCCGTCCCGGCTCGTCGTAGCCCGGAATGCCGCAGCGCACGACCGCGTCGGACTCGACGGGCCGCGTCGCGCGTAGCCGGACCGCTTCGCCGACCTGCAGCAGGTAGCCGTCGCCGTCGGGCGTCAGCGCGATCGGGTTGACCCGCACGTCGACCAGATTGCGGGCCTTCCGCACCCATGGGAGAACGCCGACGTGCGGGCCGCCGAGCTTCCCGAGGAACACGTCGGCGAGCGCCGCGCGCTGCCGCTCGGTGCCGTCGGCGTCGACGTGGAGGACGATCGTCCACGGTGAGCCGAACTCGTCGTCGTCGTAGCAGACCGTCAGCACGACCTTCAACCCGGTGACGTCGACGTCGCCGACGTGCCCGTCCTCGACGAGCCAGGCGAGCGCGCCGAAGCAGATGCCGTGCGTCGAGCGTCCGCCCGGGATGCCGTCGGTCATCCGGCACGGGCAGATCGGGTCGCAGTTGCACGACTCGAAGTACGACCCGCTGACGGCGTAGCTCGCGGCCCTCACAGCCGCGATCTTGACAAGTACGCTGGCTGGAGTGGATCCGCTCGCCGTTTTCTCGCCTGCGACGCGGGCCTGGTTCGAGAACGCCTTCGGCGGCCCGACGCCCGCGCAGCGGCTCGGGTGGCCGGCGATCGCCGGCGGCAAGCACACGCTGATCCAGGCTCCGACCGGCTCCGGCAAGACGCTCGCCGCGTTCCTCTACGGGATCGACCGGCTCAACGCGGAGCCGGGGGAGGGGCTGCGCCTGCTGTACGTCTCGCCGCTGAAGGCGCTCAACTACGACATCGAGCGCAACCTCCGCGGCCCGCTCGCGGGCCTCGAGTCCGGCCTGCGCGTGGCCGTCCGCACGGGTGACACGCCGCAGAAGGAGCGCGCCGAGATGCTCCGCCATCCGCCGGACATCCTCATCACCACACCCGAGTCGCTGTACCTGCTTCTTACTTCACGCGCGCGAGAGAACCTGACGGGCGTCCGGACGTTGATCCTCGACGAGGTGCACGCGGTCGCGGGCACGAAGCGCGGCGCGCATCTTGCGCTGTCGGTCGAGCGGCTCGAGCGACTCGTCGACGAGCCGTTCCAGCGCATCGGGCTCTCCGCGACGCAGCGGCCGTTGGAGGAGATCGGACGCTTCGTCGCCGGCGTCCGCGAGATCGAGCTCGTCGACGCGGGCACTGCGAAGACGCTCGATCTCGAGGTTGTCGTGCCGGTCGAGGACATGCGCGAACCGGGCACGCCACAGGGACAGTCCTCGGGGCATGACTTGCAAGGCACCGGCTCCGAGGGCTCACAGACCTCGATCTGGCCGTCGATCTACCCCGAGCTGCTGCGACTGGTGCAGGAGCACCGCTCGACGATTCTCTTCGTCAACAACCGGCGGCTCGCCGAACGCCTTGCGCTGCGGCTGAACGAGCTCGCGGAGAAGGAGATCGCGCGGGCCCACCACGGCTCGCTCGCGCGGGAGCAGCGAATCGAGATCGAGGAGCTGCTGAAGGCGGGCGAGATCCCCTGTCTCGTCGCAACCTCCTCGCTCGAGCTCGGCATCGACATGGGCGCCGTCGACCTCGTGCTGCAGGTGGAGTCGCCGAAGTCGGTCGCGCGCGGGCTCCAGCGGATCGGGCGCGCCGGCCACGAGCTCGGCGCCGTCTCGAAGGGCCGCATCTTCCCGAAGTTCCGCGCCGACCTGTTGGAGTCCGCCGTCGTCGCACAGCGGATGCTCGAGGGCGCGATCGAGGAGACGGTGATCCCGCGCAATCCGCTCGACGTGCTCGCGCAGCAGATCGTCGCGATTGCCGCCGACGAGGAGATCTCCGTGGACGACCTGCACGAGCTGGTGCGTGGTGCGTATCCGTTCGCCGACCTCTCGCGCACGCAGCTCGAGAACGTCCTCGACATGCTCGCCGGCCGCTACCCCTCGGACGAGTTCGCGGAGCTGCGTCCGCGCATCGTCTGGGATCGCACCGCCGGTGTCATCCGCGGCCGGCAGGGTGTGCGCCGGCTCGCCGTGACGAATGCCGGGACGATCCCGGATCGCGGCCTCTTCGGCGTGCATCTCGTCGACGGCGGCGGCCGCGTCGGCGAGCTCGACGAGGAGATGGTGTACGAGGCGCGCGCAGGACAGACGTTCCTGCTCGGTGCGTCGACGTGGCGGATCGAGGAGATCACGCGCGACCGGGTCCTCGTCTCGCCGGCGCCGGGCGTTCCCGGGGCCGTGCCGTTCTGGAAAGGCGAGGGCATCGGCCGCCCCTACGAGCTCGGTGACGCGATCGGCCGCGCGTCGCGCGAGCTCGTCGCCCTGAGCCAGAACGTCGCGCTTGCGCGTCTACGAGAACAGCACCGCCTGAACGAGCATGCGGCGCAGAACCTGTTGACGTTCCTGCACGAGCAGGCGGCCGCGACAGGCGCGGTCCCCTCCGACAGGGCGGTCGTGGTCGAGCGGTTCCGAGACGAGATCGGCGACTGGCGCCTCTGCATCCTGACGCCCTTCGGCGCGCGTGTGCATGCACCGTGGGCGCTCGCGCTCGCCGCGCGCTTGCGCGAGTCGCTCGGCCTCGAGGTGCAGTCGATCTGGTCGGACGACGGGATCGCGCTGCATCTGCCCGACGCCGACGCGCCGCCGCCGACCGACGACATCGTCATCTCGCCCGACGACATCGAAGACCTTGTCGTGCAGGAGGTGGGGCAGAGCGCGCTGTTCGGCGCCCGCTTCCGCGAGAACGCTGCGCGCGCGCTGCTGATCCCGCGGCGCCGGCCCGATCAGCGCACGCCCTTGTGGCAGCAGCGCCTGAAGGCGCAGGGCCTGCTGCAGGTCGCGCGTCGCTACGGCTCGTTCCCGGTGATCCTCGAGACGTACCGCGAGTGCCTGCAAGACGTCTTCGACCTGCCGTCCCTCAAGCGCCTGCTGAAGGGACTGCGCACGCGGGAGATCGACCTCGTAGACGTCGAGACGGCGTCAGCGTCGCCCTATTCCGCCTCGTTGCTCTTCGACTACATCGCGACGTACATGTACGAGGACGACACGCCGCCTGCGGAACGCCGCGCGCAGGCGTTGTCTCTCGACCGTGACCTCCTCCGCGAGCTGCTCGGACAGGAGGAGCTGCGCGACCTGCTCGATGCCGGCGCAGTCGAGGAGGTCGAGGGGCAGTTGCGCGGCGCGCCCCGGAACGCGGATCAGCTGCATGACCAGCTGCGCCTGCGCGGCGACCTGCGGAGCGGCGAGTACGACGCGGGCTTCGCGCAGACCCTGCTGCGCGAACGGCGGGCGCTGCTCGTCCGCATCGCCGGCGACGAGCGTCTGATCGCGGCGGAGGACGCCGGCCGGTATCGAGACGCCGTCGGGATCATGCCGCCGGGCGGGCTGCCGGAAGTCTTTCTCGAGGGTGGCCCGGAGTCGCTCGAGCAGCTGGTGCTGCGGTTCGCCCGCGGCCGCGGGCCGTTCACGACGGCCGAGGCGAGCGGGCGCTTCGGGCGCGACCTCGAGCCGCTGCTGCGCGAGCTCGAGCGGTGCGAGCTACTGGTGCGCGGCGAGCTGCGGCCGGGCGGAACCGAACGCGAATGGTGCGACCCCGACGTCCTGCGGCGGCTGCGACGCGCATCGCTCGCCGTCTTGCGCAAAGAGGTGGAGCCGGCCGAGCAGGCAGCGCTCGGGCGCTTTCTTTCCAATTGGCACGGGATCGACCGGCGCGCGACGCTGCGCGAGGCGCTCGTCCCGCTGCAAGGCTTGTCGCTGCCGGTGTCGCTGTGGGAGTCGGAGGTGCTGCCGCGGCGCGTTCCCGGGTTCAACCCCGGGCAGCTCGACCAGCTCTGCGCGTCGGGCGAGGTCGTGTGGGTCGGTGCGGGGCTCGACCGCGTCGCCGTGTACTTCCGTGAGGACGCTGCGGCGCTCGGGTGTCCCGCGGCCGCGCCGCGCCCGGAAGGCGAGGCCCACGACACGATTCGCGCGGCCCTCGCTCGGAGTGCGGAGTTCTGGCACGACCTCGTTGCCGCGACCGCGCTCGAGCCTGAGGTCGCGCTGCCCGCGCTGTGGGATCTCGTGTGGGCAGGCGAGGTGACGAACGACGCGTGGACGCCGCTCCGCGCCGGCCGCCGCTACCAGGCGCCGCGGCCGCAGCGCGGCCGGCCGCGCCGCTTCTCGCGGCAGCGCTCCGCCGGGATCACCGCGACGCAGGGGCGCTGGTCGCTGACGGAGCGCCTGTTCCCGGAGCGGCCCGACCGGCGCGCGCTCGCAGAGCTGCTGCTCGAGCGGCAGGGGATCGTCACGCGCGACGGCGTCCGCGGCGAAGGCGTCGCCGGCGGCTACGGCGCCGTCTACGGGGAGCTGCGCGCGCTCGAGACGCTCGCCGTCTGCCGGCGGGGTTACTTCGTCGAAGGCCTCGGGGGCGCGCAGTTCGCGCTGCCGGGCGCCGTCGAGCGGCTGCGTGAGCTGCGCCCGCGCGAGGACGAGGAGCAGGAACCGCTCGTGCTCGCCGCCGCCGATCCGGCGCAGCCGTACGGCGCGGCGTTGCCGTGGCCCAAGCGTGCAGGCGCCCGCGCGGCCCGCGTCGCGGGTGCGCACGTCGTGCTGCTCGGCGGTGAGGCCGCGTTGTTCGTCGAGCGCGGCGGCCGGTCGCTCGTGCCGCTGCGAGAGCCCGAGGAGGAGTGGCTGCGCGTCGCGCTCGGAGCGTTGGTCGAGCACGTCAAGGCCGGAGGTGCGAAGCGACTCGCAGTCGAGCGCTTCGACGGCGAGCCGGTTGCGGAGACGGCGATCTACCCGCTGTTGCTCGAGGCGGGCTTTGTCGCGGGGCCGCGGCGCGCTGTCCTCCGGCCCTAGCTGACCGTCACCAGACGCGGTCCGCACCGAACGCGATACTGGAGCTCTGGCCCGGGCTCGAGCCCGAGCTCGTCGCTCAGGATGCGCCGCGCGCGCCGATATGCCTCCAGCGCGTCCGCCTGCCGGCCCGAGGCGTAGAGCGCCCGCATGAGCTGCGCGTGCATGCGCTCACGAAGGGGGTGCTGCGCGACCAGCCGTTCCAGCTCGGGCACGAGCTGTGCGCCGCCTCCCGCAGCGAGGTCGGCGTCGATGCGGTCATCGAGCACGGCGAGCCGCTCGTCCTCGAGCCGCCGCCGTGCATCGTCGGCGTCGGCGCGGCAACCGCCGCGACCGGTCCGACCGCGCAGGGCATGAGGGCCGACGGCCTGCGCTGGCAAGGCGTCGCCGATCACTACGGGCGTCTGCAGGGCATCAGGGCCGACGGTCGTTCTTCGGCACGAACGACAGGACGTTCTTCCTCACGAGCAGCCGGTTCCCCGGCGAGCGGCGCTTCTACAGCCACTTCTCGGACGTGACCGACGAGGTGGTCGAGGCGCGGGTCTGGGCCGGGATCCACTTCAGGCACGCCGACGTCGAGGCGGCGAACCTCGGTCGCGCGGTGTCGGACTACGTCGACACGCAGCAGTT
>DATCYR010000125.1:0-53468 GCA_036526315.1 Gaiellaceae bacterium | reverse complement strand
GGCCGGTGCGAGCCGCGGCTCCACGAGCGTCGGCGCCACGTGCGGGTGCGCGTGCGCGAGCCCGAGGTGGCCGTGCGACTCCGTCCCGTAACCGCCGGGCACAGGGATGTAGAACTCGGGATAGCCCCACATGCCGTGCTCGGAGACGTCGAGCCCCGCAGTCTCGACGTGCTCCTCGACGCGGATGCCCCAAAGGCGCTTCATCGTCCACAGGCACCCGAACGACGCCGAGAAGGTGAACGCGCCGACGGCGAGCAGCCCGAGCGCCTGCACGCCGAGCTGGTGAAAGGAGCCTGTGTAGACGAGCCCGCCCGTCCCGGTCGCGAGGTTCGCTGCGAGCGCCGGCACGGCGAACAACCCGGTGGCGAGCGTCCCCCAGACTCCCGACATCCCGTGGACGGCGACGGCCCCGATCGGGTCGTCGATGCCGATCCGCTCGACCCACAGGACACCGACGACGGCGATGAAGCCGGACACGAGCCCGATCACCACTGCCGCCCAGGGCGCGACGAAACCCGATGCCGCGGTGATCGCCACGAGCGCCGCGAGCACGCCGTTGAGCATCATCGAGACGTCGGGCTTGCGGAGGATCACCCACGCGCTGGCGATCCCGCCGAGCGCGCCGGCCGCAGCCGCGAGATTCGTCGTCAGCGCGACGTAACCGAAGTAGCCGAGCTTGTCGCCGGTGACGACCGCGAGCGTCGAGCCTGGGTTGAAGCCGAACCAGCCGAACCAGAGGATGATCGTCCCGAGGACGGCATACGGCATGTTGTGGCCGGGGATCGGGTTTGCGCGGCCGTCCTGGCCGAACTTGCCGATGCGCGGCCCGAGCAGAAGCGCCCCCGCGAGCGCGGCGAGCGCCCCCTGGTAATGGACGACGGTCGAGCCGGCGAAATCCTGCATGCCGAGCCCGAAAAGCCAGCCGCCCGCGAACCAGACCCAGTGGGACGTCACCGAGTAGATCAGCGTGAAGCAGACGCCAAACGCGAAGTAGACCCACAGCTTGGCACGCTCCGCCATCGCGCCCCAGACGATTGCGAGCGAGACGCCCGCGAAGACGACCTCGAACAGATACGCGCTCGCGCCCGGGATCGACGTGAAGAACGAGTAGGGCGCCTGTCCGACCGACAGGAGCGCACCGCTCGACGGGAAGAATCCGTGCGTCCCGACGACCGCGTTCCCGTCGCCGAAGGCGATGCCGAACCCGACCGCCCAGTAAACGAGCGAGGCGATCCCGAAGATCAGGACGTTCTTGCCGGCGATATGCGCGGCGTTCTTCATCCGCGTCAGGCCCGCCTCGAGCAATGCGAAGCCGGCCTGCATGAACATCACCAGCACCGCCGCGACGACAACCCAGACCGTGTTGGCGGCGATCAGCAGGTCGCTCGTCTTCATCCGACCTCGAGCTCCTCGAGGCGGATACCGGTGCGGTTGTGCGTGACGTTGTCGATGCGGCTCGTCCAGACGAGCCCGTCGCCCGACTCGTTGCCGCTGCGTGCCGCGTCGGCGATCGCGCCGACGACGGCGGGGGCGATGCCGTCCTCGACGACGAACGTCAGCAGCGCCTTCGGCAGGAAGCGCGACTCGAACACGCGGCCGCGATATTCGTGCGTTACCCCTCGCTGACGACCGTGCCCGATCGCCTCGACGACGGTCACGCCGACGTGACCCGTCTCGTGCTCGACCGCGTCGATGACCGTCTCGACACGCTCGCGGATCACGACTGCCTCGACCTTGATCACAGGCGAAGCTCCAGGAAGAGGGTGTCGCGCCAGATCCCGTCGCGCTTCGCGATCCGCTCCCGCACACCGACGACGCGGAAGCCGCAGCGCTCGTGCAGCGCCAGCGACGCGCGGTTCTCGGGGAAGACAGACGTCTGGATCGTCCAGATGCCGTCCGCGCGAGCGCCGTCGATCAGCGTCTCGAGCAGCCTCCGCCCGACGCCTGCGCCCTGCGCGGGACGCGCGACGTACACGCTGTTCTCGACGACGCCGGCGTAACAGCGCCGGGTCGAGACGGGCGCCAGCGCCGCCCAGCCGACGACTCCGTCGAAGGCCTCCGCGACGAGGCGGTGGCCGGGCAGATGCGCTGCATCCCACTGCGCCCACGACGGCACCTCCGTCTCGAACGTCGCGAGCCCCGCTCGCAGGCCGTCCCAGTAGATCTCGGCGACCGCCGACCAGTCCTCGGGAAGGAGAGCCCGTACCTCGACGGTCGGCGGTGCCGGGGCAAGCATCAGCAGTCGTAGTAGAGGGCGAACTCGGCCGGGTGCGGGCGCAACCGCACGACGTCGGTCTCGTTCTCCCGCTTGTAGGCGATCCACGTGCGCACGAGGTCTTCACTGAACACGCCGCCGGCCGTGAGAAACTCGTGGTCGGCTTCGAGCGCGTCGAGCGCCTCGTCGAGCGACCCCGGCACCTGCACGACGCCGCGGTCCTCCTCGAAGAGATCCCAGTCCGCCGGCTCGCCGGCGTCGAGGCCCTTCTGGATGCCGTCGATCCCCGCCATCAGCATCGCGGCGAAGGCGAGGTACGGGTTCGCGGAAGCGTCGGGGCAGCGGAACTCGATCCGCTTGGCCTTCGGCGAGTCCGAGTACATCGGGATGCGGATGCACGCACTGCGGTTGCGCTGCGAGTACACGAGATTGACCGGCGCCTCGTAGCCAGGCACGAGTCGGCGGTACGAGTTCGTCGTCGGCGCGCAGAACGCAAGCAGCGCCGGTGCATGGGCGAGCAGGCCGCCGATGTACGTGCGCGCGAGCTGCGACAGCCCCGCGTAGCCGGACTTGTCGGCCATCAGCGGCGTCCCCTCCTTCCAGAGGGACTGGTGCGTGTGCATGCCGGAGCCGTTGTCGCCGAAGATCGGCTTCGGCATGAACGTGACGCTCTTGCCCGCCGCGCGCGCGACGTTCTTGACGACGTACTTGTAGGTCATGATCTGGTCGGCCATGCGCGTCAGCGTCTGATAGCGAAGGTCGATCTCGCACTGGCCTCCCGACGCGACCTCGTGGTGATGGAACTCGCACGGGATCCCGAGCCGTTCGAGCGTCAGCACCATCCGCGTCCGCAGGTCGTGAAGCGTGTCGTGCGGCGCGGGCGGGAAGTAGCCCTCCTTCTCGCGCACGGTGTAGCCGAGCCCGGGCTTGCCGGAGTTCCAGTGCCCTTCGCCGGAGTCGACGAGGTACCGCCCGGTGTTCGGGCCGAGCTCGTACGAGACCTCGTCGAAGACGAAGAACTCGCACTCCGGGCCCATGTACGCCGTGTCGGCGATCGCGGTCGACCGCAGGTACTCCTCCGCGCGCTTCGCCACGCGCCGCGGGTCCCTCGCATAGCCGCTCCCTGTGAGCGGGTCGGCGATCTCGCAGATCAGCGACAGCGTCGGCGCCTCCGTGAACGGGTCGAGGATCGCCGACGACGCATCCGGCATCAGCAGCATGTCCGACTCCGAGATGCCCCGCCAGCCGCGGATCGACGAGCCGTCGAAGCCGAGGCCCTCGTCGAAGGCGGACTCGTCGAACGCAGCGATCGGCAGCGTCATGTGCTGCCAGGTCCCGAGCAGGTCGCAGAACTTCAGGTCGACCATCTGCGCCGTCGTCTCGCGCGCCCACTCGAGCGCCTCGCGTGCGTCCGGCGCCGTCGCCGCGCCGTTCGCGAGGTAGTGCTTCGTCTCTGCCGCTGCCATGCCGCTCCTTCCGCTTCGGGACCACAAAAAAAGAGCCCAGGACTCCGCGAGTCCTGAGGCTCCGTTGCCTCGGCATCCGCCTGCACCGGCGGACGACCTGCACCGACCCTAGCGGACCTCGCGGATGCCGTACAAGCCCGCGACCTCACGCGCGGCCGCGGCGATGCGTTCGCGGAGCGCGACGGGCTCCAGCACCTCGGCGTCCGGACCGAACTTCAGCAGCTCGCGGAACGCCTCCTCGATGCTCTCGAAGCCGACCGTGTAGACGCCGTCGCCGCCGCGCACCTCGCGCGGCAGGTGACGCAGGACGAGTTCGCTCGCGCGGAGGGTCACCTCAACCCGCGGCCGCGACGCCTCGAAAGTGCGCGACCACTCCTCCCAGAACGCGGCGAGATCGAAGTCGTCCGGCCGCTCGAACGTGTCGTCGCGCACCCGAATCGAGACGAACCGCGAGACGCGGTAGACACGCATCCCCGCCGACCGCCGCGCGACGAGATACCAGGCTCCCGCCTTGAGCACGAGGCCGAGCGGATCGAGCGTCCGGCGGACGACCCGGCGCCCCTCGCGGTAGCGCGCGCTCAGCCGCTGCTCCTGCCAGGTCGCGGACGCGATCGCCGGGAGATGCGGCACCGTGTCCTCGGCGCGGAACCAGCGGCGAGCGTCGAGGTGGAAGTAGCGCTCCGCACGGCTCGCCCGTTCCTGCAACTCGGCCGGTAGCGCCGCGAGCACCTTCAGCCGCGCGTTCGCCAGCACGCCGCCGAGGCCGAGCTCGGCGGCCGGCGCGGGCGCGACGAACAGCGCCTCCGCCTCCGCCGCGGTCAAGCCGGTCAGCTTTGTGCGGTACCCGCCCGCGAGCCGGTAACCACCAGCCGGGCCGCGGACGGCCTCCACCGGAACGCCCGCCGCTGCAAGCGACTCGACGTCACGGTGGACCGTCCGGACCGAGACCTCGAAGTGCGAGGCGAGCTCCTGCGCCGTCAGCTGGCCCCGCATCTGGAGCAGGAGGAGGAGCGAAACGAGCCGCGTCGCCCGCATCGAGCGTGAACATACATGACAGAAGCTGGCATGTATATGTGTCAGGCTCTGCGCATGAGCGAAGAGCAGCAGGAACAACAGTCGGAGGTCGAGCGTGAGGAGCGCCGGCTCGAGCGGCTAAGGCTCGTGGTCATTCCGCGGCCGGAGCCGTGGCAGGAGGAGGAACCGGACCCGCAGCAGGCCGCGTGAACGTCTTCGGAGACGACTGGGAGGACGCGGAGGACTGGTCCGGCGGAGGCGCGAAGTCGCGGCCGCTCGTCGACCCCGGGGTCGAGCTCGGGGCGACGGTGTACGAGCTCGGGCCGGCCAACTTCACCGTCTACCACTTCCATCACGGCTCCGAGGAGCTGCTGATCGTCCTGAGCGGCCGGCCGACGCTGCGCACGCCGGAGGGTGAGCGCGTCCTCGCGGAAGGCGAGGCCGTCCGCTTCCCGGCCGGCCCAGACGGGGCACACGGCATCCGCAACGACACCGACGAGCCGGTGCGGCTGGTCGTCGCGGGCACGCGCGCCTCGCCGGAGGTGGTCGAGTACCCGGATCTCGGGCAGATCACGGTGCAGGCCCGAACGACTTCCCAGACAGGAGAGCGCCTATGGCTGATTCACGACGTGTGAACGTCTTCGACGACGAGTGGATGGACGCGTACCCGATGAAGGACGGCTGGCGCGCGAACTACAAGCCCGTCAAGGCGGGCGCGCTGGCGGTCGGCATCTACGAGCTTCTCCCTGGACAGACACAGTGCCCGTACCACTTCCACCACGGCAACGACGAGCTGTTGATCGTGCTGAGCGGGAATCCGACGGTGCGAACGCCGGCCGGCGAGGAGGAGCTGAAGCCGGGCGACACCGCCCCCTTCCCGGTCGGCCACGACGGCGCGCACCAGGTCGTCAACCGGACCGATCAGCCGGTGCGCTACCTGATCGCGGCGCACCACGTCAGCCCGGAGGTCGTCGAGTATCCGGACAGCGGCAAGCTTGCCGCGATGGCGTTCGGCGAGTCCCAGCGCGGCGGCCCGCTGTGGACGTGGCACCGCCTCGACGACGAGGTCGACTTCTTCGACGGGGAATCGCCGCGCGCTTGACACGACTGCTACGGTCTCCCGGGATGAACCTCCTCTTCGGCTGAGTCCTCACGCCCCGTGCGCCACCTGCGTTTGCAGGTGTTGCGCGCATGTTCGTGTTCCGCCGAGTCGTAGGAGTTCATCGTGTTTGCCGTCGAAGTTCACAATTTGCGCAAGGAGTTCCTCCGCCGTGATGCAACGCGCACGCGCGGACGGAAGCGGCGTCGGCGTGTAGCGGCTCTCGAGGGCGTGACGTTCACGATCGACCGCGGCGAGTGCGTCGCGATCCTCGGTCAGAACGGGTCGGGCAAGTCGACGCTCGTCCGGTTGCTGTCGACGCTGCTGCTGCCGGACGGGGGCAGCGCGACGATCTTCGGCCACGACGTGGTCAAGGAGTCGCGCGCGGTCCAGCGGCTCGTCAACCGCGTGTCGGTCGAGGCGTCGTTCTTCAAGAAGATGTCGTCCGAGGAGAACCTCGCCTACGCGGCGCGGTTCTACGGGCTGCCGCCGAGCGTCACGAAGGGCGCAATCCCGGAGATCCTCGAGCGGGTCGGGTTCCCGGTCGGGCGCCGGCACGAGGGGATGGAGCATCTCTCACGCGGCATGCAGCAGAAGGTCGCGCTGGCGCGCGCACTGCTCACGTCACCCGTCCTGCTGCTGCTCGACGAGCCCACGACCGGGCTCGACCCGCGGTCGAAGCTCGAGGTGCAGGAGTTCATTCGGGAGGTGTGGGCATCGCACGACGCCACGATCCTCCTCTGCACGCACGACCTGCGTGAGGCGGAGGTGCTCGCGGACCGCGTCGGGATCCTCGACCGCGGCCGGCTGATCGCGCTCGACCCGCCGGAGGTGCTGAAGGAGCAGTTCGAGGCGGAGACGCTCGAGGAAGCGTTCTTCGCAGCGACCGGCCGGACGTTCGAAGACGAGAAGGACGAGGACGCGGAGAGGGGTGTGTTCGCGTGAGAGAAGCCGCCGCAACGATGCGCAGCGAGTTCATCGGCCTCTACGGGATGGTCGAGCGCAACTGGTACCTGATCAAACGCTACGCGTGGTGGGAGATCGCGTTCTTCTTCTGGACGGCCGCGAACACGCTCACGATCGTCTTCATCGCCAAGGGCGTCGAGGCGACCGGCGGCAAGGTCAACATCGACGAGCTCACGACGATCCTGCTGATCGGGGCCGTCATGTGGTCGTACCTCGGGATCATCTTCGAGCTGCTGATCGAGACGGTCGCGTGGGAGCGCTGGGAAGGCACGATCGAGTACACGTTCATGGCGCCGCTGACGCGGGCCGTGCACCTGCTCGGCACGGGGATCTTCGCGATCGGCTACGGCATCGTCCGTGCGTCAGTCGTGTTCGTCGCGATCGCGGCGTTCTTCGGGCTGCACATGCCGAACGCGAACTTCGCCACGGCGCTCGTCCTGATCGCCGTCGCGTCCGTCTCGTTCGTCGGCATCGGGATGATGACGGCCGTCCTGCCGCTGATCTCGCCCGAGAAAGGGACGCAGTTCGGCTACGTCGCGCAGGGACTGATGCTGGTCGTCTCGGGCGTGTACTACCCCGTGACGGTGCTGCCGCTGTTCATGCAGTACATCGCCAAGATCTCGCCCGCGACATACGCCCTGCGCGGCGAGCGTGCGGCGATCCTCGACGGCGCGAGCGTCGGGCAGGTGTGGGGCGACATCTGGCCGATGATCATCATCGGCATCGTCTCGGTTCCGCTCGGCATCTGGACGTTCCGGCGAGGCGAGCTGCACGCCAAGCGGCACGGCAAGCTCAAGCGATCGGGCTGAAAGGCAGGAGCAGTCCAATCGGTCAAGCGGTTCGACCGGTCATTTCAGACGCGGCGCGTGCAAAGCACGCGCCGCTAATGTCGGCGCCGCAAGCGGCGCCTCGCGGCGCGGCGAGCTGCACGCCAAGCGGCACGGCAAGCTCAAGCGGTCGGGGTAGACGAAGATCAGGGGGGTCAGGCACCTTCGGTGCCTGACCCCAGCCGTCGCAGGCACTCACGCAGGCCCTGGCGCCAGTGCGGGAGGGCCGGCGCGTCCTTCTCGCTCCGCAGCACGGAGTACGCCGGGCGGGGCGCCGGCCGACCGAGCTCGGCGGCCGTGATGCGCCGCACGCGGACGGCGAGCCCCGCCTCCTCGAAGATCGCCTCCGCGAACTCGGCCCACGTGCAGTCGCCGGCCGCGGCGAGGTGCCAGACACCCTGCGGGCGTTCGAGCAGCTCCCGCGTCGCAGCGGCGAGATGCCCGACGTACGTCGGCGACGAGCGCTGGTCGTCGACCACCGCAACCTCGTCGCGCCCACGCCCGAGGCGGAGCATCGTGCGAACGAAGTTCGTGCCCGTCTCGGCGAACAAACTCGACGTCCGCACGATCCATGCCTGCTCGCCCGCGGCGCCCTCGCCGTAGAGCTTCGTGCGCCCGTAGGCCGACAACGGGTTCGGCGCGTCCGACTCGAGGTACGGCTCCGCCTTCGAGCCGTCGAAGACGTAGTCGCTCGAGTAGTAGACGAGCGGCGCGCCGAGCTCGGCGACATGGCGGGTGCCGCCGACGTTGACGGCCGCCGCACCCTGCGGATCGGCCTCCGCGCCGTCGACGTCGGTCCAGGCCGCAGCGTGCAGGACGAGCGCAGCCGAGAGCTGCGGCGGCGGCGGCAGTGCGACGTCCCAGTCGGCGTGCGTGAGCGCGACGACGTCCTCGTCGGCGAAGGTCTCCTGGAGTGCGCGCCCGAGCTGCCCGGCGGCGCCCGTGATCAGGATTCGGCCGCGTCCCGTTCCGACAGGATCGGCGATCTCGTGCTCCAGAGGTGAACCACGCGCGGGTCGTCCCACGGCCACTCGTGCTCGTCGGGGTCGCCGGCGTCGTACTCCTCGCTCACGTGGTACAGCATCAGGACGTCGGTGAGCGCCTCGAAGCCGTGCGCGAGATTCCCGGGCACGAACACGGCGGAGAAGTTGTCGTCGCCGATGTCCTCGCAGAACGTCTCGCCGGTATCACGGTCGAGCGCGACGACGCGCGCGCGCCCCTGCAGGCAGACGAAGAGGTCGTCCTGCCCGCGCTCGTGGTAATGGAGGCCGCGAATCGTTCCCTCGCGTGAGAACGAGACGTTCGTCTGCCGGATCGGCTTCGGCAGCCCGCTCGTGCGTGCGATCTCCGCGAGCCACCCGCGGGCGTCCTCGAAGCGCCGCAGCGGAACGGGCCGTGTGCGATCCGAGCCGAAGTGCGGCCGCCGCACGCGCTCGATCACGTCGTAGTAGGCGTCGACCGACTCGCCGGCGTCGCCCCAGTAGCCCTCGAAGACGTCGTGCTCGAGCGTTCCCTCGCGCACGTAGTGGTTGTTGACGTCGGTGATCTCGAGCTCACCGCGCGCGGAGGGCTCGAGCCGCTCGACGACGTCGAAGACGTCGGCCGGGTAGCAGTAGACGCCGGTGACGGCGAGGCCGCTCGGTGGCTCGTCGGGCTTCTCGACGATCTCGGCGATCCGGCCGTCGACCAGACGCGGGACGCCGAGATGGCGGAGGTGCTCGAGCTCGCGCACGCGAGCGAGCAGGACGCGCGCGCCGCGCTCCTGCGCATCGAAGTGGCGGATGGTCGCGCTGATCGGGCCGCTGAAGAAGTTGTCCGCGAGCATGACGACGATCCGGTCGCCGCCTGCGAAGTCGCGCGCGAGACCCAGCGCCTCGGCGATGCCACCGGCGCGCTCCTGCTTCGCGAACTGCAGCTCGTCGCCGAAGTAGCGGCGGAAGTCCTCGACGTGGTCGGCGCCGGTGACGAGCAGCAGCTCCTCGATCCCACCCTCGCGCAGGAAATCCACCGCCCACTGCACCATCGGCCGGTCGCCGACCGGCAACAGGTGCTTGTTCGTGACGCGGGTGAGGGGCTCGAGGCGGGACCCGGTCCCGCCTGCCAGGACAACGCCTTTCACCGGCTGGATGCTATTCGAGACGTTCGGCGGCGACGCCGGATGGACGTCGAGGTCGCGGCCCCCCCGTTTCGTAGAGGCGGCGGGGGGTTCAGCCGGCAGGTTCTGCGAGCGGCGACGGCTTGACGCGCACGATGCGCGCCAGCCGCGGCGGCAGCCACCAGTTCCAGCGGCCGAACCACGCCATCAGCGCCGGCACGAGCAGCGCACGGACGATCGTCGCGTCGACGAGGATGGCGACGGCGAGCCCGAGCCCGAACTGCTGCAGGCCGACGATGCTGCCGGCGACGAAGCCGCTGAAGGCGGCGACCATGATGATCGCGGCCGCCGTGATGATCGTCCCGGTCCGCTCGAGCCCGTACGAGACGGCGCGCACGTTGTCGTGCTCCTGGTCCCATGTCTCGCGCATGCGCGAGACGAGGAACACCTCGTAGTCCATCGAGAGCCCGAACAGCATGGCGAAGAGGAAGATCGGGATCCAACCTTCCACCTGCGGGAACTGGTAGAGGCCGAAGAGGTCCTTGCCGAGGCCCCACTTGAAGAAGACGACGAGCATCCCGTAGCTCGCGCCGACGGAGAGCAGGTTCAGCAGAACGGCCTTCAACGGCAGGATCACAGAACGGAACGCGCGCATCAACAGGAGGTACGTGAACACGAGCACCGCGAGGACGAGCCACGGGAACGCGTTGTACGACTTCTTCAGGAAGTCGACGCCCTGCGGCGGGCCGCCTCCCGCGTAGACGCGCACGTCGGGCGGGAAGTTCGCGTTCGGAATCAGCGTGCCGCGCAGCCGGTGCACGAAAGCCTGCGCCGGCGGGTCGCCGTACTCGTGCTTGCCCGCGACGATCATCTGGGCGTAACGGCCGCTCGGGTCGACGAAGCGGGGGCCGCGTCCCATCTCGACGAACGCGACCTCCGGGTCGGCCTCGAGGGACGTGCGCAGCCGCGCCAGCGCGGGCTGAACGCCCGGCGTCTGCGCGCCGGCCACGACGATCTGGGTCGGCGACAGGGCTCCGGGGCCGACCGCCGCGCGGAGGACGTTCAGGCCGCGGACGGACGAGGGCGTCTGCGGGATGCCCTGCGCCGAGCCCGGTGTGAGCTTCAGCGCGAGCACGGGGAGCGCAGCCAGGACGAGCACGCACGCGCCGATGCCGAAGAACGCGACCGGGCGCGCCATGATCCAGCGTGCGAGCCGCGCCCAGAAGCCATGCTCCACGTCGCGGCCCGCGAAGTGCGGCAGCGGAACTCCCTTGGTGCGCAACCACGCCGCCACGTGCACTCGCTTCGTCCCGCGGCTGCCGTAGACGGACAGCAACGCCGGCTGTAGCGTCGCAGCGCCGGCGAGAGAGACGAGCGGGATCAGAAACCCGCCGACGCCGATCGAGCGGATGAACGGCAACGGCATGAACAGCAGCAGCGCCAGGCCGATCGCCACCGTCGCCCCCGAGAAGAGCACCGCGCGCCCGGCGGTGGCCATCGTCCGGATGATCGCGTCATCGTTGCTGCCGCCGCGCTCGAGCTCCTCGCGGAAGCGGTAGACGATCAGCAGCGAATAGTCGATCGCGATCCCGAGCCCGATCAGCTGCACGAGATTCGTGACGTACGTGGCCATCGTCAGGTGGTGCGCGATGATGTAGACGATCCCCAGCGTCCCGGTGATCGTCGCAGCGGCGAACAGGAAGGGGATCGTCGCGGCGAGCGACAGGCCGAACACTGCGAGCAGCACCGCGAGCGCGATCGGCAACGCGATCGACTCCCCGCGCGCAAGGTCGCGGCCGAAGATCGGGTCGAGATCGCGCTGGATCGCCGGCTGGCCTGACACGTAGGCATCGACACCGGGCGGAGCACCGAGCGCTCGGCGGATGCCGTCGGTGTAGCCCTTCGCGTCCGCGAGGTTGAGCGTGCTGAGGATGCTCCCGTAGACGACGCCGTCCCGGGCGACGCGCAGCGGCGTCGCCTGGCCCGTCGGGATTGCGCGTGCGGCGTTGCGAATGCTCCGTTCGAGCTTGAGGCGCGCGCCGGCGGTGCCGTTACGGACCTTGTAGATGATCAGGAACTCGCCGTCGCTCCGATCGCCGAACCGGTCCTGCAGGATCGTTCGTGCGCGCTCCGAGTCCGAGCCCGGAACCGTGAAAGTGTTCGAGAGCAGCGACGGCAGCCGGGACGTCGCGGCCACCCCGAGCAGCAGGATTACGAGCCACGCGGCGAGAATCGGCCAGCGGAAACGCAGCACCGTACGGGTCCAGCCGACCATGCCTCTGACACTAGCCAGCGGGGTACTCTCCAAACGTGGATAAGCGCCGCGACTTCGAGCACGCTGCCGAGGAGATCGAGCAGCTCTTCGCGGATCTCTGGCAGGTCTTCCCGTTCTCGCGCAGCCTGCGACGCGGGTACCGGCCGGAGGTCGACGTCTACCGCAGCGACGACCCCCCGACGCTCACGGTCCAGATCGAGCTGCCGGGCGTCGATCCGGAGGACGTGCGACTCGTCGCTTCGCCGCAGGCGCTGCTGATCGCCGGCGAGCGGCGTCGCCCGAAGGACGGCGGCCACTACCAGCAGATGGAGATCGAGTACGGGCCGTTCCAGCGGCAGATCACGCTGGCGGACGACATCGACCCGGAGAGGGCGTCGGCGACGTACGACCGGGGCATGCTGACGGTCCGGCTCCCGCTCGCGCCACGGCCTGCGCCGCAGGAGAGCGTGTCGATCGAGGTGACCTCGGCCTGATGCCCGAGGCGATCGACGAGGCCCTCGAGCAGAGCGCCGATGAGCTGACGCTCCCGGCCACGCTGCCGGTCCTGCCGCTGAAGGACACCGTCGTCTTCCCCGGCTTTCCGACGCCGCTCGCGATCGGCCAGGAGCGCTCGATCAAGCTCGTCGAGGACGTCGTCTCGGGCGATCGCACGCTCGCGCTCGTCACCGTCAGGAACGAGGAAGCGGAGCAGCCGGGCTGGGACGACCTCTACGACGTCGGCACGGCGGCCGTGATCCACAAGATGATCAAGGTTCCCGACGGGACGCTCCGCATCCTCGTCGAGGGCGGTCGCCGGATCGGCCTCGACAACCCGGTGCAGGAAGACCCGTATCTGACGGGCCACTTCTCGGAGCTCCCCGACGAGCTGATCGAGACGCGCGAGGTCGAGGCGCTGACGCGAAACGTGCAGAACCTGTTCGCGCGCGTGATCGGGCTCGTTCCCTATCTGCCGGAAGAGCTGCAGATCGCCGCTGCGAACGTCGAGGACCCGAGCGGTCTCTGCAATCTCGTCGCCTCGACATTGCGCCTGAAGACCGAGGAGAAGCAGTCGCTGCTCGAGCAGCGCGACGTCGAAGCGCGGCTGCGGGCCGTCTCCACGATCCTCAACCGCGAGCTGGAGGTGTTCGAGCTCGGCTCGAAGATCCAGTCGCAGGTGCAGGAGGAGATGGAGAAGGGCCAACGCGAGTTCTTCCTGCGCCAGCAGCTCAAGGCCATTCAAGACGAGCTCGGCGAGGGCGACGCGGAGCAGGCCGAGCTGAACGAGCTCCGCGAGCGCTTCTCGCAGCTCGAGCTGCCGGAGGAGGTCCGCAAGACCGTCGACCGCGAGCTGTCACGCCTGGAGAAGATTCCGTCCGCGGCGGCCGAGCACGGCGTGATCCGGACGTACCTCGACTGGCTCGTCTCGCTGCCGTGGAACACGGTGACCGAGGACAACCTCGACCTCCAGAATGCGCGCGCGGTGCTCGACACCGACCACTACGACCTCGAGAAGGTCAAGGAGCGCATCCTCGAGCACCTCGCGGTGTCGAAGCTGAAGAACGACGTCTCCGGCCCGATCCTCTGCTTCGTCGGGCCGCCCGGGGTCGGCAAGACGTCGCTCGGCCAGTCGATCGCGCGCGCCCTCGGGCGCAAGTTCGCCCGGCTCTCGGTCGGCGGCGTGCGCGACGAGGCCGAGATCCGCGGCCACCGCCGCACGTACATCGGCGCGATGCCGGGGACGATCATCCGCACGCTGCGCGACGCGGAGTCGATCAACCCGGTGCTGCTGATCGACGAGATCGACAAGATGGGCGCCGACTACCGCGGCGACCCCGCGAGCGCGATGCTCGAGGTGCTCGACCCCGAGCAGAACCAGCACTTCCGCGACCACTACCTCGACCTGCCGTTCGACCTGTCGAAGGTGCTCTTCATCTGCACGGCGAACACGCTCGACACGATCCCCGGCCCGCTGCTCGACCGGATGGACGTGATCCAGCTGTCGGGCTACACCGAGGACGAGAAGTTCGGGATCGCCAAGCGCTACCTCGTGCCGAAGCAGCTCGAGGCACACGGTCTGTCGGCCGAGCGCGTCGCCGTCTCGGACCGCGCGCTGCGGCTGATCATCCGCGAGTACACCCGGGAGGCCGGCGTCCGGAACCTCGAGCGGCGGCTCGGCGACGTCTTGCGGAAGGCCGCCCGACAGATCGCGGAGGGGAAGACACGCGCGAAGATCCTCCGGATCGACGAGCGCCGCGTCCGCAGCTCGCTCGGCCCGCGCCGCTTCGAGGGCGAGGTGCGCAAGCGCACGGCCGAGCCCGGCGTAGCGACGGGGCTCGCGTTCACGGCCACCGGCGGCGACGTGCTCTTCTTCGAGGCGACGGCGTATCCCGGCAAGGGGCGGCTCACGGTCACGGGCCAGCTCGGCGACGTGATGCAGGAGTCCGCACAGGCTGCGCTCTCGTGGGTGCGCGCCCATGCAGTGCAGCTCGGCCTAGAGGCCGACTGGTTCCGCGAGCACGACGTGCACGTGCACGTGCCCGCGGGGGCCGTGCCGAAGGACGGCCCCTCCGCCGGTATCACGATGGCCACCGCGATCGCGTCGCTCGTCCGGCAGGAGCCGGTGTCGGACGACGTCGGGATGACGGGCGAGATCACGCTCACCGGACAGGTGCTGCCGATCGGCGGAATCCGCGAGAAGTCGCTCGCGGCGCAGCGGGCCGGGTTGAAGCGCGTGATCATGCCGCGCGAGAACGAGCCCGACCTGGCCGAGCTGCCGGCAGAGACGAAGCGGGAGCTCGAGTTCGTCCTCGTCGACTCGATCGACGAGGTGTTCGCCGCCGCGTTCAACGGCAAGGAAGCCACGCGCGCGAAGCCGGTGCCGGTGAAGGAGCCGGCTGCGGCTCAGGCGTCCAGCGTGAACGTCGTGAGCAGCCGGTCGCAGGCGTCGGTGCTGCCCCCTCGCTCGTAGCGGCAGAGCAGCAAGTACTCCGTTTTGTCGCGGAGGACGAAGGCGATCCGCTCGACGAGCTGCTTGCCGTCGCGCGTGTACTCGATGTCGTAGCGCCGGGCCTGCGTTCCCCCGATCGTCACCGTCTCCATGTTCCGGACGGTGCCGTTCTGCTGCTGGGCGAGCTCGGACGCGGCGCGGTCGAGCTCCGGCACGACCTTGGGCCAGAGAGCGGGACGGAAGCGGCGCAGCAGCGGGTAGCGCGTGACCGAGACGAGCTGCAGCCCGTCGGCTGCCTGCACCTCGCGGCCGCTGCGCACCACCCTCCAGCCGGCCGGCGCCGAAAAGCGAAAACCGTTCCCCTGCACGACCTTCACCGCCGGCGGTCCGCCGCCCCCGCACCCGGCGAACGTCAGTAGGGTGAGAGCCAAAGCCGCTCGTTTGCAAGGATTCCTCACGGGTACGAACGGGCCGAGAGACCACGAAAGGACGATCGAAGCATGAGCAAGGCGACAAACAAGCTATTGGACCGGACGGGCAACGCCCGGCCCTACATCGAGCGGGCCTTCACCGACGAGGAATTGCGCGACAACCTGCGCAACGCGTTCGAGTCGGCCCGCGAGGTCTACAACGAGCTGCTCGGCGGCCGCGGGGCGATCCCGGTGGCGACGCGCGTGGCCACCGACAAGGAGATCCAGGACCGGCTGCGCGAGGCGATCGAGGAGCTTCGGCAGGCCGCCGACCGCGTGCAGGGCAAAAGGGATCACAGCGCACGCAACACGACGCTGCTGCTGACGGGGATCATGCTCGGAATCCTCTTCAACCCGGTCACGGGCGGCCAGACGCGCAAGTGGCTGTCGGACAAGATCTTCGGGTCGACCGACGAGTTCACCTACCAGGGCGGCGGCAACTCGGGCGTTACGTCCTCGTAGGCTCGAGCTAGCGCTTAGCCGTTCGGATGACGAGCGGGCGCATCGCCCGCTGCAGTGAGCCGGGCACGAGCCCGTCGGCGGACGAAATGTCGGACGCCGTCAAGAGGATCGCGCCCGGCCTCGGCGCGTTCCCGAGCGAGTGCGCGGGGGCCCACGCGCTGCCGCCGGCGAAGCTGACGTCCTGGAGGTGCTTCCACGCCATCAGGTACGTCGTCGGATCGACGGCGCCGTCGTAACCCAGGGCGATCAGCCCGAGCGGGTGGATCTCGAAGTGCAGGTGGGTCGGCGTCCCCTGGGCATCGCCGGTGTTGCCGACGAAACCGAGCACATCGCCCGCGTTCACCTTGTTGCCGTTCACGGCGAGCGGGGTGAACGCCGAGAGATGGGCGTAGTAGAAGAGATTGCCCTGCCCGTCGCGCAGCCACAGGCGGTTGCCGCCGATCGTGTTCCACCCGACGGAGAAGACGGTGCCCGACGCGACGGCGAGCACCGGCGCGCCGAGCGGCGCGAAGAGGTCGTCGCCGTGATGCCAGCCACCGGACACGTCGCTCCGGGGGCCGCCAAAGGTGTCGGTGAACGAGGACGGGCCATAGACCGGAAAGACGTAGCCCCCTGCGGTGAGCTTGGGCGTCACCGTCGGCGGCTGGCGCACCGGGATGCTCGTCCCGGGCTCCGGCGCCGCGGCCTTCGGTGACTTCGTCGCCTTCGGCTTCTTCGTGGAGTGCGGCGTGTGGGCAGGCGGCGCGGCAACCACCTGCGCCGCGACCTCGGCGTAGCCGACGAGGATCGTCGTGCCGGCCGGCAGGCCGTCGTGGTCGGCGGTGAGGCGAATCTCGAGCGCCGTGATGCTGCCTCGGTAGCCAGTCGCCGCCGACCCGCTTCCGCCGCCGGCCAGCGCCGTCAGCGAGCCCCAGTCGGCGAGGGCGACGGTCCCGCCGGAGACCGGTTGGCCGAGCGCCACGAGGCCCGTGACAGCGGATCCGGCGGTGTCGCCCTTTGCAGCGCCGGATCGTGCCGTCGCGTGCGCCTGCGCGACGATGCTCGAAGCGGTGATCTCGCCGTCGAAGACGTTCAGGTTGTTGACCTCGGCAGAAGCGGTCGCGCTCGCCTCGACGTCCGTCGATGCAGACGCGCTCGCGTTTGCGGAGCCGGTCGTCACGAGCGGCGCGTGCGTCGCCGGATCCTGATACGTGAAGCCGCCGCTGAACGCAACGTGGTCGTCGGGCGCCGAGACCGCCGGCGTCGCGCCGCCGGGGCCGTTCGGGACGACGACGCGGATCGCCTGGGCACGAGCCGTCGAGCCGGATGCCTGCGCGCCTTGCCGGCCGGCGTCCGCCGAGGCGGCGGCCAGCAAGAGCAGGGCAGCGAGGGGTGCGACGATCGCGCGCTTCAGCACCGGGCTGAATTATGCACTTCAACCAACGTGCGCTAACGCACGACGGCCGCGAACGCCTCTTCGCCGTTGCCGCCGACGTTGCGCGTGTCGATCCACAACGGGTGCACGAGACCGCCCGCGGCGGCGACGGCCGTGTAGCCGCCGTACGCCGTGCTGTCGCCGTAGCCGCCGATGCTCGCATCCGCCCAGAGGACACCGGGGTTCTCCGACGGGCTTGCCACGCGCACCGGCTTCGACCACCGGCGCCCGTCGGGGGACGACGTGCAGACGAACCACGCGTGCTGCCGGGCGGAATCGCCGGTCGTGTCGTAGTAGCAGGCCCAGAGCTTCCCTGTCTGTGCGTCGATCGTCGAAGACGGCCAGAACTGATCCGTCTTCGCCTTCACCTGTCCGATCGGCCCGTGCGAGATGGGTCGCAGCGATCGATCGAACACTGCGACGGCGACGTCCTGCGACTGATCGCTGCCGTTGACGCCGTACGTCACGAAAACCCGGTCCTTTCCGACCGTGATCGTCGGGTTCGGACCGAGGCAGCGAACCGCCTGCTGCGGCAGCACGTACTTCCCGAAGACGACGCACGACGCCGCCTGGCTGCCCGGTAGCGTCGCGACGCCCCGCCGCACGCTGAAGGTGCGGCCGCCGTTGGTCGAGCGTCCGACCCAGATCCCCTTCGCGTCGACGCCGGCCAGGTAGACGACGCCGGGCTCGCCCGCCGCGATCGTGACGAGCTGAGGCTGCACGAGCTTCCGGTCGACCATCAACGGCTTCGACCACGTCCGCCCGCCGTCGACGCTCGAGCTGACCACCGTCGTCTGGAACAGGCGCCCGTAGAGCCGCGACCAGGCGACGTACGCGCGACCGTCGGCGCCGACGCTGATGGCCGGCTTGTCGTCGAACCCGAAGTCCGTCGCCGGCTTCGTGACGCGCCTGACCGTCCAGGGCGCGCCGTCCCCTTTCCGGCTGGCGACGACGAGGTAGGGCGTCAGGTCGGTCCCGGTCGCGCAGATGGACTTCTCCGTGAACGCGACGTACTGGCGGCCGTCGCGCGCGACCGCGACGGACGGATCGCCCCAGGAGCAGGTGTTCGGGTTGTGCTGCGGGCCGGCACGCTCGCTCCACGTCCGGCCGGCATCCTTGGACGCGTAGATCCGGATCTCGGGCTCGATCGACTCGTTCGACGCGCCGAACAGCATTCGCGGGTTCGACGGATCGACGGCGAGCGCGACTTCCGTCTGCACTCCCGGCTGGTTGGAGACATCCTGAACGTGTGTCCCCGCGACGCTCCAGGGACTGCCGATCGGATGCCGGTACACGAGGTACACGATCAGCGCGCCGACCAGCGTCGCGCCGAGGACGATCACGGCCTCCCAGACCAGCTTCCGGCGGGCACGCCGGCGAGATCGGCGCTCGAGCGCATCGGCGGTCGCCATCGTCGGGTTAGACGCCGTACCGCCTAAAAAGGCAGTTACGGGAGGGTCGCGCCGAAGACCTCTTGGCTCCGGCCGCCGCGATCCGTCGTGTCGATCCACAGCGGATGGATACGACCGGCTGCCGCCGCGACGCTCGTCGTGCCCCCGTACCCGATGACATCTCCGTACGAATAGACGCGCGCGTCCTCCCAGAGCACGTCGGGACTGGCCGCAGTGCGAGCGGCGCGCACGGGCTCGGCCCAGCGGCGGCCGTCGCGAGAGGCGGCACACGTGTACCACGCATGCGACCGACTCGAGTCGCCGCTCGTGTCGTAGTAGCAGGCCCACAGGCGACCGGTCGCCGGGTCGACCGTCGATGCGGGCCAGAACCGGTCGGCGTTCGCGTCGGCCGGGCCGATCGGCCCGTTCCACAGCGACCGAAGCGTGCGGTCGAGGACGCCGACCCGCACGCTCTGCGGCTCGCCCGGCAGACCGACGCCGTACGTGACGAAGACGCGGTTGCCCGTCGCGGAGACGGTGGGATTCGGGCCGAGACAGCGGATGCTCTGGAACGGCGTCGGATGCCCGGATGCAGTCGAGCAGTCGGCGGCCGGGTTCCCCGGCAGCGGCGCCACCCGCGCGAGCCGGAACGTCTTGCCGGCGTCGCCGGACCGCGCGATCCACACGCCGAGGCGGGCGTCGTAGCCGGTCACGTAGAGCGTCCCGTCGGGCGCCACCGTCGTTGCAGCGAGCCGTGGAAACGAGAGCCGGGGGGAAACGACCTGCGGCCGCGTCCAGCTCCGGCCGGCGTCGGTGCTGGAGCTGACGACGATCCCTTCGTACGTCCACTTCAGCAGCCGCGACCACGTCGCGTACACGCGACCGCTCGGAGCGACGGCGAGGCTTGGGTAGTCGTCCCAGAAATCGGCCGGGCGCTTCGGCGCCAGCCGCGTCACGTGCCACCGCCCGGCGGCGCTGTCTCGCGAGGCGACGACGGCGTATGGGGAGTTGTCGTATTGCTGGCAGGTGCCGCTGACCGTAAAGGCGACGAACTCCCGGCCGTGACCGTCCACGGCGACGGAGGGGTCGCCGCGGCTGCAGGCATCCAGTCCGAGCGAGGGGCCGGCCGCCGACGTCCACGTCCTGCCGTCGTCGCGCGAGGTGTAGATGCGTACCGTCCGCAGCGCGGTGTCGTTGGACGCGGCGAGGAGCGCGCCGCGACGCGCGGGATCCGCGGCGATCGACACCTGCGTCTGCAATCCCTCTGCGCGTGAGAGGTCCTGGAGCCCGCTGCCGCGAAGCGCCCACCTGCTCGTCACCGAATGGACCTGCCACACGTAGATACCGGCCGCCGCGGCGGCCGTCAGCGCGAGCACCGCGACTGCCTCGAGCAGCAGGCGGGGCCGGCTGCGGCGAGCACGCCTGCGTGCGAGCGCGTCCCCGACGGCGAGCAGCCGCTCCGGCGTCCTGAAGCGAACCGTGACGTGCGGCCGTGGGAGCGCTCGCGCCATCCGCGTCAGCCGCGACGGACCGCGGCGGCGGCGTGCCAGCTCGCGCTCGGAGACGTAGCGGCGCTGCGTCGGGTCGAGCGCATCGCGAATGCCGTCGCCGACGAAGTAGATCGGCGCGACGATCAGGATCACCGTGATGCCCGGGAAGACGATGCCCCACCAGTGGAAGAGCCCCTCGTTCTGTGCGCTTGCGAGGACGTCGCCGACGCTCGCGAGCTTGGCATCGGTGCGGCCGCCTCCGAACGCGACGCGCGAAAGGCCCAGAAACGAGAGCGTCGTCTCGAGGATGACCACGCTCGCGGCCAGCACGGACGCCGCGACCGCCGCGGCGCCGACCACGTTCGGCAGAACGTGACGCCTGACGATCCGCCTGTCGCTCGAGCCCATCGCGAGCGCCGCCTGGATGTACTCCTGCTCGCGCACGACGAGCGTCGCGCTGCGTACGACACGTGCAACCGGCATCCATAAGACGGCCGCGAACAGCAGCGACGTCTTGGCCAGCGTGTCCGTGTGCAGGAACGCCGCGGCAACGAGCACCGTCACGAGCGGCGGCACCGTGAGGAGCAGGTCGACCATCCGCATGACGACGGAGTCGGTGAAGCCGCCGAGATACCCGGCAGCAGCGCCGAGCGCCGTGCCGATGATCGTCCCGACGACGCCCACGATCAGCACGATCTCGACCTCGGTCTGCAGCCCCAGCAGCGTACGGCTGAAGTAGTCATGGCCGATCTGGTCGGTGCCGAACAGGTGCGCCCACGACGGCGCCTGGCTCAGCGCATTGATGTTGACCTCGTCGTAGCCGTACGGCGCGATCCAGCTCGCGAAGATGCCCGCCGCGAAGACGATGACGAGGATGACGAGGCTGACGACCGCGAGCCGGTGGCGCATGAAGCGCCTGCGCGCACGCGCCCACTGGCCCTCGGCCTCCAGGTCCATCGTGTAGACGTCGTAGAATTCTTCCGGCGACGCCGCGCCGGCACTCGCGAACGCGTTACTCGCCTGCAAACTGCCTGCGCGCGAACTCCCGGAAGCGCTCACGCGCTCCCTCGTCCGGCCCGAGGGGCTCGTCGTCGGCGTACTTCGGGTCCGCGGCGATCTCCTCGGCGACGGCACGCACCTCGCGGTGCAGCACCTCGTGGTGCTTCGGATCGCGCAGCAGCGTCTCGACCCACGTCTCGTCGGCGTCCTGCGGCGTTCGCTCCTGTTCGAAAAGGAGCTCGCCGAGCAGGATCCCGACGCGGATGTACGCGAAGGTGCGGAATGCGAGGATTCGGTGCGGCGAGCCGACGAGCCGTTCGATCTCGGGGTCTTCGGCCTGGATCTGCGCGACGATGTCGCCGACCGGCTCGTCGACGAGTGGCAGCCAGACCTCCTCAGGACCCGCCATGGAGAAAGGATAGACGCACGGCTGGCGAGAGTTCCCGTGTGCGTGCTGCCGACCATTCGGGATGAGACGGAGGCGCGGAACCCGCGCCTCCTCCCTGCGGCGTCGCCGAGTCGACGCCTCGGGTCACGACTCGCGACGGCTTGCGCGCCACGCGATCTGCACGGCGACCACGACCAGCAGCCCGGCGAACAGCTTGCGTAACGTCGGCCCCGAGAGCGCCTCGGCGACCGCCGTCCCACCCTGCGCAGCGGCGGCCGCGGCGACGCCGATCATCAGCGCGGCGCGCCAGCGCACGTTCCCGTAGCGGGCCTGGCGCCACGTCCCGACGAGCGCCGTCGGGATGATCGCGAGCAGCGACGTCCCGGTCGCGTCGTGCTGGCTCAGCCCGAGCGCGACGAGCGTCGGCACGAACAGGATTCCGCCGCCGACGCCGAACAACCCGGCGAGGACACCGGCGGCAAGCCCGAGAACGACGGCGAGCGCGTAGGTCACTTGAGGAAGAGCCAGACGGCGACGCCGACGAGCAGCGCCGCGAACAGGAGCTCGATCGTGCGCGTGCGCAGCCGCTGCTGGACGGCGGTCGCCACGCTGACGGACGCCGCCGCCGGCACGCCGACGAGCGCCGCGTAGGCAACGTCGACGTCACCGTGGAGCGCGTAGGCGATCACGCCCGAGACGGCGGTGATGCCGATCGCGGCGAGTGACGTCGCGGCGGCCGGCTGCGCGGGGAAGCTGCAGAGCAGCAACAGCAGCGGAACGATCACGATCCCGCCCCCCACCCCGAACAGCGCACTGAAGAAGCCGGCGACGAGGCCGATGAGGACGAGCCGCACGCTCCTATCCTAGGCGGGTGCGGCTGCTGACTCACCTGGCGGAAGATCCGGCGCGCGCCGCCGTCCTGCTCGACGTCGACGGTGTGCTCGCCCCGATCGTCCCGCGTCCCGAGGCCGCCCGTGTCCCGGGCGAGACGCGGGCGGAGCTGCGCCGCCTGGCGGCCGGGTACGCGCTCGTCGGCTGCGTGTCAGGGCGCGCGGGAGACGACGCCCGCGCCGTTGTCGGCGTGCCGGAGCTGACGTACGTCGGCAACCACGGGCTCGAGCTGGCGCCGGGCGCCGAGGAGTGGTCGGGACGCCTGAGGAGCTTCCTCGCCGACGTCGACTGGCCGCGCGTCGAGAACAAGGGCCTGACCGCCGCGCTGCACTTCCGCGGCGTCGACGACGCCGAAGCCCGCCGCGTCCTCGACCCGGTCGCGGAGCGCGCCCGCGGCGACGGCTTCGTCGCGCGCTACGGCCGCAAAGTGCTCGAGATCGTCCCGCCGCTCGCGGCGAACAAGGGCACGGCGGTACAAAGCCTGCTCGAGCGCCACGGCCTGCGGCGCGCGCTGTACGCCGGCGACGACACGACCGACCTCGACGCCTTCGCGGCCCTGGAGTCGTTGGAGCTCGGCGTTCGCGTCGCGGTGACCTCCGCGGAGGGCCCGGCGGCGCTCGTCGCGCAGGCCGACATCGTGCTCGCGTCGCAGGCCGAGGTGCTCGGCCTGCTCCGGGGCCTCTAGCTCGAAACTCGCTCCTCGGTCTCCTTGTCGAACAGGAACACCTTGTCCCGGTCGACCGAGAACTCGCGCTCCTCACCGAGGCTCAGGCGCTCGTCGACCGGCAGCTTCGCCTGCAGCGGCGTGCCGTTCCGGGTGAAGTGCACAAGCTGCTCGTCGCCGAGATACTCGACGACGTCGACGCGACCTTTGAACAGAATTGCGCCGGCACGACCGTTGCCGACGTGAACGTGCTCGGGACGGAAGCCGACGATCCGATCTGGCCCGCCGACGCCGTCGAGAAGCGACGCCGGCACGAGGTTCATCGCCGGCGAACCGATGAAGCCGGCGACGAAGACGTTCACCGGGCTCGTGTACACCTCCTCGGGCGTCCCGAGCTGCTGGAGCACGCCCTGGTTCATGACGGCGATGCGATCGCCCATCGTCATCGCCTCGACCTGGTCGTGCGTGACGTAGATCGTCGTCGTGCCGAGCTCTTCCTGCAGCTTGAGGATCTCCGCGCGCGTCTGAACGCGCAGCTTCGCGTCGAGATTCGACAGGGGCTCGTCCATCAGGAACGCGACCGGCTCGCGGACGATCGCCCGTCCCAGGGCGACCCGCTGGCGCTGGCCGCCCGACAGCTGCTTCGGCTTGCGCTTGAGCAACGGGTCCAAGTCGAGGATCTCGGCAGCACGACGCACGCGGCGGTCGATGTCGCTCCGCGGGATCTTTTGGTTCCGTAGGCCGAAGGCCAGGTTGTCGTACACCGTCATATGCGGGTAGAGGGCGTACGACTGGAACACCATGGCGATGTCGCGGTGCTGCGGTGCAACGTTGTTGACGACGCGGTCGCCGATCAGGATCCGGCCGCTCGAAACCCTCTCGAGCCCTGCGAGCATGCGCAGTGCGGTGCTCTTGCCGCAACCCGACGGCCCGACGAGGACCATGAACTCGCCGTCCTGGATCTCCAGCATCAGGTCGTTGACGGCCTTCGTGTCGCCGAACTCCTTCGTCGTGTGGTCGTAGGTGACACTCGCCATGCTCAGGCCTCCCGGGCTGGATTCTTCGGCAGCGCGAAATGGGCGGAAACGAGGAACGAGTACGCGATCGTCAGCGTGAGGAAGGGCAGGATCGCGGCGGCGACGCCGATGACGTTGACGAGCAACAGCGCGACGCCAAGCGCGAGGAAGCCCAACGGCCGCCGGGCGACGACGAACGCAGCGTGTCGGGCAACCGCCCTCAGGGGCACGCCCGGCTCGAAGACCGCGAGCGGCCAGAGCGCAAGCTGGAAGACGCCGAACATCAAGAGCAGGTAGACGCAGACGGCGGCGAAGGGCCAGGCCCAGGTGCCGGCATGTGCGTAGAACGGCACGGCCAGAGCGCCGAGCCCGACGGCCGCGGCAAGCGCCAACCCGAGCACGAGCCCACGACGCCAGTGTCGTCGAAGCCCTCTGAGCGCTT
Source organism: Gaiellaceae bacterium (assembly GCA_036526315.1). Lineage (GTDB taxonomy): Bacteria > Actinomycetota > Thermoleophilia > Gaiellales > Gaiellaceae > 3-1-20CM-4-69-9. Next base: position 28,958 of record DATCYR010000125.1, on the reverse strand, counting down.
CGACAAGCCGGAGCTCTTCCGTCTGAGCCAGCGTGACCGCGCAATGCATCACAGCGGCGATTGCAGGCCCGATGAGAATCGCGAGCAGAAATGCGCCTCGTACCGCGATCGTGGCGAGCACGATCAGGACGACCCCCAGCCCGAGCAGCGTGTTCAGGACGACGAGGCGCCAGGCGTGGTGGTACAGATCCGTCGCCGCGACCCCGAACGCGCGAGCGAGCGTCATCCCTTCACCCCGGACGCGGCGACGCCGGCGACGAAGTAGCGCTGGAACACGATGAAGATCAGCAGGATCGGCAGGATCGCGAGGACGCTCGCGGCCATCAGCGGCGGCCATAACGTCTGATACGCGAAGCGGAAGTTCGCGATCCCGATCGGGATCGTGTACTGGTTCTTGTCCTGCAGCAGGATCGCCGGCCAGAACAGCCCGTTCCACGCCCCCTGGAACTGGAGGATCCCGACCGCCGCGAGCGCCGGGCCTGCGAGCGGGAGCATCACCTTGCGATACGTCTTGAAATAGCCGGCGCCGTCGAGCTTCGCCGCCTCCTCGAGGTCACGCGGAATCGTCAGGAAGTACTGCCGCATGAGAAAGAGGCTCGCTGCCGAGACGAGCTGGATCAGGATGACGCCGTTTCGGTTGATGAAGGACGCGTCGTGCCAGCCGAGATGCCCGACCCAGCCCGGGATCCAGTTGACGAGCATGAGGTAGATCGGGACGAGGCGCAGCTGGTCGGGGATCATCAGCGTGCCGAGCACGAGCAGGAACAGCACCTCGCGGCCGGGAAACTTGAGGCGCGCAAACGCGTAGCCGCCGAGCGACGCGAGGAAGAGGTTCGAGATCGTGATCGCCAGGGCGATGATCAAGCTGTTCAGCGTGTAGCGCCCGAAGTTGAACGTGTGCAAGGCGTCGTGGTAACCCGAGAGCGTCCAGTGCTTCGGCAGGAGTGAGAAGCCACCGACCGTGTCCTGGATCGTCCGAAAGGACGTCGACACGCTCCAGAGGAACGGGATGAAGAACAGCGCGGCGACGGAGAACATCACGATGTAGGCGATCGCAGTGCGAATGCGCTCGCCGCGCTCGCGGCCGGGGATGCCGGTGGCTGCCGGCGCGCCCGTCGCGGCCGCGCGTTCGACCGCGAGCTCGTCGAGCGCGGCGACCGGCGGGACGTCCGGAAGCTGCTCCGTGCTCATCAGGCGACCTCGGGCTTACCGAACAGGAGCCGCTGGATCACCGTGACCGTGAAGATGAACACGAAGAGGACGACGCCGATCGCGGCGCCGTACCCGAACGAGATGTTCTTGATCGACTGGTTGTAGAGGTACAGGACGACGGTCATCGTCGAGTAGTTGGGGCCACCGGACGCGCCGCCGATCAAGAATGCCTGGTCGAACATCTGCATGGCGCCGATGATCGACACCACGAGGACGAAGAAGTGCGCGGGCTTCAACAGTGGAAACGTCACCTTCCAGAAGGTGCGCCACGCGCCTGCCCCGTCGATCGCGGCCGCCTCGTAGACGTCGGTGGGGATCGCCTGCAGCGCCGCGAGGTAGAAGAGCATCATCGTCCCCGAGGTGGTCCAGGCGTTCAGCCCGATGATCGACGGCAGCGCGGTGCTCTGCTCTCCGAACCAGGCAGTGTTGTGGTGGTAGCCGAGGTGGCCCAGGACCGTGTTGAAGAGGCCGTCGGAGGCGAGGATGTAGGTCGCGATTGCCGCGATCGCGGCCGAGGCCGCGAGCGACGGGAAGTAGAACGCGGCGCGGAAGAACGTGCGGAACCGGATCGCCTGGTTGACCACGACCGCCAGCGCGAGCCCGAGCGTTATCTGCAGAGGCACCACGAACGCCGTGTAGACGAGCGTGTTGCGAACTGCGTGATGCCAGAAGACCGTGTCGTGGTAGAGCTGGCGGTAGTTTCCCCAGCCGACGTACGGGCCTTTGAAGATCTGCCAGTTGTAGCGGCTGATGTAGAACGCGTAGCCGATCGGGACGAGGAAGAAGAGGATGAAGAACGCCATCGGCAGCGCGATGAATCCGTAGCCGACCAGCGCCTCCCTCAGCCGCTCGTTGCCGAGCCCTCGCGCCTGCCGTTGCTTCCCGACTGCGACCGCCATCCGCCCTCCGTCTGGTAGTCACTTCCCGCGCGCCCCGAAGGACGCGCGGGAAGTATGTCGTTCGGTTAGCCCTGGCGTGCCGCCGCAGCGATCTTCTGAAGCATCTCGTTCACCGACTCCTTGCCGGCGATCACCGCTGTGAGCTCGTTGTTCGCGACGTCGTTCCAGATGTGGCGGAAGCCCTTCTGGGCACCCCAGCCGTGCACCGACGACGGGTACCGGATGAACGCACCGCGACCCGGGACCGCACGCACATCGACCCGCGTCGGCAGCGCCAGGCCGAGCGAGACCCACTGCTGCATGCCCTGGCGGCCGACGAGGTACTTCAGCACCTGCCACGCCGCCGCCTTGTGCTTCGAGTCCTTCGACATCGAATAGGACACCGTGAACGCGAGGTTGCCGCGCCTCTTGCCCTTCGGCATCGGGGCGGTGGTGAACTTCACGCCCGGGAAGGTGGCCATCGTCGGGAACATCCAGTTCCCCTCGAATGCGAACGCGACCTTCTGCTTGCCGAAGGCCTCGCCGCACCAGCCGGCACCGAGCTTGTCAGGCGTCGCCGCGAGACCGTCCTTGAGCAGCCCGACATAGAAGTTGGCCGCGGCCCGGAACGGAGCCGTCGTCGCGTCCTTCCACTGGCCCGACCCACCGGCCTGGTAGACGAACGCCATCATCCGCGCCCAGTCGGCGCTGAGGCAGATCGGCTTGCCGCCCGGCACGTTGATCCTCGACGCGACGTTCCTCAACTGCGCCCACGTCTTCGGGACCGGGTTGTTGCCGAGCAGTGTGGTGTTGATCTCCATCCCGAGGGACGACCAGTCCTTCGGGAAGCCGTAGTACGTCTTCCCGACCTTGAAGGCGTTCAACAGGTTCTTGTAGAACGGCTTCGTCGAGAACTTCGTCGCCTTGACGTACGAGTTGAGCGGCTGGATCACACCCTGGCCGACCCAATCGCGGATGTCGGCCACGTCGACATAGAACACGTCCGGCGGCTTGCGAGCGGCGAACTTCGCGAGCATCTGGGCCTGGTAGTCGCCGGTGATCGACTGGTAGTCGATCTTGATATTCGGGTGTGTCCTGTTGAAGGTCGAGACGACCGACTGCAGCTTCGTCTCCTCGGGCGGTGACGTTTGCCAACCGTTCAGCGTGACCGTCGTAACCTTTGGTGCCTTTGCACGGTCCGTCATGGCCTGCGATCCGGCCGCGACCACGGACGCCACCAGGACGGCCGCGAGCAGAGCCGGGAACAACAGCCTCTTACGCATGCTCCTCCTCCTCATTTGTGGCCTGGGCGTGCCAGGCCGACCCCAGACTTTGGAGCTCTAGCTCCAACCCCCGTTGCAAGCGGGATTCCACTGGATGTAGACCTCCGCCCGCAAGAATTGTTAGTGATGCTTTAGTGCCTCCCAAGCCATTCGGATGTCGCTTTCGGTCGTACGCTCGTTGCCGATCGCTAGCCTGAGGACATAGCGGCCGTCCAGCCGCGTGTGCGACATGAAGAGTTCGCCGCTGCGATTGACGCGCTCGACTATTGCCTCGTTCTCCTCGTCGGAAGCGTTGCGGCGGAAGCACACGAGAGAGAAGTAGCGGGGGGCGCAAACTTCCCATCCAGGATCTTCCCCTACCCAGTTTTCGAATTTCCTAGCCAGGCGCACGGCTTCCCGGATCCGGGCCTGCAGTCCCTCCCGGCCGTAGCAGCGGAGCACGGCCCAAAGCTTCAGCGAGCGGAACCGGCGGCCGAGCGCAGGCCCGTACTCGGAGAGGCTGTCGGCCTCGTCGCTTGTGCGCAGATACTCCGGTACGAGGCTGAAAGCGCGCCGCAGATCCTCCGGCCGCCGCGACCAGAAGAGCGAACAGTCCATCGGCGTGAAGAGCCACTTGTGTGGATTGACCACGAGGGAGTCGGCGCGTTCGACGCCTTCCTGCGACCAGCGGAACTCGGGACAGACCCACGAGGAGCCGGCGTACGCCGCATCGACGTGCAGCCACACACCGGCTTCGGCGCATGCATCGGCGAGCGGCGACACCGGATCGACGGACGCGACCGACGTCGTACCGACGGTGGCGACCACTGCCGCGGCATCGCTCAGATCGAGCTCCTCGACGCGCAGGCGAAACTCTTCGTCAGCGGGAATCTTGCGCACCTCGAGGCCGAGGAGCTTCGCGCACTTGTCGACGGACGAGTGCGCGTGCTCTGAGCACACCACGACGGAGCCGCCCGTCGCCTCACGCGCGGCGGCGAGAGCGGCGAGCGTCGACGTCGACGCGGTGTCCTCGATGTGGCCGTGCCAGCCGTCGGGAAGCCCCAGCAGCTGCGCTGCCCAGTCGGCCATGTGCTCCTCGAGCTCCGTCGAGGCCGGGGCCGTGCGCCAGAGGAACGCCACCGAGTTGAGCGTCGCCGCCAGCAGCTCCGCCAGGATCCCCGGCTCCGCAGCGCTGTTCGAGAAGTACGCGAAGAAGCGCGGGCTCTGCCAGTGCGTGACGCCGGGAAGGATGACGTCGTCCAGGTCGCGCAGCAGGTCCGCGAACGGCTCGCCGCGCTCGGGCGGGGACGGCGGCAGCCGCCTACGGATGTCTCCCGGCTCGACCTGTGCGAGCACGGGTAGCTCGCCGACGCGTTCCAGGTACTGCGCCGCCCACTCGAGGGCGGCGGCGCCGTCTTCGCGGAAGCTCACCCCCGGAGCTTCGCGATCTGCGCCCAGCTTCGCGTGTTGAGCACCTGTGCCTTCGTCAGCCACGCGCGCCGCGCCTGCGCGATGCCCATCTCGATGTGCTGGAGAGCGCTGAGCTGGTGCGCGTCCGTGTTGACTGCGATCTTGACGCCGGCCTCGCCCGCCATCCGCGCGTGCGTGTCGCGCAGGTCGAGCCGGTTCGGCTGCGCGTTGATCTCGAGGAACGTCCCCGTCTCGAGCGCCTTCTCGACGATGCGTTCGAACTGCACGTCGGCCGGCGGGCGGATGTTGATCTTGCGCGCGGTCAGGTGCCCGATCATGTCGACGTGGGGGTTGTCCATCGCGGCGAGCACGCGCTCCGTCGGGTTGCGATCGAACGCCGCATGCAGCGAGGCGATCACCCAGTCGCGCTCGGCGAGCACGTCGTCCGGGAGCGAGAGCGAGCCGTCGATGCGGATGTTGACCTCGATTCCCTTCAGCAGCCGGAACGGCTTCAGCCGCTCGTTGAGCGCGTCGATCTCGTCGTTCTGCTCGGCGAGCGTCCCGCGCGGGTGGTCGGTGACCGCAAGGTATGCATAGCCGCGCTGCCCCGCAGCGAGCGCCATCTGCTCGAGCGAATCGCGACCGTCGGAGTACGTCGTGTGGGAGTGCAGGTCGCCTTTGACGTCGCCGAGCTCCACGAGCTTCGGCAGCTCACCTTTGCGCGCGGCCTGCAGCTCGCCGGCGTTCTCGCGCAGCTCGGGTGGGATGAACTCGTAGCCGAGCCGCTCGTACACCTCCCTCTCGGCCGCGTATCTGAGCTCCTCGCCCGTGTCGACGACGGTGATCGAGTACTCCGACACGGAGAGCCCGTCCTTGACCGCTCGCTCGCGCAGCGCGAGGTTGTGGTCCTTCGAGCCGGTGAAGTGCTGCAGCAGGTTCCCGTACGACTCGGGCGGAACGACGCGCAGGTCGAAACGCAGGCCTTCGTTCGAAAGGACCGTCGCCTTCGTCGGCCCCTTCGCGACGACGTCGACCACCCAGCGCAGCTTCGTGAAGTAGTCGATCAAGGCCGCCGGATCGGTCGCCGTGGCAATGATGTCGAGGTCGCGGAAGGTCTCCTTGCGACGCCGGGCGCTGCCGGCTTCCGAGACCTCGACCGCCGCCGGATGCTCGCGCAACACCGACACCACTGCGAGCAGCGCACCGAGGCCGTCGCCGAGCAAGCGCCGGTCGGACGGCTCCTGCCGCTGCTCGGCAAGCGCCTTCAGGATCCGCTCCTCCGTCTTCGCGCCGAGACCCGCGAGCGTGCGCAGCTGCTCCTGCTCGGCCGCGCGCTTGAGCTCCTCCACGGTGGTGACGCCGAGCTCCTTCCAGATTCGCGCCGCCGTCTTCGGTCCGAGGCCGGGAAGGCGCATGAACGTCACGACCTCCGGCGGCACGATCTGCTTGCGCTTCGTCAGCGCGTGCATCTCGCCGTCCTCGACGACCTGGACGATCTTCTCCTCGATCGTCTTGCCGATTCCCTGGAGATCCTTCGCCCGCCCGTTCAGCGCGAGCTCGGCGACGGAGCCCGCCGTCTCACGGATGCGCGTCGCGGCCTTGCGGTACGCCAGCACGCGAAACGACGCCTCGCCCTCGATCTCCAACAAGTCCGCCAACAAGTCGAGCTGGTCCGCAACATCCACGTTTCGGGGCAGCGTGCGCGACACAAGTTGAATATACGTCCGTGCCTCGAGCCGTCGTCTGTCTCCCCACGTACAACGAACGCGAGAACCTCGAACCGATGCTGCGCGCGCTCGGCGACAAGGGCGTGCACGTTCTGGTCATCGACGACAACTCGCCCGACGGGACCGGTGAGATCGCCGACCGGCTGGCGGAGGGGCTCGACTACGTCAGCGTCCTCCACCGGCCGGCGAAGGAAGGGCTCGGGCCGGCGTACATCGCCGGCTTCCGGCGCGCCCTCGCCGCCGGCGCCGAGCTCGTCCTGGAGATGGACTGCGACTTCTCGCACGATCCGAGCGACGTGCCGAGGTTGATCGCCGCGGCCGGCGACGCCGACGTCGTGCTCGGCTCGCGCTACGTCGACGGCGGCGGCGTGCGCAACTGGGGGCTCGTGCGACGGGCCATCTCCGCCGGCGGCTCGTGGTACGCACGGGTGCTGCTCGGCGCTCCGGTGCGCGACCTGACGGGCGGGTTCAAGTGCTACCGCCGCCGCGTCCTCGAGACGATCGACCTCGACGCCGTGCACTCGAAGGGCTACGCGTTCCAGATCGAGACGACCTACCGCGCGCTCTGCGCCGGCTTTCGCGTCGTCGAGGTGCCGATCACGTTCGTCGATCGCGAGGACGGCGTCTCGAAGATGTCGCGGACGATCGTCGCCGAGGCGATCTGGAAGGTGCCGTCGCTCCGCTTCGCGGCGCTGACCGGCCGCCTCTAAGCTTGAGCTCGTGTTCGAGGTCACCGACGCGACGTTCGAGAACGACGTGCTGCGAAGCGACGTTCCGGTCGTGCTCGACTTCTGGGCGCCTTGGTGCGGGCCGTGCCGCGCCGTCGAGCCGATCCTCGAGCAGCTCGAGGCCGACACCGCCGGGAAGGTCGAGTTCGCGAAGCTCAACATCGACGAGAACCCCGAGACCGCCGCGCGCTACGACGTCCTCTCGATCCCGACGGCGATCCTCTTCGCGGCCGGCGAAGCGAGGGCGACGATCATCGGCGCGAGGCCGCGCTCGCACTACGAGCGGGCCTTAGCGGAAGTGCTCCCAGCCGCCTAGCTCGTACGGCGTCCCGTTCAGCGTCACGACGACGCCCTCGCCCTCCTCGCAGCGGCCGATCTCGGCGAACCGCGTCGGCTCCGCCACCGCTGCGAGCAGCTCGAAGTCCTCGCCGTACCCGACGTCGGCGAGCTCCGCGCCCGGCGCCAGCGGCACGCGCTCGAGCTCGAGTGCGATCCGGCACCCGGACCGGCGCGCCACATGCGCCGCGTCGACGACCAGCCCGTCGGAGACGTCGAGCAGCGCATGTGCATGGGCCGCGAGCTCCTGTCCCTCGGCGAGGCGAAGCGGCGGCCGGACGAAGCTCTCGCGACGAAAGGCGGCACCGGCAGCGCCCAGTGGGCCGGTGACGACGACGGCGTCGCCGGGACGCGCGCCTGCTCGCCCCGGCACGCGCGGGGAGCGGCCGACCGCCGTGACGCTGAGCACCAGCTGCTCGGCGCGGCTCGTGTCGCCGCCGACGACGGGGACGCCGGCTTCGGCGATGCCCGCGTAGAGCGCGAGCACGTCCTCGACGGCGGTGTCCGCAGGCGCTGCCAGCGTCACGATCAATCCCTCCGGCGCTGCACCGGACGCGGCAAGGTCGCTGAGATTCACGGCGGCGGCGCGCCACCCGAGGTCGCGCCAGGTGATCCAGTCGAGCCTGAAGTGGACGCCTTCGACGAGAGCGTCCTGCGTGACGACGACACCGCCTTCGAGCAGCGCCGCGTCGTGCTCGATGCGCTCGGCAAGGCCCCGGCGCTCGAGCTCCGCGAGCAGCCCCAGCTCGCCGAGCTCAGACAGCTGCATCGATCGCGCGGAGGAGCGCAGCCGCGTCGCGGGCCGCGCGGATGACGGCGACGCCCAGCGCGCCGGCGCGGATGCAGTCGGCGGCGTTGCCTGCGTCGATGCCGCCGATCGCGACAACGGGCGTCGAGACTGCGGCGCAGATCTCGCTGAGGCCTGCGAGCCCGAGCGGAGGATCGGCGTCGGGCTTCGACGGCGTCGCCCAGACCGGACCGGCCCCGATGTAGTCGGCATTGCCGTCGGCCGCACGGGCTTCCTCGAGCGTCGCGGCGGAGAGGCCGAGCATGAGGCCGTGCGCTCTCGCCGCCTCGGCGCCGGCGTCGCCGCGTCCGAGATGCACACCGTCGGCGCCGAGCATGAGCGCGGCCTCGACGTCGTCGTTGACGACGAAAGGGACGCCGTGCCGCGCGCACAGGCTGCGCGTCGCGCGGCCCCGCTCGACGACGTCGACTCGCGGAGCGTCCTTCAGCCGCCACTGCACGACCGTCGCACCGCCTTCGACCGCGCGCCGCGCCGTCTCGAGGTCGTTGACGAGCACGTGGAGCTTCACGAGATCTTCACGCGTGCATCGAGAGTCTCGGGGTCGAGCGCCGCGAGCGCGTCGTAGAGGTTGACGTGGAACGTGCCGGGCCCGTTGGCGTTGCGCGCAGCGTCCTCCGCCGCGACACCGAACGCAGCGAGCGCCTCCGCTGCGGCCTCCAACGGCTCATCCGGCTTCGCGGCGAGGAAGCACCCGGTGATCGCGCTCGACATGCAGCCTGTGCCGGTGACCGACGCGAGCAGCTCGTGGCCGTTTGCGACGGCGAGGCTCTGCTCGCCGTCGGACACGTGGTCGACAGGCCCCGTCACCGACGCGACGACGTTCAGCTTCCGCGCCGCGACGCGCGCGAGCTCGGCCGGATCGTCGCCGGCGGCCATCGACTCGACGCCGCGCACCTCTGCCGCGACGCCGACGAGCGTCGCGACCTCGCCCGCGTTCCCGCGCAGCACCGTCACGTCCACGTCGGTGAGGATCTGCTCGGCCGACTCGGTGCGGTAACGCGTCGCGCCGGCACCGACAGGGTCGAGCACGACCGGCGTGCCGGCGGCGTTCGCCGCTGTTCCCGCAACGAGCATCGCCTCCACCCACGGCTCGGAGAGCGTGCCGATGTTGAGGACGAGCGCTCCGGCGAGCGACACCATCTCCTCGACCTCCTCGCGCGCGTGGGCCATGACCGGCAGCGCGCCGAGCGCCAGCGTCGCGTTCGCGGTCTCGTTCATAACGACGTAGTTCGTGATCTGGTGGACGAGCGGCTTGCGGTCCCGCAGCGCGCGCAGCGTCGTGCCGGCCGAGACGCTCACGCGGCGACGTTCACCGGCCCGTCGCCGCCGCCGAGCTCCGCGAAGCCGTTTCGAACCGCCGCGCCGGCGACGGCAGCCGCGCGGCGCGCCGAGTCCGGGAGCGACTGCCCCGTCGCCAGCTCTGCCGCGAGCGTGGCCGAGTGCGTGCAGCCGGCGCCGTGCGTTGCCGCAATATCGTGCCGCTCGACCGGAATCTCGACATGCTCGGTGCCGTCGAAGAGATGATCGACCGGCTCCTCGCCGTGACCGCCCGTGACGATGACGGCCGGCGCGCCCAGCTCGTGAATCCGCTCTGCAAGCTCGCGCCGCGACCCCGTTCTCCCGGCCAGCGACTCCGCTTCGTTCAGATTCGGCGTGACGACGGTCGCGAGCGGTAAGAGCCGCTCGACCAGCGTCGCGACGGCGTCGTCTCGGAGGAGGCGCGCGCCCGAGCTCGCGAGCATCACCGGGTCGACCACGAGCGGCACGGGGTGGGCCGCCAGAAAGTCCGCGACGGTCGCGATCGTCTCACGCGAAAAGAGCATCCCCGTCTTCGCCGCGTCGACACCGATGTCCGAGAAGACCGCGTCGAGCTGCGCGCGGACGAAGTCCGGCGGCGCTTCGTGCACCGCGGTCACCCCCACGGTGTTCTGCGCCGTCAGCGCCACGATCGCGCTCATGCCGAAGCAGCCGGCGGCGGCGAACGCCTTCAGGTCGGCCTGGATCCCCGCGCCGCCGCCAGAGTCGGACCCGGCAATCGTGAGACATCTCGGTACCAACATCCTCCCTTCACCGGTCAACGTGGGGGAACCCATGGTTCCCCCACGAGCCCCCTCCTTCCGGCTCGTTCTCCGACCCGCGCAGCGAGCCTCCGGCGGGCAAAGCCCGCCTGCGGCGTCACGGCGTCGTGTCTGTCGAGCGTTCCTCCCTCCCTTCGCCGGTGCTAACCGGATCAGGTTCGACGGGTGTGTTCTCAGCCCGTGCGGGCACCCCGGTCACGCCAGGGTACCGTGTGCCACATGACCGCCGTGCGCGCCGGCGCCGTCACCTGGGACGACCTGCTCGTCGGCGACGAACTCGCGCACGTCGAGACCGTTCCACCGGCGGAGCCTCGCCTGGCGCCGCTGCCGGACGAGCTCGACCCAGGGCTGCGCGAGGCGCTCCCGTTCGACGGCCTCTACGGGCACCAGCGAGAGGCGTGGGACGTCGCAGCACGCGGCGAGCATCTGGTCCTCGCGACGGGGACCGCGTCGGGGAAGTCGCTGGCCTTCAACCTCCCCGTGCTCGACGCAATTGCGCGCGAGCCGAAGGAACGCGCGCTGTACCTCTATCCGACGAAGGCCCTCGCGCAGGATCAGGCCCGCGCACTCGCCGAGCTGCACGCGCCGAACGTGCGCGCGGCGATCTACGACGGCGACACGCCGGGCGAGCGCCGCTGGCAGATCCGCCGCTGGGCGAACGTCATCCTCACGAACCCGGACATGCTGCACGTCGGCGTCCTTCCGCACCACGACCGCTGGGCCGACGTGTTGCACAACTTGCGCTACGTCGTCGTCGACGAGGCGCACGTGTATCGCGGCGTCTTCGGCTCGCACGTCGGCAACGTCCTCCGGCGGCTACGACGGCTCGCGCGCGTCTACGGCGCCGATCCGCAGTTCCTGTTCGCGTCCGCGACGATCGCGAACCCGGGAGAGCTGGCCGCAGCGCTCGGCGGCGTCGTCGCAACCGTCGTCGACGGTGACGCTGCTCCGCGCGCCGAGCGCACGATCGCTCTCTGGAACCCCGAGCTGCTCGACCCGGAGCTCGGCCTGCGCGCGAGCGCCCTGGGAGAGGCGTCGCGGCTGCTGGCAGAGCTCGTCACGCGAGGGTTGCGGACGATCTGCTTCGCGAAGTCGCGCAGGGCCGCCGAGCTGATTCACAAGTTCACGGTCGACCGCGTCGACACCGCGACCGGGAAGCGGCTGGCGCCGTATCGCGCCGGCTACACCCCGGCGCAGCGACGAGACATCGAGCGCCGGCTCGTCGAGGGCGAGCTGCTCGGCGTGTCCGCGACCGACGCGCTGGAGCTCGGGATCGACATCGGCCTGCTCGACTGCGCCATCTCCGTCGGCTTCCCGGGCACCGTTGCGTCGCTGAGGCAGCAGTGGGGTCGTGCGGGTCGCCGCGGACACGGCCTCGCGGTGTTGATCGCGAGCGAGGACGCGCTCGACCAGTACTTCATGCGCGAGCCGGACGCGCTTCTCGAGCGGCGCGTCGAGGCGGCGATCCTCGACCATGCAAACCCTCGCGTTCTCGACGGTCACGTGCGGGCGGCCGCGTTCGAGGCGCCGGTCGACGACGCCGATCGCGCGACGCTCGGCGACGCAGCGCTCGAGCGTGCGCCGCTGCTCCCGGAGCTGAAGCGGACGAAGAGGGGTTACGTGTGGGCGGGCCGCGACTATCCGGCGGGACAGTTCGGGCTGCGGTCGGCCACACCTGACACGTTCGCCGTCGTCGAGGCGCAGAGCGGCACCGTGCTCGGGCTGGTCGAGCGCGAGCGCGCGTACTCGACCGTGCACGAAGGCGCCGTGTACCTCCATCTCGGCGAGAGCTATCTCGTCCGCGAGCTCGACCTGCAGGCGCGGACGGCGGTCGTCACTCCCTACAGCGGCGACTACTACACGCAAACAAAGAAGGAGACGAACACGGCGATCGAGGAGACGCTGCGAACCGAGCGCCGCTGCGGGCTCGAGCTCGCGTTCGGCCGCATCTCCGTGACGGAGCAGGTCGTCGCGTACCAGAAGAAGTCGATCCGCGACCAGTCGACGCTCGAGACGCTCGGCCTCGACCTGCCGGAGACGAGCTTCGAGACCGAGGCGATCTGGTACCTGCCGGAGCCGGAGCAGCTGCGGGGCCTGGAGCAGATGCCGAAGCTGCTCGGGACGCTCCACGCCGCCGAGCACTCGATGATCGCGCTGCTGCCGCTCTGGGCGATGTGCGACCGCTGGGACATCGGCGGGCTGTCGACGAACATCCACTTCCAGACGAGCCGGCCGACGGTCTTCATCTACGACGGCCATGCCGGCGGCGTCGGCATCACGGAGCGCGGCTTCGCCGCGTTCGAGGGCTGGGTGGCCGACACCGCGCAGATGCTGGAGGGCTGCCCGTGCAGCGACGGCTGTCCCTCGTGCGTCCAGAGCCCGAAGTGCGGCAACCTCAACGAGCTGCTCGACAAGGACGGAGCGCTCACGTTCCTGCGTCGGCTGGTGGCGTCATCGACATCCGCGAGCTGAGGGACGCCGACGTTCGGCGCGTTGCCGACGTGCTCCCTCTCTCCCGCCTCGGCGGGAGAGGGACGTATCTCGTCGCCTGGGACGACGGCGTCCCGGTGGCGCACGCCCACGTCGCCTGGACCGACACGCAGCTCGGCGTGCCCGAGATCCAGGACGTGTTCGTCTGCGAGGCGAGGCGGCGGCAGGGGCTCGGGACGGCGGTGACCCGTGCCGCGGAGCGGGCCGTCGAGGCACGCGGGCACAGGCGGATCAGCATCGGCGCGAGCATCGACAACGGCGGCGCCCGGCGCCTGTACGAGAAGCTCGGCTACCGCGACGCCGGTGCCGCGCCTGTGCGCGTGCAGGGAACGATCATGCTCCGCACCGGTCCGCTCGAGGTCGACGACACCATCGTCTACCTCGTCAAGGAGCTGCCTGTCGATTTCGCCTCGGCTCGTTCGTCGTAATGTCGACAGCGACGAAGGGAGGAACAAGGTGAAGGTGCTGGCGCTCATCTACGGCGACGAGTCCCGCTGGGACTCCTTCGACGAGGAGCAGCGCGAGGCGGTCTACGCGAAGTACCGGGCGTTCGGCGAGGAGGCCGCGAACCGCATCGTCGGCGGCGCCGAGCTCGCTCCGACACGGACGGCGACGACGGTCCGCGTCCGCGACGGGCAGACGGTCGTGACCGACGGGCCGTTCGCCGAGACGAAGGAGGCGCTCGGCGGCTTCTACCTGCTCGACTGCTCCAGCCTCGACGAAGCGGCGGAGCTCGCAGCGCGCATCCCGGGCGCCGAGACCGGTGCGATCGAGCTGCGGCCGGCGCGGGAGGAGGAAGCGGCATGAAGCTCCTGGCAGTCGTCTACGCAGACCGGAAGCGCCTGAGCGGGCTCAGCGACGACGAGCGCCGCGCGCTCGCTGCGGTCGCGTGCATCAAGCTCGTGCGGCAGGCGCAGGAGGAGGCCGCAGCATGAAGTACCTGCTGATGCTCAACAACGGCGTGGAACAGTGGGACGAATGGCGCGGGCAGTCGCCCGAGGAACGGCAGGCTCTGCGCGCGGAGGTGATCCCGCGCTGGGAAGCACTGCTCACGTGGGTGTCCGAGCAAGGCATCGAGGCAAGCGGCCTCGAGCTCGGCGACCCGGAGGCCGCACGCGTCGTGCGCGTCCGCACCGGTGAGACGCTCGTGACCGACGGGCCGTTCGTCGAGACGAAGGAGGTTCTCGGCGGCTACTTCCTCGTCGACTGCAAGGACCTCGACCAGGCGATCGAGCTCGCGCAGCGTGTTCCGCTCGTGGACAAGGGCTCGGTGGAGATACGGCCGCTCGTAGCCAACTGAGCGTCGACGCGGTCTTCCGCGAGGAGTGGGGGCGTGCCGTGTCGATCCTCATTCGCGTCCTCGGCGACTTCGAGCTCGCCGAGGACGCGGTGCAGGACGCCTTCGCGACGGCGGTCGTACGGTGGCCGCTCGACGGGACGCCGCAGAACCCCGGCGCCTGGATCGTCGCGACCGCGCGCAACCGCGCGATCGACCGCATCCGGCGCGAGCGGACGCTCGCGCGTAAGACGCAGCTGCTCGCCGCGCTCGAGACGCTGCAGACCGAGGAGGACGACGACGTGAGCTCCATTCCGGACGAGCGCCTCAGCCTCGTCTTCACGTGCTGCCATCCCGCGCTCGCACCGGACGCGCAGATCGCGCTCACGCTGCGCGAGGTCGGCGGCCTGCAGACGCCCGAGGTCGCGCGGGCGTTCCTCGTCCCGGAGGCGACGCTCGCGCAGCGCCTGGTCCGTGCGAAGCGAAAGATCCGAGATGCGGGCATCCCCTTCCGCGTGCCGCCCGACCATCTGCTCCCCGAGCGGCTCCGCGCGGTCCTCGCCGTCCTCTACCTCGTCTTCAACGAGGGCTATTCGCCGACGGCGGGCGAGGCGCTCACGCGGCAAGAGCTGTGCGAGGAGGCGATCCGGCTCGCGAAGCTGCTCGCCGTCCTGATGCCGGACGAGGCCGAAGTCCTCGGCCTGCTCGCCCTGTTGCTGCTGCAGGACTCGCGGCGAGATGCGAGGACCGGCTCGGACGGCGAGATCGTCCTGCTCGAGGACCAGGACCGGCGTCTGTGGAACCGCCCGCGGATCGAGGAGGGCATGCGCGTGCTCGAGCGCGCCTTCGCCCTGCGCTCGCCGGGGCCGTACCAGCTGCAGGCGGCGATCGCCGCCCTGCACACCGAGCCCCGGACCGACTGGGCGCAGATCGCGGCGCTCTACACCCAGCTCGTCCAGCAGGTGCCGTCGCCGGTCGTCGAGCTGAATCGCGCCGTCGCCGTCGCAATGGCCGACGGCCCCGAGCACGGGCTCGCGATCATGCGCGACCTGCCGCTCGACGAGTACCACCTGTACCACTCCGCCCGCGCCGACCTGCTGCGACGGCTCGAACGGCTGGACGAGGCTGCCGCGGCCTACCGCCGGGCGCTCGACCTCGTGCAGACGGAGCCCGAGCGGCGGTTCCTGTCGCGCAGGCTCGCAGAGATCTCGTAGAACACGGGGATGGCGGACGCGGTCGGCGGGACGCTCGTCATCGGCGGCGGCTTCGCCGGCGCGTATGTCGCGCGTCTGCTCGGCAGGCACGGCGCGACGATCGTGTCGCCTGAGAACTTCATGCTCTACACGCCGATGCTGCCCGAAGCCGCGTCGGGGACGCTCGAGCCACGGCACGTCGTCGTGCCGCTGCGGCAGATGTGCCCGCACGCCGAGCTCCTCCTCGGACGGGCGACGGCGCTCGACCTCGAGAACCGCCGCGTCCGCGTCGAGACGGAGGACGAGATCCTCACGGTCGGCTACGAGAACGTCGTCGTGGCGCTCGGAGCAATCTCCCGGACGCTGCCCATTCCCGGGCTCGCCGACCACGCGCTCGGGTTCAAGACGCTGCCCGACGCGATCTACCTCCGCAATCACGTCCTCCGGCGGCTCGAGGCTGCGGCCGCCGCGCCCAACGAGGCCCATCGCCGCCGCGAGCTGACGTTCGTGTTCGTCGGCGCCGGCTACGCGGGCGTCGAGGCGCTGGCGGAGCTCTCCGACCTCGTACGCGACGCGCTGCGCTACTACCCGACGCTCCGCGACGAGCCGCAGCACTGGGTGCTCGTCGACGCGGCCCCGAAGATCCTCCCCGAGATCCCGACGCCGCTCGGCGACTACGCCGCGCGGCAGCTGACCCGGCGCGGTGTCGACATCCGTGTCGGCACGACGCTCAGCGCGGTCGAACCGCACGCGGCGGTCCTCTCCGACGGCGACCGGATCCTGACGAGCACCGTCGTCTGGACGGCGGGCGTGCGCGCGAACCCGGTCAACGAGCGGCTCGGGCTGCCGCTGGACGAGCGCGGACGCGTCAAGGTCGAGCCGACACTGCAGGTCGAGGGCCTTGCAGGCGTCTGGGCGCTAGGCGACGGGGCCCGTGTCCCGAACGCCGCCACGCCCGGCGACTACGACCCGCCGACGTGCCAGCACGCGCTGCGTCAGGCACGGCAGCTCGCGAAGAACCTGGCCGGCGCCCGGAGGCCGTACAGGTACCGCATGCTCGGGCAGGTGGCGACGCTCGGCCGGTACAAGGGCATCGCGCAGGTCCCGGGCGCACTGCTTCGCGGCTTTCCCGGCTGGTTCGTCACCCGGACGTACCACCTGTACCAGCTGCCGCTCGTGACGCGGAAGCTGCGCGTCGTGACGGACTGGACGACGTCGCTCTTCTTCCGCCGCGACATCGCCGAGCTCGGCGCGCTCGGGCATCCCGAGCGTCTCGGCTCGTGAACCTCGAGCCACTCTGGGCGCTCCGCATCCGCACGCCGCGCCTCGAGCTGCGGCTCCCGACCGAGGACGAGCTCGTCGAGCTCTTTCGTGTCGCCGAGGGAGGGATCCACCCACCCGACGAGATGCCGTTCTACGTCCCGTGGACGGACAGCCTCGACCTCGACGCGTTCGTCGGCTTCCATCGCACCGCGTGGGCCGAGTGGCGCCCGGAGAAGTGGTCGCTCAACCTGATCGCGTTCCTCGACAGCGGGCCGATCGGGTCGCAGGGAGCAGCCGCGACCGACTTCGCGACGACACGTGAGGTCGAGACGGGCTCGTGGCTCGGTGCGCCGTTCCAGGGCCGGGGCCTGGGGACGGAGCAACGGGCGGCCGTGCTCGAGCTCGCGTTCTCGGGCCTCGGAGCGGAAGCTGCCGTGAGCGGCTCGTTCAGCCACAACGTCAAGTCGCAGCGGGTGTCGGAGAAGCTCGGCTACCGCGTCACGGGCACGCGCACGATGCTGTCGCGCGGCGAGCCCACCGCGCATTACGACTACCGCCTCGAGCGTGGGTCGTGGCGCTCGCCCGTCGAGGTCGAGATCGCCGGTCTCGAGCCGGCCCTGCCGCTCTTCGGCGCTGGTTAGCTCAGCGCCTTCAGCGCGTCCGTCAGCCGCTGCCGCGTCGTCAGGACGCCCTCGAAGAGGTCGCCGTGCTTGGCGATCCGCTCCCGGACAACCGGCATCGTGAACGACAGCGGGTCGAGCTTCTCGTTGACCTCGCTCCAGCGGAGCGGAGTCGACACCGGCGCGCCCGGGCGCGGCCTGACGGAGTAGACCGAGGCGATCGTCTTGCCCTCGCCGTTCTGGTTCGAGTCGATCAGCACGCCGCGGCGCTTCGACTTCGTCCATTCCGTCGTCGCGAGGCCTCGGTTCGTGCGCGCGATGGCGCCGGCGACGATCTCCGCGAACTGACGGGTATCTTCGTACGTGTAGCGCCGCTCGATCGGGACGAGCACGTGCATCCCCTCTGCGCTCGACGTCTTCGGAAAGCCGACGAGCCCGAACGCATCGAGCGCCTGCTTCACGAGCAGCGCGACCTGCACCGTCTCCTTGAAGCCGACGTCCGGCGACGGATCCAGGTCGAACAGGACGAAGTCGGGTCGCTCCGGCCTGTCGGTCCGCGAGTACCACGCGTTCATGTCGACGCAGCCCATGTTCACCATCCAGAGCAGCGCCAGCTCGTCGTTCACGAGCGGGAAGTTCACCCACTTCCGCTGCCGCGGCGACTCGCGCGTCGACACGAGCGTGCGGAACGTCGGGATCCACTCGGGCATGTGCTTCGGCGCGTCCTTCTGGAAGAAACGATCGGCCTCGATGCCGTCGGGCCAGCGCACCATCGTGAACGGCCGGTCGCGCAGGTGCGGGAGCAGCACCGGTGCGACATCCCGGTAGTACTCGAGCAGGTCGCCCTTCGTGACGCCTTCGACGGGAAAGAAGACCTTGTCGAGGTTCGACAGCTTCAGCTCGCGGCTGCCCTTGACGATACGGTCGGCGATCGCGACCTCGCGACGCACGTCCCGCGCAGCCTTGTCCTCGCGCAGGCCCAGATACGAGGGCGCGCGCAGGCGGCCGTCGTGCGTCCACTCGGCGAACTCGACCTCGCACACGAGCTCCGGCTCGACCCAGATGACGTCGCTCCTCCGAACCTTCGGCATCTTCGGGACCTCGCGGAAGGGCGACGCCTCCCGCCGTAACGGCCGCAGCCGGTCGAGCAGCTTCTCGATCTCTCGGCTGTCGAAGCCCGTGCCGACGTTGCCGGCATACACAAGCTCGGAGCCCTGGTAGACCCCGAGCACGAGCGAGCCGAAGCTCGACGCGCGACGGCCGGTGCCCTTCGTGTACCCCGCGATCACGAACTCCTGCTCGCCGTGCGTCTTCACCTTCAGCCAGTCGCGCGTACGGCGGCCGACCACGTACTTCGAGTCGAGGCGCTTCGCCATGATCCCTTCGAGGCGCTGCTCGGTCGCAGCGCTGAACAGCGCGTTCCCGTCGTCGAACGACTCCGAGAGCCGGACGGTGCGGTTCCGCCGGTCGAGCAGCGACTCGAGCCGCTTGCGCCGCTCGACGAGCGGCAGATCGACGAGCGGCTCGCCGTCGACCTCCAGGACGTCGAACGCGTAGTAGACGAGCGGCGTGCCGGCCTTCCCCTGCTGCATCGCGGAGAAGCTCGAGCGGCCGGTGTCGTCGAGCGCGCAGACCTCCCCGTCGAGGACGCAGTCGGGGCTCTTCACCGCTTTCGAGATCTCCTTCGCGACCCCCTCGAAGCGCGCCGTCAGGTCGTTCCCGTTCCGGCTCGTCAGCAGCGTCTCGCTGCCGGCGACGGTGGCGATCGCCCGGTACCCGTCCCACTTCACCTCGAACTCCCAGCCGGCCCCGCGCGGGACCTCGTCGGCCAACGTCGCGAGCATCGGCCGGTACGAGGCCGGTGCAGGCGCGGCCGCGGTGACTTCGTCGCGCTTGCGGATGATCAGCCAGTTCTTCGCGTCGCCGCTCAGGTGCGCCGGGATGAGCGTCCACGTGCCGTCGAGCCGCTCGCCGTGAAGGCGGACGGTCAACCCGCCGTTCTTCTTCTCCTCCAGCAGCTCGTACGTGCCGTGATCCCAGATCTCGACGGTGCCCGCGCCGTACTGGCCGGCCGGGATCTCCCCTTCGAACGACGCGTAGTCGAGTGGGTGATCCTCGACGTGCACCGCGAGGTGCTGCTGCCCCGGCTCGAGCGGCACGCCCTTGGGGACGGCCCAGCTCGCGAGCGCCCCGCCGCGCTCGAGACGGAAGTCGTAGTGGAGCCGGCGGGCGTCGTGGCGCTGCACGACGAAGATCGGCGCCTTGGCCTCGTCGTGGCCACCGCCGAAGGGCTCCGGCGTCTGCTTCGGGTCGCGCTTTCGCTTGTACTCGGCGAGCTTCGGGTCGCGTTTCATCTCGTCGGCAATCGGCTAAGCATTAGTTCAAAGGAGGATCCTTGTCCTCCCAAAAAGCTTCTCCACCCAGCGGGGGGGTCGACTCTTCGGGCCGGATTTCCGGCCCGAAGTCGTTCCGGGGCAGGGGAAAAGGCTGTGGATGTTGTGGAGAGGTGAGACCCGCCGACCCCCAAAATCTGCCGAAAGCTCCTCGAAGCTGTCGTCTTTCCACAGCTTGTGCGCGTTGGCTCAGGCGAAAACGCCGAGCGACCTGAACTTGGCTCGCCGCCTGCGCTTCAAATCCCCGGCCGGCACCGAATCGAGCTCGTCGAGCGCCTCCTGCAGCGATTCCGCCAACAGCTGCGCCGCCGTGTCGGGATCGGTGTGGGCGCCGCCCTCGGGCTCGGGAACGATGCCGTCGATCACGCCGAGCTCGAGACAGTGGACGGCGTCGGGCTTGAACGCCGCCGCCGCCTTCTTCGCCTCGCTCGCGTCGCGCCAGAGGATCGCCGCGCAGCCCTCCGGCGAGATGACGGTGTAGATCGCGTTCTCCTGCATCAGCACCTTGTCCGCCAGCGCCGTCGCGATTGCCCCGCCCGAGCCGCCTTCGCCGATCACGCAGGCGACCGTGGGAACCTCGAGCCGGGCCATCTCGGCCTGTGCGCGCGCGATCGCGCCGCCCTGCCCGTGCTGCTCGGCCGCGACTCCCGGATAGGCCCCGGGGATGTCGACGAGGCTGATGAGCGGGAAGCCGTGCCGGTCGGCGAGCTCCATCAGCCGCATCGCCTTCCGGTAGCCCTCGGGGTAGGCCATCCCGAAGTTGCGGTGCGTGCGCTCTTTGATGTCGCGTCCCTTCTGGTTGCCTATGAGCGCGACCGTGCGACCGTTGAACTTGCCGAGCCCGATCACGAGCGCGGCATCGTCGGCGCGCCCGCGGTCGCCGTGCAGCTCGATCCAGTCGTCGAGCAGCCGCTCGACGTAGTCCAGCGTGTACGGGCGGTCCTGGTGACGGGCCAGCTCGACCGAGCGCCAGATCTCCTCGTCGGTCGGCTCCGTCTGGATCCGGTCGAGCTGCCGCTGCAGCTTCGCGAGATCGCCGGAAAGCCTCGTGCCGCCGAGCAGGTTCAACGTGCGCAGCCGCGTCAGGCGGTCGCGCAGATGAAGCTCGTGGTCAGTCGCCATTGCGGGAGAACAGGCGTAGAAGGCGCGACACGTACGGCTTGAGCTCCGGCCGCGGGACGATCGCGTCGATGTGGCCGAAGCGCAGGTTCTGCTCGGCGAGCCCGAAGTCCTCGGGGAGCTTCTCGCGAGTCGTCTGCTGAACGACCCGGGGACCGGTGAATGCGAGCAGCGCGCCGGGCTCGGCGACGATGACGTCGCCGAGGCTGGCGAAGCTCGCCAGGACGCCGGCCGTGGTCGGATGTGTCATCACGCTGATCAGCGGCTGGCCGGAGTCGTGCAGGTCCTCGACGGCGCACACGGTCTTCGGGAGCTGCATCAGGGAGAGGATCCCCTCCTGCATGCGTGCCCCACCCGAGGCGGTGACCGACACGAGGGGCACGCCGCGCTCGGCGGCACTGTCGCACGCGCGCGAGAACTTCTCGCCGACGACGCTGCCCATCGATCCGCCCATGAACGAGAAGTCCATGACCGCGACCTCGCAGGGCTTCCCGTCGACCGCAGCCTGTCCGATCACCATCGCCTCGCCGAGCCCCGTCTTCAATTCCGCCTCGGCGATCCGCTCCGTATAGGGCCGCAGGTCGAAGAAGTGCAACGGGTCCTCGGAGCGCAGGTCGGCCGCCTCCTCGACGAACGACCCGTCGTCCGCCAGCGACGCGATTCGCGTCCGCGCACGCATGGGGAAGTGATGACCGCAGTGCGGACAGACCCAGAGCGCCGCGTCGAGCTCGTCGTCCCGGTAGTGCGAGTTGCACTCGGGACACGTGTTCGGATGCTGCTTTTCCGGCGGCTCTGGGACGTTCCGGTGCTCGATGGAGACGTCGATCCGGGAAGACATGAACAGTCGAGTTTAGACGGGCGCTAGAGCCCTAAAGCTGCAGCGAAGCGTGCGAGCGGGTCGATATTCCAGGGCTCGAACGTCAGCCCGGTGAATCCGGCGCCGAGAACCTTCGACCGGCCTGCCACCGACGCGAGGATCCGCTCGACGTCGGCGCGCGTCGGGCCGCCTGGTTCCGGCATGAAGACCGACATCTCGCTGGGCTCGAGCACGTCGACGTCCAGCGCGACGTACGTGCAGCTCACGCCGTCGAGCGCCGCGGCGATGCCGGCCTCGCCGACGTGGAGGCCGCTCGCGCGGATGAACTCCTCCTCCGGTGGATCGAGGTTCCGCGCGCCGACGAGCGCGACGTCGCGAGCATCGAGGGCACCGGAGTCGAGCAGCATGCGCAGAGGCATGCCCCACTGGTTGCCGGACGGAGAGCTCTCCGGCGTGTTCAGGTCGCCGTGCGCGTCGAGCCACACCACGGAGAGCCGGCCCTGCCGCGCCGCCAGCCCCTCCACCGCGCCGACGTGCGAGCAGCAGTCGCCGCCGAGCACGAGCGGGCGCTCCGGCAGGTCGGCGGCGAGCGCGAGGTTCTGCTCCTCAAGCGACTCCGCTTCGACCACGGCCGCTTCGGGGAACGGCAGCTCGAGCCAGGCGGATTCCGCCATCGCCTCGCCGCCGTCCCCCCAAGCCTGCGGCACGCGGACGAGCCCGGAGTGGAAGGTGCGGCCACACGAGTGACACTCGTACTCGGGCCCGATCGCGACTGCCGTGTACGTCTTGCAGTACGGGCACTTCGCGCGCAGCCGGCTCACGTCAGCTCCTTACCGTACGCCACAGCCTCGAACGCGACGTGCATGCCGGCACGCTCGTACAACCGCGTCGCGCCCGTGGGGTTCTCGGCGTCGACCCCGAGGGCGACGCTGCGCTTGCCACGCCGATAGAACTCGGCAAACGCATGCTGCAGCAGTGCCTGCGCGATCCCGCGGCGGCGCCACGGCTTCCGTACCCCGAGGGCGCCGACGAAGCCGGCGCCGGAACGATCCGGCTCGTTACGCATGACGGCGGCGATCTCCTCACCGTCCCTCACGACGAACCAGAGCGCGGGGTCGAAGTCGGGATCCTTCACGAGGCGCAGCTCGCGCCAGTCCTCGAACGGCATCGCGACGAAGTTCCACTCGTCCGCGAACGACTCGATCAGCGCGTCGTGGAACGCCTTCGCGTCATTCGGATCGAACGTCTCGAGCGTCAAGCCGTCCGGGAGCTCGGCGGCGGGCGGCTGGTCGTCGAGCTCGATCATCATCCGGTAGTAGCGCCGGAGCTCGCGCATGCCGGACTGCTCGAACAGGCGCTGGGCGCGGTCGTCGCCGGCGAGGCAGAACGACTGCAGCTGCGCCTTGCCGCGGTCGCGCGCCCGCTCCTCCCCGCGCGCCACGAGCCAGGCGCCGAAACCGCGGCCGCGCTGCTCGGGATGGACGAAGCCGTCGAGCTCGAAGGCGTCGGCGTGCGCAAAGCCGGCTGCGTAGGCGACGAGGATCTCACCCTCGTGCAGCAGCCACGAATCGTGCTCGAGATCCATCATGCGCCACCAGCCGAGGAGCTCGGGCACCGACGACTCCGACCACCCCTGCACAGCGACGTCCGCGGCCGTGATCAGCTCGTCGACGGCGGCCGCGTCGTCGACGGTCGCCCGCCGGACGCTGATGCCCTCAGGCGGGGACGAGCTCATCGAGCGTGTCGGGCAGGCGGGTCAGGTCCGGCAGCTCACGGGTCGGCGCCGGCTCGGCCCGCTCGCCGAGACGGTTGATCCAGACGGTCGTCAGCCCGAGGGCGCGGGCCGGCACGACGTCGTGAAAGTGGCTCTGCGCGACGTGGACATGGTGATCGGTCGCCGCCCCCGTCTGCGCGAAGAACCGGTCCCAGTGCGCGCGTCCCGGCTTGTACGAGCCGATCTCGGAGGCGACGATGGCGAGCTCGAACGGGACGCCGATCCGCTCGAGCGACGCCTCGATGAAGTCGCGGTCGGTGTTCGACAGCGCCGCGAGCTTCCAGCCGCGGCCGCGCGCCTCCTGGAGCGCCGCGCGCACCTCGGGGAACGGCTCCCACGACGGCAGCGACCGCGCAAGCGCGGCGGGATCGTCGGCGCCGATCCGGCGCGCGGTCTC
The DNA here is from genome assembly GCA_036526315.1 of Gaiellaceae bacterium. Taxonomy (GTDB): domain Bacteria; phylum Actinomycetota; class Thermoleophilia; order Gaiellales; family Gaiellaceae; genus 3-1-20CM-4-69-9. The sequence goes on along the minus strand of DATCYR010000125.1, from coordinate 5,177 downwards.
CGTCATCACGTGGCGGTACGAGGCTGCGGGATCCTCCGCCTGCACCTCGGGCTCGACCTCGTGGTAGCGCTCCAGCAGGAGGTCGCTGCCGAGCGCGCGGCGAATACCGCCGTTCCAGTCGATCAGCGTGCCGTAGCAGTCAAACGTCGCCCATCTCCGTGAAAAATGCTCCGCATTTTTCACGGGCGCGAGTTTGGACGTCGCTTCGCTCGTAGACGTCAGCTTTCGAACTTCTTGAGCACGATCGACGCGTTGTGTCCGCCGAAGCCGAACGAGTTCGAGACAGCGACGCGGACGTCGGCGTCGCGCGCCTCGTTCGGGATGTAGTCGAGGTCGCATTCGGGGTCGGGGACCTCGTAGTTGATCGTCGGCGGCACCTTCCCGTCGCGGATCGCGAGGGTCGAGAAGATCGCCTCCACTGCGCCGCCGGCACCGAGGCAGTGACCCGTTGCTCCCTTGGTCGAGGAGATCGGCGTCTGGCGCGCCTTCTCCTCACCGACCGCGAGCTTGATCACGCGCGTCTCCGCCGCGTCGCCGAGCGGCGTCGAAGTCCCGTGCGCGTTGATGTAGTCGATCTCCTGCGGATCGATCCCCGCGTCGGCGAATGCCATCTTCATCGCGCGCGCGGGATTCGTCCCCGTCGGGTCGGGCTCCGTCACGTGCTTCGCATCCGACGACAGCCCGTAGCCCGCGAGCTCGGCGTAGATCTTCGCGCCGCGCGCACGCGCATGCTCGAGCTCCTCGAGCACCACGAGCGCGGCCGCCTCGCCCATGACGAAGCCGTCACGCTCGGCGTCGAAGGGACGGCTGGCGCGCTTGGGGTCGTCGTTGCGGCGCGACAGCGCCCGCATCGCACCGAACCCGGCGATGCCGACCTGGTTGATCGCGGACTCGGTGCCGCCGCAGAGCATCACGTCGGCGCGGCCGAGCCGGATGTCGTCGAGCCCCTGGCCGATCGCCATGTTCGACGCCGCGCACGCCGTGCACTCGGACGAGAGCGGCCCCCGCGTGCCGAGCTCCATCGACACCCACCCCGCGCCCATGTTCGGGATGATGCAGGGGATCGCGAACGGGTTGACCCGGTCGGGCCCGCGCTCCTTCAGGGTGTCGTAGCAATCCTGGAACGACTTGATCCCGCCGATGCCGGTGGCGATCGACGCCCCGACACGGTCCGCCTCGGAGGCGATCTCGAGCCCCGCGTCCGCCTCCGCCTGACGCGCCGCGCCGAGGATGAGCTGCGCGAACCGGTCCATGCGCCGCACCTGCTTGCGCTCGATGTACTGCGCCGGGTCGAAGTCCTTGACCTCGCAGGCGAAGTGCACGAAGTAGTCCGACGCATCGAACTGCGTGATCTCGCCCGCCCCCGACTCGCCGGCGAGCAGGTTCTGCCACGTCGTCTCGACGTCGTTGCCGAGCGGCGTGACCGCGCCGACTCCTGTGATGACGACTCTGCGTCTTCCGTTCTGCGACATGCCCTCTACATCCCCAGTCCGCCGTCGACGAGCAGCACCTCACCGGTGATGAAAGCGGCCTCGTCGGAACAGAGGAACCGTACCGCCCCGGCGACGTCCTCCGGCGTGCCGAAACGGCCGAGCGGCGTGTTCGCGAGCATGAGCTCCTTCATCTCGTCGGCGATCACCTGCGTCAGCCGCGTGTCGACGTACCCCGGCGCGACGACGTTCGCGCGCACGCCGCGGTTGCCGAGCTCACGCGCGAGCGCCTTCGTGAAGCCGATGATGCCCGCCTTCGACGCAGCGTAGTTCGTCTGGCCGGGATTCCCGTGCAGCCCCACGATGCTGGCGATGTTCACGATCGACCCGCCGCGCCGTTTCATCATCCCGCGCGACACGGCTCTGCACGTGTGAAAGACACCGCCGAGGTTCGTGGAGAGCACGTCGTTCCAGTCGGCGTCCGGCATGCGCGCAAGCAGGCCGTCGCGGGTCACGCCCGCGTTGTTGACGAGAATGTCCAGCTCGCCGGCGTCGTCGACGAGGCGCTTCGCCTCGTCCGCGTCGGCAACGTCGGCCTGGACGGCCGTCGCGCCCGCTTCGTGCGCGACCGCCTCGGCCTCGTCCTTGCCCGAGCGGTAGCTCAAGGTCACGTTCGCGCCCGCGCGCGCCAGTTCCAGCGCGATCGCGCGGCCGATTCCGCGGGAGCCTCCCGTGACGAGGGCGGTCTTGCCCTCGAGGGACGCGAAGTCAGGCAGAGGCCAGCGTCTCCTCGAGCTTGTCCAGGCTCTCGGGCGTCGAGACGGAGATGGTCTTCGCGTTACGGTCGATGCGCTTCACGAGCCCCGAGAGGACGTTGCCGGGGCCGACCTCGACGAACGTGTGCGCGCCTTCGCGGACGAGCGCCTGCGCCGCCTGCGTGAACCGGACCGGAGCGGTCAGCTGCTCGACGAGGAGCGGGCCCATCCGCTTCGCGTCCTCGATGCGCGCCGTCACGGTCGACATGAACGGGGCCGACGGCTCGGAGAACTTCACGCGCTCGAGCGCCGGGCGCAGCCGGTCGGCCGCGCGTGCCACGAGTGGGCTGTGGAACGCGCCCGAGACGCGAAGCTTCACCGCGCGCCGCGCGCCTTCGGCCTGGGCAGCCTCACAAGCCTCGTCGACGGCGAGGTTCTCGCCGGAGACGACGATCTGGCCGGGGCAGTTGTAATTCGCCGGCCACACGTTGAGGATGCGCCGGCAGATCCACTCGACGACCTCGTCGTCGAGCCCGAGAATGGCGGCCATCGAGCCGGGGTTCTTCTTCGCCGCCTCGGCCATCGCCAGGCCGCGCTCGCGGACCAGGCCGATTGCCTCTTCGACCTTCAGCGCGCCGGCCGCGGCCAGCGCCGCGAACTCGCCGACGGAATGGCCGACGACGAAGTCGGGCTTGATCCCGCGGGCCTTGATCGCCTCGAGGACCGCCAGGCTCGTCGCGACGAGCGCCGGCTGCTGTACCTCCGTCTGCACCAGCTCCGACTCGGGCGCCTCGAAGCACAGGTGGACGAGGTCGAGCCCCGAGGCCTCGCTCCCGCGCGTGAACACGTCCATCGCCTCGGGCACGGCTTCGGCGAGCTCGCGGCCCATGCCGACCTCGAGCGACCCCTGCCCCGGAAAGCAGAAGGCGATGCCCCCGCTCGTCACAGCGTCCACTCCATCAGCCCCGACCCCCACGTGAGGCCTGCGCCCATGCCCGTCATCAACACCAGATCTCCCTTCTTCAAACGCCCGTCCCGCTGCGCCTCTGCGAGCGCCAGCGGGATTGAACCAGACGACGTGTTCCCATAACGGTCAACATTTACAACCATCCGCTCCCGGGGGATTCCCAGCTTCTCCGCGGCGTGATCCATGATCCGGACGTTGGCCTGGTGCGGAACGTAGACGTCGACCTCGTCCACGGCGACGCCGCAGCGGTCGAGGACGGCCTGCGCGGACGAGACGAGGACGCGGGTGGCGAACTTGAAGACCTCGCGGCCGTTCATGTGGACGTAGCCGTTGCCGACGGCATCGTCCATCCGGCGCGAGCCGCTCCCGGGAAGCGACAGGTGGATCCCGCCGCCGCCGTCGGCACCCAGCTCGAAGCCGAGGAAACCCCGCTGCGGCGTCCGTTCGAGCACGACGGCGCCGGCGCCGTCGCCGAACAGCACGAGCGTCGAGCGGTCGGTCCAGTCGAGGATGCGGGAAAGGACGTCGCCGCCGACGACCAGCGCGCGCTGCGCGAGCCCCGCGGCCATCATCCCGTAGGCCTGGACGAGCGCATACATGAAGCCGGTGCAGCCGGCCAGCAAGTCGTAGGCCCCGGCCTCCGATGCGCCGAGCTCGTCGGCGAGCAGCGCGCTCGAGGTCGGGAACATCATGTCGGGCGTCACCGTCGCGCACACGAGCAGGTCGACGTCCTTCGCCTCCACACCCGCCTGCGCCAGCGCCGAGCGCGCGGCCGGCAGCGCGAGATCGGTGAACGCCTCCTCGGGCGCGGCGATCCGGCGCTCCTTGATCCCGGTGCGCTCGGTGATCCATTCGTCGGTCGTGTCGACGATCGTCGAGAGCTCGTCGTTCGTGAGGACGCGCTGCGGGACGTGCGCCCCGACGCCGGTGATCGAGATCGGCTCGCCCTGCGCGCGGCCGAGCATCTACCGCTCCACCGCGAAGGTCAGCAGCGCCTTGCACGCGAGCTCTCCGCCGACGCGGGCCTCGGCCTTGCCACGGCCGATCGGGCCGCGCACGCGGTCGAGCTCGCAGCGAAGGTCGAGCACGTCCCCCGGCTCGACGATCCGCTTGAACCGGCACTCGTCGATCCCGGCGAAGAACGCGAGCTTGCCGCGGTTCTCAGGCTCGCTCAGCACCGCGACCGCGCCGGTCTGGGCGAGCGCCTCGACGATCAGAACGCCCGGCATGATCGGCCGGCCCGGGAAGTGACCCTGTAGGTACCACTCGTCGGCGCGCACGGTCTTGCGCGCGACGGCTCCCACTCCCGGCGTGACCTCGACCACCTCGTCGATCAACAGAAACGGCTCGCGGTGCGGGAGGATCTCCTCGATCGCGACGACCGTCATGCGACGTCCGTGAGCTTCTCGCGGAGGCGGTTGCGGCCGCGGTGGGCGTAGCACTTGGCCGTTCCCACGGGCATGCCCGAGGCCTCGGAGATCTCCTCGAACGACAGTCCGATCGCATCCTTGAGCACCACGATGCGCGCCTGCTCAGGCGCGATCTCGCCGAGGCAACGCCTCAGCTCGCCGCGCAGCAGCGGGTCCGGATCGGTGACGGCCCGTCGATCCTCGTCGAGCGGCTCGCAGGCGCGGAGGCGCTGCCGGTTCGCCACGTCGCGGCACGCGTTGACGGTCAGCCGGTGCAGCCACGTCGAGAACTGCGACTCCCCCCGGAACTGGCCGATGCGGGTGCACAGCTTCGCCAGCGCCTCCTGGGCTGCGTCCAGCGCGTCCTCGCGATCGCGCAGCAGATGCAGCGCGAGCTTCTCGACACGCGGCGCGTGCCGCTCGCAGAGCACCGCGAGCGCGCGCTCGTCGCCGTCTTTTGCCCGTTTGACCAGAATCGGATCGCTCAGTCGCGCGTAGACGAGTGGCCCTTCCGGCCGGAAGGACTGCTGGATTGGACGGCTGCGGCGGCCAGGCAGTTGCATCGCGCCGCCTAGTGTAGGAGTGGTGGCCGACTCACTCGCCCCCGACGCCGTGC
>DATCYR010000124.1:0-7692 GCA_036526315.1 Gaiellaceae bacterium | reverse complement strand
GCGAACCCGTCCGCATAACGTGCGGCGTTCTCCAGCAGCTCGTCGATGACGCTCATCGCCGCCTATGAGTACCCCAATGGACGGGCGCTACGCCGCGAGCCGCCGTTCCGCGAACCGCCGCCCGATCTCTGCTCCGAGGATCACGACGAGGCTGATCACCAGCACGACCACCGCGACGGCGATCACCTGCGGGAGGTTGCTCGGGAAACGCACGGCGCTGTAGAGGTAGATCGGGAACGTCTGCCTCGTCCCGACGACGAACGAAGCAACCGCATACTCGTCGAACGACGTCGTGAACGCGATCAGCCAGGCGGACACGACCGCCGGCAAGATCAGCGGCAGCACGATCAGGCCGAACGTCCGGAACGGGCCGGCGCCGAGGTCGTACGCCGCTTCCTCGACGCCTTCGTCGAGCTGCGTGAGGCGCGGGACGAGCACGAGGATCGTGTACGGGAGACTGATGACGATGTGCCCGATCACGACGGTGAGCAGCGACCGCTGGATCCCCGTCGCATGGAAGAACAGCAGCAGCGAGATCCCGAAGACGATGTACGGGATCACGAGCGGAGCCAGCAGCAGCGCGGAGACGGCGGACTTCCCGAAGAAGCGGCGGCGGGCGAGCGCCAGCGACGCCAGCACGCCGAGGGCGACGGCGCCGGCGCTCGAGATCGCGGCGACGATCGCGCTCGTCGTGAGCGCTGCCTTGAGGTCCGGATTGGCGGCGAACTGGTGGTACCACCGCGTCGTGAAGCCGCTGAGCGGAAACGCCGGGATGGCCGAGTCGTTGAACGAGAAGATCAGGAGAATCGCGATCGGCGCGTACAGGAAGACGACGAGGAGCGCGAAGAAGCCGCTCAGCAGCCGCCGGCCGGTGCGCGAGAGGGCGACGTCCACCTAGCTCAGCTGCCTCATCTGCGTGAAGCGCGCGAAGCACAGCGTCAGCACGGCGACGACGCCGAGCAGGAACAGCGCGAGCACCGAGCCGGTCTCCCAGTCCGGAAACCCGGTCGAGAAGAGATCGGCGATCTGGTTCCCGTACATGTAGCCCGACGTCCCGCCGACGAGCGACGGCGTCACAAACTCGCCGACGGTGGGGATGAAGACGAAGAAGAACGCCGCGACGACGCCCGGCAGGCTGAGCGGGAACGTGACGCGGAGAAATGCCTGCCAGCGGCTGGCGTAGAGGTCCGACGCAGCTTCCAGCAGGCGGCGGTCGAGGTTGTCGAGCGACACGAAGATCGGCAGCGCGACGAACGGGACCCAGACGTACGCCAGGACGAGGATGACGGCGAACCTGCTGTACAGCAGCTGCGACAGCGGATGGTCGGCGGAGCGGATGCCCGTCCATGCGAGGAACGAGTTCAGGACGCCGTTGTCACCGAGGATGATCTTCCAGGCGAGCACGCGCAGCAGGTAGCTCGTCAGGAAGGGCGCGATCAGCACGAGCAGCAGGACGTACTTGCGCTTCGTCCCGGAGAGGGCGAGGTAGTACGCGACCGGATACGCGAGCGCGACGACGACCGCCGACACGATCAGCGCCATCTTGACCGACTTCCAGAACAGCCCGAGATAGACGGAGCTGTGCAGGAAGCTGCGCCAAGCGCCGAGCGTGAAGCCGTGCGCGCCCGGGAACAGCGAGTAGACGTCGACGCTGTACAGCCCGACGATCACGATCGGGACGACGAAGAACGCGACCAGCCAGGAAACCGGCAGGCCGAGCAGCGCCGGCGTCGCTATGTGCCCTCTCAGGCCGCCTTGACTTCTTCCCACATCCTGGCGTAGACCGCGCGTCGCGGAATATCGCGGTCGAGATAGGCGTTCGGCAGGCCCACGGCCTTCGGATTCGCGATCTGGAGCGCGCGCGCCAGGTCGGCCGAGGATGGTCGAGCCAGCGTGTTCGAGTGGCCGTAGCCGTAGTTGTCCTCGAGCCACTTACCGGACCTGGCGGAGACCCACGAGTCGACGTACGCATGCGCGAGCTTCGGGCGCGGCGAGCCCTTCAGGAGCATGAGCATCCCGACCCACGCGATGGGCTTCTCCTTCGGCGACATGTAGACGACTTTCAGCCCCTTCTTCTTCATCTGCACCCAGTCGTTGGGCCACGCGTACGCGATCCAGAGCTCGCCGGAACCGAAGGCCTCCCACAGGTTCGTCTCCGACGACCAGATCAGCCGCACGAGGTGCTTCTTCGACTTCAGGAACTTCTGCGACCGCGCAAGCTCTGCGTCGCTCTGGTTCCACGGGTTCTTGACGCCGAGGTAGAGCCCGGCGACCGTGAGCATGTTCAGGTCGTCGAACCACGCGATCTTGCCCTTGTAGCGCTCGTCGAAGATGAGCCCCCACGACTTGGCCTTGGGTTTCACCTTGTCGCTGCGGTACAGGATCTTGTCGAAGCCCCAGTCGGCCGGGATGCCGTATTGCTTGCCCTGGTACTGCCCGGCCTTGACCATGAACGGGTTCAGGTGCTTGAAGTTCGTGATCAGCTTCGGGTCCCACGGTTGGACCAGGCCGCTGGTCGCGAAGTACTTCGTCCAGCCCACGTAGGGGCGGAAGATGTCCGGCTTCAAGCCCGCGTGGAGCTTCGCGAGCGCGTCGGATTCGTTCGTCATGTACGTGAACTGCGGCTTGTTCTTCGGATGCGCCTTGACGTACGCGGCGAACATCGACTGACCGCCGTCGTTGCCGTACCCCGCCCAGTCGAGCACCTGCAGGCGCCCGCTCTCGGCGCCGAGCGCGGCGCGTGCGAGACCGACGGGGCCCGTGGCCAACGCTGCGGCGCCTCCCGCAGCCGCCAGTCTCAGGAGCTCTTCGCGGCTGAGTTTTCGTTCCACCGGATTCCTCACCTTCTCCTCCCCTAGTAGCTGGGCGGGCTGATGATCCACATGACCTCGGCGCGTTCCTCGCCGATGTTCGTCACGCGGTGGGGCGTCGAGCTGCGGTAGTCGATGCTGTCGCCGTGCTCCAGCTCGTGGACGTCGCCGCCGAGCTCGAGCTGCACCGTCCCGGCGAGGACGACGAACAGCTCCTCGGAGTCCCCGTGGGCATACGGCTCGGTTCCCGTCGAGCCGCCAGGATCGAGCTCTCCTGCGAAGACCTCCAGATGCTGAAGCGGGCGCGGCGTCAGCAGCAGCTTGCGGCCGAGGATTCCGAACGCGAGCGAGGGGCGCTCGTCGCGGCGGAGGACGCGCGGCCGCGGCGGCCCGCTTGGCTCGAACAGGTCTGCCACCGTGACGCCGAGGGCGTTGGCGATTCGACGGAGCGACGCGATGCTCGCGCTCGCGCGGCCCCGTTCGACCTGGCTCAGGAAGCTTTCGCTGACGCCGGCGCGGTCGGCGATCGTCTTGAGCGTCGCCCGTCGGAGACTGCGAATGTCGCGGAGGCGCTCGCCGACATCCACTTCGCTGCTGACGTCGGGCGCGCTCGACGGCATCCAGGTCTCCTTAGACCGCGTTGAAGGAAAACTGAAGCGACCCTACGACGTCGCTGAAGCGAAGTCAACGCCCGCGCCGCAGGCGCGAGAGCCACAGGGTCGGCACGAGCCAGACGAGCGCGACGACGACGAACGCGGAGAGCGACACGCCGTGCACCAGCAGCGCCAGCGCGAGCGCAAGCAGCAGCACGAGGCTGAACACCACATAGGCACCGGTGACGACCGTCACCACCATGTCGCGCACCGAATCGATGAGCGGCGGCCGCGACAGACCGAGCAGCGAGCGCCGGAGCTGCCACCGCGAGCGCGACGACAGCGCTCGCCCCGTGCGGCGCGAGAACTCCTCGAGTGTCAGCTGGCCGCTCGCGTAACCCTCCCGCAATCGAGCGGTGGCGCGGTCGCGGTCGACGTCCCCTGCGAGCGCGACGCGTCGCTGCACCAGCGCCAGCAGGAACCAGGCGAAGAGCCGCCAGACCATCGCGTGGATCGTAGCCCACGGGCGACGGCATCCTCCCGATCGGATGACGCAGCATCGGCACCCGCACAGGCAGGATGTCGTCGTGTCGCAGGAGCCGACCCGCAGCATGTGGACGACGATCGACGGCGTTCGCATCCATGCCCTCGTCGGCGGCGAGGGACAGCCCGTCGTTCTCGTCCACGGCTACGGCCTCTCGGGGGCCTACATGCTGCCGCTCGCGCAGGAGCTGGCCGGTTCCTGCACGGCCTACGCCCCGGACCTCCCGGCGCAGGGGAAGAGCGACGCGCCGCGTGAGGCGCTCGGGATCTCTGCGCTCGCCGATCTGCTCGGAGACTGGATCGAGGCGGTCGGCCTCGGCCGTCCCGCCGTCGTCGCGAACTCGTTCGGCTGCCAGATCGTGACCGACCTCGCGGTGCGGCGGCCGGCTTCGGTCGGGCCGCTCGTGCTGATCGGCCCGACGATCGACCCCGATCAGCGCCGCGGCCGCCGTCAGCTCGCCGCCGCGCTCCGCGACTCTGCGCGCGAGCCGTTCTCGTTGCTCGCGATCGCCGCACGCGACAACGCGCAGACCGGCATCGGCACACTGCTCGCGACCGCGCGCCTCGCGTTGCGCGACCGGATCGAAGAGCGGCTCCCGGCGATACCGCAGCCGGCGGTCGTCGTGTGGGGTGACAAGGACCCCTTCGTCGGACGCGAGTGGGCGGAGCGGGTGGCCGCGCTGCTACCGCGCGGACGGCTCGTCGTCGTGCCGGGCGAGCCCCACGCCGTTCACTACACGCGCCCGGCCCTCGTCGCCGGCATCGTGCTCGACCTCCTCGCCGAGGAAGGCGAGGATCTCGACAGCGACCTCGTCGGGCGCCTCGAGCATGGGGACGTGGCCGCAAGCGACGTAGACGATGCGCGAGGCCGGAAGAATGCTGTGCCACTCGTCGGCGACGCGCGCAGGCACGAGCCGATCACGGTCGCCCCACAGCAGTAGCGTCGACGCCTGCACGCCGCTCAACTCCTCCCGCAGGTCGCGCGTCCAGACGAAACTCGTCGCCCGAAGCACCGCGACCGGGCCTGCGCGAACCGCGTCGCCGACGACCATGGGCAGCCAGACGCCGAGGCCGGCAAGCGCGCCCGCAAGCGGCAGCGTGCGCCCGACGACCCCGCGCCCGCAGGGGATGCCCGCGGGGGCGACGAGCACGAGCCGCCGGACGCGTTTTGGGTATGTCGCGGCGAACTCGGCCGCGACGATCCCACCGAGCGAGTGGCCGACGAGGTCTGCCCACTCGAGCCCTGCAACGTCGAGCCAGTGCGCAAGCCAGGTGCTCCAGCCGCTCGGCGGCGTCGACCGGGCCGGCCGCGGCAGGTCGAGGGCGAAGACACTGCGGTGCGCGGCGAGCGCGGGAACCAGGGGCGACCACCAGCGCCGCGAGCCGGCGAGCCCGTGGACGAGGACGACAGGGTCGCCGCTGCCCGCGACCGTGAACCGCGCAGTCCGGCCGTCCACCTCGACGGCTCGAGCTTCCGGCGCCTCAGAAATGCGACGTCAGCCCGGCGCCCGTGGCGTCCCCGTCGGCCGCCGCGTCGGCGCCGGCCACATCGGCTGCGTTCTCGTACCAGGAGTACGCGTACTTGCCGTCGTCGAGCTCCTTCGCGAACGTCGACAGCTTGAGCGGATAGAAGGTGTCGCACATGACGGCGAGCTCCGTCGTCTCGTGCATGCCGATCGACTTCTCGGCCAGGCCGGGCTGTGGCCCGTGCGGCAAACCCGACGGGTGCAGCGTGATCGAGCCGACCTCGACGCCGCGCCGCGAGCCGAAGTTGCCCGAGACGTAATAGATCATCTCCTCCGACTGCAGGTTCGAATGGTGGTACGGGATCGGCACCGCGAGCGGGTCGAAGTCCAGCTTGCGCGGGCAGAACGAGCAGATGACGAAGTTCCGCCCCTGGAACGTCTGGTGCGACGGCGGCGGCTGGTGGATGCGCCCGGTGATCGGCTCGAAGTCGTGCACCGAGAACGTCCACGGATAGAGGTAGCCGTCCCAGCCGACGACGTCGAACGGGTGGTAGTCGACGACGTAGGTCTGGTAGCCGCCGCGGACGCGCACCTTGACCGGGAACTCGCCCTGCTCCCGCACCGTATGGAGCTCGGTCGGCGGATGGATGTCGCGGTTGTAGTACGGCGCGCCCTCCATCAGCTGCCCGTACTGGTTCCGGTAGCGGCGCGGGATCTCGATCAGCCCCGGCGTCTCGAACACGAGATACCGCTGCTCGCCTTCCGGCTTGAAGGGGTAGGTCGTGCCGCGCGGCACGACGACGTAGTCGCCTTCGGAGTAGGGCAGGTCGCCGAAGATCGTCTCGAGCGTCCCCGACCCCTCGTGGACGAAGATCACCTCGTCGCCCTCACCGTTGCGGAAGAAGTAGTCCATCGACCCGGACGGGCGGCAGAGCGAGATCTCGACGTCGTTGTTCCACATGAGCACGCGCCGGCCGGTGATCTCGTCGCCTTCCGGCGCGGTGTCGAACGTCTTGAAGTGGAGGTGCGTGTGCTGCTCGGGCACCCACTCCTCGCGCTCGGTCGCTTCGAATCCTCCGAGCTCCATCACGCGGCACGGCGACTGGAGGTGGTACAGGATCGACTCATTGCCGGTGAAGCCCTCGAGGCCCATCACCTCTTCGGTGAGGAGCGTCCCGTTGTCCCGGAACTGGACGTGACGCTTGCGCGGGACGTCTCCGAGGCGCTGGTAGAAGGGCATGGCCGAAGGTTACTTCAGCCCTAATGGACGACTTGCCAGACGCGGTAGCCCTGGCGAAAACGACCGACGAAGAAGACCTTTTCCGAGAGGCTTGCGCTACTGGGCAGGAATGCGCGGAGGGTGATGTAGACGACGACCGTGCGGCGCCAGACACGCGCTCCGCAGTCGACCTTCGCTTCGCCACCCCGGAGGTGGTCGGCGGTCGCGAGGCTCGCGGAAACGACCTCCGGCCGTGCCGATGGATTCGTGTAACGGAGTGCTGCGGCCGTGGCGGGCGCGATCGAATTCGAGGTCAGCGGGAGGAGATGTCGTGGGTCACGCTCCACCGTGCCCAGGCCGTGCGTGCAGATCGGCGAGCGTCCGGCCGGCGAGGCAGACGCCGAAGTCGCCAACGCCGCGAGGGCGACCACTCCGAACCAGAGGAGAAGCCCGCGGTTCACGAGCCTGCATCCTCAGGCCTGAGGGCCAGATCCGCAAGCCGTCGGCCGATCGCCGGCGCGAACTTGAAGCCGTGGCCCGAGCAGGCCGAGCCCACGACGACGCGGCCGCGACGCTCGAGAATGAAGTTCTGATCCGCGGTCGACGTGTAGAGGCACGTCTGCGCCTCGACCGGGGTCGGGTCGACGTCGGGAAAGCGCTCGCGCACCCACGACGCGATCCGCTCGACGATGGCGGGGTCGGGCTCGCCGGGGGCGTCGGGGTCCGCCTCCGAGCCGCCGTGGTGCCAGCCTGCCTTGAGCCCGTACGTCGGATCGTGCAGCGAGTACATGGCGTGCGTTCGGGTCTCGGCGCTCAGGTCGACGATGCACGGCCGCGGAGCGCCCTCCCACCTGAAGTACGCGAGCGTCTCGCGAGTGACCGTCACCGGCAGGTCGGGGACGAGGTCACGGATCCAGGGCCCCGCAGTGACCACGACCACCTCGGCGTCGAGCTCGTCCGTCGAGGAGATCCGCCGGTTCGTCTCGACCTCCACGCCGGCCGCTTCGAGAAACGCGTGCCGGGCTCGGTCCGCGAACACGACGCCCGCGTCGGCAGTGTGC
>DATCYR010000123.1:0-3688 GCA_036526315.1 Gaiellaceae bacterium | reverse complement strand
GCGGAACATCTCGCGCAGCTCCGAGCGGTCGGGCGGCAGCAGCACGAGCTCTGCCGGGTCGCAGTCGAGCTCGAGGTCGCGCCGCATCGTCGCGAGCTCCTTCGACTTCCGCGCCTGGTCGGCGTGCTCGGTCAGGTTCTTCTTGCGCGCCGGCGACAGCTCGTCGACGTGCTCGAGCACCTCCTCGAGCGAGCCGTACTGCGCGATCAGCTGCCCAGCCGTCTTGTCGCCGATGCCGGGGACGCCCGGGATGTTGTCGGACGTGTCGCCCTTCAAACCGATGAAGTCCGGAATCTGGTCGGGACGGATGCCATAGCGCGCTTCGACACGGTCCGGCGTGTAGACGTTCACGTCGGCGACGCCGCGCGGCGTCATCATCAGGACGACGTTGTCGGTGACGAGCTGGAACGCGTCGCGATCCGTGGATACGACCACCGTCCTGATGCCCTCCTCGTCGGCACGCGTCGCGAGCGTCGCGATCACGTCGTCCGCCTCCCAGCCTTCGAACTCCAGGTTCCGGTAGCCGAACGCCTCGACGATCGGGCGGAAGTACGGGAACTGCTCGCCGAGCAGGTCGGGCATCGGCCGCCGGTCCGACTTGTAGTCCTCGGACAGCTCGTGCCGGTGCACGGCGCGCGTGTCCCACGCGACCGCCACGCCCTTCGGGCGGTAGTCCGACAGAAGCTTGAAGAGCATGTTGGTGAAGCCCAGCAGCGCGTTCGTCGGGAAGCCCTCGGTCGTCGCGAGCTCCTCCGGGAGGGCGAAGAAGGCGCGGTAGGCGAGGTTGTTGCCGTCGACGAGGAAGAGCTCGGCGTCGCGCGCCGGGCCGTCGTCCAGCTGCAGCTCGGCGCCTGTCAGTGTCTTGGGCACTGAGGCCAACGCTATCGTCCGGCGCCGGATGCCGGACGTCGAGATTCGCCCACTTTCCGACGAGCACCTCGACGCCGCCGTGGCGCTCCTCGCCGAGCGCCACGCGCGGCATCTGGCGGCGGAGCCGCTGCTGGCGCGCGACGTCGATTTCCGCGCCCAGCTCCGGGGCGAAGGCGTCGTCGCGCTGCGGGGCGGCGAGCTGCGCGCGTACCTCCTCGCGCAGACGACGGCGGACGACGCGTTCGTCGACTTCGCCGGCTGCGCCGCCGCCGAGCCCGAGCTGCTGCGCGACCTCTACGCGGCACTCGCGCCGCGGTGGGAACGCGACCGGCACCGCGTCTACGTGCCGGCCTCGGACGCCGGGTTGGTCGACGTCTGGTTTCGGCTCGCCTTCGGGCTCCAGTTCGCGCTCGCGGTCCGCGAGCCGGCCGCCGGCCGCGGCGAGGGCGTTCGGCTCGGACACCCCGGCGACCTCGACGCGGTCATCGCGCTCGAGCAGGCATTCACCGACCACCTCCTCGCCCCGCCGAGCTTCTCCGGGCGGCAGCGCGAAACGGACGAGGCGATCCGGGCCGACTGGCGGGGGACGTGGGAAGACGAGCGCTTCACGCACCTGGTCGTCGAACGTGACGGTCGCGTCGCCGGCCACGCGTTGCTGTACCGGCGCGACCCTGGCGACCTCCGCATCCCGCCGAACAGCATCGACCTCGCGCTCGTCGTCACGCTGCCGGAGGTGCGTGGCACCGGCGCCGGCAGCGCGCTCGTCGCTGAGGCGCTCGGCCTGGCGCACGACGGCGGCTTCGACGCCGTCACGATCGACTGGCGCGTCGTGAACCTGGCCGCCGACCGCTTCTTCCGGGCCCGCGGATTTCGGCCCACCTTCGTCCGCCTCTACAGGCACGTCCCGTGACGCGCGTTCCGATGCTGTCGGGGTCGCGCCTCGTCGTCGTGACGGCGGACGACGACGCGCTCGTGCTACGCCCGCCGGCGCCTGCGAACGCGGTCGCCGACGTCGGCGCCGCCGTCCGCGACGCGCTGCGCTTTCCGCTGGCCGGCGAACCGCTCGAGGCACTGGTGTCGCGGGGGACGCGCGCGACGATCGTCGTCGAGCCGCCGTCGCTGCCGCTGCCCGGAAGCGACCGCGACCCGCGCCAGGCGGCGATTGCGGCCGCCGTCGCCGAGCTCGAGCGGCTCGGCGTCCCCACCGGCTATCAGACGCTGCTGGTCGCCGGCGGCCTCGCGCGGCGCGCGGGGCACGACCAGCTCGAGACGCTCGTCTCGCCCGAGTTCGCACGCCGCTTCCACGGCCACGTCGAAGTCCACGACGTCGAGCGCGACGACCTCGTGGAGGTCGGGACGGCCGGATCGATCCCGCTGCGGGTGCACCCGGCCCTCGTGCAGACGGATCTCGTCGTTGTCGTCACCGCCGCGGAGACGGTGTTGCACGGCGGCCCCGCCGCGCTCGTCGGCGCCTCCGGCCGGGAAGTGCTGCGCGCCGCCGGCGCGTACTCGCTGCTGGAGACGTCCGCCTCGCAGGGGTGGCGGCTGGGCCTGGAGCTCGAGCGGACGCTGATGCGCCGCGTGCCGGTGATCGGTGCGTCGCTCGTGCTCAACCATCCGCGGCTCGGTGGGACGCTCGGCGGCTATCCGTACGAGACGCAGGCGCTCGAGCGGATCGTGCGCTCACCATTCCGCTACCTGTTTCGTGCGCTCCCGGGCGGGCTGCGCGCGTACGTCCTCCGCTCGCTGCCGCTCGAGCGCACGGTGGCGAATGCGTACGCGGGGCCGCCGTCGGTCGCGCACACGGAGGCGCTGCTGCGCGGCGTCGAGCTGCGTGGTGTCGCGCTCGACGGCGAGCTCGACGCGATCTGCGTCGGCATTCCCCGAACGACGCCGTACCTGCCGCGAGAGCGCCCGAACCCGCTGCTCGGCGCGTACCTCGGGCTCGGCCTGGCACTGCGCCTGTGGCGCGACTCGTTCCCGCTCGCCGAGGGCGGCACGGCCGTGCTGATGCATCGCTTCCACCGGCACTTCAGCCACCCCACACAGCAGCCCTATCGCGCGTTCTTCGCCGCGACGAGGAGCGCCGGGCGCCCCGACGCGTCGGCGCTCGCCGACGCCGAGCGAGGCGCCGTGAGCGATGCGCGGGCCGTGCAGGCGTACCGCGACGGCCGCACCTGCCATCCGCTGCTTCCGTTCGCCGACTGGGACGGCTGCCGCCCGGCAATCGGGCGTCTCGGCAACGTCATCGTCGCCGGCTGCCGCGACCACGCCGCCGCACGCCAGCTCGGCTTCGTCCCGACCCACGGGCTCGGCGCCGCGCTGACGATGGTCCGCGGCTGGTCCGACCGCCCGCCGCGCGTCGCGTTCCTGCTCTCGCCGCCGTACTTCCCGCTGCGAGTCACGGGGTCTGGCCCCGCGGGGGCCTGACCCGAGCCTTCACGTCGGATTAGGCGCCCAGGTAGGTGCGCTGAACCTGATCGTTCTGCTTGAGCGCTTTGGCGTCGTCGGCGAGGGCGACCTTGCCCGTCTCGAGGACGTAGCCGCGGTTGGCGACGTCGAGGGCCATCAAGGCGTTCTGCTCGACGAGCAGGATCGGCGTCCCCTGCGAGTTGATCTCCCGGATGATCTCGAAGATCCGCTCGACGAAGATCGGCGCGAGCCCCATCGACGGCTCGTCGAGCAGCAGGAGCTTCGGCCGCGCCATCAGCGCGCGCCCGATCGCGACCATCTGCTGCTCGCCGCCGGAGAGCGTCCCGGCCTTCTGCTGCTTTCGCTCGGCGAGCCGCGGGAACAGCTCGTAGACGCGGCCGAGGTC
>DATCYR010000122.1:0-7508 GCA_036526315.1 Gaiellaceae bacterium | reverse complement strand
TGGTCGTCTCCGCAAGCGACACGCACGCGCTCCCGGTCCCCGACCGCTGGGCGGGCCTCCCGATCACGCCGGCGAAACTGACGTATCGCATCGCCCCGTATCCGGGCGGGCGAGCGGTCGTGCCGGAAACCACTGCCCTCGACGTGACGACGCACCTGCCGGGCAGCAACATGTGGCAGACCTACGCGCGCGGCACGCACATGAACATGGTGCAGATGGGCGCGCATCGGTACTGGTACAACCCCGGCGTCTACCTGTTCAAGCTGACGCCCACTCTCTGGGACACGCATCAGTTGCAGGACGGCGTGTACCGGATCACCGTCACGGCATGGGACACCGCCGGGAACCGCGGTTCGGCCGCCCAGATCTTCCAGGTGCACAACCGCTCGGGCTGGCTGCGCGGCTAGTTGAACGATCCGGAGGGGAGGCTAACCTTGAGCCTCCCCTCCGCGTCTCTAGAGGCCGTGCGACGTCTCGTCATACTCGCCACGTGTGCGCTCGCGCTGGTCGCGAGCGCGAATGCGTTTGCCTATCCCTGGCCGATCAAGCCGTTCCACCAGCAGCACCCGATCCGCGCCAACTTCGGAGACCCGCGGACGCGCTTCTGGAACACGATGCTCACCGACGGGCTCCAGGGGCCGGGCCTGTTCCAGTTCCACAACGGCATCGACATCGCCGCTCCCGAGGGAACGCCCGTCTATCCGGTCATCTCGGGCACGGCGAGCCTGATCGACGCCGCCGCCGTGCTGGTCCGTTCGCCCGGCCACAAGTTCCAGTACTTCCACATCCACCCCGCCGTCCACAACGGCCAGCACGTCG
Organism: Gaiellaceae bacterium; assembly: GCA_036526315.1. GTDB lineage: Bacteria > Actinomycetota > Thermoleophilia > Gaiellales > Gaiellaceae > 3-1-20CM-4-69-9. Next base: position 6,689 of record DATCYR010000122.1, on the reverse strand, counting down.
TCGCGCAGCGCACCGTGCTCGGGACCGTCATCCACGCCGCCAACCACGTGCACCTCACCGAGATCCGCGGCCGGCGCGTCTGGAACCCGCTCGCGCAAGGCGGGATCTCTCCTTACGTCGACCGGACGGTGCCGCAGATCGACGCGATCTTCGTGCGGCCTACTCGCTCGCTCGTCCCGCTCAACGCCGCGACGATCTGCGGCACGGTCTCGCTCGTGGCGGCCGCACACGACACGCCGCCGCTACGCGTGCCGGGGACGTTTGCCGGCTTCCCGGTCTCACCCGCTTTCGTGACGTGGTCGTTCCGCCCGGTCGACGGCCTCCCGGACATCGCCGCGGTCCCGGTCGCCGACTTCCGGACGACACTCCCCGTCGTCCGCAACTTCTGGAACGTCTACGCGCGCGGGACGTACCAGAACGCGCCGCGTTTCTCGAACCAGCAGTTCCCGATGCCGGGGAACTTCATCTACAACCTCGCGCCGACCTTCGACACGCGCTCATACCCGAACGGGTTGTACGAGGTGCACGTGCACGTCAGCGACATGCGCGGCAACTCCGCCGACAGCGCGCAGCAGTTCCGGATCGAGAACCACGCCGGCGAGCCCTGCCTTCAGTAGCCGAGCTCTTTGGCGTACGCGTCGCGGTAGATCCGTTTCAGGTTCTCGACGCGATCGACGTACGCGCGGGTCTCGGCGAACTGGATCCCTTCGCCGGCTTCCCGCCAGCGGTCGACGTTCTGCTGGCCCGCGTTGTAAGCCGCGAGTGCGGTGCGCTCGTCGCCGTACTTCTCCAGCAAGTGGCGTAGGTACCACGCGCCGTAGCGGACGTTGATCTCCGGGTCGTAGAGGTCGTCGACGCGGAACTGCGTGCCACCGGTGTGGATCGCGATTCCCTTCGCGGTGTCCGGCAGCAGCTGCATGAGCCCGATCGCGCCGGAGCTCGAGCGCGCATTCGCCTTGAACTTCGATTCCTGGTAGATCACGGCGGCGAGCAGCGCCGGATCGAGGTCGTAGTTGCGCGCGTGCCCGCGAACGATTTGCTCGTAGCGCAGCGGGTACCAGAGCCGCTCCCACCAACCCGGCTTCGCCGACTGCACGGCGACGAACGCCAACAGCAGGCCGCCGGCGAGCACGCCCATCGCGAGAAAGCGCCTCACGCCGTCAGCTTGCCAACCACGTCGGCGACGAAGTCGTCGAGCTCCTCGAGCGTCCCGTCGTTGAGGTAGGTGTAGTCCGCGAGCGCGACCTTCTCCTCCTCCGGGAGCAGACGCTGCTCGCGGTCGTCGCCGGCCGGCCGCCGCTCGCGCCGAAGCGCCTCGGGCGCCGTGATCACGACGACGGCGTCGAACCGCCGCTCGCCGCCGGTCTCGTAGAGGAGCGGCACCTCGCTGACGGTGAGGAGCGGCGGGTCGTCACGGCGCTCCTGCTCGGCACGCCAGGCGAGGTTCTCTCTGACGACCCGTGGATGCAGCAGCGCCTCGAGCCACTCGAGCTGCCCGGGATCGTTGAAGACGATCTCCGCGATCCTGGCGCGGTCGGCGCCGTCGTCGCCGATCACCTCGGGGCCGAAGCGGGCGGCGAGCTCCCGCGCGACTTCGGGGTCACTTCGCAGCAGCCGGTGGACGATCTCGTCGCTCGAGATCGTGGCCGCACCATGGCGTGCGAACGCCTTGAGCGCCGCGCTCTTCCCGGCGCCGATCGGCCCGGTGACCGCGACTGAAAGCGGTCTACTGCTCGTCAGGAGGCGCTGCGGCCGGGGCGGCTTCCGCAGGGGCCGCTTCCTCCTCGCCCGGCAGCGGCGGTGCCGCCGGCGCGGAGGCGGAGTCGCTGAACACGTCCTCCGACAGATCCAGGTGCGGCGTCCCCTCGAGCGGCGGCTCGTTCTCGGCGCGGCGCTCCGGGTCGACGCGCTTCAACGACAGCGACAGCCGTCGCCGCTCGGCATCGACCTCGAGGATCAGCACCGGCACGACGTCGCCCTGGGAGACGACCTCGCGCGGGTTCTCGACGTGATGCTGCGCAAGCTCGGAGATGTGGACGAGCCCCTCGACGCCGGGGAGGATCTCGACGAACGCGCCGAACGTGACCACCTTCGTCACTCGGCCTTCGACGACGTCACCCTCCTGGTGCTGCTCGAGGACCTGCTGCCACGGGTCGGACTGCGTCTGCTTGAGGCCGAGCGAGATCCGCTGGCGCTCGCGGTCGATGTCCAGCACCTTCACCTTCACCGTCTGTCCGATCTCGAGCACCTCCGACGGATGGTTCACGTGCGACCACGACAGCTCGGAGATGTGGATGAGCCCGTCCATGCCGTCGAGGTCGACGAACGCGCCGAAGTCGACGATGTTCGAGATCTGCCCCTCGACGACGTCGCCCGGGTTGAGCCGGTCGAGGATCGCCTGGCGCATCTCCTTGCGCTCGTCCTCGAGGACGGCCCGGCGTGAGAGCACGACGTTGTTCCGCGATCGGTTGAGCTCGATCACCTTGCAGCGGAGCTCCTTGCCCATGAACTCGTCCAGGTCCTGCACGCGGCGGATGTCGACGAGCGACGCCGGCAGGAAGCCGCGCACGCCGAGGTCGAGGATCAGGCCGCCCTTGACGACCTCGATCACACGCCCGTTGACGGGCTCGCCCGACTCGGCGGCCCGCTCGATCGCCTTCCACGCCATCTCGAAGCGCGCGCGCTTCTTCGAGAGGATCAGCCGGCCTTCGGCGTCCTCCTTCGTCATCACCAGCGCGTCGATCTCGTCGCCGAGCGTGACCTCGTCGGCGGGGTTCACCGAACGGCGGATCGAGAGCTCGGCGACCGGGATGACGCCCTCCGACTTGTAGCCGATGTCGACGAGCACCTCGTCCTTGTCGACCCGCACGACGGTGCCGTGGACGACCTCCCCCTCGTTGATCGTCGGGAAGGTGGACTCGTAGTCGGGGATCAGCTCGCCGTCTGGGCCTGTGGTCCAGACGCCGTCGCCGGCGATCGGTTGCTCAGTCTCGGTAGGCATACAGCGGCCGATCAGTATAGCCAGGGGCCTCGAAGGCCCCTGGCCAGGGACTGAATCGCCGTCAGAGCCTCGTGGAAAGCAGCTTCAGCTCTGCGCCCTGAGCGGCCGTGAGGCCCTTCCCTACCTTGGCGTCGACCTGGTTGCGGAAGGAGCCGAGCGCGCCGTCGTGGGCCGTCGGCGTCGAGGCCGCCGCCGCGGTCGCGAGCTTGGCGCAGAGGTCGTCGGCCACCTTGGGGTCGGTCGAGTACGCACGCACGAGGCTGCACAGGCTGTCGAACGTGACGGTGACGGTGACCGTCGCCGTGTACGCGGTCGCGCCGCCGTCCTTGTCCTGAATCTGCCCGCGGACGGTCAGCGTCCCGACGTCGCTCGTCGAGCAGGACACGCTTGCGCCGTAGGTGCCGTCGCCGCAGTCGTAGGAATACGTGAAGCCGGCATTCGTGTCCGCCGTCGACGGATCGTAAGCGCCCGTCAGCGACAGCGTGAACGGGAGACCGGCATACGCGGTCGCCGGCGCCGTGAACGTCGCCGTCGGCGCAACGTTCGTGACGTCGACGGTCGCCGTGTCGGTCGCCGTCGCTCCGCCGTCGTCCGTCACCTGCACGCCGACCGTGCGCGACGACGCGCCGTCGAGCGCGGCGGCCGAGAACGTGACCGTGCTGCCGCTCGTCTCGTACGTGCCGTTGTTGTCGAGATCCCATGCGTACGTCAACGCGCCGCCCTCGGGATCGCTCCCCGTCGCGGCGAGCGAGACGCTGCCGCCCTCCGAAACGGTGTACGGGCCGTTGGCCTGCACCGACGGCGGCAGGTTCACGGGCGCCGCCGCCTCGGTCGTGAAGCTCCAGCTCGCCGGACCGTCGAGGCCGTTCCCGCCTCCGTCGGTCACCTTCGTGCCGTCGAGGCTGACCGTGCACGTCTCGCCGTTCGCGAGGTCGCTGTCCGGATCGAGGACGTACGACGAGCCCCCGCCCGTGACGACAGCCGTGTGGGTGCCGCTCGTGTCGCACGAGATCGTGTACCAGCCGTCGGCGACGTCGACCGCCTCGCTGAACGTGATCCCGATGTTCGCGTCGACCGCGACATCCGTTGCGCCGTCGGCCGGCGTGTGGCTCGTCACCGTCGGCGGCGCGTCAGTGTCCGGGCTCGTGATCGTCACCGTGTACGGCGACGTGTTCGAGCGGTCCTGGTCGTCCGTGACCGTGCAGCTACTCATGCGTTCGCCCGGCGGCGAATCACTCGGCACCGTGACGGTACGCGAGAAGACGAGGCCGCTTGCGTCCGGACTGAGCGAGCTCGTCTTGGTCAGACCCGCCCAGCTCAGGTCGCACACGACCGCAAGCCCCGTGCTGTCGGGATTCGTCCCGGGCGTCACCGTCGCGGTGACGGTGACGTTCGTTCCTGGGGCGGCGCTTGGCGGCGCCACCGTGATCTCCGCCGTAGGCGGCGTTTGGTCGTCCGCGGCAGCCGAGCTGCCGGCCAGAGATATGGCCATGAGCGCGCACGCCAGCGGCACGCCCAGGCGGAGACGGGAAGTGTTCAACTGACGGCCCTCCCTACATCGCAGTGCTCTCCCCGAGCCGCGCGATCGTAACGCGGTCGCGGAAAAGTCTCAATGGGCCGGACGGCCTACGGCGCTAGGACTTGGCCTCGTTCCAGTCGTCGCCGATACCGTCGCTCGCTTCGCTCGCTCCCGTGGGGAAACCATGTTTCCCCACGCGCCCCTTCTTCAGGTGACGCCTCGACGCACGCGCCGCTGCGATCGCCGCGCGCGACGAGGATTCGATCTGGGGGAACCTCCCGTTTCCCCCCAAGCCCCCTCCCCGCATCGGCTTTCGGCGCGTTAGGACTTGGCCTCGTTCCAGTCGTCGCCGATGCCGATGTCGACTGCGAGCGGCGGGTCGAGCGGATACGCGCGCGTCATCTCCTCGCGCACGAGCTCGCGCACCGGCCCGGTCTCCGCGTCCGGCACTTCGAGCAGCAGCTCGTCGTGCACCTGCAGCACGAGCCGCGCGCCTCGCCCCTCCTCGCGCAGCCGGCGGTGGATCGCGATCATCGCCTTCTTGATGATGTCCGCGTTCGAGCCCTGCATGACGAAGTTGACCGCGAGGCGCTCGCCGAGCGAGCGCGTCTGCCGGTTCGACGCGCGGATCTCCGGCGTCGGGCGCCGCCGGCCGAGCAGGCTCGTCGCGTAGCCGTCGCGCTTCGACTGCTCGATCGTCCGCTGGATGAAGTCCTGGACGCGAGGAAATCGCGCCAGATACGCGTCGATGTACTCCTGCGCCTGCTCCCGCGGGATCTCGAGATTCTCCGAGAGGCCGAACGCAGAGATGCCGTAGACGATCCCGAAGTTGATCATCTTCGCGATCGAGCGGTCGCCGCTCGTGAGCTGGGACGGATCCTTGCCGAGCACCTCGACCGCTGTGGCGGTGTGGATGTCCTCGTTGCGCGCGAACGCCTCACGCAGCTTCGGCTCACCGGACACGTGCGCGAGAATGCGGAGCTCGATCTGCGAGTAGTCCGCGGAGAGGAGGCGCGAGCCGCTCTCGGCGACGAACGCAGAGCGGATCTCCTTCCCGAGCTCGGTGCGGATCGGGATCGCCTGCAGGTTCGGGTTCGTCGTCGACAGCCGGCCGGTCGAGGCGACGGTCTGGTTGAAGGTCGTATGGAGACGGCCGTCGGCCTCCGAGATCAGCGACGGCAGCGGGCCGAGATACGTGTTGAGCAGCTTCGAGTACTCGCGCCACTCCTCGATCACCTCGACGATCGGGTGCTCCTGCCGAATCGAGCGCAGCACGCGTGTATCGGTCGAGTAGCCCGTCTTGCCCTTTCGGCCCGGCGTCAGCTCGAGCTTCTCGAACAGGATGCGCGCGACCTGCTGCGTCGAGCCGATCATGAACTCCTCGCCCGCGAGCTCGTACGCCTTCGCCTCGAGCTCCTCGAGGCGGTCGGCGAGGCGCGCCGTGATCTCGCCCATGCGGTACGTGTCGATCTTGACGCCGTTGTCCTCCATTGCGGCGAGCACGGCGGTCAGCGGCAGCTCGATGTTGCGGTAGAGATCCTCCGCGCCGCGCTCGCGGACACGGTCGAGCATGATCGGCGCGAGGCGGCGCGGAATCTCGGCGTGGCGCACGAGCGCCGCCGTCTCCTCGTCGCTCACGGGTGTCGGGATCGGCTCGACCCCGTACTCCGCGGCGAGGTCGTCGAGCTCGTACGACGCCCGGCCCGGCTCGATCAGGTACGCGAGCAGCATCGTGTCCTCGACCGGCTCCATCGTGAGCCGCGGCAGCGCCTTGAAGTCGTGCGCGATCACGTCCGCGCGGTCGAGGCGCCGCTCGAGCGCGGCGTCCCACGTGCCGACGACGACACCGTCGTCCTCGCGCGCGAGGGCGAAGCGATCGTCGCGGATGGCGAGCGCAGCACGGCCCCTGACCTCCGGGAACTCGCCCTCGCGCCAGGCGACCTCCGTGCCCGGCATGCGCATCGCCTGCGCCGGCACGGCGTCGTCGAGGATGTCGACGCGCCCCAGCAGGTTGCGGAACTCGAAGCGGCGGAACATCTCGCGCAGCTCCGAGCGGTCGGGCGGCAGCAGCACGAGCTCTGCCGGGTCGCAGTCGAGCTCGAGGTCGCGCCGCATCGTCGCGAGCTCCTTCGACTTCCGCGCCTGGTCGGCGTGCTCGGTCAGGTTCTT
>DATCYR010000121.1:0-17476 GCA_036526315.1 Gaiellaceae bacterium | reverse complement strand
GAGAGAAACGCGTGCGGGCCACGTCGCCGTCGCTCGCGACGGCGACCATAAAGGCCGTGTCGGCTCCGCCGGCGCGGCCGTCCTCCGCCCGATTGGCCCGCCGCGCAACCACTCGAACTCACCCGAGATAAGGGAGGTAGGAGACACCTAGGTGGCGGGCCAGAGGGGAAGCTCCGAGGACGACCTCCCCCTCTGGTTGAACCACGCTCAGGACCGTGGCGTCGGACGGGGTCTGAATCCGGCGCCGGACGAGCGCAGACCCGCCACGGCTGAGTATGACGAACGGGCGACGCGAACGACAACAAGACGCGCCGATTCAGTACGTCGCGAGTTGTTGCAACTTCTGTAAACGCCGATGAACAGCCGCTTTCGTCGCCGGCGGCTCGCATGTGAGCGCAAGCTCACGAAGCGAGAACGTCGGATGGCGCTCGCGCAGCTCGCCGACCTCCTGCAGCTTCGGCGGGAGCTTGACGAACGCGCCGCTGCGGCGGAGCTGCCGGATCGCGCGCAGCTGCTCGTGTGCGGCGCGGCTCGTCCGAACGAGGTTGGCATGGTCGGCGTTCGCAAGCCGGTTGGCACGGGAGCGCGTCGCCGCCATCACCGCCCTTTCCTCGAACACGAGCACGGCGCGCCCGGCGCCGGCGAGTGCAAGCACGCCCTCGATCGCGTCGGCCCCCTTGGCGTACGCAATCGAGTGGCGAGCGCGGTCGGCGACGCCCAGGAGAACACCTTCTTCAACCGCGAGACGGGCGAGGAAGTCGGCCCCTTCCGGCTCGGCGCTCCGGATTTCGAGGTGCGGCGACCGCGGCCCGCTGAGGGAGCCGCCACCGAGGAGCGCCCCGCGAACGTACGCGCCGCGGCAGCACGAGCGCGCGACGACCCGTCGCGGCGGCGTTGCCAGCGGCGTCAGCCGTGCGCTGAGGATCCCCGCCTCGTGGAGCACCTGGAGCGCACGCTCGTCGCCGGCGACATGGAGCTGGTACCTCGTCGCGCCGTCGAACGCGCGGCGCTGGTACGTGCGAATCTCCGACGCGACACCGAACGCGCGGAGCAAACTGAATGCACGACGCGCGACCGCGGACTCGGCGACGTCGAGGTGGACGGAGACCTCCCCGCGCCCGCGCAGGTGGACGCTGCCGGCCGAGTGGAAGAGACCGGAGAGCTCTGCGAGCCGGTCGCACTCGCTTCGCGGCGCGATCGCCGCGAGCTCGCTGCGGAGGTCCTCAGAGAGTGACACCTTCGAGCGCCAGCAGCCGCCGCTTGTAGTCGACGCCGAGACCCGGGTACGAGCCGACGCCGCCCGCCGACACGACGCGGTGACACGGCACGACGAGCGGGAAGCGATTTCCGGCGCAGACCGTTCCGGCCGCGCGCTGCGCCCGTGGGTGCCCGGCGAGCCGCGCGAGATCGGAGTACGACACGACCTCGCCGTACGGGACGCGCCTCATCGCGGCGACCACGTCGCGCTGGAACGGCGTCCAGCCGTCGTCTTCGATCGCCACGTCGACGAACGCGACTCGCGTCCCCTCGAAGTATGCGTTGAGCCTGTGGAGAAGCTCGTGCACTTCCGGCGCGGTGCCGTCACGCGGGCGCGAACGCTTCCGGGGTAGCCTCGACCGCGAGGGCGGTGGGTCGGCTCCCCCACCCTGGGAGGGGGTTTCACGCGTGCGTGCGCGCGCCCGCGCGCGTGTGCCTAGAGAGGCTTCCGCGGGGGCGTCGGCGCGTGGGCGCGGGAGCTCGTGCCACACGAGGCGCGCGCCGTCATGCCATACCTCCCCCACGCCCCAGCCCTCGGCCGTGTACGAGACGCACGTCACAGACACGGGAAGCAAGCCTACAATCGCCTCCGATGTCCGCCGCTCCAGGCCTCTTCCGCCCGCCCGCGCCGCAGAACGAGCCGGTCAAGGAGTACGCGCCGGGCTCGCCCGAGCGCGAGGAGCTCCGCGTCCGGCTCGAGCAGATGCGAGGCGAGCAGATCGAGCTGCCGCTCGTGATCGGCGGCGAGGAGATCCGCACCGGCGAGACCTTCGAGGCCGTGATGCCGCACGACCGCAAGCACGTCCTCGCCACGGTGCACAAAGGCAACGCGACCCACGTCGAGCAGGCCGTCAAGGCCGCGGCGGACGCCTGGGAGGACTGGCACCGCACGCCGTGGGAAGACCGCGCAGCCGTCTTCCTCCGCGCCGCCGAGCTCCTGGCGGGCCCCTGGCGCGCCACGCTGAACGCGGCGACCATGCTCGGCCAGTCGAAGACCGTGCACCAGGCCGAGATCGATGCCGCCTGCGAGTTGACCGACTTCTTCCGCTTCAACGTCGAGTTCATGCTCCGCATCTACGCCGAGCAGCCGCGTTCGTCGTCCGGCACGTGGAACCGCATGGAGTACCGGCCGCTCGAGGGCTTCGTGTTCGCAGTCACGCCGTTCAACTTCACGGCGATCGGCGGCAACCTGCCCGGCAGCGCCGCGCTGATGGGGAACACGGTGCTCTGGAAGCCCGCGTCGACCGCTGCCTATTCCGCGCACTTCCTGATGCAGCTGTTCGAGGAGGCCGGCCTCCCGCCTGGCGTGATCAACCTCGTGTACGGCTCGGGCTCCGAGATCGGCGACCCCGCGCTCGCGAGCCCGCACCTCGCAGGCGTCCACTTCACCGGCTCGACCCCCGTCTTCCAGTCGATGTGGAAGACGATCGGGGCGAACATCGCCAACTACCGGAACTACCCGCGCATCGTCGGCGAGACCGGCGGCAAGGACTTCATCGTCGCGCACCCCTCTGCGGACGCCGAGGCCGTCGCGACGGCGATCGTCCGCGGCAGCTTCGAGTACCAGGGCCAGAAGTGCTCGGCTGCGTCGCGCATCTTCGCCCCGTCCAACCTCTGGCCGGAGATCCGCGACCGCGTCGTCGAGGACGTCGGGACGATCCGCGTCGGCGACGTCTCCGACTTCGGCAACTTCATGGGCGCCGTCATCGACGCAGGCTCCTTCCGGACGCAGAAGGACGCAATCGACGAGGCGCGCGCCGCCGAAAAGGTGAAGGTGCTGGTCGGCGGGGGCTACGACGACTCCGACGGCTGGTTCGTCGAGCCGACGGTGCTCGAGACGACTGACCCGGATTTCCGCACGATGAAGGAGGAGCTCTTCGGGCCGGTCGTGACGGCATACGTCTACCCCGAGTCGAAGTACGACGAGACGCTCGAGCTCGTCGACAAGGGCGCGCCGTACGGGCTCACCGGCGCCGTTTTCGCGCGTGAGCGTGACGCGCTCGAGCTCGCGGACGAAAAGCTCCGCTACGCGGCGGGGAACTTCTACGTCAACGACAAGCCGACCGGAGCCGTCGTCGGGCAGCAGCCGTTCGGCGGTGCCCGCGCGTCGGGGACGAACGACAAGGCCGGCTCGATGTGGAACCTGATCCGGTGGGTCAGCCCGCGCACGATCAAGGAGACGTTCGTGCCGCCCACCGACTACCGCTACCCGTTCATGACGCCCGACGACGGGCGCGGCGCGATCTAGCGCCGTGAACAGAGGTCGCGTGCTCGCTGTCGCAGTCGCGGCGGCTCTCGTGCTGACCGCACACGCGTACGCCGGCGAGCGCATCGACACGGCGGTCCGCGCGCTCCGGGAGAGCCCGGTGTACGTCGACCCGGCAGCGGAGCTCGCGATCAGCCGTGGCGACCAGGCGCGCCTGCGCGCGGCGATCGACTCAGCGGGCGCCGGCCCGGTGTACGTCGCGATCCTCCCGGTCGCCGCCGAGAACGAGACCGGCGGAGACCCGGACGGCGTCGTGCAGGCACTGCACGACGGGCTGAATCGCGACGGGACGTATGCGGTGGTCGTCGGCAGGCACTTCCGCGCCGGCAGCCAGGGAGTCCTGCAACCGGGTGTCGCCGGACGGCTCGCAACCGAAGCGCTCGACGCGCACCGCGACCAGGGCGTGACCGCGACGCTGATCGACTTCGTCCACCGGGTTGCGGCGGCGCGACGAAACGGCGGCAGCGCCCCGGGAGGCGGCCCGGGCTCCGGCGGCGGCGTCCTGATCGGCCTGCTCGTGCTCGGCGGCGCGCTCTTCCTCGGCCTGCACGCGGTTCGCGCGCGCCGGCGCCGTCAGACCGAGCTCGCAGAGGTGAAGGCTGCTGCGCACGAGGACCTGATCGCGCTGGCCGACGACGTGCAGCAGCTCGAGCAACCGGTCGAGGCGGACCCAAAGGCGAAGCAGGCCTACGAAGAGGCGCTCGACGACTATGCGCAGGCGAGCAGCGCCTACGACCGCGCGCGGCAGAGCAGCCAGCTCCAGGCAGTAGCCGGCTCGCTCGAGGAAGGGCGGTGGCACATGGCCTGCGCCGAGGCGCTCCTCGCCGGCAAGCCGCCGCCGGAGCGGCGGCCGCCGTGCTTCTTCGACCCACGCCACGGCCCCTCCGCACGCGACGTCGACTGGGCGCCGCCGGGCGGTGTCCTGCGAAAAGTGCCCGCGTGCGAGGCATGCGCGGGGACGGTCGAGCGCGGCGAGGAGCCGGCCGCGCGCGAGGTCGTCGCCGGCGGGCACCGCGTGCCGTACTGGAACGCCCCGTCCTATTTCGGCCCGTGGGCGGGCGGGTACTTCTCACCGTTCGGCGGCGCCGGTTTCCTCTCCGGGCTCTTCGTCGGCGAGCTCCTCGGCGGCGCCTACGGCGGCTGGGGGTACGGAAGCTGGGGCGGCTCGGGCGCCGCCGGCGGCTTCGGCAACTGGAGCGACTTCGGCGGCGGCATGAGCTTCGGCGGCGGTGACTTCGGCGGCGGAGGCGGCGGAGACTTCTAGGTGATCCATTCCGTCCTTCACGCGCTCGACGTCTTCTTCACCCACCTTGCGGCCGTCGAGTGGAAGTGGCTCGCAGTCGGTGTGCTGGCCCAGCTCGGCAAGCTCGTCGCGGTCTCGACCGCGTGGACGAACATCGTGCGTGCGGCCTACCCGCGCGAGCGCGTGCGCTGGCTGACGATGTTCGGTGCGTACGTCGCCGGCACGGGTGTCAACGCGATCGTTCCGGCCCGCGGCGGCGACGTCGTGCGGCTCTTCCTCGCCAAGCGCCGGATCGACCACTCGACGTACACGACGCTCGTGTCGACGTCGCTCCTGCAGACGTTGTTCGACATGGTCGTCGCCAGCTGCTTCGTGATCTGGGCACTGACCCAGAGCGTGCTGCCGGGCATCGACGTGATCAAGAGCCCGAGCCTCCCCTCGCTCGACTACGGCTGGGCGTTCCGCCATCCGACCATCGGCCTCGTGCTCTTCCTGCTGCTGCTTCTCCTCGGCGCAGCCCTGATCGCCTGGATCGCGGAGCGCGTCGAGGAGTTCAAGGCGAAGGTCGCACAGGGATTCGCCGCGCTCTCTGATCGGCACTACTACCTGACACGCGTCGTGCCGTGGCAGTTGCTCGACTGGACGCTGCGGCTCGTCACCGTCTTCTTCTTCCTGCGCGCGTTCCACATTCCCGCGACGCTGTACAACGCGCTCCTCGTGCAGGTGAGCCAGAGCCTCGCCACGATCCTGCCGATCAGCCCGGCTGGGATCGGGACCGAGCAGGGTCTCCTCGTCTACATCTTCCGCAACGTCACGAGCAAGAGCCTTGCGCTCAGCTTCAGCGTCGGCATGCGCATCACGCTGATCGTCGTCAACGCGATCGTCGGCTTCACTGCGATCCTGCTGATGACGGGGACGCTACACGTCCGTCGGCAGGCCGAAGCCGACCGCGCCGGCGCGGAGCCCGCGGAGGCGAAGGTTTCGGACGGCCGCTAGTCGCGACCGTCCGAGAAACCGTCGGTCCACTTGCCGTGGCTGTTCTGCACAGCCGGCGAGCCTGGATTCTTGGGGGCAGCAATCGCGTTGCCGACGCCGAACGAAACGGCGACCACGACGAGAGCTCCCAACAGAGAGATCTTCCGCAGCATCCTGATCACCTCCCTTCCTTAGAACCTCACGTCCTGGAGGGCCTCGGCCGCGCGGCGGTACAGCGCCGCGGCGGCGCGGTCGTCGCCGCGCCGTGAGGCAAGGTCGCCTTGGGCCGTCCAGGCGACTGCGCGGTGACTGGCAGATGAAAGCTGCGAGAGGTTGAGCTCGGCCTCGGCGAACGCCTGGTGCGCTTCGTCGTAGCGCTCCTGCTCCATCAGCGCGCGGCCGAGGACGATCAGCGCGTTGCCGGACTCGTCGAGGAAGTCGGGACGGCCTTCGAGCAGCTCGAGGGCGTGCCGCGCCTGCTCCTCGGCGAGCGCCCACTCGCTGGCGCCGAGATGGACCTGGGCGAGCGAGGAGACGGCCTGAGCAGCGTCGGGATCGCTACCGACCTCGAGGGCGACCGAGAAGGCTCGCTTCAGGAAGTCGACTGCGTCGTCGGGCTTGCCGAGGAGGTAGTTGAGGCCGCCAAGGTTGTTGAGCAGCCGGCCGACGTTCTTGCGGTCGCCGTGCTGCTCGTAGAGCTCCTTCGCGCGCTCGGCGAGCGCCCGTGCGCGGAGCCACTGCCCGTCGCGCTCGGCGACGATCGACGCCTGGAACGTCACATGCGCGACCGTCAGCGTGTCGTCGAGCCGGTCGGCGAGCTCGAGCGCGCGCTCGATGTCCTCCCGTGCCGCCTCGAAGTCGCGTTGCCGGCGCGCGCAGCGTGAGCGCCACTCGAGAATGTGGGAGCGCAGCCGGTCGCAGGGCAGTCCAGAACGGTCGGCGAGCTCGAGCGCCTCGCTGAGCAGCGTGACGGCGGTGTTGATCGACGTCAGCTTGTACCGGCAGACGCCCATGCGGTAGAGGACGTCCGCGCGCTCGACGTCCGAGAAGCCGGCGTCTTCCGACAGCTCGCGCGCCCGCGCGAGCAGATCGAGTGCGGGCCGAAGCTCGCCGTGCGACATCCGGGCCCAGCTCTCGGCCAGCAGCGCTCGGAACTCCAGCTCGCGCGCCTCCGGCGAGTGGGTGACGTTTTCGAGAGCCTCGAGCGCCTCGTCGTAGCGCTGGCCTTCGACGGCCGCCTCGGCGCGAACGACCGACGCCTCGACCTCCGCGTACTCGTCCCACGTCTGGCCGGTCTCGAGATAGGAGGCGTCGACCCCGAGGCGTTCCGCGATCCACGCGAGCGTCTGCGGCGTTGGGCGCGTCTTGCCGCGCTCGATCTGGCTGACGTACTCCTTGGAGAAGCGGTCGCCGGCGAGATCGGACTGGGTCAGCCCGGCGGCGACGCGCAGCTGGCGAAGCCGGGCTCCGAGGCCCGAAGACGCACGCTGCTGCTGCGGCGCGGCTGGCGTAAGGGTGCGGCCTTCCATAGCGGCACGTCAGGTATCGGCGCGCCGGGGGATTTCGGGCATCGCTTGCGCGAGTGACCCGAACGAGTGACTCTCAGCCGCGGCCCGCCTTGTGCAGCTGCGCGTAGATCGACCGCGCCGTCTTCGCCGGAACGCCGGGAACCCCCTCGAGCTCCTCCTGCGAGGCCGCAACGAAGCGCTCGGCCGAGCCGAAGTGCTGCAGGAGCGCGCGCCGCCGGGCAGGGCCGACGCCCTCGAGCTCGTCGAAGATCGACGCGAACGAGCGCGAGTCGCGACGCTGGCGGTGGAAGCCGACCGCGAAACGGTGCGCCTCGTCGCGGATGCGCTGCAGGAGCTGCAGCCCCGGTGAGTGCGGATCGAGCCTGATCGAGTCGACGCGGCCGGGCACGAACACCTCTTCGTCGCGCTTCGCGAGCGCGACGACGGCGACCCGCGGCAGGTCGAACCTGTGCATCGCCGCGAGGGCAGCAGAGAGCTGCCCCTTGCCGCCGTCGATCACGACGAGGTTCGGCGTCGCGGCAAACGATTCGTCGTAGTCCTCCGCCGTCACGTCGGAGAGCCGCGCGAAGCGCCGCGCGACGACCTCCTCCATCGCGGCGAAGTCGTCCATCCCCGCCTGGCCGCGCACGCCGAACTTGCGGTAGTGCGCCTTCTTGGCGACGCCGTCCTGGAAGACCACCATAGAGCCGACGTTGTCCTGGCCCATCACGGTCGAGATGTCGAAGCATTCGATCCGGATGGGGAGTGCCTCGAGGTTCAGCGCCTCGCGCAGCTCCTCCAGCGCCTCGACGCGCCGCAGCCGCTTGAGCTCCGCCTGGTGCGTGTCCGAGGCGAGCGCGTGGCGCGCGTTCTCGGCCGCGAGCTCCTGCAGCCGCCGTTTCTCGCCGCGCTCGGCGGCACGCACCTCGACGCGCGCGCCGCGGCGCTCGGACAGGAACTCGGACAGCGCAGAGGTGTCGCCGGCGTCGCGCGGGACGACGATCTGCGGTGGCACGCTCGGCGACGACCCGTAGTACTCGAGGCAGAACGACTCGAGGATCGTCGTCAGGTCCTGGCCGCCGACGTTCTCGAGATGGAACGAGTACCGGTCGATCAGCCGGCCGTCCCGGAGCGGGAACACCTGCACGACCGCACGGTCGCCGTCGGCTGCGAGCCCGATCACGTCGATCGTCCCGACGGAGCGGCGGTCGGCGGCCTGGCGCTCCGCGAGGTGCTGGACGCTGCGCAGCCTGTTGCGGTAGCGCGCCGCCTCCTCGAAGCGCTCGTCGGCAGCAGCCTCCCGCATCTTGCCCTCGAGCTGCCGCTGGATCGGGTCCGTCTCCCCCGAGAGGAACTCGATCACCTGGTCGATGATCGCGCGGTAGTCCTCCTTCGTCACGTAGCCGACGCAGGGCGCCAGGCACCGGTCGATGTGGTAGTCGAGGCACGGGATTCCGGAGTGGCGGCCGGGCTTCGGGCCCTCGCACGGTCGGTACGGGAACACGCGGTTGAGCACGTCGAGCGTCTCTCGGACCTTCTTCGCGTTCGCGTACGGGCCGAAGTAGACGACCCCGCGACGGTGCCGCTCGCGCGTGAACATGACGCGCGGGTACTCGTCCTCGACCGTCACCGCGATGTACGGGAAGGACTTGTCGTCGCGCAGCCGGACGTTGAACGGCGGCCGGTGTCGCTTGACGAGGTTCTGCTCGAGGTGGAGCGCCTCGACCTCGTTCTGCGTCACGATCACCTCGACGTCCGCGACGCGCGAGGGCAGCTGGCGGATCGCGGCACGAGCGTCGCCGCTCTGCTGGAAGTACGACCGCACGCGGGGCCGCAGCGACTTCGCCTTCCCGATGTAGAGCACCTCCCCCGCCCCGTCGCGGAACAGGTACACCCCCGGCCGCGCCGGCAGGGCCTTGAGCTGCTCTTCGAGCCGGGCTGCCACGATTTCCAGCCTAGCCCTGCAAGGCCGTGTCCCTTAGACGAGAGGCTCGTACTGGCCGATCCGGGAGATCCCCCTCGGCTAAACTCGCCTTCCCGGCAGCAGGCCGGGGTTCTAGGGTCTCTGTTGGTGCCTCAGCTTCGATCGATCATCGCGCTTCTCTGCGCTCTGACAGCGCTCGCCGCGCCTGCCGCGGCGCGCGCCAGCGCGACGATGTTCATGGGCGCCGCGGAGGACGAGGCCCGCAACGCCGACCCGCAGGTCGCGATGACGAAGATGGAGCTGGCGAAGGCGGCCGGATTCGACACGATCCGGATCACCGTCAGCTGGTCCCCGGGCCAGAGCGCCGTCCCCCAGGACCAGCTGCAGGCGGTGCAGTCGATCGCCGCCGCGGGGCTCTTCTTGAACATCCGCATCGTCGCGACGGTCATGCCTTTCGGGAGCCGCGCAACACCGTTGACCGCGACCGCCCGGACGCAGTTCGCGCGCTTCGCCGCGAACCTCGTGCACGAGGTGCCGTCGATCCGTGAGTACATCGTCGGCAACGAGCCGAACCTCAACCGCTACTGGCTGCCGCAGTTCGGGCCGAACGGCGAGGACGTCGCTGCGGCCGCGTACGTCCAACTGCTCGCCCGGACGTACGACGCGATGAAAGCTGCCGACCGCACGGTCTTCATCGACGGCGGCTCCGTCTCACCTCGCGGCATCGACCGCCCCGGCACCGGCCGCGACACGCACTCGCCGACGGCGTTCATCACCGACATGGGCACCGCCTACCGCGCGATGAAGCGCAACCGGCCGATCATGGACGGCTTCTCGTTCCACCCGTACGGCGAGAACTCGAGCACGCCCCCCACGCTCGTGCACACGAGCGGCACGTCCCTCGGCCTCAGCGACTACCCGAAGCTCGTCTCGCTTCTCGGTAAAGCGTTCAACGGCACAGCCCAGAAGGGCTCGACGCTGCCGATCATCTACGACGAGTACGGCGTCGACTCGCAGATCCCCGTCGCGAAGCGAAGCTTCTACGGCGGCACGGAGCCGGCGACGACGAAGCCGGTCACCGAGGCGGTGCAGGCCGCCTACTACGACGAGGCGCTCAAGATCGCCGCGTGCCAGCCGACCGTTCGCGGCTTCCTGATCTTCCACGTCACGGACGAGACCGACTACAACCGCTGGCAGTCCGGCGTCTACTACGCAGACGGCACGCCGAAGTCGACGCGGGCAGCCGTGAAGGCGTCGATGAACGCCGTCCGCACGGGCGCCTACGAGTGCGGCGAGCCGCCGGTGACCGACCAGACGTTCGGCTGGACGCTCATCGCGCACTCCCACTAGAGCTAGCATCGTCGGCATGGAGGGGCAGTACGTCGCGTACACCTTCTTTCGCGTCGATCCGGCGTGGCGCCGGCTGCCGGTCGAGGACCGCGCCGCCGGCAAGGACGCGTTCGCGGAGGTCGTCGAGGACTGGGCCGCGCGGATGGATCACCTGCGCGCGTACACCGTCACCGGCGTCCGGCCCGATTCCGACTTCTTCCTCTGGAAGATCACGCAGCGCTACGAAGATCTCGGCGAGCTCGGCGCGGCGCTGAACGCGACGCCGCTGGCCGGCTGGCTCGAGACGCCCTACTCCTACCTTGCGACGACGAAGGCCTCGGAGTACACGAAGGCGCGCCGCGCGCGAAAGGTCGTCCCCAAAGGCTCGCCGTACCTCGTCATCTACCCGTTCGTGAAGCTGCGGCCGTGGTACGCGCTCTCGCCCGAGGAGCGGCAGCGCGCGATGGACGAGCACATGCGGGTCGGCGCCGAGTTCGCCTCGATCCACAACCACACCACGTACTCGTTCGGCATCGACGACCAGGAGTTCATGACGGCGTTCGAGTGCGACGAGCCGGCGGATTTCATGCACCTGATGCTGACGCTGCGCGAGAGCGAGGCGTCTCGCTACACAGAGCGCGACACGCCGATCTTCGTCGGGCAGCATGTCGACATCCGCGCAGCGCTCGACGCGCTCGACGGCGCCACGGCCCGCGTCGAGCTCTAGACGCCCGCCGCGTGCTCGCGCCACCGCTTCAGGTGGCGGAGGCCGATCGCAGCCGGCAGCAGCGGCAGCCAGAGATTGAAGATGCGATAGGCGCAGACCGCGAGCACGGCCTGAGCGAGCGGGATCCCGGCCCACGCCAGCGAGAACGACACCAGCGCCTCGACCGACCCGGCGCCGCCGAGCGGAAGCGTCCGGCGCGTGAGTGCGTAGCCTGTCGCGTAGCCGATGATGAGCGCCGCGATGTCCGGCGAGTCGTTGAATGCGCGCAGACACGCCCAGAGGCAGCCGATGTCGCCGACCCAGTAGAGCGTCGTGCCGACGAACGCGCCGCCGTGGTCGGCGCCCTGCCCCGCGAGATGGCGGAGCATGTTCACGGCTTCGAGCGCGTGCCGGAGCGCGGCACGCCAGCCGGCGCCGTCTCGCACGCGATGCCGCAGTCCGAGCGCGGCGAAGGCCGCGACGAACCCGAGCGGGACGGCGATTGCCCACGGCAGCGTGAAGCCGAGGCTCGGCCGCGTCGATCCGCGCGCGAGGATGATCACGGCCGCGAGCGCGGCGACCGGCGCCAGCACCGCGTATTCGAGCGCGCCGAGCCCGAGAACGCGAATGCGCGCCTCGCGCGGCTCCAGTCCCGCGTCCTCGAGCGCATGCCGGTCGACGGCGAAGCCTCCGCGAATGACGAAGACGCCGAAACCGGCCGCCACGATCGCGCCGGCGCGGGCGATGCCCAGACGTGGACCGCCTCGTGCGCGCGCGAGCTCACGGTATGCGACGACGTAGCCGAGGTAGGCCGCGAGCTCCATCGCGAACGCGATCGGCAGCCAATTCGGGTTCGCGGCACGGAGCTCGCGGAAGACCGTCCCGAAGCCGGCTGCCCAGGCGATGCCGGTCACCGCAGCCAGCGCGAGCCCGGCACTGAAGAGCACCAGGAGCGCGTGCTGGGCCGTGTCCCGCTCGAGATGAGGGGCCGGCCGAAGGAGCCGCCGAAGTCTCACCCCCATCGGATCGGCCGAACCCGCGGTTCTTTAAACCCCGTAGTGGTGCCGGTCTCGCCACACGCGCCACATGGCGAAGCCCGAGCACGCGATGACGCCGATGAAGCCGAGCTCTTCGTAACCGGCCCAGCCGCGCCAGAAGTAGAGCCCCAGCACAGCGACGATCAGCAGAGCGGAGCCGTAGAAGACGACGATCTCGCGCATCGACCAGCTCGCGATCTCGTCGCGCCGCTCGCGCCACATCAGGAAGATGAAGAACGCGACGGCGAGGAAGAAGGCGATGCGAAGCAGCATCCCGATCGCGACCGCCGCCGTGTACAGGTTGAGGAGCATGATCACCAGGACAATCGCGCCGATGATCAGGAAGCCTCGGAGCGTCGGCCTGTCCGCGAGGAACTTGCCCACGACCGTAGGCTAGCGCGGCCACCCGACCGCCGACGGTAAGGTTCGACCGGCTGCGCGGGGTGAGGCCCCCGATGAACCGCTCGCACTGAGCCAATGGCCTCTACCAACGAACCGGAGGTAGAGGCGTAGTGAGCGACATCGCGGTAGCGGCAGTTCTGGCGGGGACGATCCTCCTCGCGTCGACGGTCTCCGTCGAGATCGGCATCTCGGTCGCGCTGATCGAGCTTCTGCTCGGAGTGGTCGTCGGCAATGCGCTCAGCCTCGACGTCCCGAGCTGGCTCGCGTTCATCGGCTCGTTCGCCGGCATCGTCCTGACGTTCCTCGCCGGCGCCGAGGTCGACGTGCCGCAGTTCCGTCGAGAGTGGCGGGCATCGCTCTCGATCGGCCTCGTCAGCTTCGCGGCGCCGTTCGCCGTCGCCGGTCTGGTCTGCTTCTACGCGCTCGACTGGACTCGCCGGCAGTCGGAGATCGGCGGGCTCGCACTCTCGACGACGAGCCTCGCCGTCGTGTACGCCGTTCTCGTCGAGACGGGCCTCAACCGTGAGCTCGTCGGCAAGCGGCTCATGTCGGCCACTTTCGTCACCGACATCGCGACCGTCGTCGGGCTGACGGTCTTGTTCCTGAAGCCGACCCTCTGGATCGTCCCGTTCGCGGTCGTGTCGGTCGTCTTGGTCGTGGCGCTGCCCAAGCTCTCACCGTGGTTCTTCGCGCGGTACGGCGACCGCGTGATCGAGCCGGAGATCAAGCTCGTGTTCGCCTGTCTCTTCCTGCTGATGTGGCTCGGCAGCAAGGCGAACTCACAGGCTGCGCTGCCGGCGTTCGTCCTCGGCCTCGTGATGTCGTCCCACTACGTCGCGCACCGGCAGGAGCAGGATCGCCTGCGCGTCGTTGCCTTCGCCTTCCTGACGCCGTTCTTCTTCCTCAAGGGTGGGATGAACGTCTCGACGAGCGCGCTCTGGGGCAGCCTCGGGACGCTCGCGCTCCTGTTCGTGGCGAAGATGGTGCCGAAGCTCGTCGCTGTCTACCCGCTCGCACGCCGCTACACGTCGCCCCACACCGTCTTCACGACGCTGCTCATGTCGACGGGCCTCACCTTCGGGACGATCACCTCGCTCTACGGGCTCGACGCCGGGATCATCGACCGCACGCAGTTCTCGCTGCTGATCGCCGTCGTCGTCCTCTCGGCGATCGTGCCGACGGTGATCGCGCAGCGCTTCTACTCGCCGACGACGGCCGAGCTGCGAGACGTCACCGCGCCGGTGCCGCCGGCCGCGCTCGGCGCGGCCGTAGAGGAGTAGCGGGGCGGTACGCTCCGGTTGCTCGACATCGACAGCCGACACGAGGAGGCACGTTTGCTACGAGAAGGCGAACCGGCACCCGATTTCACACTGAGCTCGGACTCCGGCGAGACGGTCAGCCTCTCCGACTTTCGCGGGAAGCCCGTCGTCCTCTACTTCTATCCCAAGGACGACACACCCGGCTGTACGACGGAGGCGTGTGAATTCCGCGACGCGTACGACGTCTTCCGCGCCCGCGGCGCCGAGGTGCTCGGCGTCAGCCCGGACAACGTGACCTCACACGAGAAGTTCAAGGCGAAGCACCAGCTGCCGTTCACGCTGCTCGCCGACCCCGACCACAAAGTCGCCGAGGACTACGGCGTCTGGGGGGAGCGCAAGTTCGCAGGCAAGAGCTACATGGGGATCAACCGCTCGACGTTCATCATCGACGCCGACGGCAACATCAGTCGCGCGATGCGCGGCATCAAGCCGGCAGGGCATGCGTCCTCCGTGCTCGACGCCCTCCCCTGAACTCCCTCGTCCGGGTGACGGCACGACGGCCTGCGAGTGCCACACTCAAAGTGGCGGCCCGATGCAGCTTCGCCTCTCCGACCCGAGCTACGCGGACCGTCTGGCGCACTTCCTGCGGAGCCTTGGCCAGACGGTGCTCGCGGACGGGCCGACTCAGCTTCGGGTCGAGACGCCGCGCCCGGAGCTCGAGATCTACCTGAGGGTCTGGCGCGTGCTCTATCCGGACGCCGACGTCCAGCTCGGCGGCAACGGCGCCGACGACGCCCCGGCGGCATAAGGCCGGACCGCGCCGACGTACGACAGCGCGTAACGCGTGTCGAACAGGCTCGAGATCCTGACGACGTCACCGGTGTGGGGAGCCTGGATGAAGGAGCCGTTGCCGATGTACATCCCCTCGTGCTGCGGGACGCCGAGTGCGTTCGCGTGGAAGAAGACGAGATCGCCGGGCTCGAGCTGGTCACGCGACACGCGCCGCCCCTCGTAGTACTGGAAGCCCGTGTAGTGGCCGAGCTTGATCCCCAGCTGCGCGTAGACGTACATCGTCAGGCCCGAGCAGTCGAAACCCTGCGGCGTCGCGCCGCCCCACACGTACGGGACGCCGAGGTACTGGAGCGCCAGCGAGACGGCCTGGCCGCCGAGCGTGTTCGTCGGGACGTCAGGGATGTCGACGCTTTGACGCGAGAGGAACGTCGGCACACCGGCGAGCGACGCCTGTGCAGCCGGTAGCTGTGGCAGTCCGAGCACGACCGCGGCCTGGCCGGTCTGGTCGGTCGGGTGCGCAGCGCGCGCCATCCCGACGAGCAGCTGCGTCCCCGGCGCGAGACCGAGCGAGGGATCCGAGACGTACGCACGCAGGGCGACGAGCCCGGAGCCGGTGCGACCCGGCGAGACGGCTTCTTGCAGCGCGACGATGTAGCTGCCGCCGCCGAGCGAGATGAGCGCGTTCGGCCCGACGACGTACCCCGTGCCGTCGACGACGAGGCCCTGCACACGTGCGCCCGTCAGCCCGCGCGCCGGCACGACGAGCCGGCGGACGGTGACGCGGCCGTTGAACATCGAGACGCCTCTGAGCTCCACGCTGGCGGCGGTCGCTCGCGACCAGCCGATGCGAAGGATCGATCCGTCGGCCGGGTACGCGTAGGCGCCCTCGCCGGCCTTGCCGATCAGCGCGCCGTCGGAGCCGCGCACCTCGGCGAGACCGAGCGTCCCCGCGTGCGCAGGGGCCACGAAGACGAGAAAGAGTGCCGCTACCCCGACCGCTCGCCGCACCATCGAGGGGCGGAGTTTACTGCGATCGCCACGCGTGTGGGCATGTTCCAGCCGGCAGGATTCGCGCTGCGCCCACTGAAGCAAGCCCGCGTGTCACGAGCGTTGATCGTCGGTGCGGCGCTGCTGTCGATGGCGTCCGGCGCCTACATGGTGGCCTACCAGGAGGCGTCGGAGTCAGTGCCCGCGGCCTTCGACGTCCTGCTGAACGGGGTCGGCGGCTACTTCGTCGCCCAGGGCCTCTTCATGATTGCGACGCTCTTCAGGGACTCGCGGACGGCGGACCAGCGCCAACGCCCGCGCGATTAACCGGCGGAGGACGTCATCAGGTAGCCCTTGCCGTCGATCTGAACCTTGACGCTCGGGATGTCGTTCGCCTCGAGACAGCGCTCGGCCGCACTGAGAACGCCGCTCGCGTTTCAACCTTGCGACGCCGCCGTATTCGAGCCCACGTCGCGTTGGAGTCCGGATGAGATCGCGACACGGACTGTCGTGGACGCCGGGGCTGCCGAACGGAGGCCGCCTACCGTCGGCAGCACCCGGCGAGTCACCAAGGCACGGGACCTCACTCCGTCCCCAAAGGAGTCAGACCCCTCCTCAGTGCGTGCGCGGATGGTAGCGCGAATCGTTACGAGCGCAAGGTCGGCCGATCAGGAGCGAGGGGCGGCCCCTGCGAAGCGCACACGCGACTGCGGCCCGCGCGCATGCGCGCAAAGAAGCCGCCCTCCCCTAGGCTCGCACGCCGACCGCGCCCGCGAAACCTCCGAAAGGACAGACTCAATGCGGTTAGCGACGCTCTTCGGCGAACCTGACGCCCGCCGCGAGCAGCAGGGCTGCCATGACGATACTGAGCGCGACGAGCGGGCCTTTGCGCCAGTGGCTCTGGGTCAGGTGCGGCTGCTGCGGTGCCTTGACGAGCTCGAGTCGAACGCGCTGCATCGGTGAGATGCGGGCGGCCGCCTGCGCTTGCGCGATGTACGCGCGCAAGGCTCGCGACACGCGCGCCGCGATTCGCGACGCTTGCGCGGGCGAGCCGGCCTTACCGTCAATCCGGAAGAACGGCGAGGGCGCTCCTAGAGCGCTCTCGAGCGGCGTGACCTCGTAGCGGCCGTCCAGCGGACCGGTCTTGAGGAGGAGGGCGTCGGCCAGTGCGATGCGGCGCCGAGCATGAATCGCGGCAGGTCCGCGAAGCTCCTCATCGGACACACCACGATCGTAGGCTTGCCCAGGGCGTGACCTCACCTGACCAGAAGGCGAGGCTGAAGAGGCAATGGGTTCAGGCGTCGATTTTTCCGCTTCTTATGTCAGCAAGTCAGGAGGACACGCGACGCTGCCCAATCACTCGTCTGACGGGCACATCCGAGAGCGTCGACGCCGGAATTGCCACCTTCCGCGACAACGTTTGGTCGACCGCGACTCGGGCAGCGCGATGGCAATCACGCCCTGGGAGGACGAGCAAGCGCTGGCCGCGAGCGACGAGCGCGCGAACCAGGTACGCAGCGACGTCGCGAATGAAATGCAGGCGTCGTCGCCGCGACCGTTGAGCGCAATGGGGTAGCCGTCTTCGAGACGTGACAGTTCTGGTGTAGATGCTTCGACGCGTGGTACGGCGTTAGCTGCTAACGCCGTAACCGGAGCGCTTCATTCGGAGGCGATGCGGTTCCGGCGGTCGCGGCGATCGTAGATCCAGCCGAAGAGGAGCAGCAGGACCCCGAGGGCGAGGAAGCCACCGAAGAACCCCCACGCGTAGACGGCACGCCAGAAGATCCTGAA
>DATCYR010000120.1:0-4968 GCA_036526315.1 Gaiellaceae bacterium | reverse complement strand
TGGCCGCCCCAGAACGCGGAGAGCGCGTAGGCGAGCGGCAGCTTGTGGCTCGTGTGCTGCCAGACGTAGAGGAAGGTCATGTCTCGCCGCCCGAGCGCGACGAGCAGGAGCACGGCCGCCACGAGCGTCACCGGAAACGCGGCGATCAGCGCATTCTGGGCGGACAGCGCGAGCCTGCGCCGACGCTTCCAGGCGGCGAACGAGCCTGCGATCAGCGCGTAGAGGACGAGGCCGAAGGCGAGAAGGAGCGCAGCGCGCCCGAGGGCGGCCATCAGGTCTTCGAGGACTTCGCCGGCGCGTACTTCGAAGGGCACTTCGTCGACAGCGTTCCGTTGTCGGCGAGGAACCGTCCGTGGGTGAGCTTCCCGTTCACGACGACGACGCGCCCGACCTTGTACAGATCGGGGACGCTGCCGTGGTAGACGACCGGCACGCGTGCGCTTCCGCTCGGGTCGCGGAGGACGAGGTGCATGCCGGAGGCGGTGTGCGCGTCACCCCGGGTGGCGACGACGGTGCCGACGAGGATCACGTCCTTCCCGGCGTAGTGGTGCACCTTCGACGGCAGGATCTGCGGGACGCCCGCGCCGGCGAGCGCCGTGTAGACGACGAAGACGGCGAGAGCGGCCGCCACGGAAAGGGCGATTACGAGCCGCGCAGGACTGGATCGCACGCGGGCATGGTAGCCCTCGTGCGGCCGCGGGAGCGGCAGTCAGCTCTTGGGTGTGTTGGCCGGCTTCCGCGCCGGAATGCGGTACCCGTGCTCGTGGCAGAGCGACCCCGGCGCGTCCTCGGTGAGGGCGTCGCAGTAGCCCTTGCCGTAGGCGGCCCGCAGGAACGCGGCCACGACTTCGAGGTTCCAGTCGGTCACGTCGAGAGTCTCCCGCCAGAGGTCGGCGAGACGAAGGTCGATGTCGAGCTCGAGCAGATCGATCCTGGAGGGTCGCTTTGGCATGGCAAAGAACGTAGAAACACGGTCGGACGACATACCCGGACGGCATAGGCTCCTCTGGTGGGCGAAATCCGCTACGGCCCGAGCGGGCTGCCCGAGGCGCCGACGTTCCGGGAGTCCTTCGCGGCGCTCGTGGCCGACGGCTATCGGGCCTGCGAGATCGGTTTCGTGAGTGGTTTCTGGCTCGACTACGAGACTGCTGCGGCGTTCGGACAAGCCGCGGCCGCTGCGGACATCGCGCTTTCGGTGCACGCCCCGCTCGCCGCCTTCATGGGCCATGCCGACCGCGGCAAGAAGTTCAAGATGGCGCTCGGCATGCTCGACCATACGGCGGGCCTCGCGAAGGCCGTCGGTGCGCAGCTGATCGTCTTCCATCCGGGCTTTCTGCTGGGACGCGAGCGCGAGCACGCCATCGCCGACGTCGTCGACCAGCTCGGCGATCTCCGCGAGCGGCTCGAGGCCAAGGACCGTCTCGTTCCCTTCGGCGTCGAGGTGATGGGCCGCGTGCGCGACCTCGGGACGATCGACGACGTGCTGGCGATCGCCTCGCAGGTCGACTTCGTGCGGCCGGTGCTCGACTTCGCCCACATGCACGCCACGAGCGACGGCGCTTTCCTCGAGGTCGAAGCCTTTGCCGGTGGCCTCGCCGGCGCAGACGAGGTGCTCGAGCCCGGCGCGCCGTTCCACATCCATTTCAGCGACATCCAGTACGCGAACCGCAACGAGACGAAGCACTTGCCGTACGGCGAGGGCACCCTGCGTGCCGAGCCGCTGCGCGAGGCGCTCGCTCGCTTCGAGCGGCCCGCGACCGTGATCAGCGAAGCGCCGGATGCGGCGTCGACACGGTTGATCGGTGACATTCTCCTGGGCCAGGCCTAGCCTTTGGGTTAGGGCGCCTCCGGTTTCCGTTGCCTAGAACTTCGCAGCGTGAAGCGCCTCACACTCAGCGGTCTCGTGGTCTTCGTCGCCCTCGGCTGCGCCGCCTGCGGCGGTGGCGGCACGCGAGCCGCTGTCGGAGGTCAGGCGCTGCCGCCGTCGCTTGTGAAGCAGATCCAGGCGGCAGTGCGCAAGCCGTCGCCCATCAGCGGCGTCCTGTCCACGAAGACGATCGAGGTGTACGGCCCCGCCTCTCACGTGGCGCTCGAGAAGGCGGCTTCCGGGTCCAGCGAGAGCCTGCACTACTCCGGAGACTGGTATCTGATCGTCCGGCGCGGGCATTTCGCAGGGAATCTCCCGGTACCTCCCGGTGCGAAACAGCCCAGGGCGCGGATCGCAATGGAGGTCTGGTCACCGAAGGCAACCGCCGGCCAGGCTTTCAGCTTCGCCAACCGGGTCCCCGCGGCGGTAAGACGGCTCCGTGGTCATGCCGTGATCGACCTCAGCTAGACACGTAGCATCGCTCCGGTGCTCGACCCGAAGGTCTTCAAGGCGTACGACGTGCGCGGTCTCTATCCGGCCGAGCTGGACGAAACAGGCGCGGAGGCGATCGGGCGCGCCTACGTCGAGCAGTTCGAGCCACGGCGGATCGCGGTGGGCCGGGACATGCGGCTCTCCTCGCTGTCCATGCAGGAGGCGTTCATGCGCGGCGCGGCGGCGGCCGGTGCCGACGTGCTCGACCTCGGCCTGGTCGGCACCGAGATGGTCTACTTCGCGGTCGGCTCCCTCGGCCTCGAAGGCGGCGCGATGGTCACCGCCTCGCACAATCCGAAGGAGTACACGGGCCTGAAGCTCGTCCGCCGCGGCGCGTTGCCGGTCGGGGGCGAGTCCGGGCTCCTCGACGTGCGCGACCTCGCGCTGGCACAAAGTCGTAACGGTGGCAGCCACCTTGACGGAACCGTCACGGAAGGGTCGCGAGAGAGCTACGACATCTGGCCCGCGTACGTCGAGTGCGTTCTCTCGTTCGTGGACCTAGCCGCGATCAGACCGCTGAAGGTCGTAATCGATGCCGCGAACGGGATGGCCGGCACGATGCTTCCGCCGGTGCTCGAGCGGCTTCCCGTCGAGACGGTTCGCTGCTTCTTCGAGCCCGACGGCTCGTTCCCGAACCACGAACCGAATCCCCTCCTGCCCGAGAACCGAGAGTTCATCGTCCGTAAGACGCTCGAGGAAGGCGCCGACCTCGGAGTCGCGTTCGACGGCGACGCGGATCGTTGCTTCTTCGTCGACGACACCGGCGAGTTCGTCCCCGGCGACTTCGTCACCGCCCTCTTCGCCGAGAGCGTGCTGGCGAAGGAGCCCGGCGCGAAGGTCATCTACGACGTGCGCGCAAGCCGGGCGGTGCCCGAGACGATCGAACGCGACGGCGGCGTTCCACTCATGGAGCGCGTCGGACACGCCTTCATCAAGGCGCGGATGCGCAAGGACGACGCGGCCTTCGCGGGCGAGGTCTCCGGCCACTACTACTTTCGCGACTTCAGCCAGGCGGATACGGGCACCGTCCCGTTCCTGCTCATGCTCGAGCTGATTTCGAAGAAAGGCCGACGGCTGTCGGAGATCCTCGAACCGCTCCGCTCGCACTACTTCATCACCGGAGAGATCAACACCCCGGTTGCGGACGTGGCCCTCAAGCTGCAGGAGCTCAAGGAGCGGTACGCGGATGGGCGCATCTCGCACCGCGACGGGATCTCGGTCGACTTCGACGACTGGCATTTCAACGTGCGCCCCTCGAACACCGAACCGCTGCTCCGCCTCAACCTCGAGGCGATGTCCGAGAAGCTGATGGAGGAGAAGCGCGACGAGGTGCTCGCCTTGATCCGGGCATGAAGCCACCCTTCAAGTTCTCGGCGCGCACGCGCGTCGGCTTCTCCGACACCGACGCCCAGGGGATCGTCTACTACGGCCGCTACAACCCCTACTTCGACCTCGCGCGCGTCGAGTACCTGCGCGCGCTCGGGCTCCTCCAGGCGCGCGGAGAGGCCGGCGACTTCGTGATGCGGGCGAACGACGTGGAGTACTTCGCGCCCGCCGTCTTCGACGACGAGATCGAGGTCTTCGTCCGGGTGTCGCGGCTCGGCCGCACGAGCGTCACCTTCGCGTTCGCCGCCTACCGCGTGCCCGACGACGTGCTCATGGTCACGGCGCATCAGACCCTCGTCTACGTCGACCTTGCTGAACGCAAGGCGTGCCCCGTGCCCGATCCGTGGCGCGAACCGGTGCTCGCTTTCGAGGGGGACGATGTCGACGCCTGACGCCGACGACCTGTTGCGGCGGGCCGTCGCGGAGCTCGCCGCCCGGGACGACTGCTCCTGGGCTGGGATCTACTTCGTCGAGGAGGAGAGGCTCGTCCTCGGGCCGGAAGCGGGGACTCCGGAGCCCGAACGACGCACGACCGTTCCGGTCCTATGGCGCGAGACGCGGGTCGCCGAGCTGGCGGCCGACGGTGGCGTCGATCGATCCGCGCTGGAGGGCGTCGCGGCGGGCATCGCCGACCTCTGCCTCGTCGGCTGGGACACCGGCGGGCAGATCTGGGAAAGCTGAGTGGCAAAGCTGACAAGCCATCCCTCGAGCGAGGGAGATGCGCCCGCTCGGGCACTGGGTTGTCCCTCGAACGGGGTAACCCGGGGTTCGGGATGCTTGATCCCTCGGACGAGGGAAGCTACGAGGGCGTCGTGCGACGGGCGTCGAAGACGCCGTCGATGTTGCGGAGCGAGGTGAGCAAGCCACGAAGCGCCTTGACGTCGCCGACCTCGGCGACGTACCAGTTCCGGGCCATTTGATCCTCGACGGTGCCGCCGTACGAGACGATGTTGGCGCCGTGCTCGGCGAATGTGCGCGCGACGTCCTCGAGCAGGCGCGGACGGTCCCAGGAGTCGACGGCGATCTGGACGCGGAAGCTCTGGGTGCCGCCTCCCTCCCACTCGACCGGCGTGAACCGCTCCGGGTTCCGGCGGAGCGCGCGCACGTTCGGGCAGTCGCCGCGGTGGATCGTGATGCCCTTGCCGAGCGAGATGTAGCCGACGATGTCGTCGCCCGGAACGGGCGTACAGCACTTGGCAAGGCGGACGAGGACGTCCTCGACG
>DATCYR010000119.1:0-8124 GCA_036526315.1 Gaiellaceae bacterium | reverse complement strand
ATGCCACGATCAGCGCGAAGGACGTCGACGGCCACATGACGGCTGCCGACAAGGTCTACGACGGGACGGCCCAGGCGACGATCGCGACGCGCAGCCTCAGCGACACGTTCCTCGGCGACTCCGTCTTCCTCGACGGCGGGGCGGCGACCTTCGCCGACAAGAACGTCGGCTCGGGCAAGGAGGTCACCGGGACCGGCTTCTCGCTCTCCGGCACCGACGCCGGGAACTACCACTTGACGTCGTCGACGCTCACGGCGGCGGCCGAGATCACGCCGAGGCCGATCGAGCCGCAGATCACCGTTGCGGGCAAGACGTACGACGCGTCCACCGCGGCGACGATCCTCACGCGGACGCTGAGCGGCACGATCGCCGGCGACGACGTGAGCCTCACGGGAGGCAACGCGGAGTTCGTCGACAAGAACGTCGGCACCGGCAAGAGCGTCTCCGGGATCGGTTTCACGCTCAGCGGCGGCGACGCGGGCAACTACGAGCTGTCCCCGGCGACGGCGGCGACGACGGCCGATATCAGCCCGCTGACGATCAGCGGGAGCTTCACGGCCGGCGACAAGGAGTACGACGGCACCACGGCGGCAACGATCAGCGGACGTTTCCTGACCGGCACGTACTTCGGCGACTTCGTCGCCCTTGCAGGTGGCACGGCCACCTTCGACACGAAGAACGCCGCAAGCGGCAAGACCGTCACCGGAACGGGCTTCACGCTGAGCGGCACCGATGCCGGCAACTACGCGCTCGACACGAGCACGTTGACGACGACGGCGGCGATCACGCCGCGCTCGCTGACCGCCTCGTTCACGTCGCAGAGCAGGGAATACGACGGGATCGACAACGCCGCGATCGTGACGCGCGCGCTCTTCGGCGTCCTCGGGAGCGACGACGTCGAGCTCACAGGCGGCGTCGCCCACTTCTCGGACGCGAACGCCGGCATCGGCAAGATCGTGACCGGAACCGGGTTCACGCTCGACGGCGGCGACGCCGGCAACTACAGCCTCTACACGTCGACGCTGGTGACGTCGGCCGACATCACGAAGGCGCAGCTCGACGTCACGGCGGACGATGTGACTCGCACGTACGGGAACGCAAATCCCTCGTTCACCGCGACTTACAGCGGGTTCAAGAACGGCGAGACGCTTGCCACGTCGGGCGTCGGCGGCGACCCGAGCTTGACTACGACCGCTACGCCGGCCAGCGACGTCGGCGAGTACACCATCAGCGCAGCGCTCGGCAGCCTCGCGGCCGGCAACTACAGCTTCGCCTTCCACGAGGGCACGCTGACCGTCGCCAAGGCGCCGTTGTCGATCACGGCTGCGGACGAGTCGAGGGTCTACGGCGACGACAACCCGGCGCTGACCGGATCGATCGTCGGCCTCAAGAACGGCGACGGGATCACGGCGTCGTACTCGACGGCAGCGACCGCCGGCAGCGATGCGGGCAGCTACGCGATCGAGCCGGCCGCCGTCGACTCGGATCCGGCGACGCTCGGCAACTACGACGTGTCACTATCCAACGGGACGCTGGCGATCACGAAGGCTCCGCTGACGGTGACGGCAGTGAACGCCTCCCGCGAGTACGGCGATCCGAATCCGGCCTTCAGCGCCAACTACAGCGGCTTCAAGCTCGGCCAGGACCTGTTCACCTCCGGCGTCGGCGGCGAGCCAAGCCTGACGACCACCGCGACGCCTGCTTCGGATGTGGGCGACTACGCGATCACCGCCGGGCTCGGCAGCCTGACGGCGGCGAACTACAGCTTCGGCTTCGTCGACGGCACGCTCAGCATCGGCAAGGCGCCGCTGACGGTAACGGCCGCTGACACGTCGCGCGCGTACGGAGACGCGAACCCGTCGTTCACCGCAAGCTACAGCGGGTTCAAGAACGGGCAGAGCCTCGCGACGTCGGGAGTGAGCGGCGACCCGAGCCTCACCACGACGGCGACCGCGGCGTCGAACGTCGGCGACTACGCGATCACGGCAGGCGTGGGCAGCCTGAGCTCCGTCAACTACAGCTTCGGCGTCGCCGACGGCACGCTCAGCATCGACCGGGCACCGCTCACGATCACGGCGGCGGACAAGTCCAAGATCTACGGGGACGACAACCCGACACTGACGGGGTCGATCGTCGGCCTGAAGAACGGCGACGGAATCACTGCGTCGTATTCGACCGGCGCAACGGCCGCCAGCGATGTCGGTGACTACGCGATCGTGCCGGCAGCCGTCGATGCGAGCCCGGCGAAGCTCGGCAACTACGACGTCACGCTCGACAACGGGGCGCTGACGATCACGAAGGCGCCGCTGTCGATCACGGCGGCGGATCAGTCGAAGATCTATGGCGACGGAAATCCGCCCCTGACCGGCTCCATCAGCGGGATCAGGAACGGGGACGGCATCACGGCCTCCTACGCCACGTCTGCGACGGCGAACAGCGATGTCGGCACCTACGCGATCATGCCGGCGGCGGTCGACTCTGCCCCGGCGAAGCTGGCGGACTACGACGTCACGCTGCACAACGGGACGCTGACGATCACGAAAGCGCAGCTCGAGATCACTGCGGACGACAAGTCGAAGGTCTACGGCGACGCGAACCCGGCGTTCACCGCGAGCTTCACGGGCTTCAAGAACGGACAGAACCTCGCTTCGTCCGGGGTGAGCGGCAGCCCGAACCTCACGACGGACGCGACGGCGTCTTCGAACGTCGGGAGCTACGCGATCACGGCCGCGGCGGGGAACCTCGCTGCCGGCAACTACAGCTTTGCCTTCCACAACGGGACGCTGGCGATCACGAGGGCGCAGCTCGACGTGACGGCCAACGACGCATCCAGGGTCTACGGGGACGCGAACCCTTCGTTCACCGCGAGCTACAGCGGCTTCAAGCTCGGCCAGACGCTCGCGACGTCGGGTGTGAGCGGCAGCCCGAACCTGACGACGGCGGCGACGACTGCGTCCAGCGTCGGTGCGTACGTGATCTCAGCGGGCGCCGGCAGCCTCGACGCCTCGAACTACGGCTTCGCGTATCACAACGGCACGCTGACGATCACCAAGGCGCCGCTGATCGTGATGGCGGACAGCAAGTCGAAGCTGCTCAACGCTCCGAACCCGCCGTTCACCGCGAGCTACGCGGGGCTCAAGCTCGGCCAGACCTTCGGGACGTCGGGTGTGAGCGGCAGCCCGAGCCTCACGACCACGGCTGTTCAGAGCTCGCCGGCAGGGGCGTACCAGATCACCGCCGCGATCGGGACGCTGAGCTCGGGGAACTACAGCCTCTCGTTCGTCAACGGCGTGCTCACGATCCTCTACGGCACGAACGGGTACCTGCAGCCGATCAACGATACGGCGCACACGCAGCTGCAGATGAGCGTGTTCAAGGCGGGCAGCACCATTCCCGTGAAGTTCCAGCTTCTGGATGCCAACGGCGCGATCGTCCAGTCACCGGCGACGCCCATCTGGGTGACTCCCACCGTCGTCGGGACTACGAGCGCGCCTGTCGACGAGACCGTCTACAGCGACCAGCCGACATCCGGCTCGACGTTCCGCTGGGACGGGCAGGAGTACATCTTCAACTGGCAGACGCCGAAGAACGCGACCGGCAGCGTCTACCGCATCGGCGCGCGGCTCGATGACGGCACGACGCTCTACGTCAACATCGGCCTGAAGTAGCACGACAAGAAGGGGAGCGCGGTGGGCGCGCTCCCCTTCGACCCGAAGGCGCACCGCGCGACGACCCGCCACGAACCGTCAGTCGCTGAGACGAGCGGCGACGGCGAGCGCCGCCTCGTACTCGCGCGCGCTGATCCGGACGACGCCGGCTGCGAAGTCGGCCCGCGCGGTCGGCGAGTCGATCTCCGACAACACCGCGCTCATCGGCACCGGCGGATCCCACTCCTCGACGTGAGCCAGCAGCACCCCGGCGCTGCACTCGCCGGGATACATCTCGGCCTCGGACGCGCTCCAGTCGTGAACGGCCGAGGCCAGCTCGGCGCGGCCGATGAACTCCCGCATCGGCGCCCCGGCGTAGACGAGGACGAGGTCGCCCGCGGCCAGCGCGCCGCGGTGCCGTTCACGCGCGTCGATACCGCACATCCCCCGGCGGAGGAGCAGAGTCGCCTGGTTGCGCGGCAGAGCCTGCGCTCCGTCGCTCGCGACGAGGTTGAGGATGTAGTACGCAGGTTCCCGCACTATCGGCCAGTGTTCCGGAACGCGGCCTGCCGTGTCGTTGACTCTCTCACCCGCGGTGGGACAATCACGAAACTCTGTCTCCGGCCGAGCCTCCACTGCGGTGGCTCGATCTTCGCTACGTGACACAACAGACGAAAGGGCCAGTATGAGGTCTCGTATCTTGTTCGCCGCGGCCATGACGGTCGTGTCCTTCTGCATCGCTGCTACGGCTAGCGCAGCCCCTCCCGGCGCCGCCTACACCTGCACCGGTGGTGATCTCGGCTCGGGGAACTTCACCAGCATCCCCTCGGGGAACTACGCCAGCATCACCGTTGCTGGTGTGTGCAACACCGTCCCCGGTGCCGTGATCAATGTCACCGGCAACATCAACGTCGCTCCCGGTGGTGTGTTCGACGCGCAAAGCGTGACGGCGACGATCAACGTCGGCCACAACATCACTGCCGGCGCAGGTTCGCTCCTCGGCCTCGGCTGCCAGCCGACGAACACGATCGGGAGGTTCGCCGGCGTGCCGTGCAACGACAACCCGAATGGGCGCACCTTCATCACCGTCAACGGCAACATCACCGCCACCGACGCCGACACCGTCCTGATCAGAAAGGTGACGGTCGGGAGCAACGTCACGTTGACCGGAGGCGGCGGTGAGATCCCGTGGTCGATCAAGGGCAACACGATCGCCCGCAACCTCACGATCAGCGACGTGGCCGCCGACTGGCTCGGCGTCCAGTTCAACTTGATCGGCAACAACGCGACGCTGACCAACATCACCGCGCTCGACCCAGGCGATCCGGGCCGTACGGTCGCCGTCGTGGAGAACACGGTCGGGAACATCCTCAACTGCACAGGGCTCGAGCCAGGCGTGTCCGGAGGCTTCATCCCCGGCGAGGTCAACCACGTCGGCCACAAGGCACTCGGCCAGTGCGCGGCGCTGGTCTGATCTAGCTACAGCCGTCCGTCTGCCAACCCTCGCGGGTGGCAGGCGGGCGGCCCTATTCGCGGCCGGACCAGGGCTCGTCGCTCGCGCCGCTCATCTGGGCGTTCGTCGACGTCTCGCGGTCGTCGTCGCCCTGTGCCGTGGCCACAGGCTCCTCGCCCTCGGCAGCGGCCTCCGCGTCGGCCTTGGCGCCGCCGAAGAAACGCTTGATTCCATCGAGCAGTGCGATGCGCCCGAGTATAGGCGGCGTTTCGCGCGCGACGAACGGCTGAACGGGGCGAACTTCACGATGCTGCTCGCGGCCGGCGCAGTCCTCGGCGCCGCCGTCGGCGCGGCCACGGCCAGGCGAAGCGATCCGGAGGACGTCATCACGGGCGAGGTGAGCATCGACCTCCTCAAGAAGGTCGAGCTCCTGACGATCAGGCTCCGTTTGCACCGGTCCTGAACACGCCGCCTGCCCCCGAACCGAGCCGCTAACCTGCCGCCTGTCCGAGTCGCACGACCAGGGGGAGGCCATGACGACACTCGAGAGACGCCCGAACACTGCAGTTCTCGTGATCGACGTGCAGAACGGCGTTGTCGGCGACGCCTACGAGCGGGACACCGTCGTCGCGAACGTCGGCACCGTCGTGGACAAAGCTCGTGCCGCCGACGTGCCCGTCGTGTGGGTGCGGCACTCGAGCGAGAATCTCGCTCAGGGAAGCGACGCGTGGAAGATCGTCCCGGAGTTGAGCCCGGACGAACGCGAGCCGCTCGTCGACAAGCGATATCCGGACTCGTTCGAGGAGACGACGCTCGAGTCCGTCCTCGCCGGCCTCGCCGTCGGACGCCTGATCGTCGTCGGGGCACAGACGGACGAATGTGTCCGCTCGACGCTGCACGGCGCGCTCGTGCGCGGGTATGACGCGACGCTCGTCAGCGACGCTCACACGACGGAGGATCTCTCGCCCTGGGGAGCGCCGCCGCCCGATCGCGTCATCGCGCACACGAACCTCTACTGGGACAACCATCAGGCTCCGGGGCGGACGGCCGGCACCGTCGAGGCCAAGGACCTCGACTTTGCGGCATCCTGACCACGCGCTAGCTCTCGTCGTGCTGCGTCGCGCCCTCGACCGGCGTTAACCAGCTCTCGCGGCGTTTCACCCAGATCTCGGATTGCGGCCTCAGCTCGAACGGCGCGTCGTCCAGGCTGCCGAGGCGGATCTCGACGACGGTGCGGTCGGCGTCAGCCGTGTCGATGAGCCGCGACCCGCACCGCGGGCAGAAGCCGCGACCGTCATAGGTCGAGATCTCGCCGTCGATCTCCAACGCTTCGGCGGGCCAGTGCGCATAGACGGTGAACGCACTGCCGGACTCCTTCCTGCAATCCGCGCAGTGGCACCGCCGGACGTGTAAAGGCTCACCGCGAACGGTGTAGCGAACCGCGCCGCAGAGGCAGCCACCGGTGCGGACGAGTGCCTCCATGGTCTCGAGATCATGCTCGCTCAGGGAACCGAGCGGGCGCCAATAGGATTGCCGCCGTGCGGTTCACGCTCCTGAACATCAAGGAGGATCTGGAAGACATCGGCGCTGTCTTCGACGGACACCCGGACTTGGAGTTCCGCGCGGCGACGAAGCCCCTCGAGCTCGCGCAATCCGCGCTGAGCTACCAGCGCGTGCCGCCCGGCTACCGCTTCCCCTACGGCCACACGCACGAGACGCAAGAGGAGGTCTACGTCGTCGTCGGGGGGAGCGGGCGGATGAAGCTCGACGACGCGTTCGTCGAGCTCGAGCAATGGGACGCCATCCGCGTTCCACCCGGTACGTGGCGAGGCTATGAAGCCGGCCCCGAGGGCCTCGAGATCCTCGTTGTCGGCGCGCCCAACCTCGGCGAGGATCCGCGTGGAGACGTCGACGGCCGACGTGGCTGGTGGGGGGACGAGCCGCCGGCGCAGTAGTCCGCCGGCGGCGCGCCTTTCCTAGGCCGAGTGCTGGTTCTGAACGGGGAACGTCGTCTCGACCGGCGGCCCGGCGAAGCCGCCGTCGATGCCTTGCTGCATGCGCGGCATCAAGATGGTGTCGCGGAAGTTCTCCCAGCTCTCCTGCGAGTCGTGGATCGCGACGATCGTCCAGCCGTCGGCTGAAGGGCCGGCCGCGTGGAACGTCTGACCTGCGGGAAGGCCGTCGGCCGGGTGGACTGCAGCGATCGACGCCTCGTATTGCTCCTGCGTGCCACCTTGGAAGTGATGCACCACGCCGTACGCCATTACCGCTCCTTTCGCGGGGAGCCCGCCTCAACGCCGACTCTAAAGCGCGCGGCGGCCGGTTGCGCGGCCGATGACTTTTCGGTCGATTGCGAGTCTCTACCTCTACTGCACTGACGACCCTCGGAGGCACATGAAGCTTCTTCTGACATCGGCCGGCATCAAGAACGCCAGCATTCACGAGACGCTGCTCGACCTGCTCGGCAAACCGATCGCCGACTGCAGCGCCCTCTGCATCCCGACTGCGACGTACGGGCACCCGATGGCCGGTCCTGCGGCGGCATGGAAGTTCATCGCCGGCCAGGAACCGGAGACGCCTATGTGCGAGCTCGGTTGGAAATCGTTGGGGGTGCTGGAGCTGACCGCGCTGCCGAGCATCGACGCCGAACGCTGGGTTCCCCTGGTGCGCGAGACCGATGTCGTGCTGGTGAACGGCGGCGATGCGCTGTATCTGTGCCACTGGATGCGCGAGTCCGGGCTGGCCGACCTCGTTCCGTCGCTCGACACGGTCTGGGTGGGGCTGAGCGGCGGGAGCATGGTGATGACCCCGCGCATCGGTGACTTCTTCGTCGCCTGGAAGCCGCTCACCGGTCACGACGGCACGCTCGGAATCGTCGATTTCTCGATCTTTCCGCACCTGGACAACGAGGATCTGCCGTGGAACACGATGGCCAACGCCGAGCGCTGGGCGGCGGACATCGGAGGTCCCGCCTACGCGATCGACGACCAGACGGCGATCGTAGTGGCCGACGGCGCCGTCGAG
>DATCYR010000118.1:0-17233 GCA_036526315.1 Gaiellaceae bacterium | reverse complement strand
CGGGCTCCGTCTCGTAGGCCCAGTCGACCTCGCTGCGGAAGAGCTTCGAGAACGCGGCGGGGATCGCGATCTCGCGCCGGCGGTCTTCGCCGCCCGCCTCGAGAAGCAGCACCTCGGTGCCCGGGTCCTCGCTGAGTCGCGCGGCGAGCGCGCAACCCGCGGAGCCGGCCCCGACGATCGCGTAATCGAGCACGAAGCCAACGCTACAATGTGGGTGCAGGCCGGGTGACCGCGGCGGCGCGTGCGCCGTCGAGGAAAGTCCGGACACCACAGGGCAGGACGCTCCCGCGAGGGAGGCGGCGAAAGCCGACGGAAAGTGGCACAGAAAGCAGACCGCCTGCGTCGCGGCTCCGGAGGTGACGCAGGTAAGGGTGAAACGGTGGGGTAAGAGCCCACCAGCGACCGCGGCGACGCGGCGGCTCGCCAAACCCCGTCCGGTGCAAGGCGAACAGGCTCCGTTGAGGCGGCCCGCGGAGGAGCCGGGTAGCTGCAGAGATGGATGGTCGCCCCCGACAGAATCCGGCTTACAGGCCTGCTACGGAGAAGCCCGCGCCTCGCGCGGGCTTCTCTACTTGTCGCGGTGTTCGCGTGGGCGCCCGCGCCGAGCGCTCCGTTGCCGAGCTCGCCGGCGGTCGTGGCGAAGACGTTGACGGCGACGCACGCGGGCCTCGAGTCCTCCCTGACCCGCTG
Organism: Gaiellaceae bacterium; assembly: GCA_036526315.1. Taxonomy (GTDB): domain Bacteria; phylum Actinomycetota; class Thermoleophilia; order Gaiellales; family Gaiellaceae; genus 3-1-20CM-4-69-9. The sequence goes on along the minus strand of DATCYR010000118.1, from coordinate 16,543 downwards.
GATGCCGAAGTCGGCGCCGGCGCCGCGCGACGTCGTCCTGTACGCGCTCTACGAGCAGCGGCTGTACCGGCTACTCGCGCGCGAGCCGAAGCTCGCCGATGCGGTGCTGCCGACGCTCCCGGCGTCACTACGCGCGACGACGCGTGATCTGCTCGTCGCGCATCGCGAGCTCTACCGTCTGACGCCGCCGCTCCCGGCCCGCGCGGCGATCAAGGTCGGCCCCGCCGCGCCGGCGTCGTCGCTGTTGGCGGACTACCGCGACGCCGAGCGGCGGTTCCACGTCCCGTGGAACGTGCTCGCCTCCGTGAACTTCGTCGAGTCGAAGTTCGGCAAGTTGCGCAATGCGAGCGCGTCCGGTGCGCAGGGGCCGATGCAGTTCATGCCGGCGACGTGGGCAGCGTACGGCCTCGGCGGCAACGTCCACGACGCGCACGATGCAATCCTCGGCGCCGCGAACTATCTGCACGCATCCGGCGCGCCGCGCAACCTGCGGCGTGCGCTCCGTGCATACAACCCGTCGCCGGCGTACGTCGACGCAGTGCTGCGCTACGCACGCCGCATGCCCGCGATGTTCTACGACTTCTACAACTGGCAGGTCTTCCTCAAGACGAGGCACGGCGAGCGGCGCGTCACGGGCCCGCGCTAGACCAGATCCGCAACGCGCCGACGGAACGGAAGCCGAGGCGCTCGTACATGTTGACGGCCTCCTTGCTCGGGGCGAGGACTGAAGGCAGTCCCGTCTCCGCGAGCAAGGCGGCTCGTGTGACGGCCGTCCCGTAACCGCGACCGCGCGCCGAGGCGACCGTCGTCACCCCGAACACGCCGACCGCGTCGTCGAGCACATAACCCATCGCGGCAGCAACCGCCCGGCCGTCGACCCGTCCGAGGAACATGTACATCGCGTCGTCTGCGAGCACGCTCGGGGGATGAAGGGTGCCCGGCTCGACGGTTTCGTCCTCCTTGCCGAAGCCGCGGACACTCACCGCTTCGAACTCCTCGACCTCGGCCGGCGTCGTCACGCGTACGAGCTCGAGATCGGTGTCCGCCGGCGGAGGGATTGCGCCGGCCGGGCGGTAGAACCACGGCTCGGTCCGCCAGACGCGAAAGCCCTGCGGCGCCAGGTCGAGTCTTTGCCACACGTCGCCCACGCTTCCCGGAACGTCGGCGAGCGCGCTCGCCGGAACCGCAGGGTCGAGCGTGATGCCGGCGAGGTAGACGACGGGCGGCCGCTCGAGCGCGCGCCACACGCCGTCCTGCCGGACGGAGGGGACGCCGAGCGCCGTCAGCCAAGACGTGTGCCAGCCGGCGTACGCCTCTGCGCAAAGGGTGACGGCGTCACGCACGGAGCCAGCGTACGCAACCGGATCCCCCGATTTGAGGAGGCCTCGTCGCCGCCAGAGGCCGAAATCACGTCCAGAACGTGCGGCAAAGAAGGAGCTCGATGCGGCGAGGAACAGCGGACACCAGCTTCTGGGCGTGCTACGGCGCGCGCGGCAGCGTGCCGGCGTTTGCCGTCGCCGTCAGGGGAATCGGTCAGGGGCACGGGGAAGGGCAAAGGCCGAAAGTGAGTGCAGTTGCCCGCTGCCGCCGGCAAAGCTAAGCGTGCGTCGCTGCTTCGGCGGCTAAGGGGGTCACGCGGCACGCCGTCCGGTGTGCAGCGGCCGCCGCGACTCGTCCTGCGGTTCGCCGTCCTGACGGCGGCGCTGCTCGCGATCGGGGCGTTCGTCATCATCCTCTTCGTCCGCCAGCACGCGATCTCGCAGGCCGAGAACGCGGCGGTCTTCCACTCCCGCTTCGTCGCCCGCTCGGTGCTCGGCGACCGGCTGCGGCCGGGCGACTTCGCGCGGCCCGTCGACGCAGACCGCAAGGCGATGCTCGACAGCGTCGTGCAGTCCGACATTCTCGTCGGCGACAGCCGTGCGCTCGAGCTGTACAGCCGGAACGGCGAGCTCACCTATTCGACGAGCACGCGACAGGTCGGGACGATCCCGAAGGACGCGACGAACGCACGGAAGGCGCTCGCGAACGGTGACGTCGCGAAGGCCGTCGAGACGATGGACGGCCGGAAGGTCCTGAAGGTCTTCGTTCCCGTTCCGTTCATCGGCGCAGAGGAGCCCGCCGGCGTGCTCGCGCTCGCACAGGACTACGCGCCGATCACCCAGGCCGGCCGGAAGGGTCTCCCGCCGGTGATCGGCGTATTGCTGCTCGTTCTGATCACGCTGTACGTCTCGCTCTTCCCGTTGTTGAGCCAGGTCACCCGCCGGCTGCGCGGGCAGGTCGAGCAGATCGAGAAGCTCGCGCTCTACGACGCGCTGACCGGCCTCGCCAACCGCCGGCTGTTCCAGGACCGCCTCGAGCAGGCGTTCCTGCACGCACAGCGACACGAGGTCGGCTTCGCGCTGATGCTGCTCGACCTCGACCGCTTCAAGGAGATCAACGACACGCTGGGACACCAGACGGGCGACGCCGTGCTCGAGCATCTCGCCGCACGCCTCCGCGACGTCGCGCGTGCGAGCGACACCGTCGCGCGGCTCGGCGGCGACGAGTTCGCGCTCGTCCTCGAAGGCGCTCAGGATTCTGCCGACGCGCTGTTCATCGCCGAACGGATCCACCGCGCTCTCGACGAGCCCTTCGTCGTCGACGGCATGACGCTCGAGCTGGAGACCAGCATCGGCATCGCGATCTACCCGAGAGACGGCGACGACGCCGAGCAGCTCTTGAAGCGCGCCGACATCGCGCTGTACGCCAGCAAGGACTCACACCAGCCGGTCGTGTACGCGTCCGAGCACGACCACCACTCGGCCGAGCGCCTCAGCCTCGTCGCGCAGATCCGCAGCGCGATCGAGAACGGCGAGCTGCTCGTCCACTTCCAACCGGAGGTCGATCTGGCCACGGGCGAGACGAAGCGTGTCGAGGCGCTCGTGCGCTGGGATCATCCGAAGCGCGGCGTCCTCCTGCCCGACGCGTTCATCCCGCTAGCGCGCCAGAGCGCACTGGTGCGGCCGATCACGCGTTACGTCCTCGACGTCGCGCTCGGCCAGTGCCGCACGTGGCAGGACCTCGGCATCGACGTCGGCGTCGCGGTCAACCTCGCCGGGCGCGACCTCGGCGATGCTCACCTCGAGGAAGAGGTTTCCGAGGCGCTCCGGCGCTGGCGGATCGAGCCGTCTCTGCTCGAGCTCGAGATCCCGGAAACCGCCGTCGTCACCGAGCGCGAGCGAGAGCGAGTCCGCAAGATGCTCACGCGGCTGAGCGAGCGCGGCGTGCGCGTCGCGGTCGACGACTTCGGCAGCGGCTACGCATCCATCAGCCACCTCAAGCAGCTGCCGATCGACGTGCTCAAGATCGACGAATCGTTCATCCGGAACGTCGGGACGAACGACGCGGACGACGCGATCGTCCGCTCGACGATCGAGCTCTCGCACAGCCTCGGGATCACGGTGGTCGCAGAAGGCGTCGAGCGCGACGACGTCCTGGAGCGGCTGCGCGCGCTCGGCTGCGACTTCGCGCAGGGTTTCTGCCTGGCACCGCCGGCTCCCGCCGACGATGTCACCCAGTGGCTGCTCGGGCGGAGCTCGGAAGCGGCGTAGGGCTCGGCTCAGGCGCGCAGGACGACCTCGAGCGCGGTGCCGAGACCGGGCTTCGAGGTGAGCTTGAACCCGCCTTCGATGCTCTTCGTGCGCGCCTCGATGTTCTTCAGTCCCTGGCCCGCCTCGGTTGCCTGTCCGTCGAAACCGGCGCCGTCGTCGCGGATCGAGACGAAGCGCTCACCGTCGCGCAGCCCGATCACGATCTCGGCACGGTGCGCATTCGCGTGGTTTCGAACGTTGGCGAGCCCCTCCTGGACGATGCGGAAGACCTCGATCTGCTCGTCCGGCGCGAGCCGAACCGCAGGGTCGATCTCGACGTCGACCTCGAGCGCGCCGTCGGCGGTGACGAAGCCGACGTAGCGCCGGAGCGCCGCGTCGAGCGTTGCGTTCCCGGCGGCCGTCGAAAGCGCGAGAATTGCGTAACGCGCCTCCTGCTGTGCGGCGGTGGCTGCCTCCTTCAGCTTCGCGATCGTCGGCTCCAGCGGAGCGCCCTGCTCGAGCATCGTCGCGTGGGTCGAGACGGCGAAGAGGTACTGCGCGAGGCCGTCGTGGATCTCGCGCGCGACGCGCGCGCGCTCCTCGGCGACGGCGCGGCCGAAGACGGCGAAGCTGATCGCGCGCCACGCGCCGACGAGCAGCAGCCCGTACGCGAGCAGTCGCAGGAAGTCGCCGCGCGAGACGGAGCTCGTCGCGAGCACCGGCGTGAAGATGTAGTGCAGCGAGGCGAACAGCATCAGCGTCGCGCCGAGCGCGAGCCAGCGGTCGAGATCTTCGCGATGCTCGTAGAACCGCTTTCCGAACCCCACGAGCGCGAGCAGGTTGAGGAGCGCGAGCGCCGACAGCATGCTCGTCAGCGCGAACGGCGTGTCCGACCGCGGATCGAGCGGCGGCAGGCTCATCCCCGCAGAGCGAAGACCGAGCCAGCCGAGGAGGAGACCGACCAGCGCGACGGCGATCGTGTTCGCGAGCTCGCGGGGACCGGCCCGGCCGCGCACGAACGGCGCGGCGGCGATGAAGACCCACGAGTAGACGCGCCCGCTGATCGCGGCCCACGCCTCCGGACGGTGGATCGGGTGGCCGCTCAGCGCCGGGACGATCGAGAACACCGTCGTCGACACGCAGGCGACGAGGAAGCCGGTCGAGAGCAGCAGGTCGAGCCGCCGGCCCTCCGCGGCGTACCGCACGCCGGCGAGCACCGCGATGATGCCCGCCGCGAACGCCGCGATCGTCTGCAGGACGAGACGGAGGTTCGGCAGGTTGACCTGCGCCTGCAGGTGGCGGTTGGTCACGAACAGCGCGAGCGAGGCGCCGAGCAGCCCGATCAGCAGGATCTCGCCTGCCAGCCAGGCCTGGAAATCGTCCCTGTCGTCGTGCCGCACGTTCACTCTTGTCGGCAGATCGATCCCTGCCGATTAGGCGCCGCTCGCGGTGCCGCATGGAGGCCGTGCGAGCTTGGCTCGCGCGGCCGTCGGAACCCAGAGACCTCGAAAACCCCGCCGATTCGAGTTGCGGCACGCGTTTGCCGATAAGTCTGGAACCGCTGTGGCCGAACGAATCCTCCTTGTCGACGATCATCCGCTGACCCGGTCTGCGCTGTCCGCGCTCCTGACGCAGCACGGCTTCAGCGTCGTCGGCGAGGCGGAGGACGGCGGCGCAGCGATTCAGCGAGCGGCGGAGCTCGAGCCGGACGTGATCCTCCTCGACCTGTCGATGCCGGGCGTCGACGGGCTGTCGGCGCTGCCGCGGTTGCGCGAGGCGGCCCCGCAGTGCGAGGTCGTGGTGCTGACGGCTTCCGAGACCGAGGAGAAGCTGCTCGGCGCAATCCGCGCCGGAGCCGCCGGCTACCTGCTGAAGAGCGAGCCGCCGGACCGCATCGTCGGGTTCCTGCGCGGCGTCGCGGACGGCGAGGCCGCGCTCTCGGGCGCAGTTGCGCGGCGGCTGCTCGAGCAGGTGCGAGTGAACGGCGGGCGCGGCACCGGCGTGCCCGACTCGATCGCCGCTCGGTTGTCGGCACGCGAGCTCGAGGTGTTGCTGCTCCTCGACGACCACCTTGCGACGGACGAGATCGCCAAGCGCCTGTTCATCTCCGAGCACACCGTCCGCTCGCACGTCAAGAGCCTGTTGCGCAAGCTCGGTGTCTCGTCGCGCCGCGAGGCGCTCGAGGCGCTCGCGACTGCACGCGCCGCCTAGGCGAATCCCTCGAGCGCAGCTGCGACGAGACGCGGCAGCGTCTCGAGGTTGTAGCCACCCTCGAGCACCGCGGCGACCCGTGGCGCGAGCGTGCTGCAGCGGTGCGCGAGCTCGCGGAACCCGTCGTCGGTGACGCGCATGTCGACGAGGTAGATGTCCTCGTCCTCGTGCGCGTCGAAGCCGGCTGAGACGAGCAACAGCTCCGGCCGGAAGCGCGAGATCACCGGTTCGACCTGACGCTCGAACGCGTGCAGCCACTCGGCGTCGCCGGAGCCGGGCCGGAGCGGGACGTTCACGGTCGTCGCGCCACCCTCACCGGGCGCGCCGGTGCCCGGATAGATCCCGACCTGATGCAGCGACGCGTACAGCACGGAGTCGTCGCCCTCGAACACGTCTTGCGTGCCGTTGCCGTGGTGGACGTCGAAGTCGACGATCGCGATGCGCTCGACACCGTGCTCGGCCTGCATGTGGCGTGCCGCGATCGCGACGTTGTTGACGAGACAGAAACCCATCGCGCCGCTCGGCGGCGCATGGTGGCCCGGCGGGCGCACGAGGGCGAACCCACCTGTTTCGGCGGCGTCGATCGCGCAGCCGGCCGCGAGCAGGGACGCCTCCCAGCTCGTCTGCGAGGCGATCGTGTTCGGGTGCTCGATCCACGCCGGCTCCGTCAGCGACTCCAGGAGCTCTAGGTACTCGTGCGCGTGGACCCGTTCGAGCGCGGCACGAGCGGCCGGCCGCCCTTCGCGTGCAGCGGGGAACGCTGCGAGCAGCACTGCCAGCCGCTGCTCCGATTCCGGGTGCCCGAACGTCGGGTGGAGCCGCGCGAGCGCCGGATGCGTCAGGACGTCGATAGCGCCGCGACCCGGTCGGCGAGGGCGTTCAGCCCGAGCTCCCGGACGAAGGTGGACGCCTCCGCCCATTTCGGTGTCTGACTCTTCAGGGGAGGTAGGGGGGCGGAGGCGTCCAGCGTTGCCATTCGCCGGTACATGCGAAGTTCCTCCGCCTGCGCGCCGAAGCGACCGTCCTCGAGCATCGCCTCGAGCGTGCCGTACTGAGCGAGCAGGCTGGCCGCCGTCTTCGGGCCGACGCCGCGCGCGCCGGGCAGCTTGTCGGACGGGTCGCCGCGCAGCGCGATGAAGTCGGGCACCTGCTCGGGATCGACGTCATAGCGCTTGCGCACCTCTGCCGGCCCGATCCGCGCCAGCTCGGTGACGCCGCGCGTCGGCTGCAAGATCGTCGTCCGATCGCTCGCGAGCTGAAACGAGTCGCGGTCGGACGTGACGACGAGCGCCGTGCCGCCCCGCTTCTCTTCCTTGCGGACGGCGGCGGCGAGAAAGTCATCGGCTTCGTACCCCGGCGCCTTCGCGGCGGCGAAGCCGAACGCGCGGACGAGCTCCGGCAGCAGGTCGAGCTGCTCGAGGAGATCGTCGTCGAACACACGCCCCGCCTGGTAGCCCGCGAAGAGCTCGTGCCGGTACGTCGGCGTGTCGAGCGTGTCCCAGCCGACGAGCACCGCGCGCGGCTGCTCGCTCTGCCAGAGGCGGACGATGAAGTTCGAGAAACCGAGCAGCGCGTTGCCGGGTTTGCCCTCGGCGCGGCGGAACGTCTTCGGCAGCGCGTGGTACGCGCGATGCGCGAGCGAGTCGCCGTCGACGACGAGGAGCGGGCGGGAGGCGGCGGGCGGTGACATCGCGGAGATTGTGGGTTACGCTGCCTGCAATGGCGGGGTCAACGTGGCGGGCGCTCGCAGTTGTCGCCGCAGGTGCGCTCGTGGTCGCGGGCGTCGCGGTCGCGGCCAACAGCGCGTCGTTCAGCGACGCAGCCGGCGACTCGGGGACCGCTCCCGACGTGACCGGCGTCGCGATCGCGAACGACGACGCCGGAAACGTGACGATCAAGGTCACGATCGGGAATCGCAGCACCTTCACCGAGACCGACGGCGTCGGCGTCGGCATCGACGCCGACCAGAACCCCGACACGGGGATGGTCTTCTACGGCGCGGAGTTCGAGATCGATCTCGAAGGCAGCACCGTCAGGTTCTATCGAAGTGACCCCGACGGTCTGTACCAGGAAGCCGTCGCGCCGCCGTCGGTGCACGCAAGCTTCAGCGGCGGGGTGGCGACGTTCACGTTCAACCCGTCGGAGCTCGGCGTGTCGTCCGGGTTCAACGTCTACGCGCTCGGCTACGGCAGCACGTTCGACCTCGATCCGGCTCCCGACATCCGCGCCGTCAACTACCAGCTCGTGGGTGGCACGAAGCCGCCGGTGCTCCAACCCGACAACCGCGCGCCGCTCGACATCGCGTTCAAGTCGAGCGGGACGCACGGGAAGGTCGTCGCGCTCGGATACGTGGCTGCCGACGGACGGGGCGAGACGTCGGACGCGATCACGATCTTCAAGGGCAAGAAGGTGTTGAAGCGGATCAACTTCCCGCTGGCCGACACGAGCCCCTTCTATCCGTACGTGGCGCGCTGGAAGGTGCCGAAGAAGACGAAGGGGAAGCTGCGGTTCTGCGTCACGTCGACCGACCGCGCCGGCAACAAGAGCAGGCAGAGCTGCGCCGCGCTCACGATCAAGTAACGCACCTGTTCGTCTCATAGCTCCTCGCTGAGACGCTCGATCTCTGCCATCAACCGCTGCGTCGCCGCGCGCGCGTCGAGACCGTCGAGGTCGATCGGCTTGCCGTAGCGGACGCGAAGCGGACCGAGGCGCGACAGGCGATCCGTGCCGGCGATCGCCGCCGGCACGAGCGGCGCGCCGACCTCGAGCGCAATGCGCGCGGCGCCTGTGTGCGAGCGCGGCTGGTGCTTCTTGACGATCCCTTTTCGCTGCCGGGTGCCGTGCGGGAACATCACCACGGCGTGTCCCTCGCGCACGAGGTCGACCGCCTTGTTCATCGCGGCGAGGTCACCCTCGCCGCGGCGCACCTTGAACGCGCCGCCCGAGCTGATGACGGGGCCCATCGGCCACCAGAAGAGCTCGGCCTTCGCCATGAAGCGGAGATAGCGCTTGGGGAACAGCGGCAGCCCGAGCGGCCACGGATCGAAATTCGAGAGGTGGTTCGCCGCGAGGACGAAGCCGCCGTTCTGCGGCACATTCTCGAGGCCTTCGGCACGAAGTCGGAACAACCACTTGAGCGGCTGCGAGATGATTCCGACGAACATGTAGAAGGGGCTCGGTCGCACGCCGCCAAGTATCTCCGTCTGGCGGCGCCGTCAAGGGCCGCTATGGTGAAACGCATGGGCAAGACCCTCGTCATCGCAGAAAAACCGTCAGTCGGCCGCGATCTCGCGGGCGCGCTCGACGGCCCCTTCCAGCGCCGCAAGCTCGACGACATCAAGCCGAAGCGCGGGCGGAAGCAGGCCGACGAGGAGACGGCAGAGGAAGTCGTCGAGAAGGCGACCTCGAAGCCGAAGTCCACGCGCGCACCCCGTGACGAGGCCGTCTTCCTCGAGTCCGACGACTACGTGATCACGTGGGCGGTCGGCCACCTCGTCCAGCTCGCCGAGCCCGAGGAATACGACGAGAAGTGGAAGAAGTGGCGGATGGCGGACCTGCCGATCGTCCCGCCGGACGGGTTCAAGCTCGTTCCGCGCGACGCGAAGGCGAAGAAGCAGCTGAAGCTGATCGAGACGCTGCTCAAGCGCGACGACATCGACCAGGTCATCAACGCGTGCGACGCGGGGCGCGAGGGCGAGCTGATCTTCGCGTACGTGTACGAGTCGGTGTTCGACACGTCCGCCACGAGCGAGAGCCCGCCGAAGCCGGTGCATCGCCTCTGGATCTCGTCGATGACGAAGCAGGCGATCCGCGAGGGGTTCGAGAAGCTGCGGCCCGGCCCGCAGATGAACTCGCTCGAACTCGCGGCGCGGTCACGCTCGGAGGCCGACTGGCTCGTCGGGATGAACGCGACGCGTGCGGCGACGATTCGCGGACGTGCGTGGGTGGGCGGCGTGGTGTCGCTCGGCCGGGTGCAGACGCCGACGCTCGGGATGATCGTCAAGCGCGAGCGTGAGATCCAGGCGTTCGTCCCGGAGCCGTACCGGCTCGTGCACGCGACGTTCCAGCCGCCGTACCAGGGCCTGTGGTTCGAAGGCGACGAGACGCGGATCTTCGCGCCGCTCGAGCGTGCGGACGAGATCGTCGCGAAGGTCTCCGGCCAGGACGGCACGGTCGAGAAGGTCGAGCGCAAGGAACAGTCCGAGCGCGCGCCGCTCCTCTACGACCTCACCTCGCTGCAGCGCGACGCCAACCGTCGCTACGGATTCTCGGCCCGCCGCACCCTCCAGGCTGCGCAGTCGTTGTACGAAGGGAAGAAGGCGATCACGTATCCGCGGACGTCGTCGCGGTACCTGTCCGGCGACATGGTCCCGCAGCTCAAGCCGACGGCGGCGACGCTCGAGCCGATCGACGACTTCAGGAAGGCGGCGGAGTACGTGCTCGCGCTCGACCAGTTGCCGCTGCAGCGCGTCGTCAACGACGCCAAGGTCGACGACCACCACGCGATCATCCCGACGGACGTCGAGCACGACGTCGAGTCGTTCACGCCCGACGAGCGCCGGGTGTTCGACCTGGTCGCACGCCGCTTCCTCGCGGTCTTCCATCCGCCGGCGCGGTACGCGCGAACGACCGTCGTCACGCTCGTCGAGGAGGAGCGCTTCCGCACGCGCGGCAAGGTCACGCTAGAGGCGGGGTGGCGTTCGGTCTACGGCCTCGAGCCCGACCACGAGCGCCAGTCGGAGGACGAGGAGCGAGAGGGCGGCGAGATTCCCGCGCTGCAGGAGGGCCAGACGGTCCGCTGCATCGCGGCCGAGATCGAGGACAAGATGACGAAGCCGCCGCCGCGCTACACCGAGGCGACGCTGCTCTCGGCAATGGAGACCGCGGGCAAGCTCATCGACGACGAAGAGCTCCGCGACGCGATGAAGGACTCCGGCCTCGGCACTCCGGCAACGCGCGCCGAGACGATCGAGGTGCTCATCCGGCGTGAGTACATCGAGCGTGTCGGTCGCGACCTGCAGGCGACGCCGAAGGGCATCCAGGTGATCACGATGCTCGAGGAGCACAAGCTCACGTCTCCCGAGCTCACCGGCGACTGGGAGCACAAGCTCGCGGAGATCGAGCACGGCCGCGGCGACCGCACGGAGTTCATGAAGGGCATCGCCGACTTCGCGAAGGACACGGTCGACCAGATCGCGGCGCTCGACAAGGAGAAGCTCCGCCCCGAGCGCGTCGAGCTCGGCCCCTGCCCGCGGTGCGGAGCGGTCACCGGGGAGATCATTCGCGAGAACTCGAAGGCGTACGGCTGCACGAGCTGGAAGAGCCGCGAGGAGACGGGGTGCGGGTTCGTGATCTGGAAGCGGGTCGCGAGCCGGACGCTGACGCCCGAGATCGCGCGCCAGCTGATCGAGGAACGTCGGACCCGGGAAGTACTCTCTGGCTTCCGGTCACGGAACGGCAAACCTTTTCGTGCCCGGCTCGTCTTGAACGACGAGGACAAGATCGAGTTCGAGTTCCCTGTTCGCGCGCAACAAAAAGAGCCCGCGGCGACGGAATAACAAAGGGCACGGTCTCGTTGCAGTTCCGGAACCGCCATGCGGGCGGTTCCGCCTGGTAAGAAAAGGGAATCCCGCCTACAGTGCGAAGGTTGGCCGCAGATCACAAAGTCAGAGCTGAAAGGGACAGTTGACACAAAACCAGCTGCACGAACTGCTTGATTCCGACCAGGCCAAGGCCCTCGTTGAGGGTGCCGAGGAGCGGGGGTATCTCGAGCCGGCAGAGCTCGAGGCCTTCTCCGTCGAGCACGACCTGAACGACGACGAGGTCGAAGAGCTGACCCGCGAGCTCGAGCGCATCGGGCTCGAGGTGCGCCAGCCTGCCGCCGAGGCCGAAAAAGAGGTTGAGAAGGAGAAGCCGGCCGAGCCGGTGGAGCCGCACGTGCTGTCAGGTTCGGCCGACAGCCTGCAGCTCTTCCTCGCCGACGTCGGACGCCACAAGCTGCTGACCGCCGCCGAGGAGGTCACGCTCGCGAAGGCAATCGAGCGCGGCGACCCGACCGCGAAGCGCCGCATGATCGAGTCGAACCTCCGGCTCGTCGTGTCGATCGCCAAGGGCTACCGCGGGCTCGGCGTCCCGTTCCTCGACCTGATCCAGGAGGGCACGCTGGGCCTCAACCGCGCTGTCGAGAAGTTCGACTGGCGGCGCGGCTACAAGTTCTCGACGTACGCGACCTGGTGGATCCGCCAGTCGGTGCAGCGCGCCGTGGCGAACCACGCCCGCACGATCCGCGTGCCGGTGCACGTCGTCGAGCGGCAGCAGAAGCTGTCGCGCGCGGCGCGCCGGCTCGAGGTCGAGCTCGGTCGCGAGGCGACGAAGGACGAGCTGGCGGAGGCGACCGGCCTCCCGATCCAGCACGTCGACGAGGCGCTCGGCGCGGCTCAGGCGTCCGTGTCGCTGAACCAGACCGTCGGCGCCGACGACGAAGGTGAGCTCGGCGACCTCTTCGCCGACCGCGAGGCCGCGGATCCGTTCGACGAGGCGGAGGAGTCGCTCCGCCGGCAGGGCGTTCGGCGTGCGCTCGACGCGCTGCCCGAGCGTGAGCGGCGAATTCTCGAGCTGCGCTTCGGCTTCGAGGGCGAGCCGTGGACGCTCGAGGCGATCGGCCACGAGCTCGACCTGACCCGCGAGCGCGTCAGGCAGCTCGAGGGCCAGGCACTGGCGCGGCTGTCCGCGCTGCGTGACCTGATCTCGCTCGCGGCTTAACACCGAACTGCTGGGGTCAGACCCCAAGGGGTCTGACCCCAAGCCTTGCCTTTTCGTTTGTGCGGTTCCAATCGTTTCCGCGCACGCCTCGTCCTATTGAGAAGGCCTTAACCATCTGTTCATACTTGGGCGTCCGCCACGGACGGGCGGGAATGACGAAAGGAGACCGGGTGAGGGGGTACATGAAACGTCTCGCTCTGCCTGTCGCGGCAATAGCAGTGCTGGTCGCCGCGGGAACGGCAGGCGGAGCCTCGAGGGCGACGACGCTCGTGTTCGCAGGTGCATCGGATCCGACGTATCTCGATCCAGCGCTTGTGTCCGACGGCGAGTCGTTCCGCGTGACGAACCAGATCTTCGAGGGCCTCGTGAGACTGAAGCCGGGGACGACGATCGTTCAGCCGGACCTCGCGACCAGCTGGAGCTCGAAGGACGCGAAGAACTGGAACTTCAACCTGCGCAAGGGCGTGAAGTTCCACGACGGGACGCCGTTCAACTCGGCGGCCGTCTGCTTCAACTACAACCGGCAGTACAACTTCACGGGCGCGTTCCAAGATGCGTCGGCGACGTACTACTGGCAGACCGTGATGGGCGGCTTCCACCACAACGCGAGCTCGAGCCTCTCGCCGAGCCTCTACATCGGGTGCACGCCGCACGGGCCGTACAAGGTCACGATCCATCTGCGCACGCCGTCGGGCCCGTTCCTGTCGGCGCAGGTGATCTCGTCGTTCGCGATCCAGAGCCCGACGGCGCTAAAGAAGTACGGCGCCGACCAGGGCGAGCTTCGCAACGGCGTCTTCTATCCGACCGGCTCGTACGCGTTCAGCCATCCGACGGGCACCGGCCCGTTCAAGTTCGTCTCGTGGAGCGTCGGCCAGCGCGTCGTGCTGTCGCGAAACGCGAACTACTGGGGCAAGAAGCCGCGGATCGACACGCTGATCATCCGGCCGATCTCCGACAACACTGCGCGCCTGCAGGCGCTCCAGTCGGGTGACGTGCAGGGCTACGACCTCGTCGCGCCCGAGCACATCAACACGATCAAGTCGAACTCGAAGCTGAAGGTCCTCAACCGGCCGTCGTTCAACGTCGCCTACGTGACGATTCATCAGGGCCCCGGCTCGCCGATGAACGATCTCAAGGTGCGTCAGGCGGTTGCGTACGGGCTCGACCGCGCGTCGGTCGTCCGGACGTTCTATGCCGGCCGCGGCATCGTCGCGAACGAGTTCCAGCCGCCGCAGCTGTTCGGGTACAGCAAGAGCGTCACGAAGTACCCGTTCAACCCGACGAAGGCGAAGGCGCTGCTGAACTCGTCGAGCTGCCACGTGCCGTGCAAGATCGACTTCTGGTATCCGACCAACGTCTCACGGCCGTACATGCCCGACCCGAAGCGCAACTTCGAGGCGTTTTCCGCCAGCCTGACGCAGGCGGGCTTCCAGGTCACCGCACACAGCGCACCGTGGCGGCCGGACTACGTGAAGCACGTCAACGAAGGCACGGCGGGCGATCTGAACCTGATCGGCTGGACTGGTGACTTCGGAGATCCCGACAACTTCCTCGGGACCTTCTTCCAGACCTACAGCCCGCAGTTCAACTTCCACAACAACGCGATCTTCAACATCCTCGCGAAGGCCGAGGCGCAGAAGAGCCTCGCCAAGCGGATCGCGCTCTACAAGCAGGCGAACAACATGATCATGAAGTACCTGCCCGCAGTGCCGTATGCGCACTCGCAGCCGGCGCTGGGCTTCGAGAAGAACGTCAAGGGATACGTCCCGAGCCCCGTCGGAACGGATCCGTTCGACCCGGTGTTCGTGTCCGGGGGCGTCTAGGAAGCTGAGCAGGCAACCGGCGGACGACTGAGAAGTGCTTCGGTACGTCGTCCGCCGGTTGCTGCTGCTCGTCCCGATTCTGCTCGGCGTCTCGATCCTGATCTTCTTCTGGATCAGGGCGCTGCCGGGCAGTCCTGCGGAAGCACTGCTCGGCGAACGTGCGACGCCGCAGCTCGTCCAGCAGCTCCGCGAGCGCTACGGCCTCGACAAGCCGGTCTACCAGCAGTACTGGGCGTACCTGAAGACGACGCTCAGCGGCGATCTCGGCGTCAGCGTCGCGACGCACCGACGAGTCGTCGACGAGATCAGGCAGCGGTTCCCGGCCACGATCGAGCTCGCGATCGGGGCGATGATCTTCGCGGTCGGGTTCGGCGTGCCGCTCGGGTTCTTCGCCGCCAAGAAGTACGGCGGCTTCTTCGATCACGCGACCTTAGTCGGGTCGTTACTCGGGATCTCGGTCCCGATCTTCTTCCTCGCGATCCTGTTGAAGTATTTCTTCTCGGTGAAGTGGCAGCTGCTGCCGAGCGTCGGCCGCGAGGACGTGACGCTCAACACGCCGCATCCGACGAACTTCTACATCCTCGACGCGATCATCGCGCGTGACTGGAACGCGTTGTGGGACGCGATCCAGCATCTGATCCTCCCTGCGATCGCGCTCGGCTCGATCCCGCTCGCGGTGATCACGCGCATCACCCGCGCCTCCGTCCTCGACGTGCAGAACGAGGACTACGTCCGGACGGCGCGCGCGAAGGGGTTGCCGCCGCTCGAGGTCGACCGGCGTCACGTCCTGCGCAATGCGTTGCTGCCGATCTCGACCATCATCGGCCTGCAGACCGGGCTGCTGCTCTCGGGCGCCGTGTTGACGGAAACCGTCTTCGCGTGGCCCGGGATGGGCTCGTGGCTACGCGACGCGATCTTTGCGCGTGACTACCCGGTGCTGCAGGGCGGGATCCTCTTCCTCGCAGTCGTGTTCGTGATGGTCAACCTGATCGTCGATCTGTCGTACGCCCTGATCAATCCGCGGATCCGGTACAGCTGATGTCGGTCGCCGAGATCGAATCCCATCAACTCGAGCTCGACGCACCGAGCGAGGGCGGGTTGTGGAGCGAGGCGGTCTACCGCCTCAGCCGGAACCCGTCGGCGATCATCGGCGCGTTTCTCGTCCTGATGTTCGTCGTCGCGGCGGTCTTCGCGCCTCTGATCGCGCCGTATGCTCCGCTCGACCAGAACCTCAGCCTGCTCAAGGCCGGAGGGATTCCGCCCGGGCCGTCGCTGCACCACCTCTTCGGCGTCGACCTGCTCGGCCGCGACGTGTTCACGCGCATCCTCTACGGGGCGCGGTACTCGCTCCTGATCGGCGTGGTCTCGGTCTCCATCGGCCTGTCGATCGGCCTGCTGCTCGGATCGATCGCGGGCTACATCGGCGGCGCCGCCGACACGGTGATCATGCGCGCGATGGACATCATGCTCGCCATCCCGGGGCTGCTGTTCGCGATCGGGATCGTCGCGATGCTCGGGCCCGGGCTCAAGCAGATCATGATCGCGATTGGCGTCGTGAACATCCCGATCTTCGCGCGCCTGCTGCGCGGCTCGATCCTGGCGCAGCGGGAGAACGACTTCGTGCTGGCGGCACGCTCGGTCGGCGTGCGCAGACGCGCAATTCTCTTCTCGCACATCCTCCCGAACGCGATGTCGGTCGTCGTGGTGCAGGCAACGCTCGCCATGGCGACGGCCATCATCGACGTCGCCGGCCTCGGCTTCCTCGGGCTCGGGCCGCAGGACCCGTCCACGCCTGAATGGGGGACGATGCTCACCGACGTCAACAGCTACCTCGAGGCGGCCCCGTGGCTCGCGATCATCCCGGGACTGGCGATCGTCGTCTCGGTGCTCGGGTTCAACCTGATCGGCGACGCGCTGCGCGAAGCGCTCGACCCGAAACTGCGCACGCGTGGATAGGCAGCCGCTCCTCACGGTCGAGGACCTGCACGTCCGCTTCGAGACGCGACGCGGCACGGTCCACGCGGTCAACGGCATCTCGTTCGACATCGCGCCGGGCGAGACGCTCGGCATCGTCGGCGAGTCGGGCTGCGGCAAGAGCGTCACGTCGCTCGCGATCCTCGGCCTGCTCTCGCGGAACGGGCGGGTCGCAGCGGGGAAGGCGATCTTCGCCGGACGGGA
>DATCYR010000117.1:0-42475 GCA_036526315.1 Gaiellaceae bacterium | reverse complement strand
AGCTCCAGGGCATCCAGTGGCTCGGCTTCGCGCTCACCGAGGCCGTCGTGTTCTACGGCCTGCTCGGCTCGATCCTGGCGTACGTCCTCGTTTGATGCACGGGCTCGTCGCGTCGAATCCGCTGATCGAGGTTCGCCTCGGGCTGATGGTGTGGACCATCGTCTGTTTCGCCATCACGTTCTGGGTGCTGAAGCGCTTCGCGTTCGGCCGCATCCAGGAGGCGATCGACGAGCGGCGTGAGCGCATCCGCGAGTCGCTCGACCAGGCCGACAAGGCTCGCACCGAGGCGCGGGCGCTGCTGGAGGAGCACCGGGCGCTGATCGGTCAGGCTCGTGGCCAGGCGGAGGAGATCCTCGCCGAGGCTCGGCGCGTCGCCGACTCGCAGCGGCAGCGTGTGAAGGACGAGACCGAGGCCGATCGCCAGCGGCGGCTCGAGGAGACGCGCCGGCAGATCGAGGCGGAGACGCACCGCGCGCTCGAGCAGATCCGCGCCGAGGTCGCCGACCTCACGCTCGTCGCGACCGCCAAGGTCACCGGCAAGGTGCTCGACGACGACGATCACCGGCGGCTGATCGAGGACGCGATCCGCGACCTCGACTTCTCGGCCCTCGAGGAGGCGCCGAGATAGCCGCTGTCCACCGCACGTACGCGCGAGCGCTGTTCGACGCCGCGAAGGAGAACGGGCGCCTGCAGCAGGTGAGCGAGGATCTCGCGGATTTCGCTGCTGCCGTGCACGAGGTCCCGGAGCTGCGCACGGCATTGCGCAACCCACAGCTCGAGGCGGCGAAGAAGGTCGCAGTGCTCGACGACCTCGCCGGCGACTCGGATGTGCTGCTGCGCAATTTCCTCCGCCTCGTGGCCGAGAAAGGCCGCATCGGGTCGATCGAGGAGATCGCGCGCGAGTTCGACCGGCTGATGGCGCGTGAAGAGCGCCGCCTGAACGTCGAGCTGACGACGGCACGCGAGCTCGGCGACGACGAGGCGCGCGAGCTGCTCGGGCAGATCGAGCAGGCGTCCGGCCGGAAGGTCGAGGCGACGCGCCGGGTCGACCCGAATCTCATCGCAGGTTTTGTCCTGCAAGCCGGTTCCATGCGCGTCGACGCGAGCGTGCGCGGCCGGCTCGAAGGTCTACGTCAAGAGCTGATCAGAGGGAGATAACGAGTGAAGCTGCGTCCAGACGAGATCACCTCGATCCTCAAGGAGCGGATCGAGCACTACGACGCCGAGACCGACCTCGCCGAGGTCGGGACGGTGCTGCAGGTCGGCGACGGCATCGCCCGCATCTACGGGCTCGAGAACTGTGTCGCGCTCGAGATGCTCGACCTCGAACACGGCGTCGTCGGGCTCGCCTTCAACCTCGAGGAAGACGACGTCGGCGCCGCGCTGTTCGGCGAATGGCAGCACGTCAGCGAAGGCGAGCCGGTCAAGCGCACCGGCACCGTCGCCAGCGTGCCCGTCGGCGAGGCGCTGCTCGGCCGGGTCGTCGACCCGCTCGGCAAACCGCTCGACGGCGGCGGCCCGATCGAGACCGACGAGACGCGCCCCCTCGAGTTCAAGGCGCCGGGGGTCGTCGCACGCCAGCCGGTGAAGGAGCCGCTGCAGACCGGCATCAAGGCGATCGACTCGATGACGAACGTCGGCCGCGGCCAGCGCGAGCTGATCATCGGCGATCGCCAGACCGGCAAGACGGCGATCCTGATCGACACGATCCTGAACCAAAAGAACACCGACGTCGTCTGCATCTACGTCGCGATCGGACAGAAGGCGTCGACCGTCGCGCAGGTGTACGAGAAGCTCCGCGACGAGGGCGCGATGGAGTACACGACCATCGTCTCGGCGCCGGCGCAGGAAGCGGCGCCGATCAAATGGATGGCGCCGTTCGCCGGTTGCGCGATGGGCGAATACTTCCTCTACAACGGCAAGCACGCGCTCGTCATGTACGACGACCTCTCGAAGCACGCCGACGCGTACCGCCAGCTCTCGCTGCTGCTTCGGCGCCCGCCGGGGCGCGAGGCGTTCCCGGGCGACGTCTTCTATCTGCACTCGCGGCTGCTCGAGCGCGCGTGCAAGCTCTCCGACGAGCGCGGCGGCGGCTCCCTGACGGCGCTGCCGGTGATCGAGACGCAGGCGGGAGACGTGTCGGCGTACATCCCGACCAACGTCATCTCGATCACCGACGGGCAGATCTACCTCGAGTCGGACCTGTTCTTCTCGGGTGTCCGCCCGGCGGTGAACGTCGGCATCTCGGTCTCGCGCGTCGGCGGCTCGGCGCAGACGAAGGCGATGAAGAAGGTCGCCGGCCGCCTGCGGCTCGACCTGTCGCAGTACCGCGAGCTGGAGGCGTTCGCGCAGTTCGGCTCGGAGCTCGACCAGTCGACGCAGCAGGCGCTCTCGCGCGGCGAGCGCATGGTCGCGACGCTGAACCAGCCGCAGTACGACCCGTGGCCGATGGAGGAGCAGGTCGTCGCGCTGTACGCGGGCGTCAACGGCTTCCTCGACGACATCCCGGTCGGGCAGGTCCCGCGCTTCCAGGACGAGCTGCGCGAGTACATGCGCACCGAGGGCTCGATCCTGAAGGAGATCCGCGACACCGGCGACCTGCCGGACGAGCTCGCGGAGCGGCTGAGCGCCGACCTCGACAAGTTCAAGCAGTCGTTCAGCGTGCAGGAGGAGACCTCGCTGGTCGCGTAGATGGCGTCGCAGCAGGACATCCGGCGCCGCATCAAGTCGGTGCAGAACACGCGCAAGATCACGCGTGCCCTCGAGCTCGTCGCGGCGTCGAAGCTGCGGCGCGCTCAGGCGCGGATCGAGGACATGCGGCCGTACGCCGACCGCATGCTCGAGCTGATGGCCGGGACCGCACGTGCGAGCACGTCCGTGCGCGGGCTGCCGCTGCTGCAGCAGCGCGACGTCCGCGCAGTCGCCGTCGTGCCGATCATGGGCGACCGCGGCCTTTCCGGTCCGTTCAACTCTCAGGTGCTGCGGCGCGCGCTGGCCGTCGGGCGCCGGCTCGAGTCCGAGGGGAAGCAGGTGCGCTGGGTCGGCGTCGGCCGCCGCGGCGTCGGCTCGCTCCGCTTCCGCCGCCTCGAGCTGACCGGCGAGTTCACCGGCTTCACCGACGACCCGCGCTACGCCGACGCGCAGGCGATCGCACACCGCGTCACCGAGCTGTACACGGAGGAGGAGGTCGACCGCGTCCTCGTCATCTACAACCGCTTCGAGTCGGCGCTGACCCAGCGCGTGACCGAGCAGGAGCTCTTGCCGCTGTCGGACGCGCTCCTCGCGACCGAGCAGGAAGAGCGCGACGACGACGCCCTCCGCGGTGACTTCATCTTCGAGCCGGAGCCGGAGGAGATCCTCGCCCGGCTGCTCCCGGTCTATGTCGAGACGGAGCTCTACCGGGCGCTGCTCGAGTCCGCCGCGTCGAAGCACGGCGCGCAGATGACCGCCATGCGGAACGCGAGCAAGAACGCGGGCGAGCTCATCGACAACCTGACGCTGGCCATGAACCGCGCCCGCCAGGCCGAGATCACGCAGGAGATCCTCGAAGTCGTGGCCGGCGCGGACGCGCTCACGACCTAAAGTCAACTGCCGGGTCAGCACCCTTCGGGTGCCAGACCCCGCCACCGGCACGCGGACGGAAGGGGACATTTCGCCGATCACGAAAGAGCCCACGTGCTTGGCCCGTGGGCGTCTTGGCGAAGCGCCGCACCCCTAACAAAGCGACGCCGCAGGCGTCGCAGTGTCTGTCAGAATGCGGCCCGCCCCGGAGGAGGGGGCGGGACGAAAGGTATGGCGGCGCGGCCGCGTCGCCATAGAAGAACGGAGGGAGTAGATGCATCGACGCAAGCTCTGGCTCTTCGCCGGGGTGGTACTCGCAGCGCTCGCGCTTGCGGCTACCGGCTCGGCAAGGGTGAGCGGGCCAGACAGTGCCAAGGCGAAGAGCGCCGGCACGCTGGTCTTCGGTGCTGAGCAGGGTGGCGGTCCGGACTGGTGCCTGAACCTGATCCTGGACGTGGACTGCAACGCGTTCTGGAACGTCGTGTTCCAGACGCCGGTGATCCGCGGCGCTTTCCTGTTCACGCCGAACTTCAAGTACAAGCCCGACCTGATCTCGCACTACAAGTTCCAAACGCATCCGCAGCGGGTGACGTACTACATCCGCAAGAACGCGAAATGGAGCGACGGCGTGCCGGTCACGGGCAAGGACTTCAAGTTCACGTGGCAGACCGCCACCAACCCGAAGTACAAGGATCACATCGATCCGCTTCAGTGGCAGGTCATCCGGAGCGTCAAGGGCAGCGGCAAGGTCGTGACCGTGACGTACAAGCAGAACTACGCAGGGTGGCAAGACAGTTTCTCCTATGTCCTGCCGCAGCACGCGCTGGCGGGCACGGACATGCTGACCGTGTGGAACGACTGCATCTGCAACCCGAAGAAGGGCAACGCCCCGATCGGTGACGGTCCGTTCCTGCTGACGAAGTTCGACCGTGGCTCGGGCATCACGCTGACGCGGAACCCGCACGCGTGGTACGGCAAGCGGGCGAAGCTGGACTCGATCGTGTTCCGCTTCATCACGAACACGAACTCCGAGATCCAGGCGATCCGCTCCGGCGAGGTCGACGCGATCTACCCGCAGCCCCAGCTTGCGCTTGCGGATCTCCGCAGCCAGGCCGGCCTTCGGGTCGTCTCGCACGTCGGTCTCCAGTTCGAGCACATCGAGATCCAGCAGGGCCCGAAGGGCAACCCGCTGGCGAAGCAGCTCTGGGTGCGGAAGGCTCTCATCGAGTCGATCAACCGTGCCAGCGCTGCCAAGGCGCTGTACGGCACGCTCAACCCGAGCGTCACTCCGCTGCAGAGCATCGTCCGCCTGAAGGGCGAGGCCGGGTACACGAACCAGTTCGGGCAGTACAACTACAGCCCGGCGAAGGTCGACGCGGCCATGAAGGCGCACAACTGCTCGAAGGGCAGCGACGGCATCTTCACCTGCAACGGCACGAAGATGGCGTTCGACTTCGCCTCCACGACGGGTAACGCTCTCCGCACGCTCGCGTTCACGATCTTCCAGGATCAGGCCGCCAAGGCCGGCATCCAGCTTCGGAACGCGTTCGTGCCGGCGGGCACGCTGTTCGGCAGCAAGCTGCCGGGGCACGACTTCGACCTGGCGATGTTCACCTACCTGGTCACGGTCAACCCGCACTACAACGTGACCAGCTTCAGTTGCGGGAACGCCAGCAACTACACGGAGTACTGCAACCGCAACGTCACCAAGTGGCTTGCGCAGTCCGACCGTGAGCTGAACCCGAAGAAGCGGACGGCACTCGTCGTCAGGGCTGGGAAGCAGATCGCGGCCGACGCTGCCGTGATCCCGCTCTACCAGCGCCCCACGTACCTGGTCTACAAGACCTCGGTGCACGGGATGGTCGACAACGCAACCAGCCAGGGCCCCTCGTTCAACGCGGAGAGCTGGTCGAAGGGGTAAGGGACGTCCCCTCGCCCTGATTGCGTGAACAACCCCGGATCCCGCCTCCGTTACACGGAGGCGGGATCCGTTCATAATGCGGCGAAGAGGCCTCTGTGCTGACCTACATCATCAGGAGATTCCTCTACAGCATTCCGGTGCTCGTCGCGACGAGCTTTCTCATCTTCACGTTCGTCTCGCTCACGGGCGACCCGCTCGGCCGCCTGAGGGCGAATCCGAACATCACCGCCGAGCAGATCCACTCGATCGAGCACGACAAGAACCTCGACAAGCCGGTGATCATCCGGTACGGCTACTGGGTCCGGGACGCGGTCACGAAGAAGTTCGGGACGACGCTCTTCGGCAACAGGCCCATCTGGCCCGACCTGAAGCGCGTCATCGGCCACACGCTGCAGTTCATCCTGAGCGCGATCATCATCTCGCTGATCCTCGGCATCCTGATCGGCGTGTACTCGGCGTTACGCCAGTACTCGTTGTTCGACTACACCGCCACGACGCTCAGCTTCATCGGCTTTGCCACGCCGGTCTTTTGGCTGGCGCTGATGCTGCAGGTGCTGATGGTGCAGATCTATCTGAAGTGGAACATCCGGATCTTCTACACGTCCGGCCTGTCGTCGTCGGTCGGCGCCGGCCACGGCATCCACTTCCTCATCGACCGCGTCCAGCACCTGGCGCTGCCGGTGATCGCACTGTGTGCGCTGAGCACCGCGACCTACAGCCGTTTCATGCGGGCCTCGATGCTCGAGGTGCTGAACTCCGACTATGTCCGGACCGCGCGCGCCAAGGGCCTGATCGAGCGTCGCGTGATCATGCGGCACGCTTTCCGCAACGCGTTGATCCCACTGATCACCGTCGTCGCGCTCGACTTCGGCGGCCTCTTCGCCGGCGCGATCGTCACAGAGACCATCTTCACGCTGGACGGCATGGGCTACTACTTCGTCAACTCGCTGTTCGCCAGCGATCCGTACCCGGTGATGGCGTGGCTGATGGTCGTCGCGACTATGGTGATCCTCTTCAACCTGATCGCTGACATCCTGTACGGCGTCTTCGACCCGAGGATCCGCTATGAGTAGCGAGCAAGTGCGCGACGAGCTGACGATCGGCCCGCCCGGGTCGCAGTACTCGATGCCCCCGGCCGAGGGGCCGGCCGACTCGTCCGAGGAGCTCACCTACCAGTACGGCCTCGAGGTCGAGGCGCGCAGCCAGTGGGCCTACGCGCGCCGCCGTTTCTTCCGGCACCGGCTCGCGCTCGGCAGCCTGATCGTGATCCTGCTGATCTTCGGCGCCGGCGTGTTCGCGAACCTCATCGCGCCCTACAAGTACGACCAGATCAATCTCAACGCCCTCAGCGCCGCGCCGTCGCGCCACCACATCTTCGGCACCGACAGCGCCGGGCGCGACTCGTTCAGCCGTGTCCTCTTCGGGATCCGGACCTCGGCGCGAGTCGGCATTCTCGTCGGTGTCCTCTCGACGCTCATCGGGACGATCATGGGCGGGCTCGCCGGCTACTACGGCGGCTGGGCCGACAACCTGCTGATGCGCATCACCGACCTGTTCCTGACGTTACCCCTGTTAGCCGTCCTGCTCGTGGCCGCGAAATACCTCGGCCACAGCACGCCGACCAAGCTGGCGCTGCTCTTAGCCTTCCTGATCTGGACGCAGATCGCGCGTATCGTGCGCGGCAGCTTCCTGTCGCTCCGTGAGAAGGAATACGTCGAGGCGGCGAAGGCGGCCGGCGCGGGCGACCTCCGGATCATGCTGCGTCACATGCTCCCGAACACGATCGGCCCGATCGTCGTCTCGGCGACGCTGACGATCGGGACGGCGATCCTGCTCGAGGCCGTCCTGTCGTTCCTGGGCTTCGGCATCCAGCCGCCGACCCCCGCGCTCGGCGCGCTGCTGAACGAGGGCCAGGATCAGGGCATCGACAAGTGGTGGCTCGTGACGTTCCCCGGGATCGTGATCGTAATCATCGTCCTCTGCATCAACTTCATCGGCGACGGCTTGCGCGACGCCCTCGATCCCACTCAGCGGCGCGTCCGCTCGTAACAGCACCCGCATGGCCGAGCCCATCCTCTCGATCCGAGATCTCGTCGTGGAATTCACGACCGAGGACGGCGTCGTCAAAGCCGTCGACGGGATCACGTACGACATCTATCCCGGCGAGACGCTGGGCATCGTCGGCGAATCCGGTTCGGGCAAGAGCGTCAGCACGATGTCGTTGCTCGGTCTGATCCCGCAGCCGCCCGGGCGCATCGTCCGCGGCGAGGCGTTCTTCCAGGGGAAGGATCTCCTGAAGGTGTCGAAGAAGCAGCTGCGTCGCATTCGCGGCAACGACATCGCGCTGGTCTTCCAGGATCCGATGACGTCGCTCAACCCGGTGCTGAAGATCGGGTATCAGATCGCCGAGGCGATCAGGACCCACAACCCGGGCGTCAAGGACGGCGCGGCCAACAAGCGCGCCGTCGAGCTGCTTAAGATCGTCGGCGTCCCGAACCCGGAGCGCCGCGTCGACCAGTATCCGCACGAGTTCTCGGGCGGCATGCGCCAGCGCGCGATGATCGCGATGGCGATCGCGAACGAGCCGTCCGTCCTGATCGCCGACGAGCCGACGACTGCGCTCGACGTGACGATCCAGGCGCAGATCCTCGAGGTGCTGAAGAAGGCGCAGGACGAGACGCACGCGGCGACGATCCTGATCACGCACGACCTCGGGCTGATCGCGGAGCTCGCCGACCGGGTGATCGTCATGTACGCCGGCAAGGTCGTCGAGCTCGGCGACGTCGACACGATCTTCAGGAACCCGCGTCATCCGTACACGATCGGGCTGATGGACAGCCTGCCGAAGCTGACCGCCGAGGAGGAGTGGCTGCGGCCGATTCCGGGCCAGCCGCCGAGCCTGATCAGCCGGCCGCCCGGGTGCCCGTTCCATCCGCGCTGCTTCCTCTCACAGGGGCGCGCTCGCTGCCGCGAGGAGGAGCCGCCGCTGCGGCCGATCGAGGGAGATGCGCACCTGACCGCGTGTCACTTCGCCGAGGAGCTGGAAGGCCGCGTCGGCCATCTCGCCGAGCCCGTGGGAGCCGGAACGTGAGCGAGACAGCGGAAGCACCGGCACCCGAAGAGCAGGTTCACGAGCGCGCCGAGGAAGGGCGCGAGATCCTCCGCATCGAGGGTCTCTACAAGCACTTCCCGATCACGGCGGGCGTGTTCAAGCGGCGGGTCGGCCAGGTGCACGCCGTCGACGGCGTCGACCTGTCGCTCCGCGCGGGCGAGACCCTCGGGCTCGTCGGCGAATCAGGCTGCGGCAAGACGACGCTCGGGCGCACGGTGATCAAGCTGCTCGAGCCGACCGACGGCAAGATCATCTTCAACGGCCAGGACATCACCGGCTTCACGCGCCGCCGCATGCGCGACGTGCGTCGGGAGCTGCAGATCGTCTTCCAGGACCCGTACGCGTCCCTGAACCCGCGCATGACGGTGCGGGAGATCGTCGCCGAGCCGCTGCGGGTGCACAACCTCTACAAGGGACGGGAAGGACGGGGCCGCATCGACGAGCTGCTGCGCACCGTCGGCCTGAGCCCCGAGCACGCGAACCGGTTCCCGCACGAGTTCTCCGGCGGGCAGCGGCAGCGCATCGGCTTCGCCCGTGCGCTCGCGCTCAACCCGCAGATGGTCGTGCTCGACGAGCCGGTGTCCGCCCTCGACGTGTCGATCCGCGCACAGGTCGTCAACCTGCTCGAGTCGCTGCAGCGCGACTTCGGGCTGACGTACCTGTTCATCGCCCACGATCTGTCGCTCGTCCGGCACATCTCCGACCGCGTCGCGGTGATGTATCTCGGCCGCGTCGTCGAGATCGGGACGCGGCAGGACATCTACGAGCGGCCGTCGCATCCGTACACGCAGGCGCTCCTGTCCGCCATTCCGATCGAGGAGCCCGGACAGCGAGGGAAGCGCAAGCGCATCGTCCTCGAAGGCGACGTGCCGAACCCGGCGAACCCGCCGTCGGGCTGCCGCTTCCGCACCCGCTGCTGGAAGGCGCAGCCGATCTGCGCCGAGGAGGACCCGCCGCTGATCGACCGCGGCCAGGGCCACCCCAGCGCCTGCCACTTCGCGGAGATCGTGAAGCCGCTCAAGCTGGCGGGCGAGCAGCCGGCGCCGAACCCGGTCGCCACCAGCTGACGGCGCCGTGGGGCGGCGGCTGCTACCGGTCGCCCTCGTCGCCCTGAGCCTGGTCGTCGTTCCCGCTGCGCAGCCTGCCTACGGCGGGCACGTGACTGGTCAGCAGCGCATCCTGGTCGCGCTCGTGACCTGGGGGCCCGAGCCGTTCGCGCGCGCGGACGTGCAGCACATCGTCTTCGACCAGGTCGATGCGTTCTACCGCAGCATGTCGTACGGGAAGGTGTCGCTCACGGGCGTCGTCACGCCGTGGCTGCACGCGTTCGACGTGCCCGTCGCCTGCAACCTCGCGCAGGTCCGGGCCGACGGGATGACAGCGCTCGCCGCGAACGGGTACGACGCGTCGAAGTACGACCGGATCGTCTTCGTCCACCCGGAGCAGAACTGTCCCTGGCAGGGCGTGACGCAGGCCGCGACGGTCTACCTCAACGGGGCCGTCACGACGTATCTCGTCGCACACGAGCTCGGCCACTCGTTCGGGCTCGGTCACGCGAACTTGACGGATTGCGAGCGGCACGGCTGCGGGGCGCTCGAATACGGCGACCCCTACGACACGATGGGCGTCGGCACCGGCGACTTCAACGCGAAGGCGAAGTACGACCTCGGCTGGCTGACGAACGTCACCCGGCCGGCGAAGAACGGAACGTATGTGCTGGCGCCGATCGAGCGCACGTCGACGTTGCCGCAGGCGCTCGTCGTGACGACCGGCAACGACCAGTACTGGGTCGAGTACCGCGGCCGCCCAGGCGTGACGAACATGGGACAGCAGGAAGCCGGCGCCGGCGTGATCATGCGCGTCAGCCCGAGCCCCGACCTGAACGACTTCGGCAGCAGCGGGATCCCGAACCTGCTGCTCAGCAATCCTGACGGCCGTCACCGTCCGGAGCTCGAGCACGGAGAAACCTTCGTCGACGCCGGCGCGTTCAAGCTGACCGTCCTGGGGACGACGGGCGACCGCGCGCGCCTGCGGTTCCGCTGGACCGACGCGACCGCGCCGCGCGCTCCCCGGTTCGACGCGGCGTTCGTGGACGGACGCGTGAAGGTCACTCTCGACGGCGGGCGCGAGGGCGGCAGCGGCCTCGCCCGCTACGCCATCACCTTCGACCGGCGCGCGCCGCTGAGGATCGCCACCGACGCGGCCGACGAGCCCGTGCAGATCGGCAAGCCGCTCCCCGGGACGCACACGGTGAAGGTCGTCGTCGTCGACCGGGCAGGGAATCGCAGCCCCGCGGCTGTGCGTCACGTCAAGGTTCCCTGACCAAAACCTCGTTTCGGCGTCTAATGAATGTGCGCCGCGTTGCGTTCCTCGTGCTCCTGCTGCTCTTCGTCCTGCCCGTCGGCCGGGCGTCGGCAGGGCCGCCGCTCGGCGGCTTCCTCGAGGGGCCGGACGACAGCGGCACGAGACCGTACCTCTCCCGGTGCAGCTTCCTGCACGGGGAGCAGAAGATCTGGAACTGCTACGTGAGCCGGCTGCTCGCCGATGTCGAGAAGTCCGGCGACCCGGCCCACGAGCTACCGCGGATCGACGTCAAGGTGCGCACGGCGGGCGGGTATCTCGAGAGCGCGTGTCACATGATGATGCACCAGGTCGGCCGCGAGTACGCGCGGCGTCATCACATCACGCTCGCGAACCTGCAGCGCTACCTGCCGCGCTCGAACGACCCCGGCTGCTCGGCCGGCTTCGGCATGGGGATGGTGCTGACGCTCGGGCCCCAGATTGGGCAGCTCGGGCCGCAGGGTGCGATCCAGCTGTGCATGAAGGCGCCGACGCGCTACCGCTCGTACACGTGCGTCCACACGCTCGGGCACGCATACATGCGGCTCTACCACGAGCAGCTGCCGTTCGCCGTGCAGGCCTGCCGCGCGCTGCCCTCGGGGCAGGCGCCGGACTGTGCGCAGGGCGCGTACCACGACTACTGGCTCTCGATCGCCGGCCGCGACGCGACGACGAAGCAGCGACACGGCATCCACTCCGCGCGCATCCTCTGTGCGCGTGCGATTCCGGCGTTCGTGCGGCCGTGCTGGTACCGCTTCTTCCTCGAGCTCCCACCGAGGACGGTGCCCACGAACGCGGCCGGCGTGCGCTCGCTGTGCACGGGGCTCAAAGCACTGCAGCGCTCCGGCTGCATCGGCGCCGCGACGCTGATCACGTCCGCTGATCCGTTCATTCAGATTCGGATCTGCAAGGCGCTTCGCGGCGCCGACACGATCAGCTGCCTGCACGGGATGAACATCCAGAACGTCGCCACCTCTCGCGGGTCGAAGCGCGTGAAGCTGATCGAGCGGTGCGCGACGCTGCGCGCGAGCGCGCAGGGAGCGTGCTACGAGTGGCTTGGAACCACCCTTTCCGTGGTGACGAACGGCCGCTTCCGGACGCTGGCGTGCCCCTTTATCGCGCCCGACGGGCGGAATGCGTGTCTTGCCGGGGCCGAGCGCATGAATCGTGCGCTTTCGACATTCAGCTAAAGCTCGACGCTCGGAAGACGAAGAAATGGCTAACTTCTCCTAGGCAAGGCCGTCAGAACTGACGTGAGACACTCAATGGGGCAGATTTCTCTGGATAGCTGCGATCGCGTTCGCGAGCTGTTTTCCGTCTCGCTCGACGGTGAGCTCGCGGAGCTCGAGGAGGCACGCGTGCAGGCGCATCTCTCGCGCTGCGCCGGGTGCCGGGCGTATGCCGGCGGCGCCGCCGCGGCCGCGCGCCTCGTTCGCGCGACGCCGCTCGAGGAGCCCAGCTTTCCCATCGTCATCCCCGGACGGCGCCGGGCCGTAGCTCGCCGCCTCCAGGCTGCAGCCGCCGCCGCGGCGGTCGCGGCGACGGTCGGTCTCAGCGTCGCGATCGGCTCGCTTGCCGGCCCCGGTGGCGGCACGGAGCAACACTCGACGCAGCCGGCGAAGCTCCGCTTCCCGGATCAGGAGCTGCGGATGTTGAAGTCCGCCTCGCACGCCGCCTCGCGGCCGCGTCTCGCGCTCTAGCTCCGGCCCGCGCGAGCCGCTCGGATAGACTTGGTCGCGCCGAGGGCGCCTCGCTCCGGCTGCCCTCGTCACGCGTTTTCAGGAGACCCATGCCCGATCAGACTGCTCAAAAGACAGGCCGGATCATCGAGATCAAGGGCGTCGTGATCGACGCCGTCTTCCCGGAGGGCCTGCCTGAGATCTACAACGCCGTCAGCATCGACATCCCGGCGCGCGATGGACAGGAGCAGCGGGCGCTGATCGCGGAGGTGCAGCAGCACCTCGGCGACGATCGCGTTCGCGCGGTCGCGATGGACTCCACGGACGGGCTTGCTCGCGGGCTCGAGGTCCGCGACACGGGCCAGGCGATCTCGGTGCCGGTCGGCGACGTCACGCTCGGCCGCATCTGGAACGTCATCGGCGACCCGGTCGACGAGGGCGCAGCGCCGGCGCAGGACGTCGAGCGCTGGTCGATCCACCGTGATCCGCCGGCGTTCACGGACTTGTCGCCGAAGATCGAGGTCTTCGAGACCGGCATCAAGGTCATCGACCTGCTTGCACCGTTCATCCGCGGCGGCAAGGTCGGCCTCTTCGGCGGCGCCGGGCTCGGCAAGACGGTGCTGATCCAGGAGCTGATCCACAACGTCGCCCGAGAGCACGGCGGCGTGTCCGTCTTCGCCGGCGTCGGCGAGCGCACGCGCGAGGGCAACGACCTGCTGCTCGAGATGCAGGAGTCGAAGGTGCTCGACAAGGTCGCGCTCGTCTACGGGCAGATGAACGAGCCGCCGGGCGCGCGCCTGCGCGTCGGGCTGTCCGGCCTGACGATGGCGGAGTACTTCCGCGACAAGGGCCAGGACGTCCTCCTCTTCATCGACAACATCTTCCGCTTCACGCAGGCGGGCTCGGAGGTCTCGGCGCTGCTCGGCCGCATGCCGAGCGCCGTCGGCTACCAGCCGACGCTCGCGACCGAGATGGGGCAGCTGCAGGAGCGCATCACCTCGACGCTCGAGGGCTCGATCACGTCGGTGCAGGCGATCTACGTCCCCGCCGACGACCTGACCGACCCGGCGCCGGCGAACACGTTCGCGCACCTCGACTCGTCCGTCGTGCTCACGCGCGCGCTCGTCGAGCAGGGCATCTATCCGGCGGTCGATCCGCTCGACTCGTTCTCGCGGGCGCTGCAGCCGGGGATCGTGTCCGACGAGCACTACACGACCGCGACGCGCGTGCAGGAGATCCTGCAGCGCTACAAAGACCTGCAGGACATCATCGCGATCCTCGGCATCGACGAGCTCTCCGACGAGGACAAGCTGGTCGTCGCGCGCGCGCGCAAGATCCAGCGCTTCCTGTCGCAGCCGAACTTCGTCGCGGAGCAGTTCACCGGCACGCCCGGCGAATACGTGAAGATCGAGGACACGATCGCCGGTTTTCAGGAGATCATCGACGGCAAGCACGACGAGCTGCCCGAGCAGGCGTTCTACATGGTCGGCACGATCGACAACGCGGTCGAGAAGGGCCGCCGGCTCGCGGGCGATGAATCGGCCGACGGGGCCGAGACGGACGTTGAGGAAGAGGCCGACGCGGAGCGCGAGACGGCCGAGCCCGCCGGCGTCGCCTAGTGGCAGACGACCGGAAGTTCGACGTCTCGCTCGTGACGCCGGAGGGCCCGGCGTTCGAGGGCGAGGCCGAGATGATCGTCGTCCCCGGCGCCGCAGGCGACATCGGCGTGCTGGCACGCCACGCGCCGCTGATCGCAACGCTGCGGGCGGGCTCGACCCGCGTGTACATCGAGCGCGACGGCGAGATGCGCGAGTTCGCGACGGGGCCGGGTTTCTTCCAGGTGCAGTTCGACCGTGCAATCGCGCTCGTCGACGACGCGGTGCTCGCGAGCGAGGTCGACGACGCGCGGGCGCGCGAGCAGCTCGAGACGGCGCAGCGGGAGCTGGAGCTCGTCGACCGCGGCGAGTCCACCGCCGACCGCTGGCAGCTCGAGCAGCGGATCAGGCACGCCGAGAACCAGCTGACGGTCGCAGGCCGCGGCTAGCTGCTCCGGATCGGGCGTTTCCGCGGAGGCCCGCTACCGCTAGACTGAGAACCCCCGGAAAGCTTTGACAGGCAGCTTGGCGACCGGGTCATCAAACGCCTAAAGAGCCCGCGCACCTTTCCGGAGGTGCCGTCCTCTTTAGTCGGGTCATGCAGGGTCGCCAGGTTGGTTATCAAGGTGGCGGGGGTTAGACGGAGCCGCGGACACAGCCCGCGCCTCCTTAGGGCGGCATCGACAAGCGATGCCGCAGCAGGCGGAACAGGAGCAGGATGCCGGACGCGCGCAGACGACTCGAAGCGATCCTCCGCGAACGCATCGCGGTGCTCGACGGCTCGTGGGGCGTCCTCATCCAGAAGCAGGTGCGCGGGGAAGAGGCCTATCGCGGCAAGCGCTTCGCGGATCATCCGCGCGACGTCGCCGGCGACCCGGACCTCCTGAACATCACGCGGCCGGACGTGGTGCTCGAGATCCATCGTCAGTACTTCGCCGCGGGCGCCGACATCGCCACGACGAACACGTTCACGGCGACGTCGATCGGCCAGGCCGACTACGGGCTCGAGGCGCACGTCCGCGAGATGAACCTGCAGGGAGCGCGGCTCGCGCGTGAGGCAGCCGACGAGGTCGACGGCTTCGTGGCCGGCTCCCTCGGCCCGTTGAACGTGACACTCTCGCTCTCGCCGCGCGTCGACGACCCGGCGTTCCGCACGCACACCTTCGACCAGATCCGCGACACCTACGCGGAGCAGATCGAGGCGCTCGCGGAGGGCGGCGTCGACTTCCTCCTCATCGAGACGATCTTCGACACGCTCAACGCGAAGGCCGCGATCGCGGCGGCACTGGACGTCGCGCCGCAGCTGCCGCTCTGGCTCTCCTTCACCGCGATCGACAAGAGCGGCCGCAACCTGTCCGGTCAGACCGTCGAGGCGTTCTGGCTTTCCGTCGAGCACGCAGATCCGTTCATCGTCGGGGTCAACTGCTCGCTCGGCGCACGCGAGATGCGGCCCTTCGTCGAGGAGCTGTCCCGCATCGCGCCGACGTGGGTCGCCTGCCACCCGAACGCGGGGCTCCCGAACGAGATGGGCGCGCACGACGAACAGCCGCGGGACACCAGCCGCTTCCTGCGCGAGTTCGCCCAGGACGGCCTCGTCAACATCGTCGGCGGGTGTTGCGGCACCACGCCGGAGCACGTCAGGGCCATTACGGACTTGGTGCAGGGACAGTCCCCGAGACATGTGCCCGAGCCGGAGTCCGTGACGCGGCTCAGCGGCCTCGAGCCCTTCCGCATGTTCAAGGACTCCACGTTCGTCATGGTCGGCGAGCGCACGAACGTCACCGGCTCTGCTCGCTTTCGCCGCCTCGTCGAGGGCGACGACTTCCAGGAGGCGGTCGAGGTCGCGCTCGAGCAGGTGCGTGGCGGCGCGAACATCCTCGACGTCAACATGGACGCCGACCTGCTCGAGTCCGAGCAGGCGATGACGACGTTCCTCAACCTGCTCGCGACGGAGCCCGAGGTCGCGCGGATTCCCGTCATGGTCGACAGCTCCCGCTGGACGGTGCTCGAAGCGGGCCTCAAGTGCCTGCAGGGGAAGGGCGTCGTCAACTCGATCTCGCTGAAGGAGGGGGAAGACGCCTTCCTCGAGCAGGCGCGGCGCATCGATCGGTACGGCGCCGCGGTCGTCGTGATGGCGTTCGACGAGCAGGGTCAGGCCGACACCACTGCGCGCAAGGTCGAGATTTGCGAGCGCGCCTACAACCTTCTGATGGCGGACGGCTGGGCGCCGGAGGACATCGTCTTCGACCCCAACGTCCTCGCCGTTGCGACCGGCATCGAGGAGCACGCCGAGTTCGCGAAGTCGTTCATCGAGGCGACGACGCTGATCAAGGAGCGCTGCCCCGGCGCGCGCATCTCGGGCGGGATCTCCAACCTGAGCTTCGCGTTCCGCGGCAACGACGCCGTACGCGAGGCGATGCACGCGGCGTTCCTCTATCACGCGATCGCCGCCGGGCTCGACATGGGCATCGTCAACGCGGGCCAGCTCGCCGTGTACGAGGACATCGAGCCGGAGCTGCTCGAGCGCGTCGAGGACGTCATCTTCAACCGACGCCCCGACGCGACCGAACGCCTCGTCGAGTACGCGTCGCGCGTGGCCGGCGAGGGCACGAGGCGCGAGCGCGACCTCTCGTGGCGCGAGGCGCCGGTCGAGGAGCGCCTCTCGCACGCGCTCGTCCACGGCATTGTCGACTTCATCGAGGAAGACACGGAGGAGGCGCGGCAGCAGTATCCGCGCCCGCTCGACGTGATCGAGGGACCGCTGATGAACGGGATGGCGATCGTCGGCGACCTCTTCGGCTCCGGGAAGATGTTCCTGCCGCAGGTCGTGAAGAGCGCGCGCGCGATGAAGCGCTCCGTCGCCTACCTCGAGCCGTACATGGAAGAGGAGAAGGCCGCGGGTCGCGCACAGGGGAAGATCGTGCTCGCGACGGTCAAGGGCGACGTGCACGACATCGGCAAGAACATCGTCGGCGTCGTTCTCGGCTGCAACAACTACGAGGTGCTCGACCTCGGCGTGATGGTGCCGGCCGACAAGATCCTCGACACCGCCGTGGCCGAAGGCTGCCACGTCGTCGGGCTCTCCGGCCTGATCACGCCGTCGCTCGACGAGATGGTCAACGTCGCGAAGGAGATGGAGCGGCGCGGGCTCGACCTGCCGCTCCTGATCGGCGGCGCGACGACCTCGAAGCAGCACACGGCCGTGCGCATCGCGCCCGCGTACTCCGAGCCGACGCTGCACGTGCTCGACGCGTCGCGTGTCGTCGGCGTCGTCTCCAGCCTGCTCGACGCCGATCGCCGGCAGCGGCTCGACACGGAGAACCGAGAGCTCCAGGAACGCCTACGCGAGCAGCACTCCGAGAAGGAACGCAAGCCGCTCCTCCCGCTCGAGGACGCGCGTGCCAACAAGGAGCGCGTCCCGTTCGACGACCTGCCGCAGCCGCCGTCACTCGGCGCGCGGACGATCGAGCCGGCGCTCGAGACGCTCGTCCCGTACATCGATTGGCAGTTCTTGTTCCACGCGTGGGAGCTGAAGGGGAAGTTCCCGGCAATCCTCGAGCAGCCCGCTGCGCGCGAGCTCTGGGACGACGCGCAGGACCTGCTGCGCGAGCTCACGAGTAACACTGTGTTACAAGCGCGCGGCGTGTACGGCTGGTGGTCCGCGCACGCGGACGGCGACGACATCGTCCTCGACGACGGCACGCGCTTCTGCTTCCTGCGGCAGCAATCGGCGTACGGCGATTCGCGCCCGAACCGCTGCCTCGCCGACTACGTCAGCCCGGACGGCGACCACATGGGCGCATTCGCCGTCGCGATTCACGGCGCCGACGAGCTCGCGGCGCGCTACCAGGCGGAGCACGACGACTACCGCGCGATCATGGTCAAGGCGCTCGCCGACCGCCTCGCCGAGGCGTTCGCCGAGTACCTCCACGAACAGGTGCGAAGGGCGTGGTACGAGCCGGACGAGCAGCTCTCGACCCACGAGCTCGTCGCCGAGAGGTTCCGAGGCATCCGCCCGGCCTTCGGCTATCCAGCCTGCCCCGACCACACCGAGAAGCGCAAGCTCTTCGACTTGCTCGGCGCGGAGGATGCCGCCGGCGCCGCCCTCACCGAGTCGTTCGCGATGACGCCGGCGGCGGCCGTCAGCGGGATCTACCTCGCGCATCCGCTCGCGCGCTACTTCTCCGTCGGGCGGCTGGCTCGCGACCAGGTCGAGGACTACGCCTCCCGGAAGGACATGCCGCTCGAGGAGGCCGAGCGCTGGCTCGGCCCGAATCTCGGCTATGTACCCCTTTCGAGGGAGGAAGTCCTCAACCGCTGAGGCCGATTCAGGCGGTATGGCCCGCCGCGCCGGAGTGACCCTCGTCGTTGTCGCCGCGCTCGCCGCCGCAGGCGCCGCGTTCGCGGGCGGCTCGCGCGAGCCGCAGCACCACTTCAACGCCGCCGACCAGGCGTGGGCGCACCGCATCATCGTGCAGCACGCCGACCTCGGCGCCGGCGACTGGCGTGTCGAGCAGCTCGACAACCAGGGCGACGCCGGAGCGCCGTCGTCCTGCAAAGACCCGGACATGTCCGATCTCGTCCTCACCGGCCAGGCCAAGAATCCCGACTTCAGCCGCGAGGACAGCTTCGAGGACTCCGACGGCGAGGTGTGGGCGACCGAGCGCGACGCGATCGCGTCGTTCAAGCGGATGCAGGCCTACCCGTTCGACCGCTGCTTCCGGGCGGCGATGCAGCAGGAGTTCGCCAAGGGCTCCGGGATCAAGTTCACGGTGCTCTCGAGCGGGCGGATCGCGTTCCCCAAGCTCGCTCCGCGCCAGCTCACCTACGGGATGAAGTTCCGGATGGGCGTCGGCACGCGGAACATCGACGGTCGCATCGACATCTATGCCTTTTCCCGCGGCCGCGCCGACGGCAGCGTGATGGTCGCCTCGCTCGGGCAGCCGGCCCGCCCGATCCCGCTGTCGCTCGAGCGCCGGCTCGCCACGCTCGTGGCCTCCCGCCTGAAGCGCTAGCTGCGCTGAGCCGGCCGGGCGGTCGGCTATCCTCGGAGCGGCTGGCGCCCCCTGCAACGGGCGCCGTGCTGTTTCAGGACCCGAATGAAGACCACGCTCAAGAGACGCATGGGGCGCGGTGCCAGCATGAACGGCGACCGCGCGATCTATCCGCCGGCGCCGCCGACGCCGATGTCGCGTTACCGCCAGCCGGATCCGCCGAAGCGCGGCGCCTGGCACCTGGTCGCCGCGATCTTCCTCTGGACGCTGCTCGCCGCCCTGATCGTCGGCGCGGCTGCGGGAGGAGCTGCCTACTTGAAGGGCCACCAGTTCGTGGAGGCGATCAGCCCCAAGACGAAGGCCGACATCGCCGCCGCGAAGCGGCTCGACCTCGCCGACCCGAGCCAGCCGACGATCGCGCTCGTCATCGGCACCGACCGCCGCAAGGGCTTCCAGGCGGACCTGACGGGCCGGTCGGACACGCTCATCCTCGTCCGCGCCGACCCGATCCACAAGTCGCTGTCGCTGCTGTCGTTCCCGCGCGACCTGATCGTCGACGTGAAATGCCCCGGCCGCGCAGACGTTCGCGACCGGATCAACGCGGCGTTCTCGGAGTGCGGCGCCGCCGGCAGCGTCGAGACGGTGAAAGCACTGACCGGCCTGCCGATCAACTACTTCGTCACCGTCAACTTCCGCGGCTTCATGGACCTCGTCAACAACCTCGGCGGGGTCTGGATGGACGTCGACCATCGCTATCTCTGCGACCCGACGAACTGTCCGGACGTGTCCCAGATCAACCTGCTGCCCGGCTACCAGAAGCTGAACGCGACGAACGCGCTCGCGTTCGTCCGGTTCCGCCACTTCGACTCGGACATCTACCGCAACGCCCGCCAGCAGCTGTTCCTGAAGGCGCTCAAGCAGCAGATCTCGTCGCAGATGAGCATCGACACCGTGCTCGAGATCGCCAATGCCATCGAGCACAACGTCGTCGTCGGCCGCGGCGGCAACAAGCAGCTCGACGTCAGCACCCTGAAGGACTATCTCTTCTTCGCGCACGGGCTTCCGTCCGGCCACGTCTTCCAGTCGCGCATCAACGGGCTCACCGGTTATGCCGAGCTGACGACGGATCCGTCCAACATCACGGAGGCCGTCCGCGAGTTCGTGAACCCCGACGTCAAGGCTCCGGAGAAGGCGCGCGACGTCGCCTTCGGGATCAAGCATCGCGCGACGAAGCTCCAGCCGAAGAGCGTCAGCACGACCGTGCTGAACGGAAACGGCATCAGCGGCTCGGCCGCCAACGCCGCCTACGAGCTCGGCCAGCGCGGGTACAACGTGCTGACGCCGGCGAGCGGCAAGCCGCAGAACGCGCCGCGCTTCAACTACTTCCGCACGACCATCTACTACGACGCGACGCGGCCGGCCGCGAAGGGCGCCGCCACGCAGCTCGCAAACCTCTTCGGCGACGCCGACATGAAGCCGCTGCCGCCCACGCTGTCGACGCTGTCGAACGGCGCGATGGCGACGGTCGTCGTCGGCCAGAACTTCCACGGTTCGCTCGCGCCCGCGCCGGTCGACCAGACCCCGAAGAAGGAGCCGCCGCAGGTCACGCTCGACCCCGGGATGACGCGATCCGCGCTGCTCGGCATCAGGCGGCGCGTCCCGTTCCGCCTCGAGCTCCCGCGGTTCGTCGCGAACTCCTCGACGCCCGCGTATGACACCCCGGTGCGCGTCTACAACATCAAGAAGGGCTACCGCGCGGTGCGTCTGACGTACTCGACGGGGAACACCGACTACTGGGGGATCGAGGAGACGAACTGGGACCAGGCGCCGGCTCTCGCCGACGCGAGCTTCGACCAGGCGATCCACAAGCGGCAGTTCTCCCTCTACTACTCGGGCCCGCACCTGCACATGGTCGTGCTGCGTGAGAACGGCGCCACCTACTGGGTCGTGAACACCGTGCTGGACGGGCTCTCGAACTCGACGATGCTGGCGATCGCGCGCGGGCTGCAGCCCCTGCCCAAGTAACCTTCCCGGGCGGCATGGCGGAATCGCGGACGATCGGCGTCTTCGGCGCGGGCTGGGTCGGGCTCGTGACCGGCGGCTGCTTCGCGGAGCTCGGCCACAACGTGGTCGTGCGCGACGTCGTGCCCGACCGGATCGCGGCGCTGCAGGCCGGTCGCGTCCCCTTCCACGAGCCGGAGCTCCCGGAGGTGCTGGCGCGGAACCGCGAACGGATCACGTACACGCTCGATCCGGCCGAGCTGGCGGCCGCCGACGCCCTCTTCATCTGCGTCCAGACGCCGCCGACGTACTCCGGCGACGCCGACCTCTCGTACGTCTGGTCCGCGCTCGACGATCTGCCGCGCGGCGAGCGCCGCCAGGTGCTCGTGATGAAGTCGACCGTTCCGGTCGGCACCGGCGAGAAGGTGCGCGCTGCCCTCGAGGCGCGCGGGCTGACGAACGTCGGCTACGTCTCGAACCCCGAGTTTCTCGCGGAAGGCCGCGCCGTGCGCGACTTCCTCAATCCCGATCGCATCGTGATCGGGGCGTTCGCGGAGGAGGACGGCGTCGCCGTCGAGGCGCTCTACGAGGCGATCGACGGCCCGGTCGTGCGCACCGATGTCGCGTCGGCGGAGATGATCAAGCTCGCTGCCAACGCCTTCCTGATGACGCGGATCTCGTTCATCAACGAGATCGCGAACGTGTGCGAAGCGGTCGGCGCGGATGTCGTCCAGGTCGCGCAGGGCGTCGGGCTCGACCACCGGCTCGGGCCGCACTTCCTTCGCGCAGGCATCGGCTACGGCGGCAGTTGCTTCCCGAAGGACTCGCTCGCGCTCAAGCAGCTCGCGTCGAACTCCGGCTACCACTTCCAGCTGCTGGCGGCGGTGATCGAGGTGAACGAGCTGCAGAAGCGCCGCGTGATCCAGAAGCTGCAGAAGCATCTCGGTCGCCTACGTGGGAAGAAGGTGGCGCTGCTCGGGCTCGCGTTCAAGGCCGGGACGGACGACATGCGCGAGGCGCCGTCGCTCGTGCTTGCCTCGCGACTGCTCGCGGAAGGTGCGGAAGTGCGCGCATGGGATCCCGTCGCTCGTCCGGGCGAGCTGATGAAGGGCGTGATCATGTGCGACAGCGTGCGCGACGCGGTCAGCGGCGCCGACGCGGCGGTGATCGTGACCGAGTGGGAGGAGCTGCGCGGGCTCGCGTCGCCCGACGTGCGCGACGCGATGGCGCGCCCGCTGATCATCGACGGCCGTAACCTGCTCGACCCGGACGAGACCCGGCGCGCCGGCTTCGCCTACGAGGGCATCGGCCGCCAGAGCTCTGCGTTCGAGACGCTGCCGGAGACCCAGGAACCCGTCAGCCGCTAGTGGAGGCGATCATCCTTGCGGGCGGCCAGGCGACGCGCATGGGCGACGCGGCGCGCGGCGGGCCGAAGGCCCTCGTCCCGATCGCCGGCCATCCACTCGCCGAGTACCAGGTGTCGCAGCTCGTGCGCGCGGGCGTCGACCGCGTGATCGTCAGCTGTGCGGCCGGACAGGCAGGGCTCTTCGAAGCGAAGCTGTCCGGGCTCGGCGCCGAGGTCGTGGCCGTGCCGGAGCCGGAGCCGCTCGGGCGCGGGGGAGGCCTGCGCCTCGCTGCGCAGCACCGCGAGGAGTCGGGGCCGCTGTACGCGTTCAACGGCGACGAGCTGCACGACGTCGACCTCCGCGCGTTCCTCGACGCACACGAGGAGCACGATGCCGCCGCCACGATCGTCGTTGCGCCGTTGACGTCGCAGTTCGGCGTCGTCGAGCTCGTCGACGGCGACCGCGTCAGCGGCTTCCGCGAGGCACCCCGCCTGCCCCACTGGGTCAACGCCGGCGTCTACGTCCTCGACGACGAAGCGCTCGAGCGCCTGCCCGAGCGCGGCGACCACGAGCAGTCGACCTTCCCCGAGCTGGCGGAGGAGGGGCAGCTCTACGCGTTCCGCCACGAGGGCCTCTGGATCACGGTGAACACGCCGAAGGACCTCCAGCGCGCGGAGGAGCACTACGCGGCGCACCCCGAGCTGCGGCCGACGCTCGCCCGTAACCGGTAGGGCGTAGAGTCCGGCGGTGAGTCTCGACTCGCCGAATCTGGAGGGTCTCGACGCCTGGGCCTTCGAGTCGCGGAAGGTCGAGAAGCCGTGGGGCTACGAGCTGATCTGGGCCGAGACCGACGACTACGTCGGCAAGGTGCTGTTCGTCAAGGCGGGGGAGTCCCTGAGCCTGCAGTTCCACAACGTCAAGGACGAGTCCTGGCTCGTCCAGCAGGGACGGGCCAAGCTGGAGCTCGGCTCGGCCGGCGACGCCATGCTCAAACAGGAGATCATCGGGCCGGGGGCGACCTTTCACTTCCGCCCCGGGACGGTTCACCGGGTGACGGCGATCGACGACACGAAGATCGTTGAGGTCTCGACGGCGCACCTCGACGACGTCGTGCGGCTCGAGGACCGCTACGGGCGCGAAGGCACCTCGCAACCCTGACACAGTTGTGTTAAGGTCGGGCGCGATGGACGGCGTTCCGGTCAGCGAGGCGGCAGTCCACACGGGCTGGTCGCCGAGGATGTTGCGCTACCTCGAGCGGGCGGGCCTCGTCGTCCCACGGCGGACGCCGTCGGGCTA
Source organism: Gaiellaceae bacterium (assembly GCA_036526315.1). GTDB lineage: Bacteria > Actinomycetota > Thermoleophilia > Gaiellales > Gaiellaceae > 3-1-20CM-4-69-9. The sequence goes on along the minus strand of DATCYR010000117.1, from coordinate 18,630 downwards.
CCGCGCCTACGGGCTGCTCGAGCTAAACCAGCTCCGCTCGCTCGCCCGCCTGCGCCGCCAATTCGAGGTGGAGCTGACCGACGTCGCGTTCGCGGCGCGGCTCCGCCGCGAGCCGGACCTGCGTGCCGCGATCGACACGTGGCTCGCCGGGACCGAGCTCTCCGCCCTCGACTGGGAACAGCGAAAGCACGAGCGCCTGCTCGTCGCCTGACCGAAAGGAATAGATGGCCACAACCAAGCGACACGACGTCAAGGACATCGCGCTCGCGCCCGAAGGCGTGAGGCGGATCGAGTGGGCCGACCGGCAGATGCCCGTGCTCGCCGCGATCCGCGAGCGGTTCGACCGCGAGCAGCCGCTCGCGGGCTATCGCGTCTCCGCCTGCCTGCACGTCACGACCGAGACAGCGAACCTCGCCCGCACGCTGAAGGCCGGCGGCGCGGACGTCGTCCTCTGCGCCTCGAACCCGCTCTCGACGCAGGACGACGTCGCGGCGGCGCTCGTCGACGAGTACGACATCTCCGTCTTCGCGATCAAGGGCGAGGACAACGACACGTACTACTCGCACATTGAGGCCGCGGTCGACCACAAGCCGCAGCTGACGATGGACGACGGCGCCGACGTCATCGGCGTGCTGCACTCGGCGCGCCGCGAGCAGCTCGGGGACATCATCGCCGGCACCGAGGAGACCACGACCGGCGTGATCCGGCTGAAGGCGCTCGAGCGCGACGGCGCGCTCGGCTTCCCCGTCATCGCCGTCAACGACGCGCAGACGAAGCACTTGTTCGACAACCGCTACGGGACGGGGCAGTCGACGATCGACGGGATCATCCGAGCGACGAACGTGCTGCTCGCCGGCAAGCGCTTCGTCGTGTCGGGCTACGGCTGGGTCGGCCGCGGCGTCGCGTCGCGCGCACGCGGGATGGGCTCGCACGTCATCGTCACGGAGACCGATCCGATGCGGGCGCTCGAGGCGACCATGGACGGCTACGAGGTTCTGCCGATGGCCAAGGCCGCGGCCGTGGGTGACATCTTCTGCACGGCGACCGGCGACAAGTCGGTCATCCGCAAGGAGCACATCGAGACGATGAAGGACGGGGCGATCCTCGCGAACACCGGTCACTTCAACGTCGAGATCGACATCCCGGGCCTGAAGTCGCTCGCCAACGAGACGCGTGAGGCGCGTGCCTTCGTCGAGGAGTACACGCTCGACGGCGGCACGAGGATCTACCTCGTGGCCGACGGCCGGCTCGTCAACCTGTCCGCTGCCGAGGGACATCCGGCGCTCGTGATGGACATGTCCTTCGCGAACCAGGCACTCTCGGCCGAGTACGCGATCCAGCACGCTCCCGAGCTGGAGCGGAAGGTCTATCCGGTTCCGACGGAGATCGACAAGGAGATCGCACGCCTGAAGCTGGAGACGATGGGCGTGACGATCGACCAGCTCACCGAGGAGCAGGCGAAGTACCTGGCCTCGTGGGACGAAGGAACCTAGAACCCACTGACATCGTCCGGTTCGAGGAGGACGGCCCGAAGGTCGTCCTCCTCGACCAGCGGCGCCTCCCCGACGAGGAGGTCGAGCTCGAGTGCCGGACGGTCGACGAGCTCGTCGAGGCGATCCGGTCGCTCGCCGTCCGCGGCGCGCCGGCGATCGGCGTCGCGGCCGCGTACGGGCTCGCGCTGGCGGCCGCGCGTGGGGAGGAAGTCGGCGCGGCGGCCGACGCGCTGGCCGCATCGCGGCCGACTGCCGTGAATCTCGCGTGGGCGCTGGCGGAGATGCGTGCCGATCCCACCCCCGAGCACGCACGTGCATTGCACGCCGAGGAGGTCGAGCGCTGCCGCGCGATGGCGGCGCACGCGGCGGAGTTGTTCGGGCCGGGCACGCGGGCGCTGACGCACTGCAACGCGGGGGGCCTGGCGACGGGCGGTTACGGAAGTGCGGTGGGCGCGTTGCGCGCGGCGTGGGAGCACGGGCTCCTTGCGCACGTGTGGGTCGACGAGACACGGCCGCTGCTGCAGGGCTCGCGCCTGACGGCCTGGGAGCTCGAGGCCGCCGGCATCCCGCACGCGGTCATCGCCGACTCGGCCGCCGCGTCGCTGATGGCCGCGGGTGAAGTGGACTGCGTCGTCACGGGCGCCGACCGGATCGCAGCGAACGGCGACACCGCGAACAAGATCGGCACGTACTCGCTCGCTGTCCTCGCCGCGCACCACGGGATCCCGTTCTACGTCGTCGCGCCGACGTCGACGGTCGATCCCGACACGCCGAGCGGTGCTGAGATCCCGATCGAGGAGCGCTCCGGCGCCGAGGTGACGACACGCTTCGCCGCCCGTAACCCGGCGTTCGACGTGACTCCTGCGGAGCTGATCACCGCGATCGTGACGGAGCACGGCGTCCGTCAGCCGGTGGCGTCGTGAAGGTGCTGATCCTCGCCGCCGGGTACGCGACCCGGCTGCGGCCGTTGACGGACACGATCCCGAAGCCGCTTCTGCCGGTGGGCGGGCGGCCGATGGTCGATTGGATCCTCGATCGGATCGCGGAGACGAGCGCAGACGAGGTACACCTCGTGACGAACGCGCGCTTCACCCCAGATTTCCTGCGGTGGGCCGACGGCAAGGACGTGCAGGTCCACGACGACGGGACGACGTCCAACGACGACCGGCTCGGAGCGATCGGCGACATCGCGTTCGTCGGGCTGGACGACGACCTGCTCGTGATCGCGAGCGACAATCTCTTCGAGTACTCGCTCGGCGACTACGAGGCGTTCTGGCGCGCGAGGGGCGGCAGCTGCGTCGCGGTGCACGACGTCGGGAGCGTCGAGCTCGCCAAGAAGTACGGGATCGTCGACGTCGACGCCGACGACCGGATCACGGACTTCGTCGAGAAGCCGGAGCAGCCGCCGTCGACGCTCGCGGCGACGGCGACGTACCTGTACCGGCGCGATCACGCGGCGCTCGTCTCGACCTACCTCGCGGAGGGGAATCCGCCGGATCAGCCAGGCAACCTCGTGGCCTGGCTGCACAAGCGTGAGCCCGTCTACGCGTACCGCTTCGCGGGCGAGTGGTACGACATCGGCGACGCGCAGCAGCTGCTCGAAGCGGACAACCGCATGCGGCGCCGCGTCGGGCTGCCGGAACGTACGGCTTACGCGCCTGCGTGAAGACGGCCAACCTCGGGCTGCGCTTCGTGCTCGAGCTCTGCCTTCTCGCTGCACTCGCGTACGTCGGACTGCAGGTCAGCATCGTGCTGAGCGTCGTGCTGCCGCTCGCGGCGGCCGCGCTCTGGGGGTTGTTCGTAGCACCGCGGGCGCGGTTCCCGTTGCCAGTCGGAGCGTGGATCGGCGTTCAGGTCGTGCTCTTCGGCGGTGCCGTCGCCGCCCTGATCGCCGTCGGGAGCCCGTTGCTCGGGATCCTCTTCGGCGTCGTCGTGGCGGCGAACCTCGCGTTGGTGCTCTTCTGGCGCCAACGCGACACTGTTCCGTGACAAGGCTGCGGCTACGGTCGAGACGTCGTGCTCGATCTCCTGCTCCCGCAACGCTGCCTCGTCTGCTTCCTCCCCGGCGGACAGGTGTGCCCCGCCTGCACGGCGTCGCTCCGGCGCATCGGCCCACCGGCCTGCGCGCGCTGCGGCGCGCCGAGTGCGTGGCCGGTGCTGCGCTGCGCCGAGTGCTCGGGCCGGCGGCTGGCGTTCGCCCGTGCCCGCGCTGCAGTCGAGTACGACGGGCGCGTGCGGCGGATCGTCGGAGCCTGGAAGGAGCGCGGGCTCCGGCGACTCGCCGCCTGGGCCGCCGCCGTCGTCGCCGAGACGCTCGCGCCGCCGCCTATCGACGTCCTGACGTACGTCCCGGGTGACGCCGACCGCCGGCTTCGCCGCGGGCACCACGCCGCGGAGGCGCTCGCGCGCGAGCTCTCGCGGACGTGGGGGATCGGCCTCGAGCCGACGCTGGAGCGCGTTCGCGGATCGCCTCGCCAACGCGACCTGAGCCGGACGCAGCGGCGGCGGAACGCCGCCGCTGCCTTCGCCGCGGTCGGCCCGGCGCCGGCTCGCGTCCTCCTCGTCGACGACGTCTACACGACCGGAGCGACCGTGAATGCGGCAGCCGCAGCGCTGCGCAAGGCGGGGTCGCGGGAGGTCGAAGTCGTGACGTTCGCGCGGACCATTCGCATCCGCTAGGGTCAGATTCGGGGCGAACGAGGAGACGCGATGCGACTTCAGGTGAAGGGCAAGAACGTCGAGGTCAGCGATTCCATTCGCCGGTACGCAGAGGAGAAGCTGAGCAAGCTCGACCGGCAGCTGCACGCGCTGACGCAGGTCGAGCTCGAGCTGTGTGTCGAGCGCAACCCGTCGATCGCGGCCAACCAGATCGCGGAGGCGACCGTGTGGACGAAGGGGCCGACGCTTCGCGCGCGGGAGGCCTCGACGGACATGAAGTCCTCGATCGACCAGCTGACCGACAAGCTGCTGCGCCAGGTCGAGCACTATCGCGCCAAGCGCAGCCGCAGGCAGGTGCGTGGAAACGGAGTTCCGCCCGGAGGTTCGATGAGCATTCCCGATGAGGAGGCCGGTCCCCAGATCGTCAAGACGAAACAGTTCTCCGTGAAGCCGATGAGCGCCGAGGAAGCCGCGCTCCAGCTCGAGCTGGTCGGCCACGATTTCTTCGTCTACCGCAGCGACGAGTCGGGCGAGGTGAACGTGATCTACCGCCGGCGAGACGGCGGCTACGGGCTGATCGAGCCACAGGGCTGATCGGCAGCCGCCGCTCGGGGGAACGTTGGGGAGATGCGGGTGAACCAGCTCCGGGTCTGGGAGCGATCCACCCGCGTGTCCCGTCCCCTAGCCGGTCGGCGGAATCAGCACGCGATTGATGACGTGGATGACGCCGTTCGACGCTTTGACGTCGGGCTTCGTCACCTTCGCGGAGTTCACGAAGACGTTCGTGCCGGCCGTGCGGATGCGAACCGACTTGCCGTTGAGCGTCTTTGCCGAGTTCAGCTTCACGACGTCGGCCGCGGTCACGTTGCCCGAGACGACGTGGTACAGCAGGACTGCCTTCAGCTTCGCGCGGTTGTGGAGCAGCATCTTCAGCGTCGACTTCGGGACCTTCTTGAAGGCCGCGTCCGTCGGCGCGAACACGGTGTAAGGCCCCGGCTGCTGGAGGGTGCTGACGAGCCCCGCGCGGCTGAGCAGCTTCGTCAGTGTCTTGAACTGTTCGGCGGCGACCGCCGTCTGGACGATGTTGGCGTCGGTGCGTGTCTGCGCCGTGGCCGTCGACGCGCCGGCGGCGATCACGACCGCCGCCAGCGCGAAGAGTGCGAGGGTGCGCCTCATCGGACGTTTGCCGTCGCGGGCCGCAGGCTCGCGCGCCGCCCGGCGGCGACGAGAGAGACGATCCCGTAGACGGCGGCCAGGCCGACGAGGGTGTAGATCACGCGGCTGACCGCGTTCGTCTCACCGAATTCGAGGCCGCCGCAGATCCAGGCGACCAGGTCGAACTTGAAGAGGCCCACGAGACCCCAGTTGAGGCCGCCGACGAGGACGAGCGTTGCGGCAAGCCAGTCGATCTTCTTCATGCTGTACACCTCCCGTAGAGATACTGTGCAAGGTGACCGTAGCGGCTGGTTGACGGTCTTGTCAAGCTTCTGTCCAAATTCTGTACAATCAAACCATGTCCACTGTCCCGACCCTTCGCATCGGTGAGCTGAGCCGCCGCTCCGGCGTCAGCCCGGAGCTCCTGCGCGCCTGGGAGCGCCGCTACGGCCTGCTCAAGCCGGACCGCTCGGAGGGCGGTCTGCGGCTCTATACGGAGGGCGATCTCGCGCGCGTGCACGCGATGCAGCGTCACCTCGCCGCAGGCGTCGCCGCTGCCGAGGCCGCCCGGCTCGCAGCGATGACCGCCGCGGATCGGGACGAGCCCGCCGCAGCGCCGCCCGCCCTGCGCGCGGAGCTCGAGGCGGCCCTCGCGGCGTTCGACGAGCCGGCCGCGAACGGCGTTCTCGACAGGCTGTTTGCGGCGACGACCGTCGACACGGCCCTCAGGGACGTGATCGTCCCGTATCTCCACGAGCTCGGAGAGCGTTGGGAGCGGGGGGACGCGTCGGTCGCGGAGGAGCATTTCGCCTCGGGCGTCCTGCGCGGAAGGCTGCTCGGCCTGTCGCGCGACTGGGGACGCGGGCTCGGGCCGTCGTGCCTGCTCGCCTGCGCCCCCGGCGAGCGGCACGATCTCGGCCTGGTTGCGTTCGGTCTCGCGCTGCGGACACGCGGTTGGCGCATCGGCTACCTCGGCGCCGACACGCCGGTCGAGAGCGTCATCTCCGCCGCGAGCGTCCTCGCCCCGTCGGTCGTCGTCATCAGCTCCGTGACGAGCGAGCGCTTCGAAGCGAACGCAGCGGCGCTCCGGGAGCTCGCGGCAGCGCAGTCGCTCTGTCTCGGCGGCAAGGGCGCCGCCGCGGCCAACCTCGACTTCGAGGTGGTGCGCCTGAGCGCGGGCCCCGTCGAGGAAGCCGAGCGGCTGACGCAGTGGGCGAGGAGGAGTCGGTGAGCACGGCTGTCGTCCTGTTCACGCGCGACCTGCGCGTGCACGACCACCCCGGGCTTGCCGCCGCCGCGCACGAGCACGACGCCGTGCTGCCGCTCTTCGTCTTCGACGACCGGCTCGTCCGGCGTGCCGGCGCAGCCCGGCAGGCATTCCTCCACGGCGCCCTTGCCGACCTGCGCGCGTCGCTCCGCGAGGCAGGCGCGGATCTCCTCGTCCGCCGAGGAGACCCCGTCGCCGAGGCGGCGCGGCTCGCCCGCGCGCACGACGCGAGAGCCGTGTATGTCGCCGACGATGCGAGCGCCTACGCGCAGCGACGGCTGAAGGGGCTCGAGGCCGCGCGGCTCGATGTCCGGCGACACACCGGAATCGCCGCCGTCGCGCCGGGCGCGTTGACGCCCGAAGGTCGCGACCACTACCGCGTCTTCACGCCGTACTGGCGGCGCTGGCGCGAGGAGCCGGCGGCGGCGGTGCTCACGCCGCCGGCGCGACTCCGTCTTCCGGACGGCGTCGACGGCGGATCGCTTCCCGCCGGCAACGGCACGGGAGGCGAGCGCGAAGGGCGGCGCCGGCTCGCTGCCTGGCTGGCGCACGGCGTCCACGAATACGACGCGGCTCGGGATGTGCCGGCGGCCGATGCGACGTCGCGTCTGAGCCCGTATCTGCACTTCGGGTGCGTCTCGGCGAACGAAGTGGTCGCTCGCGCGCGCGCCGAAGGCCCCGTCGCCGAAGAGTTCGTGCGGCAGCTGTGCTGGCGCGACTTCTTTCTGCAGCTGCTTGCTGCCAATCCCACGCTCGAGACGGACGACCTCCATCCGCGCGATCGCGAATGGCGAGAGGACACGGCCGCCCTCGACGCGTGGCGCGAAGGCGAAACGGGAGTGCCGATCGTCGATGCAGCGATGCGCCAGCTGCGAACCGAGGGCTGGCTGGGGAACCGGCCGCGCCTGATCGTGGCCGGCTACCTGACGAAGACGCTCGAGCTCGACTGGCGCCACGGGGCGGCGCTCTTCGCGGAGCTGCTGGTCGACGCGGACGTCGCCAACAACGTCGGCAACTGGCAATGGGTGGCCGGCACGGGAGTCGACACCCGGCCGCATCGCGGGTTCAGCGCGGACCGGCAGGCGAAGCGCTTCGATCCGGAGGGTGACTATGCCCGCGCGTATGCCTGAGCTCGACGGTTGGCACGCGGTGTACCGGCGCGACCCCGACGGCGCGATCACGTCCGACGAGTCGATCCGCATCCGCGGGCCGGTCGTCCCGCGCACCGACGCCGGTGCGCGTCGCCTCGACCGGCGGTACTGGCTCGCGGTCGCCGGCGCGAGCCGCGGGCTCGTGCGGAGCCGCGAGTCTGGCTCCGGCGTCGAGTTGCTCGTGCTCCGGCGGCTGTGCGTGCTCCGCCTGGCGGCACCGCAGACGTCGGCCGGCGCGGACGGTGTCCTGTGCCGCTATGCGATCGAGGGCGGCCTCCTCTCACGCAGGCCGGGCGGCTCGCTCACTCTCAGCGACAGCGGGACGGAGTTGCGCGCGGTCGTCACCGGCTTCCTCCCGAGGCTCGACTGGTCCGTGTTCCGGCGGCTGCAGCACCGTCTGCACGTCGGCGTCAGCAGGCGCTTCTTCACCGCTCTTCTGGCCGAGGCCTCGACGTGAGGGCGGCGGTGCTCGGTGCGACGGGTTTCATCGGGCGCGCGCTCGTGCCCGTCCTCGCCGAGCGGGGCGACGTCGTCGCCGTCTCGCGCCGCGGCGGCGCCCCCACGCAGCCGCACGTCCGCCCTGTCGCCGCAGACGCCGGCGACGGCCCGGCGCTGCGCGCCGCGTTCGAGGGTGTCGACGTCGTGTACCACCTCGTGCACTCGCTCGGCTCGTCCGACTTCAGCAGCGCCGACAGCCGGGCGGCCGCGACCGTGGCGCGCGAGGCCGCCCGCGCCCGCGTCGGCCGGATCGTGTACCTCGGCGGGCTCGGCGAGAACGCACCCGACCTGTCGCCGCACCTGCGAAGCCGCGCCGAGACGGCGCGTGTGCTCGCGGGCGGCGACGTGCCGGTGACGACGCTTCGTGCAGCGGTCGTAGTCGGCAGGGGCAGTGCCGGCTTCGAGACGATCGTCGCCCTCGTCGACCGCCTCCCCGTGATGGTCGCGCCGCGCTGGGTCGCGACGAAGACGCAGCCGATCGCCCTCGGGGACGTCGTCGGCTACCTGGCCGACGTCGCGGCCGAGCCGGAGGCCAAGGGCCAGACCTACGACGTCGGCGGCCCTGAGGTCCTCACGTACCGCGAGATGATCGAGCGCATCGCGAGGCTTCGCGGCAAGCGGCGGTGGGTGGTCGAGGTGCCGGTGCTCAGCCCGCGGCTCTCGTCCTACTGGCTCCACCTCGTGACCCCCGTGCAGGCGAACGTGTCGCGGCCGCTGGTCGAAGGCTTGCGCAACCCGACGGTTGCGCGAGACAACCGGATCCGCGAGCTGCTGCCGCGGGAGCTGACGCCGTTCGACGTCGCCGCGCAGGCGGCTCTGGCGGGTCAGGAGGCCGATCTCGAGCCGCTAACCTAGGTCCGTGGCTCAGCAGCTCGGCTCCTTCGAGAAGATCCTCCGCGTCGGCGAGGGCCGCCGGATGAAGCGGCTGGCCGACCAGGCCGCCTACATCACGTCGCTCGAGCCGGACTTCCAGGCGCTCTCGGACGAGGAGCTCCGCGCCAAGACGGTGGAGTTCCGCGAGCGGTACGACAACGGCGAGACGCTCGAGGACATGCTCTTCGAGGCCTTCGCGGCGGTGCGCGAGGCGCGCGTCCGCGAATCCGACCAGCGGATGTTCGACGTCCAGCTCATGGGCGGCGTCGTCCTGCACGAAGGCGATGTCGCGGAGATGAAGACCGGGGAGGGAAAGACCTTCGTCGCGAGCCTGGCCCTCTACCTGAACGCGCTCGCCGGCCAGGGCGTCCACCTGATCACGGTCAACGACTACCTGGCGCAGCGCGACGCCGAATGGAACCGCGGCGTCTTCGAGCGGCTGGGCATGACCGTTGCCCACATCGAGAACATGATGCCGTTCGCGGAGCGCAAGGCCGCGTACGACTCCGACATCACGTACGGGACGAACTCGGAATTCGGTTTCGACTACCTGCGCGACAACATGGCGGTCAGCCTCGACGGCGTCGTCCAGCGCAGTCACATGTACGCGATCGTCGACGAGGTCGACTCGATCCTGATCGACGAGGCGCGGACGCCGCTGATCATCTCCGGCGAGCCGGAGACCGCGGCGCAGATCTACTACGACTTCGCGCGCATCGCGCGCGGCCTGCACGGCGTGCCGCACGACCCGCTGCTCAAGGGCGGCAACCCCGATGCGGACTACGAGTACGACGAGAAGCACAAGACGATCGCGCCGGGACAGGCGTCGATCGACGCAGTCGAGCGCGCGCTCCGCATCGACAGCCTCTACGACCCGCGGAACTCGCAGCTCGTCAACCACCTCACGCAGGCGCTGAAAGCGGAATCGCTCTACAAGCGCGACGTCGACTACGTCATCCAGGACGGCGAGGTGAAGATCGTCGACGAGTTCACCGGCCGGATCATGGAAGGCCGCCGCTGGTCGGAGGGCCTCCATCAGGCGATCGAGGCGAAGGAGGGCGTGAAGATCCAGGAGGAGAACGTCACGCTCGCGACGATCACCCTGCAGAACTACTTCCGGCTCTACGACAAGCTCGGGGGCATGACCGGAACGGCGAAAACCGAGGAGAAGGAGTTCGTCGAGATCTACAACCTGCACGTCGTCGAGATCCCGACGAACGTTCCGGTCGCGCGTGACGACAAGAACGACCTGATCTTCAAGTCGAAGGAAGGGAAGTTCCAGGCGGTCATGCGCGATATCCAGGAGCGTCACGAGAAGGGCCAGCCGGTGCTCGTCGGCACGATCGCGGTCGAGACGTCCGAGTACCTGAGCGAGCTGCTCTCGCGCCAGGGCATCCCGCACAACGTCCTGAACGCGAAGGAGCACGCGCGCGAGGCGGAGATCATCAAGGACGCGGGCCAGAAGGGCGCAGTCACGATCGCGACGAACATGGCCGGCCGCGGCGTCGACATCAAGCTCGGCGACGGGGTGCGTGAGGTCGGCGGCCTGTATGTGCTCGGCACCGAGCGCCACGAGGCGCGGCGCATCGACAATCAGCTACGCGGCCGCTCGGGCCGCCAGGGAGATCCCGGCGAGACCCGCTTCTACCTGTCGGGCGAGGACGACCTGGTGCGCCTGTTCGCGGGCGACCGGATCAAGAACATCATGAACCGCTTCAAGATCCCCGACGATCAGCCCATGGAGGCGAAGATCCTCTCGAATCAGATCGAGGGCGCCCAGAAGAAGGTCGAGGAGCAGAACTTCGTCGCGCGCAAGAACGTGCTCAAGTACGACGACGTGATGAACCGTCAGCGCGTCGTCATCTACGAGCAGCGCCGCGCCGTCCTCGAGGGCGAGGACATGAAGGAGCAGGTGCTCGAGTGGATCGACGAGGTGATCGACCGCACCGTCCAGCAGTTCACTGGCGACGAGTACGCCGAGGAATGGGATCTCGAAGGGCTCGTGAAGCAGATGGCGCTTCTGTACGACACGGAAGTCACCGTCGACGAGCTGCGGGAGGATCTCAGCGAGATCTCGCGCGAGTCGCTGATCGACGAGTTCCGCGACGACGCGCGCGACGCCTACCAGGCGAAGGAGGAGGAGCTGACGCCCGAGCTGATGCGCGAGCTCGAGCGGTTCGTGATCCTCCAGGTCGTCGACCAGCGCTGGCGCGAGCACCTCGAGGCGATGGACTACCTTCGCGAGGGCGTCCACCTGCGCGCGATGGCGCAGAAGGACCCGCTCGTCGAGTACCAGCACGAGGGGCATCTGATGTTCGGCGACCTCGGCGTTGCGATCCACGAGGAAGTCGTCCTCACGCTCTTCCACGCGCAGCTCGCGCCGGAGGAGGCCGACGCGCTCCAGCAGCAGCAGGCGACGAACGGCCGCATGCAGTACGAGCACGAGTCGCTTGCCGGCGCGGACGCGATCGCGGCAGCGGGCGGCGGCGCGATGGCCGGCACGGCGACGATGGCGATGACCGGAGGGACGACGACGACAGCAGGCGCCCCGAAGCCGATCGTCAAGTCCGACCGCGAGAACATCGGCCGCAACGACCCGTGCTGGTGCGGCAGCGGCAAGAAGTTCAAGAAGTGCCACGGCGCCTGACGCCGCGCCCGCGACGTCATGGTGTCTGACCCCGAAGGGGTCTGACCCCAGCAGTTCGCTCGCTACCATCGCGGCGTGGCCGACGAACACGCACAACCGCTCGAAGCGCAGCTCGAGGAGATCGGATCCCGCCTGGCGTGGGTCCGTGATTACCTTTGACCCCGACGCGCTCGCTGCACGCCGCACACAGCTAGAGGGCGAGATGGGCGCGCCCGGCTTCTGGGACGACCAGGAGCACGCCGCCGCGATCTCGACGGAGCACGCGCGCGTGCAGCGCAAGCTCGAGCGCTACGAGCAGCTGACGCGCGACTACGAGGACGCGCGCGAGCTGTACTCGATGGACGGCGGGATGGAGGCGGAGATCGCCGAGTCGATCACGCCGCTACGGCAGGAGCTCGACCGGCTCGAGGAGGAGGCGCTCTTCTCCGGCGAGTACGACGCCGGCGACGCCGTCGTGACGCTGCAGTCGGACGTCGGCGGCACGGATGCACAGGACTTCACCGAGATGCTCCTGCGCATGTACGAGCGCTGGGCTCAGCATCGCGGCTTCAACGTCGAGATGGTCGAGGCGAGCCCGGGGGAGGAGGCCGGGCTCAAGTCGGCCACCTTCACCGTCGGCGGCGAGAACGCGTACGGGATCCTTCGCGCCGAGCGCGGCAAGCACCGCCTCGTCCGTTTGAGCCCGTTCGACCAGGCGCATCGCCGTCATACGTCGTTCGCGCAGGTGATCCCGAGCCCCCTGCTGGCGCACGAGAGCGACGTCGAGATCGATGAGAACGACCTCCGGATCGACACCTATCGCGCCCAGGGCGCCGGCGGCCAGCACGTCAACAAGACCGACTCGGCCGTCCGGATCACGCACCTGCCGAGCGGCGTCGTCGTCCAGTGCCAGAACGAGCGCTCGCAGGCGGCGAACAAGCAGACCGCGCTGCGGATCCTCAAATCCCGTCTCGCCGAGCTGGCCGAGGAGGAGCGGGAGGAGGAGCTCGCGAAGGAACGAGGGGTCGTCAGCATGGGCTTCGGCGGCAACCCGATCCGCAGCTATGTCCTCCACCCATACCAGCTCGTCAAGGACCACCGCACCGATTTTGAGGTGGGGAACGCGCAGGGCGTCCTCGACGGCGAGCTGGACGGCTTCATCCACGCCTATTTGCTGGCAAGAGCAGCCGGAAAGGTCGTCTAGGTCTTCAGCTAGACTGCTCCGAATTCCGGCTGGAGCGCGCCTGCGGGCGCGCCGTGCCTAGAACAAAGCATGTCGGACGTCCTTCAGACAGAGGCACAGGAGACAGCGGCGACGACGCTCGCCGAGCCGCAGCTTGCGGAAGCGCCGGCGCCGCCGGCCGCGAGCCCGAGCGCGATGATCGTGTTCGAGTCGGTCACGAAGGTCTATGAGCCAGACGTGACCGCTCTACGCGACGTCTCCTTCGTGATCGAGAAGGGGGAGTTCGTCTTCGTCGTCGGCGCCTCGGGCTCAGGCAAGTCGACGATCGTCCGCCTTCTGCTGAAGGAGCTCGAGCCGACGCGCGGGCGGATCGTCGTCGGAGGCCGCGACCTCACGCGGCTACGCCGCTCGAAGGTGCCGCTGCTGCGCCGTAACGTCGGCTGCGTCTTCCAGGACTTCAAGCTGCTGCCGACCCGCACCGCGGCCGAGAACGTCGCGTACGCCCTGAAGGTGCAGGGCGAGAGCTCGACGTCGATCAGGCGCAAGGTGCCGGAGGTCATGAACATGGTCGGCCTCGCGCACAAGATGAACTCGCTTCCCGACGAGCTGTCCGGCGGCGAGCAGCAGCGCGTCTCGATCGCGCGCGCGTTCGTGAACCATCCGCCGCTGCTCGTCTGCGACGAGCCGACGGGGAACCTCGATCCCGACACGTCGGTCGGGATCATGCAGCTGCTCTACCGCATCAACCGCGCCGGCACGACGATTCTGATGGTGACGCACGACCGCGAGATGGTCGACAAGATGCGCCGACGCGTGATCGCACTGGAAGACGGACGTCTTGCGCGCGACGAGCGCCGCGGCGGCTACGAGAGCTGAGTGGAACGCTTCAAGCTCATCGTCGCTGAATCGCTGCGCTCCCTCGGTGCGAACCTGTCGACGACGCTGGCGGCCACGGTGACGGTGTTGATCGGGATGTTCCTGCTCGGCCTGTTCATCGCGTTCGGCTCCTGGGTCGTCTCGTGGTCGAACCACGTGAAGAAGGAACTCGTCGTCCACGTCTACTACTGCACCGCCGACACGTGCGCGAAGGACGCGACGGCGTCGCAGATGAACGAGACCGCGCGCATAGCGTCGTCGAGCCCGCTCGTGAAGCGCGTCGACTTCGTCTCGAAGCAGGAGGCGCTGCAGGAGATGAAGCGGAAGCACCCTGACGAGGTCGCGCAGCTGCCGACGAACCCGTTCCCGAACGCGCTCACCGTCGTCCCCAAGAGGGGCGACGACGTCGAGAAGGTGGCCGCGCTCTTCAGCGCGCAGCCGGGGAACGGGATCGACAAGGTCGACTACGGCAGGAAGACGACGCACAAGGTCCTGCGGCTCGCCCACGTGATCGAGGCGTTCTTCATCATCGCGGTCGTCCTGCTGCTGGCGGCGTCGACGCTGCTGATCGCGAACACCATCCGGCTGTCGATCTTCTCCCGCCGGCGCGAGATCGAGGTGATGAAGCTCGTCGGCGCGACCAACTGGTTCGTTCGCGGCCCGTTCATGCTCGAGGGCGTTCTCTGTGGCATCGCCGGCGCGCTCGGCGCCGTGATCCTGCTGCTTCTCGGGAGGTCGATCGCCCTGCCGTCGCTGCTCCACACCGGGCCGCTGAACGCCGGCAACGACGTGAAGGCGCTGGCCTTCGAGCTCAACGCGCTGATCCTGATCGCGACCGGGCTGCTGCTCGGCGCGGCCGGCTCGGGCCTGACGATTCGCCGCTTCCTGCGGGTTTAGGTGCGTCCCTACCAGCGATCCGTGCCGGGTTCTGCGCTGCGATCACCGGCGCGCTGCCGCGTCCTCAGTCGCGCCCGTAGCCTCCGGCTACGAGCGCTCCCTGCGTCCTTGCATCGCTTGGTGCTCGCACCGCCGAACGTCGGCAGCATCGCTGGCAGGAACGCCTGACCGACCTCGTCGTCGTACAGGTCGAGAAGCGCGGCAAGCTCGTCGTCGGCGAGCCGTACTTCGTCCCGGGCCTGCCGCTCACGCTCGACCGAAAAGGCCTCGGCGATGCCGGACCCGGCGACCTCGCCGTCGTCCGCTCGGGACGCGGCCGCGCCAGGCTCGAGCGTGTGCTCGGAAAGGCAAAGGACATCCAGGTCGTGCTCGACGGTCTGCTCGTGCACGCCGGCGCCTGGGTCGAGCGCTACGAGACGTACTCGGAGCCGGCGCCTGCGAGCGAGCGCGTCGATCTCCGCGACCTGTTGACCTTCACGATCGACCCGGAGACGGCGAAGGACTTCGACGACGCGCTGTCGGTCGTCGAGGAGGACGACGGCTACCGGGCGTGGGTGCACATCGCCGACGTCTCTGCGTACGTCGCGCCCGGGGCGCCGCTCGACGTCGGCGCGGCTGAGCGGTCGTTCACGACGTACGTGCCGGGGCGCGCCGCGCCGATGCTTCCGCCGGAGCTGGCCGACGATCGCTGCAGCCTGCGGCCGCACGAGGACCGCCTGTGCGTCACCGTCGAGCTGCCGCCGACCGGAAGCCCGCGCTTCTACCGTTCCGTCATCCGCAGCGACGCGCGGCTGACCTACGGCCAGGCAGAGCGCCGAGACGCCGGCGCCGAGATCGCGGCTGCGCTCGAGCGAACCGACCGCCTCACCGCGGAGATGCGAGACCGCCGCTTCGCGCGCGGCGCGCTGCGGATCGAGAGCCCGGAGCTCTCCTTCGAATTCGACGGCCGAGGCAGCGTCGCGCGGGCCTGGCAGGAGTCGGAGCCGACGTCGCACCGGCTCGTCGAGGAGCTGATGATCGCTGCGAACGAGGCGGTCGCGGAGCTGTTGTCGTCGCGGCGCCGGGAGACGCTGTACCGGGTGCACGAGCGCCCCGACCCGCAGGCGATCGAGCTCCTGCTCGAGAAGCTGGCCGACCTGGGCGTGCCGACGCCGCCGGCGCCGAAAGAGCTGACGCCGCCGCTGGCTGCCGAGGTCGCGGCCGCGACCAGCGAGCGCGTGATGGACTACGTGCGGCGGTCGGGCCGCGGGCGGGAGGCGTTCCCGTCGCTCGTGCTGCGCGCCCTCAAGCAGGCGCGCTACCACCCCGAGAATCTGGGCCACAGCGGGCTCGCGAGCCGCGCCTACTGCCACTTCACCTCCCCGATCCGCCGCTACCCGGATCTCGTCGTGCACCGCGCCCTCCTGCGCGAGCTCGGGCTCGCGGACGAGGCGGAGCCTGCGGAACTCGACGCGCTCGCCGAGCACACGTCCGGACGCGAGCGTGAGGCCGCGCAGGTCGAGTACCTCGCCGACGAGCTCTGCCTGGCCTGGCTGCTCGACGACACGCTGTACGAGCGCGGCTGGGACGACCCGTTCGACGGCGAGATCGTCGGGCTGATCGGCTCGGGGATGTTCGTCCGCTTCGGCGACGTCTTCGAGGGCTTCCTGCCGGCGAGACGGCTGCCGGGGGACTATTTCGAGCTGAACGAGCTGGGGACAGCACTCGTCGGGCGCCGCGGCGGCGGCACTTATCGCCTCGGCGACGGGATCGGCGTCTTCGTGGAGAAGATCGAGAAGACCGACGGCAAGGTCGAGCTTTCGCCAGCGAGCCGCACCCGGAAGTAGGGAAAACCGTAGGGACTTCCGGCGTCTAGTAGCCGAGACTGCCGGATATGAAGAAGCGACTGTTCATCGGCCTGATCTTCCTCGCGCTCCTCCTCCTGGCCGCGCTTGGGACGATCATCGGGACGGGCGACTGATGCTTTCCCTGGCAGTCGCCCTGTTCCCGTCGCTCAGCCTCGCCGCCACGCTGACGTGGATGGCTCGCAGCTAGGCGCGGGTCAGCACGAACAGGATCGCGGCGGCGAGCAGGCAGGCGGCTCCCGTTGACGTGATGCCGACGCGGTTGTCGGCGACGAAGAGCGCGCCGCGCCGCCAGCGGAGCTGCGAGGTCGGTGCCGAGGCGGCCGCGAGGCACGCGATCGCAATCACGAGCGCCGCGAGCACGAGCGCGGAGGCGTAGCCGGGCGTCGTCGCGGGTCGCGTGACGGCGACAACGGCGCCGGCCGGCTCCGGCTTGACGACGATGCGGGTCGGCGTGGGCGTGCGGGCGTGCTGCCGGTGCCTGGCACCGGTGTGGTGCACTGGTGCGGCGCGTTGCGGCGGCGTGCTGACCGCCGGCAGCGGGGCCGGTGGAGCGTGCGATGGTGTCGCTGCGGCGTGGTGGGGGGCCGCGGGCGGCCTGTAGAGCTCCCAGCCGGAGTCGCCGGATGCCGGAACCGTCGTCCACCCGGGCGTTGCGGCCACAGCGTGCCGTTCGGCTCGGGCTCCGCCTCTCCTGCGGCCCTACACTGGCGCGCATGCGGCAGAGAGGGGAGAAGCTGATCGTCGACAACCGCCGTGCGCGGCATGACTACCACCTGCTCGAGCGGCTCGAGGCGGGCATCGTCCTCACCGGCACCGAGGTGAAGTCGCTCCGCGACGGACGGGCGTCGCTCCAGCAGGCGTACGCCGACGTCCGCGGCGGCGAGGTCTGGCTCGTCGGCGCGCATATCTCCGTCTACGACCAGGGGAACATCGCGAACCACGATCCCGACCGCGATCGCAAGCTCCTCCTGCACAAGAAAGAGGTGGCGTCGCTGACGGGGAAGGTCGCGCAGCGCGGGCTGACGCTCGTCCCGACGAAGCTCTATTTCAAGGACGGGCGTG
Organism: Gaiellaceae bacterium; assembly: GCA_036526315.1. Classification (GTDB taxonomy): domain Bacteria; phylum Actinomycetota; class Thermoleophilia; order Gaiellales; family Gaiellaceae; genus 3-1-20CM-4-69-9. Next base: position 1,044 of record DATCYR010000117.1, on the reverse strand, counting down.
CCAAGGTCGAGCTCGCGCTCGCGCGCGGCAAGGAGCTGCGCGACAAGCGCCGCGACATCGCGAAGCGCGAGGCCGACCGTGACATGCAGCGCGCCCTCAAGTCGCGCGGCTGACCGGGACGCGGCGCCGCATCATGAGGCCGGTCGCCGTCAGCAACGCCATCCCACCGGCGACCGCGATGAGCGCAATGCTGCCGGAGCCCAAGTTGGAGGACGAGCTCGCCGACGTGCCGCTGTTGTCGCTCGAGCGACCAGTGCCGCTCTGCCAGGACGAGATCTGAGACGTCTTCACCAGCTCTCCGCCGATCTGGACGAGCCTGGTGCTCGCGGCGTGGCCGGCCCCGAGCTCCGTCGCGGAGACTTGCGACGGTGTGACGAAAGATCCGGCGACCTGGACGCGGTGATTGGCTGCGCCGGCAACGGACACGGCGGCGAGCGCAGTGACGACGCCGACGAGTACGGCGGTGATAAGACGCGATTTCATGTGAGGCTCCTCTCGTTCTTGGCACATTCAGGACTAGACGCCGGCATCCGCCCGTTTCTTCCGCGGCTACAATGTGCGGACATACGGGGGCGACCTGGTTTCGACGTGGTCGGTTCTCCGGCAGAGCTGCAAGCCGAGGTCGCCGGTTGGCCTCGTAAATCCACCGGCAACAAAGCAAGTGCGAAGAACGATCTCGCACTCGCTGCCTAACTGAGAGTTAGGTAGCGACGTCGCTCCGAATTGGGCCCGTGGTTCGGGTAGCGGCGCCAACGAACGGGCTCGGCGCCGAGGGAGAGCCAATCGCCCGGAGCGCGACACCGCAGGATGGCTGGCCCGCCGGTAGGGCGTCCGCCTCCGGCCGTCGGGCGAGATTCAAGGGCGGACTACGCTTGTAGACGTTCTGTCCGGTGCGTCCGCGGACGCGGGTTCGATTCCCGCCGCCTCCATGAAATCGCGCAGGGGAATCAGCCCGAGACGGTGGGAATGGTTCCCCGGGGCGTTGCTGGCGAGCCGCATCAGGAGCGGCGTCAGGCGTCAGGGACGCTCGCGCAGGGGAGTTCC
>DATCYR010000116.1:0-13943 GCA_036526315.1 Gaiellaceae bacterium | reverse complement strand
AACCGCATCTGGAGCGAGTGGCGGGCCTACGGGACCTCGCGCAGCGGCGCCTTGCTCGAGCTGCGCGGCGTGATCATCTTTGGCATCGAGGATGGGCTCGTCGCCTGGTCGCGGATGTATTTAGAGCCCGTTGAGCAGGGACTTTCGCTCGAAGACCTGGCACGCATAGCTCCGCCGCCACCTGGGTAGAGGAGCGAGATGCGGAGAAAACGCAAGTTCGCCCTCTGGGGCGCCGCCTTCACCTGCCTGCTCGCACTGGGCGCGGTGGCCGCGGCGATCACAGCGGGTGCCGCCCCGTTCGGTGCGCAGGCGACGACGACCGTCGTCACCACGATCACGACGAACAGCTCCACGATCGTGACGACGATCACCACGACGACACCCGATTCGTCGAGCACGGGCTCGACGTCGGAGTCGACGGGCTCCACCACCGACACGACGGCGACAACCGACACGAACACGACCACCACCTCGGGCGGCGGCGGAGGCGGCGGAGCGGCAGGCGCAGGTGGCAACGCGCCGGCGGCGACCCCCGCCAAGGCGAACCCGAACTTCACCGGCTAGCCTCGCGACCCGTGCGGGCACCGGTCTGGATCGTGCTTCCGATCCTGGCCGCCGGCTGCGCCGGCGGGTCGCACCATGCTGCCGCGCCGGCGCCGCAGCGCACGACGACGACGTCGACTGCAACTGCCACGGCGCGCCAGGTGACGACGCCGCACCGTCCGTTACAGAGACCCCGTGGTGCCAGACACACGACCCGGCCACGGGGGACACGTTCGCAACGGGCGTTGCCCTGGCGTCAGGACGGGACGAGCCATGTCGTCTTCGTGCGCACGAAGCAGGTCGCGGTCTACCGCGCGCCGCACGCGAGGCGGGCGCTGCTCGTGCTGCGCAAGCGCGACGCGAACGGGACGCGGCGGGCGTTCCTCGTGCGCAGCACGCGCGGGAAGTGGATCCACGTCTACCTGCCGACACGGCCGAACGGCAGCCTCGGCTGGATCCGCAGCCGCGCCGTCGAGATGTACGACAACCGCTACCGCGTCGTCGTCCACCTGCGCGCGCATCGGCTGCAGCTCTGGAGCAACCGCCGCCTGCTGACGACCTACCCGATCGCGACCGGCACGCCGTCGACGCCGACGCCGCGCGGGCTCTTCTACATCGTCGAGCTGCTCCAGCCGGACAACCCGGGCGGCTCGTACGGGCCGTACTCGTTCGGGCTCTCGGCCCACTCGAACGTGCTCCAGACGTTCGCCGGTGGCGACGGCCGCGTCGGCCTGCACGGGACGAACGAGCCGGGGCTGATCGGGTCGAGCGTCTCGCACGGCTGCATCCGACTTCGGAACGCGGCCGTGCGCCGGCTCGCGCGGATCCTGCCGCTCGGAACGCCGGTGTACGTGCGCTCCTAGCGGCGGCGGAAGTACGCCGTCACGAAGCCCGACTCCGCCAGCCGCACCGTGCAGATCGTGCGCCGCCCGTGACAGACGCCGCTCCAGTGGCCGAAGCGCCAGCCGCGACTCGGCTTCGCACGGAGGACGACTGCGGTGCCCGCGTTGTACGTGTCGTCGTCGGGCGTGCGCGTCACCGTTCCCTGACCGCGCACCGAAACCATCAGCCGCACGATCGACGTCGGGTTCGCGCGGCAGCCGGCCAGGACGACGGACCTGTATGCGCTGACGACGGTGCTGGCGCCGGCGCGGATCAGGATCCGCGTGATCTCGTTCGGTGTCAGCGCCGGGTTGCACGAGAGCATGAGCCCGGCAATCCCTGCGTACGCCGCGTTGTCGAACGCCCTGTCCTCGCTCGGACAGATGAAGACCCGCACGCCGTCGGCCGCCGCGCGCACGAGCGCCTCCTTCGGCACGGGGTCGCCGCAGCGCGTCACGGCGATCACGTCCGCGCCGTGCGCGATCGCCCAGTCGACGTCGGTTGCGGGCATGACCCGACAGCGGCCGCAGATGCCGGCGCCGCCGATGCCGTTGTCGATCTGAGCGGCGGCGAGGAGCGCCGCCTGCGTCCCGTGGTCGCCGGTGTAAGCGTTGCCCGGGACGAGCGCCAGATCGGGATCGGGCGCGACGCCGTCGTCGACGATCGCGATCACGATCGCAGGGTCGCCCTGTGTCAGCGTCCACGCCTGCGGCACCGACATCGCCGCCAGCGGCGCGCTCGACGCCGGGTACCCAGGGTCATTGGGCACGAAGGGGACCCCGGCGGCGACCGCCGCCGCGAGCAACAGCCGCAGCATGGAGCGATTATCGGCCGGTCAGCCGAGCTTCGTGAGGATGTCGATCAGCCGGCGGCGCTCGTCGCCGAGCTCGGTGATCACCTCGCCGAGCTGCTGCTCGCCGGCTGCCGTGAGTGCGACCGTGATCGCGCCCGGCCGCTCGCGGTCGAGGTCGCGCTGGACGAGGCCGCGCTTCTCGCTTCGCAGCACGAGCTCGGCGACCGTGCTCTTGCCGAGCTGGAGCCGGTCCTCGAGCTCGCCGAGGCTCGCCCGCGCCTTGCCGTTCCGCGCCGTCTTGATCATCAGCAGCAGCAGATAGGCCCGCGAGGTGAGGCCGTGCTCCGCCGCGACGTCGTCGCTCGTGCGGTGAAAGCGGCGCAGCGCCTCCCGCAGCTCCGCGGCGCGGGCGAATTCGTCGGTCGTGGGGGGTTTGAGTACGGCCACGGTCGGGGTACGACTCTATTCGTACTACGGATATGTCCGTAACACGATCATAACAAACGTGAGGGGGACTCGATGCCACGGCACATCATTCTGGGACTCGTGCTCGCGGCGGCGTTGCTCGTTCCGGTGGGCAGCTCGGCGAGCGCACAGACGGCACCGAAAATGACGGGGCAGCCCGTCGTCTCGGGGCCGAAGGTTCAGGGCGAGACGCTCCGGACGACCAACGGAACGTGGACCGGCTCGACGCCGATCACGTTCCAGTACCGCTGGCTCCGCTGTGACAAGTCGGGCGGGGGCACAAACGGCGTCAACTGCGCCACGATCGCCGGTGAGACTCGGAGCACGTACGTGCTCACCGCGGCCGATGTCGGCCACACGATCCGCTCGCGCGTGATCGCGACGAACAGCGACGGGAGCGCGAGCTGGAACTCGAATCCGACGAGTGTCATCCAGGCGTCGGCGACCGCAGGGCCGCCGTCGAACAGCACGCCGCCGACGATCTCCGGCACGCCGCAGGAGAAGCAGACGCTGACGGCCAGCCAGGGGACGTGGACGGGCAGGAAGCCGCAGACCTACACGTACCAGTGGCGGCGCTGCAACGCGACCGGCGGTTCCTGCGCCGACATCGCCGGCGCGGCGAAGAGCACGTACGTGCTGACGTCGGTCGACGTCGGCAACACGATCCGCGTCCGCGTCACCGCGCACAACTCGCTCGGTAGCTCCTCGTCGACCTCGACGCCCACGGGGGTCGTCGAGAAGGCGAGCGCGCCTTCGGGGACGGCGATCTCGGTGAACGACGTCGTGCTGCCGAACCGGCTGCTCGTCGATCGCCTGTCGTTCTCGCCGCGGATCCTGCGCTCGCGGCGGCCGATCGTGGCGCGCTTCCACGTCAGCGACCTGCAGGGACACTCGGTCGTCGGCGCGATGGTGTTCCTCGTCGGCATTCCGTTCGGGAACACGACGACGCCGCCGGAGCAGGCAACCGGCAGCAACGGCTGGGTCACGTTCGTCGTGAAGCCGACGCACCGCCTGCGGCTGACGCACAACGGCAACCAGCCGTTCTTCGTCCGCGCCCGCAAGCCGAGCGACCGGCTGATCGGCGGCGTCTCGATCCGCCGGCTGGTCAACCTCAGCATTCGCTAGTTCGCTCGGGACCCCCGAGCAACCGCGGAGGCCGCCAAGGGTCAGGCGGCCTCCGCACCGTTTCTCTCAGGTGCGGATGCCCTTCTCGCGGAGCTCGGCCAGCGCGCGCTCCGATTTCTCCAGACCGTCGAGACCTTGGGCCCGCAAGACCTCCGGCGTCTTCATGAACTGGATGTCCCGGTAGTCGACGACCTGGATGAAGTTGCCCCACGGGTCACGGAAGTCGAGGCCGCGTCCGAAAACCGGCACGCCGAGCTCGCGCAGACGCGTGCGCACCGCGTCGACGTCGTCGACCACGAGCCCGAAGTGACGTGCCTCGTCGGGCTGCTGGCTGCGGCCCTCGGACAGGGCGATGAACTGATCGCCCATGTCGACGAACGCCATGCCGGGGATGCGGCCGCGCAGCTCGAGCGGCCCGAAGATCGACTCCCAGAAGCTCAGTGCCGCGTCGAGATCCCCGACCTCGAGCGCGATGTGATTGATTCCCACCAGTTTTGGCACTGCGCCTGCACACTAGTTGCGCGGTGGGGGTCGTGGCGCTCGCGCTCGCGCCTGCCGCGCACGCGACGCTGTTTCACGACAGCTTCAGCCCGGCGTACCGCTCGCCGGGCGGCGCCGTACCGACCGGGACGACGGTGCGGCTGCGGCTGCGCGTCACCGGCGAGCGCGTGCGCGCGGCGGTGCTGCGGGTCGAGGTGGGCGATCCCGTCGCCGGCACGTCGACGCTCCGCTTCCTGAAGCTGAAGCGCGCCGGCGTCTTCTGGAGCATCGCGTACAAGACGCCGGCGCAGCCCGCGATCGTCTCGTACGCGTTCCGCGTCACGACGGCGCACGGCACCCGTTGGTACGGCGACGACAACTCCACCGCCGACACGTCGAAGGGCGGGACAGGGAAGACGACGCGCCAGCGCGGCGACAACTTCCAGCTCACCGTCTACGACCGCAGCTTCACGACGCCCGGCTGGCTGCAGGGCGCGACGGTGTACGAGATCTTCGCCGACCGCTTCCGCAACGGCGACCCGTCGAACGACCCGTGCCGGCTCGGGCCGTGTCCCGTCTTCTACGGGAACATCCCGGCGATCCTGCACCCGACGTGGAACGAGCCCGTCGAGGACTCGCGCGCGACCGGCTTCTTCAACCGCGACTTCTTCGGCGGCGACCTCGAGGGCGTGACGCAGGAGCTCGACTACATCAAGTCGCTCGGCGTCGACGCGATTTGGCTGACGCCGATCTTCAAGGCGCGCTCGAACCATCGCTACGACACGGACGACTACATGCAGGTCGACCCGTACCTCGGCGGCGACGCCGCCTATGCGCAGCTGCTTGCGGCCGCCCACTCGAAGGGCATCAAGATCATCCTCGACGGCGTCTTCAACCATACGTCGTCGGACAGCCGCTACTTCGACAAGTACCACCGCTACCCGGACGTCGTGGGAGCTTGCGAGTCGGCGAGCTCGCCGTACCGCGACTGGTACACGATCACCGGCGACTGCACCGACTACTCGAAGTTCGGCGGCTTCGACACGCTGCCGCAGCTGAACCATTCCAACCCGGCGGTGCTCGACTTCCTCGCCGGCGTCGCGAAGCACTGGGCGCCGGACGGGTGGCGGCTCGACGCGGCGCAGGAGATCGACCACCGCTGGTGGCGCTCCTTCCGGCAGCAGGTACCCGGGCCGCTCGTCGGCGAGGACACGGCGGGGCCGGCGGACGCGACGCCCTACCTCCTCGGCAACGAGCTCGACGGCGTCATGAACTACCGCTTCCGCCGGGCGGCGCTCGGGTTCGCCCAGGGACTGACGCCGGCGCAGCTCGACCATTCCCTGAAGGCGATTCTCGCCGACTACCCGCGCGCGGCGAGCGCCGTCTCGTTCAACCTCGTCGACTCGCACGACACGAGCCGGGTGGGGTACGTGACGCCGGACGGACAGCGCCTCGTCGCGCTGCTCCAGTACACGAGCTTCGGCGCACCGATGCTGTATTACGGCGACGAGGCCGGGATCGACGCGCCCGACAAGAACGGCTTCAACGACCCGTACAACCGGGCCCCGTACCCGTGGGGGAGCGAGAGCCTCGATCTGCTCGACTACTACCGCAAGCTCGGCGCGCTGCGGCACTCGCTGCCGGCGCTGCGGATGGGCTCCCTCGTGACGCTGTCGACGAAGGGGAACGTCTACGTGTTCGAGCGCCTGGCCCCGCCGGACAAGCCCGTCATCGTCGCGCTCAACAAAGGCACGTCCCCCGCGGCCGTCAAGGTGCCTGGCACCGGCCTGGTGGACCAGCTGACGGGCACGTCCTTTTCGGGCACGGTGCCGGCGCGCGGCGGGGTCGTGCTCGTCGCCGCTTCCTGAGGAGCGCTCCGGCGAGGTAGCGTTTTCGGCATGTCCGTCATCGTCGTCCTTCTCATCGTCGTCATCGTCCTGCTGCTCGCGGGCTCGCTCGTCGGGCTCGCGTTCTCGCTCATCTGGCTCGCGATCACGGGCCTGATCATCGGCGCGCTCGGGCGGCTCGTGCTCCCGGGCAGGCAGAACGTCAGCCCGCTGATGACCGCGCTGATCGGCATCGCCGCCAGCCTGCTGGGCGGGATCCTGGCGAACCTGTTCGGCGTCGGCTCGATCATCCAGTTCCTCGTCGCGGTGCTCCTCGCCGCGGTCGGGATCACGCTCGTTACGTCGTCCGACTACGGCCGGCGAGCGCTGCGGTAGGTGCTCACCTGCACACCCGTCGCGCTCGTCACGGCGGAGACGAGCTCGAGCGTGAGGAGAGCACCGTCCCGCGGGAAGATCGACTTCCCGCCGCCGAGAAGCACGGGTGTGACGACGAGGCGCAGCTCGTCGACCAGGCCTTCGTGGAGTAGCGCGCGGACGAGCGTCGGACTGCCCATCACCAGCAAGCTCTCCTGAAGCTCGCGGATGCGAGGCATCGCCTCGTCGCCCGGAACGAGCGTCGTGTTGTTCCAGGTCAAGTCGTCCTCGCCGAGCGTCGTCGAGACGACGTACTTCGGGATCGCATTCATCCGGTCGGAGAACGGGTCGTCGCCCGCCCGCTCCGGCCACGCCGCGGCCATCGTCTGCCACGTGCGGCGGCCGAAGAGCAGCGCGTCCGCGTTGGTCAAGGCGTCGTCGAACGCGCCGCCGACGACCTCCGCCTCGAAGAACGGGTGCGTCCAACCGCCGTGCTCGAAGCCGCCGTCCGTGTCTTCCTCGGGGCCTCCGGGCGCCTGGACGACGCCGTCGAGGCTGATGAACTCGCAGACGGCGATCGGCATGGGACTCTTCTGCTCCGGAACCCCGATGCCAAACGCGGTGTATGAACGACGGTGGTGGGCCGGCCACTCGACGAATCCGAGCTGATCCGCCGCGCCCAGCGCGGCGACGCACATGCCTACGAGGAGCTCGTGACCGCATACCAGGGCATCGCCTTCCGCACCGCGTACGTGATCGCGCGGAACGCCGCCGACGCCGAAGAAGCGGCGCAGGACGGTTTCGTCAAGGCGTGGCGTGCGCTCGGGCGGTTTCGCGACGGCTCGCCGTTTCGGCCATGGCTGCTACGCATCGTCGCGAACGAGGCGAGCAACCGGCGCCGCTCCGCCGGCCGCCGGGCGAGCCTCGCGCTGCGCGCCGCCGCGGAGGAGCCCTCGGGGGGCGCGGCCCCGTCCCCCGAGGCGGCACTGCTCACGTCGGAACAGCGCGCGACGCTGCTCGCCGCTGTCGAGGAATTGCCGGAGGACCAGCGGGACGTCGTCGCGCTCCGCTACTTCCTCGACCTGTCGGAGGCGGAGGTCGCCGAGACGCTCGCGATCCCGCAGGGGACGGTGAAGTCGCGCACGGCACGTGCGCTCGAGCGGCTGAGGGAGTCGTATGACTGAGCTGGAACGCGCACTCGCCGCGCTCGGCGCGGAGCTCGACTACCCGGCGGTGCCCGACGCCTGGCCGCGGGTCGAGCCCCGCCTCCGGCGCAGCCGCCGGCTCTGGCCCGCCGTCCTCGTCGCGGCTGCCGTCGTCGCGCTCGGCATCTCGTTCGCCGTGCCGCCGGCGCGGAGCGCGATCCTGCGGTTCTTCCATCTCGGCTCGGTCAGCGTCGAGGAGGTGCAGACGCTGCCGCCCGCGCAGACGCGGCCGTTCTCGACGGGGCTCGGGCCGAAGCTGTCGGAGCCGACGGTGAAGCTCCCGGCGGGAGTGACGGCGACCGCGTACTACGCACGGCCCGGCCTGAAGGCGGCGGTGCTGCGCTACCACGGCGAAAGCGTGCTCTACGCGAGGCTGAGCGGCGACCAGATGGCCTTCGCGAAGAAGTTCGTCGGGCCGACGACGCACATCGACGAGGTCGCGATCGGCGAGTTCGGGCTGTGGCTGTCCGGCGCGCCGCACGTGCTCGCGTGGGACCGCGGCAACGTGCAGACGCGGCTGGCCGGGAACGTCCTGCTCTGGCTCGACCGCGGCGTCACCCACCGGCTCGAGGGCGAGCTGACGGAGGCCCAGATGGTGGCGCTGGCGCGCCAGATCACCCGGTAAGGGGAGAACCGATCGACCGTGTCGTCCGAAGTACAAGACGAGATGACTGCGGCAGAGACTGAGATCCGAGACGAGACCACGCTGGTCGAGGCCTGGCGGGCCGAGCAGCTCGAGCTGGCGGGCTTCGGCGCCGCCGCGGCGGCCGAGCTGGCTGCGCGGCACGACGTCGATCTCCACGCGGCGGTGGAGCTCCTCAGCCGCGGCTGCACCCCTGAGCTGGCCCTGAAAATCCTCCTCTAGCGCGCAGGCTTAGCCGGTCGTCGGCAGAATCTTCTGGCGGTGACCTTCCTCGCCAGCATCCCGTCGCCGCACAGCGGCACGGTCGACATCGGGCCGTTCTCGATCCACCTCTACGGCGTCATGCTGCTGCTGGCGATCGCGGCCTGCGTTGCGCTGACCGGGTATCGCTGGGTGAAGTTCGGCGGCGACTGGGATCTCGTCTTCCGCGTCGCCGTCTGGGGCGTCGCCTTCGGCATCGTCGGTGCGCGGCTCTACCACGACATCACGAGCTGGAGCGAGGTCAAGGCGATCAACGCGTGGTGGGCGCCGTTCGCCGTCTGGAAGGGCGGCCTCGGCGTCTGGGGCGGGATCCTCTTCGGCGTCCTCGCCGGCGCGTGGATCGTGCACCGCTCCGGCAACAGCGTGCGCCTCTTCATGGACGCCGTCGCGCCCGGCTTGCTGCTCGCCCAGGGAATCGGGCGGTGGGGCAACTGGTTCAACCAGGAGCTCTTCGGCAAGCCGACGTCGCTGCCGTGGGGCCTGCAGATCGACGAGGCGCACCGCGGCGCGTACATCCAGTACACGACCTTCCACCCGACGTTCCTCTACGAGTTCATCTGGGACATCGTCGGCGTCATCGTCCTGCTCCTCGTCGACCGCTACTTCCGCATCCGGCGCCCCGGCCTGTTCGCGCTCTACGTGTCGTGGTACTGCTTCGGCCGCTTCTTCGAGGAGCTGCTGCGGATCGACCCGGCGCACAAGTACTTCGGCCTGAGGCTGAACGCCTACGTCTCGATCGTTGTTTTCGTCATCTCGACGGCGTTCTTCATCTGGTGGCAGTTCATCCGCAAGGAGGACCCGGCCGACCGGCCGCGGGCGAAGAAAATCGTCCCCCCCGGCCCGGCCATGGCCGTGCCGAAGGGGCGCGTCCGCTCCGGCCGTTAGCGTCCCGGCACGATGATCGTGCGTGAGCTCGAGCTGGACCTCGACGCCTTCGAGGGCCCCTTCGACCTGCTCCTGACGCTGGTGCTGAAGGAGGAGCTGGAGCTCGGCGACATCGACATCGCCGGCATCGTCGTCCGCTTCGTTGAGCGGCTCGCCGAGCGCGAGGAGCTCGACCTCGACGCCTGCGGCGAGTTCCTCGTGCTGGTCGCCGCGCTGCTCGAGCTGAAGGCGCGCGGCCTGTTCGAGGACGAGGCGGCCGAGCTGGCCGACCTCGAGCCCGAGGAGGCGGCAGAAGAGCTCGCGCGGCGGCTCGCCGAGTACCGCCGGATGAAGGAGGCGGCGGGCTGGCTCGCGGAGCGGCTCGAGGGCGAGCGGGACCGCTTCTTCCGCATCGGCCCGGCGCCGCTCGCGCCGCAGCCGGAGCGGAAGCTCGCGCCGCAGCAGCCCGATCAGCTCGCGGAGGTGATCCGGCTGCTCGCGAAGGAGCCGCCGGTCGTGTCGCTGAATCACATGGCGCTGCGGTTCCCGCCGGTCTCGCAGTTCTTGACGCGCTTCCGGGCGCTGCTGCAGCGGCGCTCGCGCTTCGACTTCGACGCCGAGCTCGACGGGCTGTCGCGCGCAGAGCAGGCGGTCGCGTTCCTCGCCCTGCTGGAGCTCCGCCGCGTCGACGAGATCACCATCAGCCAGGCGGCTCCCTTCGCCCCGATCCGGGTGATCCGGACCGGGGAGGAGAGCGCCGCCGCAGACGAAAGGACCACTGCGTGGACCGTCCGCTCCGCCTAGTCACCGCCAATCCGCTCGACCAGCTGGCCCGCACGCTCGAGGCGCTGCTCGTCGTCGCGAGCGCGCCGCTGCCGGTGGAGGAGCTCGTCGCCGCGACGGACGACGATCCCGAGCGGGTCGAGATGGCGCTCGGGCTGCTGTCGGAGCGCTACCGCGAGGGCCGCAGCGGGATCGTGCTGGAGCAGGTCGCCGGCGGCTGGGCCTTCCGGGCGTCGCGCGACGCGGCCGAGGCCTGCGGGCGCCTCTTCGAGCGGCCGGTGCAGCGCGGGCTGTCGCAGGCCTCGCTCGAGACGCTCGCGATCGTCGCGTACCTCGGGCCGGTGACGCGGCCGGAGATCGCGCGGATCCGCGGGGTCGCGGCCGATTCGGCCGTGGCCGGGCTGGTCGAGCGCGGGCTGATCGCCGAAGCGGGCCGGGACGACGGCGTCGGAGGCGCGATCAAGTACCGGGCGACCCCGCTGTTCGAGCGCGTGTTCGGGTTGGAGTCGCTGTCGCAGCTGCCGAGGCTGGATGATGTCGCGGGTGACGTCGATGAGCTCCGCGAACGGCTCCACGCAGTCGCAGACCAGCGCAGCGCGTAACAGTCGTGTCGTAACCGGCGTCGTCGCGGCGCTCGTCGCGATCGCATTCGCCGACTCGTCGATCGTCGTCCTCGCGCTGCCGCAGCTGTACTCGCGCTTCGAGACGTCGATCACGGGCGTGTCGTGGATCGTCACGTCCTACAACGCGGCCGTCGCGGTGACGGCGCTCGTGTTCGTCTTCCTCGTGCACCGCTTCCGCGCGCGGCTCGTGTTCTGCACGGGCGCGCTGCTCTTCCTCGCCGCGACGATCGGATGCGCAACGGCGCAGGCGCTCTGGTTCCTGATCGTCGCCCGCTGCGTCCAGGGCGCGGGCGCAGGGCTGCTCCTCGCCGGCTCGCTCTCGTTTCTCACTGCCGGCACGTGGACGCTCGCGGGCACGTACGGGGCGGCGCTCGGGCCGGCGCTTGGCGGGATCCTCACGCAGCTCTTCGACTGGCGCGCGATCTTCGTCGGGCAGGCGCCGTTCGCGGCGGCCGGCCTGATCGCGGCCATCCGCGGTGAGGACGAGGCGACGGCAGACGAGGGCTGGCGGCCGTCGCTGCGCCGAACGATGCCCGCCAATATCTGCCTCGGCCTCGTCTTCGGCGCGCTCGTCGGCGCGCTCTTCCTCGGCGTGCTGCTCGTCATCGTCGTCTGGCAGTACACGCCGATCGAGGGCGCGCTGATCGTGAGCGTCATCCCGTTCGCGGCCGTCGCCGTCCGGCCGCTCGGCCGGCAGGCAGTCGCGGGCGCGGCGCTCCTCGCCTGCGGCCTCGTCGCGCTGGCGCTGCTGCCGTCGGCGAGCGTGCCGATCGCGCTCGTCGCGTTCGCGCTCTGCGGCGCCGGGCTCGGGCTCGCGGTGCCGACGCTCTCGAACGACGCGCTCGACCCGGAGGCGGGGCTCACGCGGAGCGGCACGCTGACGATCGGCGTCCGCCACCTCGGCCTCGTCGCGGCGATCGCGGCGATCGCGCCCCTGCTCGCGTCGACGCTCCCACCTGCGGGCGACCGCGCGATGCTGAAATCCACGCAGGTGCTGCTCGACGCCCCGATCTCGATCACCGACAAGGTCCCGATCGCGCTCGACCTGCGCAAGGCGTTCCAGCAGGCGAAGACCGGAGAGATCCCCGACTTGCGCCAGCCGTTCGACTCGCGCGGCGCGGCGACCAACCCGACGCTCGCTGCGGCGCGCGACGACCTCGTCTCGGCGATTCAGAAGACGATCACGCGCGCGTTTCGCTCGTCGTTCTTCCTCGCGGCCGCGTTCGCGGCGGCCGCGGCCGTGCTCGGCTGGAGGCTGCTGCGGTGAAGATCGTTCTCGCCGCGCTGTTCGTCGCCGCGGGCGTGCTCGTCGTCGTCGAGCTGGCGCTCGGCGCGGCGCACGCGGGCGACGTCCACCTCGCTGATCCGTGCACCGCGCACAACACGAAGCAGGACGCGCTGCAGCGCGTCATCCTCGACGGGCTCGACGGCGCCGCGTGCCGGCTGCACATCTCGCGCGAGGAGCTCGTGCTCTCGGTCGGCTCGAACTCGCCGTTCCACACGCACTGGAGTAAGCAGGAGATCAGCGTCGCGCTGCGCGCCGGGATGCTGCGGAGCGTCGACGAGGCGGCGCAGCGCGGCGACATCCCGAGCTTCCTCGCCGGGCCGATCAAGCGCCTGATCGAGACCGTGCCGATCGAGAAGCTCGTCGCGGGCGGCTTCAGCCTGCGCGACCTGCTGTCGCCCTAGCCCGCCTTCAGCGTCTTGATGTACGAGACGAGGGCCTTGAGCCGGTCGTCGGGGATGATCCCGCCCCAGTGCGGCATCGAGACGATCGGCGCGTGGCCGATGACGCTGCCGCTGCGGATCACGTCGATGATCTTCTGGTCGGTGTTGAACTCGTGGAAGAAGACCGCGCCCGAGAGCGGCGGGATCGACTTGTCCGGCGACTGCGGGTTCGGGACACCGCCGAGCCCGTTCGGCCCGTGGCAGTTGACGCAGCCGTAGCGCTGGTACAGGAGTGATCCCTCGACGGCGGCGCCCTGCTCGGTGATGACCGGCGGCGGCGTCGCGCCCGGCACTTCCGGAAGTCCGGAGCGGATGTATGCCACGAGGTCGGCGACCTGCCGGGCGGAGATCACCTGACCCCACACCGGCATGTACGGCTTCGTCGGGTTCGCCGACTCGCCCAGCCCGTGGTCGATGATCTGCTTCAGCTGTCTGACCGTCAGCTGCTTGCCGACGCCCGACAACGCTGGGACGTAGGGCGAGACGCCGCCGCGTCCCCGGTCGCCGTGGCACTGGGCGCACGCGAACTGCACGAAGTCGTGACCGCCGGCCGCGACCGTGTTGCTGACCGACGTCGCGCCGCCGTTCGGGACGGTGCCGACGACGGTGACGGTCGTCGTCGTCGACTTGCTGCCGCACGCCGCGAGCACGAGCGCGCAGGCGCAGGTTGCTACGAGCCGTGCGGGGGTCCGGGCACGGGCCACACCGACGAGGTTACGCCCATCGCCGCCAGAATCAACTCTTCGACGGAAGGCTGCAGCGCCGCGTGTACTCGAAGCACGCCTGGACGATCTCCTCGACGTGCATTGCGTGCGCGCGCAAGGCGAAGTACGCCGAGCATTTCGTCGGCCTCACGGCCACTCCACCGGCGAAGAGCGTCGGCACCCAGTAGGCGGCCGTGTCGCCCCGGCGGCGGCAGGTCGTCCGCGAGTTGCGCGGCGACGCGATCGTCGACTTCGCGTTCGTCGTCACCGCCCCGAAGAACGTGTGCGAGTGCGAGACCCCCGGCTGACCCGGGTAGACGATCGGGTCGTCCGCCGAGATGTGGCTGAAGTAGCAGTTGCTGAAGAAGTTCATGCTGTGCAGGCGCGGCTGGCCGGCTGTTGCCGTCCCGCCGAGCAGGAGCACGAGCGCTGCAGTCAGCACGGTTCGTCGCATGCCGCCGGATGAGTTACTGCGCCGCGTCGTGTGAGGTTCCGGGTTTCGTGCCCGTCGCCCGCCGCGCCTTCGTCACCCAGCGCGGCAGCTCGAGGTAGAGCTCGGGCAGGCGCGCGCGCGGGATGACGTGTGCCAGCGCCGCAATGCGGAAGACGAGATCCGTCAGCGGTGCCTTCAGCTGCGACGAGC
>DATCYR010000115.1:0-21766 GCA_036526315.1 Gaiellaceae bacterium | reverse complement strand
GCACCCAAACCGTCACCGCCACCAACAACGCCAACCTCACCACCACCACCAACTTCACCATCACCCCCGACACCACCAACCCCACCGGCGGCGCCCTCACCGTCAACGGCACCGCCGCCAACACCAGCGGCACCACCAGCTCGACGACCAACCCGAGTTTCGCGATCAACTCCAGGACGAACTACACCGACGCGGGATCCGGGATCGGCTCGAGCGCGCTGACCGTCCAGTCGGAGACCCTGACGGGCGCCAGCTGCGGCGCACCCGGCTCCGGCGGCCCCTACACGTCGCCGACGACCATCAGCGGGACGACGAACCCGAGCATCACCCTCGGCTACTGCTACCTCTACACCCTGACCGGCAGCGACAACGTCGGCAACACGAGCAGCATCTCGACCACGGTCAAGGCCTCCTCTCCGTTCGCCGGCATCGACTGGACGGGAGTCACGACGTCCAACAACCGAACGGTCAGCTGCAGCTACACGACCATCACCGCAGTCACGTGTTCGGTCGCCGGCGTCGGCCAGGGCGGGACCTTCACCGCCAAGGTCGAGCTGATCGACTCGAGCCACAACCCTGTCGGCAACAGCACCGGCGGCACCATCACCGTGAGCCAGGCGACGACCGGGCAGGGCACGGGGAGCCCGGCCTCGACCACGATCGCGCAAAATGCGAGCTCGAGCGCCGGCTCGTTCACGGTCACCCTGAGCAACGGCAACAACAAGACCGCGACGATCACCGCCACCGTCACGGTGGGCGGCGTCACCTACACCGTCAACTGCCAGGTCAGCACGTAGCGGGCGGACTCAGCCGCCGGGCTTCCAGAGCGGTTCCGCCCGCCGGGCGTCCTTGTTCGCCCAGCGCGCCGCGATGAAGAGGAAGTCGGAGAGCCGGTTCAGGTAGGCGAGCACGAGCGGGTTGATGCCCGTCTCCCCCTCGGCGACGAGCGCGTCGCGCTCGGCTCGCCGGCAGGTCGCGCGAGCGACGTGGAGCCGGGCGGCGGCGGGCGTGCCGCCGGGCAGGACGAAGCTCTTCAGCATCGGCAGCTCCGCGTTGAGCTCGTCGCAGAGCTCCTCCAGCCGCGCGACGTGCGCGTCCTCGACCCGGAGCCGGTCGCCGATCCCGTACGGGACCGACAGATCTGCCCCCACGTCGAAGAGGTCGTTCTGGATCCGCGTCAGCGGTGCGCGCAGGGTGTCTGGCAATCCGGGCTCCGCCAGCACGAGCCCGATCGCGGAGTTGAGCTCGTCGACCGTGCCGAACGCGCCGATGCGGCAGTCGAGCTTCGGCACCCGTGAGCCGTCGCCGAGCGACGTCTCCCCCTTGTCGCCGCCGCGCGTGTAGATCCGCGTCAGCCGGACCGGCTCGTCGCGCTTACGACTTGACGGCAAGCGCACGCTCCGACAGGCCGAGGATCGAACGTGCGATCACGAGCCGCTGGATCTCGCTCGTGCCCTCGTAGATCTCGGTGATCTTGGCGTCGCGGTAGTAGCGCTCCACCGGGAACTCCTTCGTGTAGCCGTAGCCGCCGAGGACCTGGATCGCCTCGGCCGTCTGCCGCCGCGCCATCTCCGACGCGAACAGCTTGGCCTTCGCGCCCTCCTCGGTGTGGGGACGGCCTTGCTGCTTCAGCCACGCGGCGCGATAGACGAGCATGCGCGCCGCATCGATCTCCATCGACATGTTCGCGAGCTTGTGCTGGATCGCCTGGAAGTCGCCGATGCGGTGGCCGAACGCCTCTCGCTCGGCCGCGTAGGCGCGGGCGACGTCGTACGCAGCCTGCGCGATCCCGAGCGCCTGCGCGGCGATTCCGATCCGACCGCCGTCGAGCGTCGTCATCGCGACGCGGAAGCCGCGGTTCTCCTCGTACAGCAGCCGGTCGCGGCCGACGTGGGCGCCCTCCACGACGATGTCGTTCGTGACCGAGGAGTTGAGCCCGAGCTTCTCCTCGTCGCGCGTGACCCGCACGTCGTCGCCGTCCACGATGAACGCGCTCACGCCGCGGGCGCCCGCCGTGCTCGCGTCCGTGCGCGCGAACAGCAGGAACGTCCCCGAGTAGCGGCCGTTCGTGATCCACTGCTTCGCGCCGCTGATCGTCCACCCGTCGCCGTCGGCCTCGGCCTTCGTGCGGATCGCCCCGGCGTCCGAGCCGGCCTCGGGCTCCGTCAGCGCAAACGCGCCGAGATGCTCGCCGCGCGCGAGCGGCGGGACGAAGCGGGACTTCTGCTCGTCGGTGCCGTACGCGAGGATCGGCAGCGTCACGGCGCTCGTGTGCACGGCCACCGTCACGCCGACGCCCGCGTCCGCACGCGAGAGCTCCTCGAGCACGAGGATGTACGACGGGAAGTCGGCGCCGGCACCGCCGTACTCCTCCGGCACGCAGGCGCCCATGAGCCCGAGCTCGGCCAGCTTGTCGTAGAGGTCGCGCGGGAAGTGGTGGTCGCGGTCCCACTGCGCCGCGTGCGGCTCGATCTCGGCCTTCGCGAAGTCGCGGGTGAGAGCCTGGATCTCCTTCTGGTCCTGCGTGAGGTCGAAGTCCACTCCGACCCGAAGCGTAGTTCAGGCGGCCGCGAGCTCCCGGCGGATCGTCTTCAGCTCGTCTTCGGCGGTGACGAACGCGTCGACCACGTCGGGGTCGAACTGACGCTTGCTCTGCCCGAGGATCTCGCCGCGCGCCGCGTCCCAGCTCAGCGCGCGCCGGTAGGGCCGGTGGCTCGTCATCGCGTCGAGCGTGTCGGCGACGGCGAAGACACGCGCCCCGAGCGGGATCTCGTCGCCGCGGAGCCCGTCGGGGTAGCCGCGGCCGTCCCAGCGCTCGTGGTGCGAGCGCACGATCTTCAACCCCTCGCCCTTGAGGAAGGCGACGCCGGAGAGCATCGCCTCGCCGAGCACGGTGTGCGTCTGCATGCGCCGGCGCTCGGCGGCACTGAGCGGCGCGGGCTTCTGCAGGATCCCGTCGGGGATCCCGATCTTGCCGACGTCGTGCAGGAGGAAGCCGTACGGCGTGCTCGGATCCTCGACGACGGGGTTCTCGCCGACGGCGCGTGCCAGGGCCGTCGCATAGCTCTCGACGCGCTGCGAATGCGCACGCGTGCCGGTGTCCTTCGACTCGAGCGCGCTCGCCAGCGCCGACACGGTCTCCATGTATGCGCTCTGCAGCAGCTCTCGCTGCCCACGCTCGAGCTCGAGCATGTGGCGCAGATCGCGGGCGTACAGCAACAGCGCCTCGTCGGGGCGCGCGCTGCGCTTCTTCGTGGCGCGGAAGGGGACGCCGTACAGCCCGCCCGCCAACCGCTCGGCGACGGCGAGGAGCTCCAGCGGGCTGAAAGGCTTGCGGACGAAGGCGTCGGCCCCGACCCGCCTCGCCGCGGCGCTCGTGCCGCCTGTCGATCCCGTCAGCAGGATGATCGGGATGTCGCTCGTGGCCGGATCGGCCTTGAGCTCCTCGCAGAGCTCGAGCCCCGTGACGCGGGGCATGTTCACGTCGAGCACGATCACGTCGGGCCGCGCCGCGCGGATGCGGCGGCGCGCGCTCTCGGCGCCGTCGGCTTCGTCGACGTCGACGTCCGCGACCTCGAAGGTCGTGCGGAGCAACGTCCGCAACGCCTGATCGTCATCGACAAGCAGGATCCGCAAGCTGCGCGACCTCCCTCGTTCCCGTACCTCGACCGCTTTTCGGCAGCGGCGCCGTTCGGCTTGAGTCACGTCTAAGGAGACCCCGGCCGAGCCGGAAACCTGCACGTCCTGCGCGTTCTACGCGCTGCTACCCGTACTCGTAGAACCCTGAACCGGACTTGCGGCCGAGGCGACCGGCCTCGACGTGCTCCCGCAGAAGCGGACAGGGGGCGTAACGGTCGTCGCCGAGGCCCTCCTGCAGGACCTCCATGATCGCGACGCACGTGTCGAGCCCGATCAGGTCGGCCAGCGCGAGCGGCCCCAACGGATGGGCGAAGCCGAGCTTCGCGATCGTGTCGATCGCCTCGGCCTCGGCCACGCCGTCGTGGAGCGCCCACACGGCCTCGTTGATGAACGGCATCAGGATCCGGTTCGACACGAAGCCCGGGAAGTCGTTCGCGACCGCCGGCGTCTTGCCGAGGTCGCGCGCGAGCCGCGTGATCGTCTCGGCCGTCTCGGCCGACGTGTCGCGGCCGCGAATGATCTCCACGAGCTTCAGCACCGGCACCGGATTGAAGAAATGCATGCCGATGACCTTGTCCGGCCGGTCGGTGGCGGCAGCGAGCGTCGCGATCGGGATCGACGACGTGTTCGAAGCGAGGATGGCCGCCGGCGGGAGCTCCCCGTCCGCGCGATGGAAGAGCTGCTCCTTCGTGTCGCCGTCCTCGACGATCGCCTCGATCATCAGCGCCGCCGGGACGAGATCGTCGACGACCGTGACCCGCCGCAGCACCTCGTCCGCAGGCGTGCCGCCCTTCTCCTCGAGCTTCGCGAGGCTCCGCCGGATCGTCTCAAGCGCGCGCTCGGTCGCGCCGGGCTGCGCGTCGTAGAGCGACACGTGCCTGCCGGACGCCGCGACGACCTGCGCGATGCCGCCGCCCATCTGCCCCGCACCGACGACGAGGACGTGCTCGAGCTCCATGCGCGCGAGCTTAAGCGAACGGCTGGGGTCAGACCCCTGCGGGTCGGGGCCCGGTCAGACTTCGATCAGCAGCGCGTCGCCCTGGCCGCCGCCGGAGCAGATGGCCGCGAGGCCGAGCCCGCCGCCGTTCCGGCGCAGCTCGTAGATCATCGTCGACAGGATCCGGCCGCCCGACGCGCCGATCGGATGCCCGAGCGCAACCGCGCCGCCGTTGACGTTCACCTTGTCGGGGTCGGCGTCGAGCATCTTCGCCGAGTTGAGGACGACGGACGAGAACGCCTCGTTGAGCTCGACGCGCTCGACGTCGCCGATCTTCTTGCCGGCCTTCGCCAGCGCCTTCTCTCCCGCCTTCGCCGGCGTTCGCGCGAGGTACGCGAACTCGTCGGCGACGTACCCCTGCGACACGATCGTCGCGAGCACCTCGAGCCCGCGCTTGCGGGCGAATTCCTCACTCGTCACGACGAGCGCCGACGCGCCGTCGTTGACGCCGGGCGCGTTGCCCGCGGTCGTCGTGCCTTCAGGATCGAACACCGGCTTCAGCGCGGCGAGCCGCTCGTACGACGTGTCGCGCCGCGGCCCCTCGTCGACCGCGAACTCGCCGACGGGGACGATCTCGTCGCGGAACTTGCCCTCGTCGATCGCCTTGACGGCGCGCTCGTGCGACCGCAGCGCCCAGCGGTCCTGGTCCTCGCGCCCGATCCCGAGCTCGCGCGAGACGAACGACGCCTGCTCGACCATGTGGCGGTTGTCGAAGGAGGACGTGAGCCCGTCGTGAACCATCAGGTCGATCAGCGACCCGTCGCCGAGGCGGTAGCCGAAGCGCGCCTTCTTGAGCGCGTACGGCGCATTCGACATCGACTCCATCCCGCCGGCGACGACCACCTGGTGGTCGCCGGCGCGAATCATCTGGTCGGCGATCTCGACGGCGCGGATCGACGACGCGCAGACCTTGTTGATCGTGTCGGAGCCGATCTCGATCGGAAGCCCTGCGCCGATCGACGCCTGCCGTGAGGGCGCCTGCCCGGCACCGCCTTGGAGGACTTGCCCCATGATCACGTACTCGACGTCGTCGTCGGCGACGCCGGCGCGGTCGAGCGCCTCGCGAATGACGACCGAGCCGAGCTCGGTCGCCTGCTTGTCGGCGAGCGATCCGCCGAGCTTGCCGAACGGCGTGCGGACGGCGCTGACGATGACGGAGCGGCTCACCCTGCCAAGGTACCGTGGGCCGCCGTCGTGGCGAGGCGCGAATACACGCTCGAGCGAGCACAGGTCGTCCCGGCGGGGCTGGAAGAGGCGTTCGCGTTCTTCGCCGAGCCGCTCAACCTCGAGGCGATCACCCCGCCGTGGCTGCGCTTCCGCATCGTCGCCGCGCCGGCCGGGCTCGCGGAGAGCTCGCTGCTCCAGTACCGCCTGCGCCTGTTCGGCCTGCCGATCCGCTGGCTGACCGAGATCGTCGCGTGGCGCCCGCCGCGCACCTTTACCGACGTGCAGCTGCGCGGGCCGTATCCGCTCTGGGAGCACACCCACCGCCTGACACCGGTCGACGGGGGAACGGAGATCTACGACCACATCCGCTACGCGCTCCCGTTCGAGCCGCTCGCGGGGCTCGTGCGCCCGTTCACGGTCGAATGCTGGCTCGCGGCGATCTTCGACTTCCGGCGCGAGCGCATCCGCGAATTGCTCGCTTGACCACGCCTGCGGCGGTCCGTACTCTGAGGCGACATGACTCCTGCCACTCGCACCTTCTGGGCCTGGCGCTGCGAGCGGGGCGGGAGCCTGCGCCGGCGCTGAGCTAGGCCAGACACAACCCGCTCCGCTCACCCGCGACCTTCCGACCGGAAGGTCTTTTTGCGTCCCCGCCTACTCAGGAGCCGAAATGACCATCGCACCCGACATCGCAACCGACCTCGTCACACCGCTCGGCGCCTACCTCCGGCTGCGCCGGGAAGGCCGCGCCGCGTTCCTGCTCGAATCCGTCGAGCGCGGCCGCCTCGGCCGCCACTCGCTCGTCGGCTGCGGCTCCCACCTCTGCTACCTCGCCGAGGCGGAAGCCTGCGGCGAGCCCGTCGTCGGCTATGTCGCCTACGACTACGCCGCCCGCCTCGAGCCGACCGTGGAGCTGCCCGCGGAGAGCACGGGGCTCCCGGAGAGCCGCTTCCTCGCTGCGGACGTCCTGATCCGCTTCGACCACGTCCTCAACACCGCCGAGGTGATCCGCGGCGACCCCGACGAGGTCGCGCGGCTGTTCGCGCGGCCCGCGCCAAGCCTGCCGGCCGGGAACGGGCGCCGCGGCTTCGCCAGGCGCACGCCCGCGCGCGGCGGCTACGAGCAGTCGGTCCGGGCCGCACAGGAGCACATCCGCGCGGGCGACGCGTTCCAGATCGTCCTCTCGCAGCGCGCGACCCGCCCTACCTCCGCGTCGGCGCTCGACCTCTATCGCGCGCTGCGTCGCGTCAACCCGTCGCCGTACCTCTTCCTGCTCGAGCTGGACGGCGTCGCGCTCGTCGGCTCCTCGCCGGAGACGCTCGTGAAGTGCGAGGGACACAGCGCGAGCCTCAACCCGATCGCCGGGACGACCGAGCGCGGCCCCGGTGACGCCGATCGCCTGCTCGCATCGGAGAAGGATCGCGCCGAGCACGTCATGCTCGTCGACCTCGGCCGCAACGACCTCTCGCGGGTCTGCGCGCCGGGCACCGTCGACGTGACGCGTTTCCTGGAGGTCGAGCGCTACTCGCACGTCACGCACCTCGTGTCGCAGGTCAGCGGCGAGCTCCGGGACGGCGTGGGCCCGTTCGACCTCCTGCGTGCGTGCTTCCCCGCCGGGACCGTCTCCGGCGCGCCGAAGGTTCGCGCAATGCAGATCATCTCCGAGCTCGAGGAGCGCCGCCGCGGGCCGTACGCCGGCGCGGTGGGCTACGCCCTTCCGGACGAGCAGACGCTCGACACGTGCATCGCCATCCGCACGATCGTCCTGCGCGACGGCGTCGCCCATCTGCAGGCCGGCGCGGGCATCGTCGCGGACTCCGACCCCGCAGCGGAGCACGAGGAGTGCCTGCGCAAGCTCGCCGCGGTGGAGGCGGCGATCGACCTGGCGGAGTCGGAGCAACGATGATCCTGCTCGTCGACAACTACGACTCGTTCACGCACAACCTCGCCCACCTCTTCGGCGAGCTCGGCGCCGACGTCGTCGTGCGTCGCAACGACGCGCCCGACCTCGAGCGGCTCCGGCCGGAACGGCTCGTCGTCTCGCCCGGGCCCGGCCGGCCGCCGGAGCGCGTCGTCTCGCTGATCCGGCAGACGCGCGTCCCGACGCTCGGCGTGTGCCTCGGCCACCAGGCGATCGTCGAGGCGTTCGGCGGGGAGATCGGCCCGGCGCGGGAGCTCGTGCACGGGAAGCCGTGCCTCGTCCGCCACGACGGCAGCGGGCTCTTCGCCGGCCTGCCGGAGGAGCTCGAGGTCGGCCGCTACCACTCGCTTGCGGCCAAGGCCGTCCCGCCGATCCTCGACGTCTCCGCGACGACCGACGACGGCGAGGTGATGGCCGTCCGCCACCGCGAGCTGCCGATCGACGGCGTCCAGTTCCACCCCGAGTCGGTGCTCACGCCGCTGGGGCGCGAGCTCGCGCGAAACTTCCTGGCGGCATGATCCAGCAGGCCCTGCAGCTCGTCCTCGACGGCCGCGATCTCTCGCGCGACGAGACGCGTGAGGTGATGGACGAGATCATGGCCGGCGAGGCGACGCCGGCGCAGATCGGCGGCTTCCTCGTCGCGCTCCGCGCCAAGGGCGAGACCGCAGACGAGATCGCCGGCTGCGCGGAGGCGATGCGCGCGCATGTGCTGTCGGTGCGCCCTCGCCGCGACGACCTCGTCGACACCGCGGGCACGGGCGGCGACGGCGCGCGCACGATCAACATCTCGACGGCGGCGGCTCTCGTCGCCGCGGCGGGGGGCGCCGCGGTTGCGAAGCACGGCAACCGGGCCGTCTCGTCCGCGTGTGGCTCGGCCGACGTGCTCGAGGCGCTCGGCTTCTCGCTCGAGCAGGAGCCCGACCGGATCGCGCGGTCGATCGACGAGCTCGGGTTCGGGTTCCTCTTCGCGCCCTCGCACCACCCCGCGATGCGCCACGCCGCGCCCGTGCGAAAGGAGCTGGCGACCCGAACCGTCTTCAACGTCCTCGGGCCGCTCACGAACCCGGCGGGCGCGCGAGCCCAGGTCGTCGGCGTGTACTCGCCCGACCTCGTGCGCACGATCGCCGACGTGCTCGCGACGCTTGGCGCGCGCCGCGCCTTCGTCGTGCACGGCGCCGGCGGGATCGACGAGCTCTCACCGGTCGGGCCGAACCTCGTGGCAGAGGTGGTCGACGGCGCGGTGCGTGAGCGCACGCTCGACCCCGAAGCCGAGCTGGGGCTCCCTCGCTGCAGCGTCGAGGAGCTGGGCGGCGGCTCGCCCGCCGAGAACGCGGCGGCCGTGCGCGACGTCTTCGCGGGCGTCGACGGCGGTCGCCGGAGCGCCGTCCTCCTCAACGCGGCCGGCGCGATCGCCGCCGCCGGGCATGCCGAAGATCTGCGCGAGGGCCTCGAGATCGCCCGCGAGACGGTCGACTCCGGCGCCGCGACCGACCGGCTCGAGCAGCTGGTGGCGTTCTCGCGCGAGACTGTGGTGACCTGATGGGCCGCTTTCGCGATGCACTCGCCGTGCCGGGGCTCGGCGCAATCGCCGAGGTCAAGCGCCGGTCGCCGTCCGCCGGCGAACTGCGGCCGGACGCGGATCCTGCGCGCCTCGCCGCGCAATTCGCACGCGCGGGCGCCGCGGCGATCTCCGTTCTCGTGGACGAGCGCTTCGGCGGCTCCGTCGACGACCTGAGAGCCGCCCGCGCTGCAACTCGAGCGCCGTTGCTGGCCAAGGGCTTCTTCAGGGACGAGGCCGACCTGCGCGCACTGAAGCTCGCCGGCGCGGATGCCGCGCTCGTGATCCTCCGGGACGTCGACGACGAGCAGGCGGCGAGGCTCCTCGCCTGCGCGCGGGAGCTCGGGCTCGAGACGCTCGTCGAGGCGCACGACGCGGACGAGCTGAACCGCGCAGTGGCGCTCGGCGCCGAGGTCGTCGGCGTCAACGCCCGCGACCTCGAGACGTTCGAGATCGACCGGCGCAGTCAGCTCGAGCTCGTTTCCCGGCTTCGCGCGCGCGAGGCGGTGGTCGTGGCGGAGAGCGGCGTGCGCACGCGGGCGCAAGGGGCCGCCGCCGAGGTCGCAGGCGCCGACGCGATCCTCGTCGGCTCGGCGCTGATGCAGGCGGACGACCCGGCAGCGAAGCTGCGCGAGCTGCTCGGCCGGCCGCTCGTCAAGGTCTGCGGCCTCACGCGTCAAGACGACGTGGACGCGGCCGTCGCCGCCGGCGCCGACATGCTCGGCTTCATCCTCGTGGACGAGAGCCCGCGCCGGGCACCGGCCGTCCTCGACGTGCCGGACGATCGTCTGAGCGTCGCCGTCTTCGTCGGCGAGGCCGCCGACGCCGGCTCGGATCTCGTCCAGCTCTACGAGCGCGAGGACGGACGCGTGCGCGGCCGCGGGGCAGTCCTGCTGCAAGACGGCGAGCGCGTCGCGGATGTCCTCGACCTGCCGTGGGACGAGCCGGATCCGTTGCACCTGCAGCGCGCGGCCGCGCACGGCGGGCGCGTGATGCTCGCCGGGAAGCTCGGCCCGGACAACGTCGGCCAGGCAGTCAGCGCCGTGCGGCCGTGGGCAGTCGACGCGGCCTCGCAGCTCGAGCGCGAGCCGGGGGTCAAG
Source organism: Gaiellaceae bacterium (assembly GCA_036526315.1). GTDB lineage: Bacteria > Actinomycetota > Thermoleophilia > Gaiellales > Gaiellaceae > 3-1-20CM-4-69-9. Next base: position 11,384 of record DATCYR010000115.1, on the reverse strand, counting down.
GACCACGACAAGGTGCGCGCGTTCGTCGCGGCTGCGCGATGACGTTCGGGACGTACGGCGGCCGTTACGTCCCGGAGACGCTCGTCCCGGCGCTCGACGAGCTCGAAGCCGGCTGGCGGGAGGCTGCCGACGACCCGCTCTTCCACGCGGAGCTCGACGAGCTCGGGCGGACGTTCGCCGGCAGGCCGACGCCGCTGACGCTCGCCGAGCGGTTCGTTCCCGGTAAGCGGCTGTACCTGAAGCGCGAAGACCTCCTCCACACCGGCGCGCACAAGCTGAACAACGCGCTCGGCCAGGCCGTGCTCGCACGGCGTCTCGGCAAGCGGCGCATCGTCGCGGAGACCGGTGCCGGGCAGCACGGCGTCGCAACGGCGACGGTGTGTGCGCGCTTCGGCTTCGAGTGCGTCGTCTACATGGGCGAGGAAGACATGCGGCGGCAACGACCGAACGTCGAGCGGATGAAGCTCCTCGGCGCCGAGGTGCGACCGGTCGACTTCGGGACGCGGACGCTGAAAGAGGCGACGAGCGAGGCGATCCGCGACTGGATCACGAACGTCGGCACGACGCACTACCTGATCGGCTCGTGCGTCGGCCCGGCGCCGTATCCCGAGATCGTGCACGAGCTGCAGGCGGTGATCGGCCGCGAGGCGCGCACGCAGTACCTCGAGGCGGAAGGCCGACTCCCCGACGTGGTGCTGGCCTGCGTCGGCGGGGGCTCGAACGCGATCGGGATGTTCGCCCGGTTCCTCGATGACGCCGAGGTCCGGCTCGTCGGCGTTGAGGCGGCCGGCGCGGCATCGCTCGGAACCGGCCGTCCCGCGGTGCTGCACGGCGCCCGCTCGTCCGTGCTCGCGGACGGCGACGGACAGGTGACGGACGCGCATTCGATCTCCGCCGGCCTCGACTATCCGGGCGTCGGCCCGGAGCACGCATGGCTGCGCGACAGCGGACGCGCCGAGTACGTGCGCACGACCGACGACGAGGCGCTTGCGGCGTTCCGCGAGCTCACGCGCCTCGAGGGGATCATCCCGGCGCTCGAGCCCGCGCACGCGCTCGCCCGCGTGCGGGAGCTGGACGAGTCGCACGTGCTCGTCTGCCTGTCCGGCCGCGGCGACAAGGACCTCGCAGAGGTGCTCGCGCACTGATGGCCGCCGACTTCGAGAACGCGCGTCCGTCGACGTACACCTTTCCGGAGTCGCTTCGCGCCGGCGAGCTCCTGCTGCGCGTGCCGGCCGACGAGGACATCGACGTCATCGCGCCGGCGTTCCGCGACCCCGAAGTCGGCGGCGAGGCCGGCCTGCCTCCGGTCGACGCGCCGATGCTCCGCGCGATGCTGCGCGAGCAGCTGCCGTGGCTGCGCGAGCGCGGTCTGCTCGCGCCGTTCGTGATCGAGGACAGCGACGAGGGGACGATCCTCGGCGGCGCGAACCTGCGCCTGTTCGACCCGCTGCGCGAGACGGTCGAGCTCGGGTACTGGCTGTTCGTCGAAGCCCGCGGCCGCGGCGTCGCGACACGCGTCGTCGAAGCGCTCGTGGAGAACTCCCATGCGTCCGGGATCAACCGCGTCGAGGCGCATGTCCGCGTCGGCAACACCGCCTCCGAGCGGGTGCTCGAGCGTGCGGGCTTCGAGCGGGAGGGCGTGAAGCGCAAGCTGCTACGCCACGGCGGCGCCCGCGTCGACGCAACGCTCTTCGCGCACGTCGCGTGAAGACGCTCGTCATCTACCTGATGGCCGGCAAGGCGACGCCCGAGCTTGCCGCAGCGGCGGTCGAGGGCGGCGCCGACATCGTCGAGCTCGGCTTTCCGTTCTCGGATCCGCTCGCGGACGGCCCGGTGATCCGGCGCGCCGGGGAACGCGCGCTCGCAGAAGGAATGCGCACGCAGGCATGCCTCGACTGCCTCGCGCGCACGCGCGAGCTCGTCGACCGCACGCCGCTCGTGCCGATGACCTACGCCGCGCTGCTCGAGGCGTACGGCTGGGACCGCTTCGCGGCGGACGCGCACGCCGCCGGCGCGACGTCTCTCATCGTCGCCGACCTTCCGGCAGGCGAGCGGCAGGAGCTCCGCCGCGTCCAGCTCGTCGCGCCGACCTCGACCGACGAGCGCCTGCGCGTGGCGGCTCGCGAAACCGACGGCTGGCTGTACCTCGTCACGCTGACGGGCACGACGGGTGTACGAACCGGCGTCTCACCCGCGCTCGCCGGTCTCGTCGAGCGAGCACGGACGGTTGCCGCCGTGCCGCTCTACGCAGGGTTCGGCATCTCGACGCCGGAGCATGCGCGAGCCGTCGCCGAGCTCGCGGACGGCGTCGTCGTCGGCTCACGCGCCGTCGAGGTCGCCGAGGACGGGCCGCGGGCGCTCGCGGGCTACGTCCGCACGCTGCGCGAGGCTCTCGACTCCCCGTGAACTGGCTCGTCCTCTTCGACGTCGACGGCACGTTGTTGCTCACGCACGACGAGGTGTACGTCGAGGCAAATCGGATCGCGCTGACGGAGGTGTTCGGCTCTGCGCCCGACGGCGCCGACCTCCCCGGTGACACGGCGACGGCCCACACGCGCCGCGCGCTCGCGGCGGCCGGTTTCCGGGCGGCGGAGATCGACGCGGGGATGCCGCGCTGGTGCGCCTCGTTCTCGACGCACTACGTCGAGCTGCTGGCGGATGCCGACACGAGCCACTGGCAGGTGGGCCCCGGCGCTCACGACGCCGTTGCGTCGCTCGACCGTGCGGCCCTGCTGACCGGCAATCCACCACCGGTCGCGTATGCGCGGATGGACCGGCTCGGGCTCGCGCCGTTCTTCCGGCCCGGCACCGGCGCGTTCGGCTGCGAACGGGAGCAGCGCGTGCAGCTGTTCGCGCTCGCGCGTGAACGCGCCGGCGACTGGCCCGCAGACCGAACCGTCGCCGTCGGCGACACACCACTCGACGTTTCGAGCGCGCATGCCGCGGGCTGTCGCTGCATCGCGGTGACGACGGGCCAGTACGCGCGCCACCAGCTCGCGAGCGCCGACGTCGTCATCCCCGAGCTGACCGAGCTCCGCTCGGCCCTGCAGGCGCTTGCAGCGAGCTGATCGCGCGATAAGCGAACCGAATCGCACTTCACCAGCCCGCTTCACTAACTAAAGCGTGCGATCGGCGTCCGAGGAATATCGGGCCAGATATCCCTCGGGCTCGTGGCGGCGCAGCTAAGGGAGAACGAAATGACCGAAAGCGTGGGGCGGAGCGCTTGGCACGGCATCGAAGTTCGACATCTGGCTGCCCTGCAAGCGCTCGCCGAGGAGTCGTCCTTCCACGGCGCCGCCCGGCGCCTCGGCTATTCGCAGCCGGCCGTCAGCCAGCAGCTCGCTTCACTCGAGCGCATCGTCGGGATGCAGCTCGTCAACCGCCCGCGCGTCTCGCAGCCCCTCAGCCTGACGGAGGCGGGGCAGCGGCTGCTCGTGCATGCGCGCGCCGTGCAGGCAAGCCTCGCGACCGCCGAGGCCGAGCTCTGCGCCGGCAACGGGAAGGTGCAGATCCGCATCGGGACGTACCAGACCGTGTCGTCGCTGCTCCTCCCCCACGTCGTCCGGGAGCTCGAACGGCGCGCAGCACACGTCGAGATCGTCCTCGAGAACAGCCTCGGCGACATGACGCTGATCCAGTCGCTCGACCGAGCAGAGATCCACGCGTCGTTCGTCGACTTGCCGCTGCGCTTCGAGGGCGGCCTGCAGACCGAGCCGCTTGCGCTCGACGAGTACGTGCTCGTGATGCCGCGCAACGGACGCCGCGGCGCGGAGGGGGAGCCGCTGCAGCCCGTGGACCTGCGTGGGCTGAACCTGATCGGCTTCAAGACGTCCGGCAGCACACAGCGCGTGATCGACCAGCTCCGCGCCGACGGCATCGATCCGCACTTCGTGCTCAGATGCGACGACAACAACGTCGTGCAGGGCTTCGTCGCGGCCGGGTTCGGCGCAGCCCTGATCCCGCGGCTGACGGCAGAGCTCCTGACCGGCTCGTTCGACGTCCGTTCGTTCGAGCCCGCGCTGCCGCCGCGCATCATCGGGCTCGCCTGGACCCGCGATTTGTCGGAGGCGCCCTGGCTCGACCTCTTCATCACCGCGACTCGCCGCGTCGTCGCGCAGATCTGGCGCGACCGGTCGTTCGAGGCGCCGCAGAGCCTGCCGCGCGTCGCCGGCGCACGGTCGTAAGGGACACGAAAGCCGCGATAACGAATCGCGCTGGCAGCGGCGAACCGGGCGCCGTATGGTCTGAACATTGCGCTCACGTCTCGCATTCGACGTCGACGCAGCTACTTCACTTCCGTGTCGAAGGCGCATCGTCCGGTGCGCCTTCGATGTGCGCGCGCACGTCACTCGACGAATCGTTCGATTCGAGCTCGTTATGCGCGCTAACAGGCTGACCGTTCCAGAGTCTCCGTTCGCGTAATGCGCCTCGACCTGGCCGATGTGAACGCTCGCGCTGGCTCGCAGATCGAGGCCTGAGAAGGAGGGATAGATGCATCGACGGAAGCTCTGGCTCTTGGCCGGGGCGGTGCTCGCAGCGCTTGCGCTCGCGGCCACCGGCTCGGCGAGAGTGAGTGGGCCGGACAGTGCCAACGCGAAGAGCGCCGGCACGCTGGTCTTCGGGGCGGAGCAGGGCGGTGGTCCGGACTGGTGCCTGAACTTGATCCTGGACGTGGACTGCAACGCTTTCTGGAACGTCGTGTTCCAGACGCCGGTCATTCGCGGCGCGTTCATCTTCACGCCGAAGTTCACGTACAAGCCTGACCTGATCACGCACTTCAAGTTCCAGACGAATCCGCAGCGTGTGACGTACTACCTGCGGAAGAACGCGAAGTGGAGCGACGGTGTGCCCGTCACGATCAACGACTGGAAGTTCACGTGGCAGACGGCCGTCAACCCGAAGTACAAGGATCACATCGATCCCTTCGGGTGGCAGGACATCAAGAGCATTACCGGCAGCAAGTACGTCGTGAAGGTGACGTACAAGCGGAACTTCGCGGGTTGGCGCAACCTGTTTGCGTATGTCCTGCCGCAGCACGCGCTGGCGGGCACCGACATGCTGACCGTGTGGAACGACTGCATCTGCAACCCGAAGAAGGGCAACGCCCCGATCGGTGACGGTCCGTTCCTGCTGACGAAGTTCGACCGCGGCTCCGGCATCACGCTGACGCGCAACCCGCACGCGTGGTACGGCCCCCGAGCCAAGCTGGACTCGATCGTGTTCCGCTTCATCACGAACACGAACTCCGAGATCCAGGCGATCCGCTCCGGCGAGGTCGACGCGATCTACCCGCAGCCCCAGCTCGCGCTCGCAGACCTGCGCAACCAGGCGGGGCTCAGGATCCAGACCCACGTCGGCCTGCAGTTCGAGCACATCGAGATCGAGCAGGGCCCGCACGGCAATCCGCTCGCAAAGCAAACCTGGATCAGACAAGCGCTGATCACGTCGCTCAACCGGTCGGCCGCGGCGAAGGCGCTGTACGGCACGCTCAACCCGTCCGTCGGTGCGCTTCAGTCGATGGTCCGACTGAAGGGCGAGAAGGGCTACTCGCTCGACTTCGCCAAGTGGAACTACAACCCGACGAAGGTCGCGAACATGATGCGTGCGCACAACTGCTCGAAGGGCGGCGACGGCATCTATACGTGCAACGGCACGAAGGTCGCGTTCGACTTCGCCTCGACGACCGGTAACGCTCTCCGCACGCTCGCGTTCACGATCTTCCAGGATCAGGCCGCCAAGGCCGGGATCCAGCTCCGGAACGCGTTCGTTCCCGCGGGCACGCTGTTCGGCAGCAAGCTGCCCGCGCACGACTTCGATCTGGCCATGTTCACGCAGATCGTCTCCGTCGACCCGCATTACAACGTGTCCAACTTCACGTGCGGCAACGCGGCGAACTACGGCGAGTACTGCAACCGGAACGTCACGAGGTGGCTCGCCCGCTCCGACACCGAGCTCAACGACAACAAGCGGCTCGCGCTGATCAAGAGGGTGGGCAAGCAGGTGGCGAACGACGTGCCGATGATCCCGCTGTTCCAGCGGCCGACGTACTTCGTCTACAAGACATCGATCGGCGGCCTCGTCGACAACCCGACGAGCCAGGGCCCGTCGTGGAATGCCGAGAGGTGGTCGAAGAAGTAACGCACTAAGCAGCTCCCCTCCGAGAGAGGCAACGGACCCCGCCTATCTGCCGAAGGCGGGGTTCGTTGTTTTCACACACGCCGCTGATGGTTCGCTTACGCGTTCGTCGTACCGTCGGACGGCATGCCGAGGTTCCTCCCGGTGGGGAAGGACGCGCAGGGCGCGGCACGGTTCCTGCTCGCTGCGTTGCCGGCGCTCGGCGCGCTGCTGACGGCGCTCGCGATCACCGGCGACCTCGTCGGGCGGATGGCGCGCAACCACCCGTGGGCTGCGTTTTCGGCGTTCGGCTCCGCGGCGCTCGCCGTCTTCCTCGGCGCGGTCGCGGCGTTCGGCCTCCGCGAGGGCTCTGCTGCCGAGCGGCGCGTGCTGTACCTCGGCCTCGCCGTGCTGGGCGGCGGCCTCGTCGCAACCGTGTACGCGGGCGTCAGGACGTGGGGCGACCGCCCGCAGCCGAGCATCACGCTCACGCCGAAGCGCGGCGCGCTCGTGACCGTGTCGGTGCACGCGACCGGTTTGCGCACGCGCGACCACCTCGTCGTCCGCGTGGAGCAGCTGTCGCGCGACGGGACGCCGGGCCAGGAGCTCTACGGGGCGTCGCTGGGCCCGGACGCGGCCGGCGACGTCGCCGAGAGCGTCGACGTCCCGCTGCCGGCCGGCGACTTCGACGACATCGGCGCGCGCGCCTGGATCGGCGCCGAGCCGAGGGATTGCTACCGCGACGAGACCAGCACTGGCTGCGTGCGCGTGCACGTGCCCCGCGCGCAGGAACGGCCGCAACTCGCCGTCGACTGGGAGACGTTCGTGCGCGCACCCCGCATCCTGATCCGACTGAAGGCGCACAACCTCTCGCCGCGGCCGTCGCGCTCGATGACGCTGCGTGTGTACGGCGTCGCAGTGGGCGCGCAGCCGCGCGTCCTCGCCGAGTGGTCGCTCGCGCCGGATGTCGACGGCAGCTTCGACCGCCGCCTGTCGGTCGTCGTGGGCCACGCGTTCTCCGACGTGTGCATCGTCGCGAGCACGTCGACGAGCTCCCCGGCGTGCCCGGCGCCCGCCGAGGACGGCACCGTCTGGACGCGGCTCGCCGTTCCCGCTACGCAGTGACGCTGAGGCGCTGGAGGAAGCGTGCGAGGGCGGGCGGCAGTCCGTCGACGAACGAGTTCCCGACCGGCGAGCGCCGCGTCAACACCGAATAGAACACGCAGGCCGCCAGGTAGGAGCCGGCGCGGCTCGGATGCGTGCCGTCACCGGCCCAGAGGTCGAGCTGCGGCCGTCGCGTCAGAGCGTGCTCCCACGCGAGTCCGACCGGCGCGACCGCGGCGTGCGCGGCGCGAGCCGCGTCCGAGTACCCCCTCGCGTCGCTGCAGCGCCCGGCGCGACGAGCACGACGCAGGGCATCTATCTCTTCGGCTTCGCGACGGCGGCGCTCCTGCTCGCCCTGCTCTCGACGCTCGGGAAGCCGTTCTTCTCGGTGCTGCTGTCCCTCGCCGTCGCGCGCATGGTCTTCGCCGGCTACTCCGACGTCGGCGGCGCACACGAGTGGCTGAAGGTGGCCGGCGGCTTCGGCATCGCCCTGGCCGCGCTCGCGATGTACGGCGGCACCGCCCTCGGCCTCGAGGACGCGCGCCAGCGCGCGGTGCTCGCGCTCTTCCGCCGCGCCGCGGCCGACACCGCCTGCAGCGGCTTCGAGGCGCAGCTCGACCGGCTCGAGGCCGAGGCCGGCGTGCACCAGCAGCTCTAGGCACCGCGCGGGGATGGTAAGGATGAGGCCGTGCACGCGACGATCGTCCGTGTCAGTACCGGCGACCAGGACATCGCCACCGCCGGCATCGTCGGCGAGGAGATGCTCGGCTGGCTCCGCGAGCTCGAGGGCTTCGTCGGGTCGATGATGCTGTCGCGCCACGGGACGACCCTGACCGTCAGCTTCTGGGAGAGCGCGGAGGTGGCGGAACGGCACAGCGCAGTCCGAGGTGAGTTCCGGCAGCGGATCAGCGACGTGGCCGGCGTCCAGCTGGAGAGCGTCGAGGAGTTCGAGGTCACGTTCGCCCACCTCGGCCCCCTGCTGGTCGGCCCCTAGCATCGCTCTTTAGAGGGATCCCGCCCCGGCCGATATCTCGGCTGTGGCGTCCCATCGCTTGATCGGCCGCGTGCTCGGCGACCGCCGCGGCCTCATCGTCGTCTCGCTCGTAGCTCTCACGGCGACGCTGGCCGCGTCGTTCTTCACCCAGGCGAACATCGTCGGCGTCACGATGCTGCTTCCCTGGATCGCCCTGTTCGCCTTCGAGGCGGGGCCGGTGCTCGGCCTTGCCGTCGCCACCGTCTCGTTCGTCGTCGTCCTCTTCTCCCCCGTCATCACCGTCGCGATCACGCCGGCGTTCGTCAGCGGACGCTACGCGTCGTTCGCGCTGATTGCCGGCGGCGTCGGGATCGTCGGTGCCCGGCTCCGGCGAAGCGAAGGCCGGAGCCGCCGCCTGGTCGAGGGGCTGCCGCTCGTGATGTACACCGAGGAGCCGGGCGGCCTCACCTACATCAGCCCGCAGATCGAGCTGCTGCTCGGGTACACCGCCGAGGAGTGGCTCTCGCAGCCCGGCCTCTGGCGGGCCGTGCTCCATCCCGACGATCGCGCAGATGTCCTCGCCGCGTACGAGCGCGCGGTCGATGCGCGCACCGACTTCGAGTGCACGTACCGGCTCGTTCGCTCCGACGGCGACGCGGTGTGGGTGCGCGACTCGTCCGCATACGTCACCGTCGGTAGCCGTTCGTACCGCCAGGGCTTCATCGTCGACGTCACCGAGCAGAAGGGAAGCGAGGCTGAAGCCGAGCGGAATGCGACGCTGATGCGAGCGCTGATCGACGGAACGGTCGACGGGATCGCGCTCACGGATCGGACGGGGCGCATCGCGATCGCAAACCGGCCGATGCTGAAGTTCGCCGGCGAGCTCGAGCTCCCGCACGACGGCCTGATGCACGAGCGGCTCCTCGCGGCCTCCGAGTCGATCGTCGACCGCGAGCGCTTCGAGCGGCGGATGCGCGAGCTCGCGGCGGCGCCGGACGTCGAGAGCGCCGACGAGTTCGAGCTGCGCGACAGCGAGCGCGTCTTCCAGGGATTCACGAAGCCCGTCCTCGGCAGCGAGGGCTCGTACTTCGGACGCGTCTGGACGCTCCGCGAGGTCACGGACGTGCGGAACGTCGACCGCATCAAGGACGCGCTCGTCGCAACCGTGTCGCACGAGCTGCGCACGCCGCTGACGTCGATCATCGGCTATCTCGAGCTGCTCGGCTCCGGCGAGCCGCTGAGCGCGGAGGACGAGCGCTTCGTCGAGATCGTGCGCCGCAACGCCGCCCGCCTTCAGCGAATGGTGGAGGAGTTGCTGTTCGTCTCGCGCGTCGACATCGGCGGCCTCGAGCTCGAAGTCGCCGAGGTGGACGTCGCCGAGCTGGTCCGTGCAGCGCTCGGCTCGGCCGACCCCGCCACTGCAGCGAAGCGCATCACGCTCGAGTACGACGGGCCGGAGTCGCTCCACGCGCGTGCCGACGCGACCCGGCTCGGCCAGGTCTTCGACAATCTGATCTCGAACGCGATCAAGTTCACCCCGGAGCACGGCAGCGTGAGAGTCTCGCTCGGAGCCGAAGGAGAGGCGGTCGTCGCGAGCGTCTCGGACAACGGCGTCGGCATCCCGCAGGCGGAGCAGCCGCGGCTGTTCCAGCGGTTCTTCCGCAGCACCTCCACCCGCGACGTGCCTGGCACCGGCCTCGGGCTGACGATCGTCCGCGCGATCGTCGAGGCACACGGTGGCACGATCGCGTGCACGAGCGAGCCGGGCGAGACGACCTTCACGCTCACGTTGCCCGCAGCCATCAGCGCGGCCGCTCCTCCTGCCGTCGCCGCCGCCGGCTAGACCCGCCCGCGCACGGCTGGCGCGAGGCGCCCGAACGTGGGATCGTGCTCCGGACGCCAACCGGTGCGGCGCTCCTGCGGCTCGCAGCACCTCAACAGAGCAGGGGGTGTGCTCATGTCACCGCTTCGTCTCGTGCTTGCCGCCGCGGTCGCCGTCTTCACCGTCGGCATCGGCGCCGCCGCTGCAGCCCCACCGCCCATCGGCCCGCCGGACCTCGGGCCGAACGTCGTCATCTTCGACCCGAGCATGCCGACGGCCGACATCCAGGCGAGGCTCGACCAGATCGCCGCGCAGCAGGTCGACAACGAGTTCGGGACGCAGCGCTATGCGGTGCTCTTCGAGCCGGGCACGTACGGCACGACAGCGAGCCCGCTCACCTTCCAGGTCGGCTACTACACCGAGGTCGCCGGTCTCGGCGCGTCGCCGGGGGACGTCACGATCAACGGCCACGTCGACGTGTACAACCGCTGTCTCGCGCCGGACAACTGCATCGCGCTCGTCAACTTCTGGCGCTCGCTCTCGAACCTGACGATCAACGTCACGGGGATGTCCGGCTGTCGCGCCTCGGCCGACTTCTGGGCCGTCTCGCAGGCAGCGCCGATGCGACGGGTGAACATCGCCGGCGGCAACCTGACGTTGATGGACTACTGCACCGCCGGTCCGCAGTACGCGAGCGGAGGCTTCGTCGCCGACTCGCAGACGGGCTTCGTGATCAACGGCTCGCAGCAGCAGTTCCTCGTTCGCGACAGCAGCATCGGCGGGTGGTCGAACGGGGTCTGGAACCAGGTCTTCTCGGGCGTCCTCGGCGCGCCGCCGCAGTCGTTCTCGACCACGCCGTTCAACCCGCCGCCCTACACGACGCTCGCCACGAGCCCGGTGACACGCGAACGGCCCTTCCTCTACGTCGACGCGGCAGGCCGGTACGAGGTCTTCGTGCCCGCGGTCCGACACGACTCTTCGGGGACGACGTGGTCCGGCGGCTCGAGCGCCGGCTCGTCGATCCCGCTTGACGAGTTCTTCGTCGCCCACCCCACCGACGACGTCAAGGCCATCAACAGCGCGCTCGCCAGCGGCCGGAATCTGCTCTTCACGCCCGGCGTGTACCACCTCGACAGGACGATCGACGTGAAGCGGCCGGACACGGTCGTCCTCGGCCTCGGCTTCGCGACGCTCGTCCCGGAGAACGGGATCACGGCTCTGTCCGTCGCAGACGTGAAAGGCGTGAAGATCGCGGGCCTCCTCTTCGACGCCGGGCCTGTGAGCTCCGACCCGCTCCTGCGCGTCGGCACGAAGAACGCGCACAAGAGCGACGCGGCGGACCCGACGTCGCTGCACGACGTCTTCTTCCGC
>DATCYR010000114.1:0-2967 GCA_036526315.1 Gaiellaceae bacterium | reverse complement strand
TCTGCGCTCCGTGAGGATGGCGGCCACATCCTTGAGCGAGGTGTCCGGCCGGACCGTGACCACGTCGCTCGTCATGACGTCCTGCACGTTCATCGTTCCACTCCTCATGTTGACACATTGAGGATCGCGTCTCGGCGGCGGGTCGGCATCGGCGGCCAGCCGCAGCGCGGATTCGGCCGAGTACGGATCGGCCACGCTCGAGATGGGACGGACCTGATTCCGATCTGCAGCGTCGGTCACTGCGTGTCACGATGGGCGCATGCAGTTGGACGAAGAGAAGCTCGAGGCGCTCCGGAGCTGGGGCGAGAGGCTGCGGCAGTCGGGTGGGGAGGAGTACGCCGCCGTCGGTCGCGCGATTCTCATGCTCGTCGAGGAGATCGATCGCCTCCACATCGAGCTCTGGCACGCGCGGATGCGACCGAGCGAGCGAACACCTCCGGCGATCGTCGAGCAGGCCGCCGAGGTCCACGAGGAGCCGGTTGCGTCGAGCCTCCACGAGCGACTGCAGAAGGTGCTGCGCCGCGACAGGAGCTCAGCCCCTGTCGCAGAGGCGGCACCGGGCGCTGAAGAGGTCGCGCCGGAAGCGGCGCAAGCCTGGATCGCCGCGTTGCGGCGTCAGAAGTAAGAACCGCCGCTCGCTCGGGTTTTCCATTTTTCAACAGGCGGCTCCACAGTCCATCCAGGAGCTACGCCTCCTCGTCGAGCTCCTCGCATTCGAGGCAAACCCAGTCGTCATCAGGGTTTTCGCGCGCGCTGAGAGCTGCCGGCACCATCGTCACGCCGCAGGTCGCACAGATCGGTGGGCGATCGTCCTCATCCACGCCACGAGTATCGCCGGCCTGCGCAAAGATGAAGCCGTGAACGGGAGCGGGCCGAAGGTCGTCGTCGAGGACGTCACCGTGCGCTTCGACGGCGCGCTCGCGCTCGACCGGCTGAGCCTCGAGATCGGCCGCTCCGAGTTCGTCTCGATCGTCGGGCCGTCCGGGAGCGGCAAGTCGACGCTCTTCAACGTCGTGTCCGGGCTCCAGCGCCCGAGCTCCGGCCGCGTGCTCATCGACGGTCAGGACGTGACCGGCGAGACCGGGCATGTCGGATACATGCTCCAGAAGGATCTCCTGATCCCGTGGCGGACGGTCGTGGGCAACATCGTCCTCGGCGCGGCTCTGACGCGCGGTGCGCGGAGCCGTGACCGGGCGGAGGCAGCTGCACTCGCCGGCCGCTACGGCCTCGGCGAGTTCCTCGACCACTATCCGCACGCGCTCTCCGGCGGCATGCGGCAGCGGGTCGCGCTCATGCGCACGCTCGCCCTGAAGACCGACGTGCTCCTGCTCGACGAGCCCTTCGGCGCGCTCGACTCGCAGACCCGGCTCGACATGCAGCTCTGGCTGCTTTCCGTCTACGAGGATCTCGAGGTCACGATCCTCTTCGTGACGCACGACGTCGACGAGGCGATCCTTCTCTCCGACCGGGTCGTCGTGCTCAGCGCGAGGCCGGGCCGGGTCCTGGCCGACCTCCCGATCGCGCTGCCGCGCCCGCGCGGGCTCGACGTGCTCACGTCGCCGCCGTTCATGGACCTCAAGCGAGAGGTGCTCGGCCTCCTCCACCAGACGCCCGCCGCTGCCGCCGCGCGATGAGCGCCTTCTTGCGAAAGACGGCTGTGCGCCTGGTGATGGCGGCGCTCGCCGTCGGGTTGATCTTCGGAGTCTGGAACCTCGTCATCTTCGCGTTCGACCTGAAGGCATACGCCCTCCCGACGCCGCAGGACTCGGTCGCCACGATCTACGACCGCTGGTCGACCTATCAGCCGCTCATGCTGCAGACGATCAAGGAGACCGTCTACGGCTTCCTGATCGGGGCGGCGATCGGCTTCCTCCTGGGCGTCGCGATGTCGGCCTCGAAGATCGTCCAGCGCCTCATCTACCCGAGTCTGATCACGTCGCAGGCGGTCCCGGTCGTGGCGGTTGCGGCGCCGCTCGCGATCCTCCTCGGCTTCGGCCTCGTCACGAAGCTCGTCATCGTCGCGTGGTGGGTCTTCTTCCCGGTCGTCGTCAACGTGCTCGACGGTCTCGCCCGGGTGGATCGCGACCTCCTCAATCTCGCGCGTGTGATGGGCGCGAAGCGGACGCGCACGTTCCTCGCAATCCAGCTGCCGGCCACGCTGAGCCCGCTGTTCTCCGGCCTGAAGATCGGGGCGACGTACGCGGTGACGGCGGCGGTGATCGGGGAGTGGGTGGCCTCGCTGCAGTACGGGCTCGGCACGTACCTCAATACCGCGGCCGCATCGCTCGACACGCGAGGCGTGCTGGGGGCGACGATCCTGCTCACGATGATCGGCATCACGTTGTTCCTCATCGTCGCCGTGGTGGGCGTCGTCGCGACACCGTGGGAGAGGCGCTCGACCGCACGGCGCAGGACGCGGCCCGCAGGTGAGATGCTCGTAGGACACTCTGTCGAGACACCCCAGACATGAAAGGAGCTCGCCGAATGGTCCGGTTCGCTTCCCGCAGGCTCGCGCTCGGAATCGCCGTCGCGGCCGCGCTGACGGCGACGGTCGTCACCGCGGCATATGCCTCGTCTTCCCATTCCACATCCGCGACCCGGAGCAAGGGGCTCACGACCGTCCGCGTCGTGTTCGACTGGCCGGGGATCGACTTCGAGGCCGTGCCGCTCACGGTCGGCAACGCGCGCGGCTTCTACAAGAAGGCCGGCCTCGACGTCAAGATCGTCATCCCGCCGAGCACGTCGACGACGGTGCAGATGATCGCTGCCGGGAAGGGCGACATCGGCTTCGACACCACGACGGACGTCGTCTTCGGCCAGGCCGCGGGGATCGACGTGAAGTCGATCGCGAACTACTCCCAGAACAACAACTGGGGTCTCGTCGCGAAGCCCGGCGCCAAGATCGACATCAAGAAGATCAAGGGCAAGTCGATCGGGATCTTCACCGACTCGTGGACGAAGGCGATG
>DATCYR010000113.1:0-2001 GCA_036526315.1 Gaiellaceae bacterium | reverse complement strand
ATGCGGCCGCCGGTCGTCGCGAGCCCGTGTGCCTGGGTGGCGGCATCGAACTCGCCCCAGGTCACGCCCGCCTGCGCGCGCGCGACGCGCGCTTCCGGATCGACGTCGATTCGCTTCAGCGGCGACAGGTCGAGCATGATCCCGTCGTCGCAGACGGCATGGCCGTTGACACCGTGGCCGCCACCCTTGACGGCGAGCGGCAAGCCCGTCTCACGCGCGAGCAGGATCCCCGCGACCACGTCGGCGGCACCGGAGCAGCGCACGATCAGCCGCGGGCGGCGGTCGATCATCGCGTTGAAGACCGTGCGCGCCTCGTCGTAGCCGTCGTCGCCCGACTCGAGCAGGTCGCCTTCGAAACGGCCGCGGATGACCGGGATGGTGGACTCGTCGAGCGTCGTGGCTGCCATGGTCGCCTCCCTGGCGTAGGAACTGGTCGGCTTATCCTTCCACCCTGAGGCCCCGACCACCAGTGCAGGGCTTATGCGTCGCCCCAGGGGCGGATGCGCGGCGGCGGAGGCTCGCCGTGACCTTCTCGCCACGAGACGACGGGGTTGCGCAGCACGCCGATCCCCTCGATCTCCGCCTCGATCACGTCGCCCGGCTTGAGGTAGAGGCGGCGCCGCTCCTCCTCAGACTTGAAGCCGGCGACGCCCGCGACGGTGCCGGTGGAGAGGACGTCGCCCGCGCTGTAGCCGAGGGCGGAGAAGTTGCTCAGGATCTGCGGGATCGTCACGCTCATCCGGCCCGAGTGCGACTCCTGTCTGGGCTCACCGTTGACGCGAAGCTCCATCGCGAGGTCGTGCGGATCGGGGATCTCGTCCGGGGTCACGATCCATGGCCCGAGCGGGCAGAAGGTGTCGATCGCCTTGCAGAAGCTGAAGACGCCGGAGCGCATCTCGCCGCGCTGGATGTCGCGCGCCGTGATGTCGTTGAAGATCACGTAGCCGCCGATGTAGTCCGCGGCCTCCTCCGGCGAGAACCACTTGCCCGCCTTCTCGAGGACGACGGCGAGCTCGAGCTCGTAGTCGAGCTCCTCGGTCAGGTGCTCCGGGTAGACGATCGGCTCGTCCGGCCCGACGATCGCGTCGACGTTCTGGAAGAAGTTGATCCAGGGAGCGATCTGGTGCGTCCAGTTGACGTTCTTCGACTCGTCCTCGTGCTCGCGGAAGTTGCCCGCGGTGTGGAAGAACTTTTTCGGGACTATCGGCGCGCGGAGCTTCGCCTCGGCGAGCGGGGTGCGCTCGCCGGTCTCGTCCGCGCCGCCGCGCTCGAACCACTCCCGCATCGTCGGCACGCCCAGCCGGACGATCTCCTCGCCGTCGACGTATCCGACCTTGCCGTCGTCGTAGGTGACGAGCCTCACGCGCGCACCTGTCCCTTCCAGCCACGGCCGGAACCAGGTACCGGCCGTGTCCCGATCCGCCCAAGTGACCGCTCAATCATGCGCGACGTCGTCCGGAGCCTGTCCACTCGAGCCACGTCCGGTACCTGGTACCGGACGTGTCGGTATCGGACCTGTCTGCAGGCGGCATGTCACGCGACTCCGCAGACCTGCATCGCGACGCGCGCGTAGACCTCAGCCGTCTTCACCAGGCCATCGATCTCGAGGTTCTCGCCCAGCTCGACGTCCATCAGCCCTGTGGACGTGCCGTAGTTGACGGTTGGAACGCCGTAGCGCGTGAGCGCCGATGCGTCGCTGAACCAGCGCGTCACGTCGCGGCCGGGCGGCTCGCCCCAGACCTCGGCGTGGGCGGCGTCGATCGCCGCGACGAGCTCGTGGCCCTCCTCGATCTCGGCGCCCGGCGCGGTGACGAAGACCTCGCCCTCGACGCCGTACTCCGGGAACCGCTCGCCGAGGCGGCGCACCATGTCGAGCACCTCGCCGCGCGCGGCCGCCATCGTCTTCGTGGGCGGCACGCGGACGTCGAGGAAGAGGTCGGTGTGGTGCGGGGTGCGGGACGCGCGCCAGCCGAAGCCGCCTTCGACCGCGCCGACGTTCAC
>DATCYR010000112.1:0-32718 GCA_036526315.1 Gaiellaceae bacterium | reverse complement strand
CCGGGTCGACGGTCGCCTACGAAGATGGAACGAACACGATCAGGACGCTCGACCTCGCCGGGAAGACGAGGCGCGTGCTGGCGGTTCGGGAAGCGGCGTCCACGCCCGCCTGGTCACCCGACGGTAGTCGTGTGGCGTTCTACGCTGTCGCCGGCCCCGGCCACTGGGATTCCCGCTGGGACATCCCCGTCAGGCGGCTCGAGGTCTACCTCGTCGGCAGCGACGGAACGAAGCTGCGACGGCTGACGCGGAACGTCAGGGTCGACGCGGCGCCGGTGTGGACGCCGGACGGCCGGATCGTGTTCAAGACCGTCCGGCGCGGCGGGCTCCGCACCTACGTGATGAACAGCGACGGCACGCGCCAACGTCCCTGGCCGGCTCCGCTCTCCACGCCCGACTAGCGTGGGCGCGCCGCGGTCGCCCGCTGGTTCGTAGCCGGCGCGGCAACTCGAAGTCTGTCCTGTGGAGGATGTCCGGCCTGAACAGCGGGATGCCCCCGGCCGGAATCGAACCAGCGCACGCGGTTTAGGAAACCGCTGCTCTATCCACTGAGCTACGGGGGCCCGGCCGGAGCGTAGCGGGCGTCTCCTCGGTTGACGGACCGTCGTGCCCGTGGGATCGTAGGCCGCCTTCGAGCTTCTAGTTGGACACTGCGGAAGGAGCTTGCCACCGGTGCCGCCGATTCTGAAACGCGCATTTCGCGGATACGACTGTGCCCAGACCGATCAGGTGATCGCGGAACTGACGTCTCGGTGCGACGCTCTCACCGCCGAGCGGGCCGGCCTCGACAAGGCGATCGCGGACCTTCGCACAGAACGGCGGGACGACAAGTTGCGCATTGACCAGGAGGCGAACGCCGTCCACCGAGAGCTGACTGCGCGCGAGCGCCAGGTGGCGGACCTCGAGCGCGAGATCCGGGAGCTGATCCGCAAGCACGAGCAGCAGCAGGCCACGATCGAGCGTCTGGGAGACGAGCTGCTGCGCGCACGTCTCGACGGGCAGCGGCACCAGGACGAGCGCGCCGAGCTGCTGGCCCGCGTCGGCCGCATCGAGCTCCGCGAGCGGGTGCTGGTCGAGCAGCTCACGATCCTCAAGGGTGAGCTGCAGCAGAGCACTGATCCGCGCGCCGCGCTCGACCGCCTCGTCGAGACGGTCACCGAAGAGGCGCGGCAGGAGGCCGAGCTGACGCTGAAGAAGGCGCGCGAGCACGCCGAGCAGATCGTCCACTCCGCGGAGAAGCGCGGGCGTGAGCTCGAGGCGGCCGTAGAGGAACGCACCGCGGATGATCTGCAGCGGCATCTCGGGGAGGCGCTTTGGACGTCACGACACACGCCGGAGCCGTGACGGCGGCCGACACAGCACTGCAGCTCCACGGCAACGGCGGGGCCCAGTCGGATCCCGACGACGCGCTCGACCACGTCCGCGAGCAGCTGGACCGGCTCGCGCGGGACATCGACGAGATCAAGCGAGAGCTGCGGCGGGCACAGGCCGAGCGGCTCGAGGATCTGACACTCGTCGTCGACCTGATGGCGACGAGCTGGCGCGCGGTCGATCGGCGCCTGTCCGCGATCGACGCGAAGCTCGACCGCCTCCACGGTGCGCCGGTGCGGGGCTTTCCTCGATTGCCGTAGCGATATGCCGGAGATCGAGCTGAAGTTCCTCGTCCGTGAGCTTCCCGAGGAGGTTCGCCGCGGTAACGCCGACCGCATCCGCCAGGGCTACCTGACGATCGACCCGGTCGAGGTCAGGATCCGGAGCCGCGGCGACCGTCTGCACGAGCTGACGGTGAAGTCCGGCGGCGGGCTCAGCCGCGTCGAAGTCAACGTGGCGCTCACGAGCGGGCAGTTCGACGAGCTGTGGCCGCTGGTGCAGCGAAGCATCGAGAAGGAGCGAACCCTGCTGCAGGCCGGCGACGCGGACGTCGAGGTGGATGTGTACGGCGGCGCCCTCGCCGGCCTCGTCGTCGCCGAGGTGGAGTTCGGGACCGAGGCCGAGGCCCACACGTTCGAGCCGCCTGCGTGGTTCGGGGCCGACGTCACCGACGACGCGCGCTTCCGTAACGCGGCCCTGGCCGTCGCCGACCGGCCGCCGCAAATCACCCCGCCAGCATGACGACAGGCGTCCCGCTGCGAGGCACGATTCCCGAGATGTCTGCGGCGACGGCTGCCAGCACGATCCCGGCCGAGAAGCTCCCCGAGCTGCTCGAGCTCATCAAGGGCGCCGACAGCGTCGAGTTGAAGCTCACGGTGCCGATCTCGGACCGGGCGGCCTCGGCGCGGGCCCTCGGCGTCGACCCGCTGGACGCGCAGATCCGCCAGGTCTACTTCTTCGACACACCGGATCTGGCTCTCTACAAGAAGGGGCTCGTCGCCCGTGCCCGCCGCGTCCAGAAGAAGGGCGACGACTCGGTGATCAAGCTCCGGCCCGTCGTCCCGGCAGAGCTGCCGAACGAGCTCCGCGCATCCGAGAACTTCTTCGTCGAGGTCGACGCGATGCCGGGCGGCTTCGTCTGCTCCGGCTCGATGAAGCGAGCGCTCGGCCTCAACGTCGTCAGACCGACCGTCTTCGGCGATCGTCCGCTGCGCAAGCTGTTCTCGAAGGAGCAGCGTGCGCTGTACGCCGCGCACGCACCCGAAGGCATAGCGCTCGAAGACCTCGCGATCCTCGGCCCCATCTTCGTCCTCAAGCTTCGGTGGGTTCCCGAAGAGCTCGCGCGGAAGGTCGTCGCGGAGATCTGGTTCTACCCCGACAACTCGATGATCCTCGAGCTTTCGACGAAGTGTGCGCCGAACGAGGCGTTCCAGGTCGCCGCCGAGGCACGTGCCTATCTCGCGAAGAGCGGAGTCGAGCCGAGCGCCGAGCAGGAGACGAAGACCAAGAAGGCGCTCGAGTTCTTCGCCGCGTCGCTCTGACGGTCAGCCAAGATCGACCTCCTCCTCCGCCGCTTCGCCGGCCTCGACGATGTCGCCCTCGGTGAAGAGGATCCGCTTGAGCTCCGCGCGCCACTGAGCCTTGCGGCGCAGGAGGAACTCGAGGTCCATCCCGAAGTGCTTGAACTCCTCGAGCTGCGCGTTCGCCATGATCGCCTTCGCCTGTGCATCCGGCTCGAGCGACATCCGCTGCTCGTACCAGCTGATCGCCTCGGCCTCTTCCGTCAGCGACGTGATCATCCGCGCGAACGTCCGCGTCTCGGCGCTCAGCTCGGACGCCGGCTCGTGATACTGCTCGAAACCCATCGAGACCTCCTTGCTTCGGTTGGGGAGTCAGCCTGACTTGTCCGTCCTCGAGACACAACCACCGCGTTTCACTCCTGAGCAAGTCGCGGAGATCGCAGCCGACGTCTTCGGCGTCCGCGGCGTCGCCCGCGATCTCGGCAGCGAGCGGGATGCGACATACCTGATCGACGGCGGCGGCTCGGACGCCGTCCTCAAGATCTCGAACTCCGGCGAGGACGAGGCCGTGCTCGACCTCGAGCAGGCGGCGATCGCGCACGCGCTCGCCGTGGATCCCGAGCTGCCGATCGCCCGGCCGCTCGCAGACCGCGCGACCTTCGACGGCCACCACGTGCGTCTGTTCGAACGCCTCCACGGGCGCGCGGGCGGCCCCGAGCTCGACGAGCGTGCCGTGTACGAGTTCGCAGCGACGCACGCGCGTCTCAACGTCGCGCTGCGGTCGTTCTTCCATCCCGCTGCTCGCCGAGACCTGCTCTGGAGCCTCGAGCAGACGCCGCGGCTGCGGCCGCTGCTCGGTGCGATCGACGACACGGGGCGGCGTGCGCTCGTCGAGGCTGTCGTCGACACGTTCGAGGAGCGCGTCGTCCCGCAGTGGCTGCGGTTGCGAGCACAGGTCGTCCACGGCGACTTCACGCTCGGGAACGTGCTGCTGGGCGCCGACGACCGCATCAGCGGGATCGTCGACTTCGGCGACTGCGCCTTCGGCGCCCAGGCCGGCGACTTCGCGATCGCCGTTGCGTCGCTCGTCCGCGGACGCCCGCGCGAAGACGTGTTCCGCATCGCCCGCATCGCCGTCGACGGCTACTCATCGCGGCTCCCGTTCGAGCCGGACGAGCTGGCGGTGCTCGGGCACCTCGTCGCCGCCCGGCTCGCGATGATCGTCGCGATCAGCGCCTGGCGTGTGCGCCGGTATCCGGAGAACGCCGAGTACATCCAGGCGGAGGACGAAGACTCGTGGGCCCTCCTCGAGCTCTTCGCCGAGCTCGGCCCCGACGCGGTCGCGCAGGAGCTGGGCGCGCCGCGCGCGCCGGCGGCGACTCCGGAGCTGGCCGAGCGCCGCGCGGAGACGCTCGGCGCGCTGCTCACGCCGCTGACGTACGCACAACCCGTCCACACGGTCCGCGGTCAGGGCGTCTGGCTCTTCGACGCGGACGGCAACCGCCTCCTCGACGCGTACAACAACGTGCCCGTCGTCGGCCATTGCCACCCGCGCGTGACCGAAGCCGTCGTGCGACAGACGCGGAAGCTGAACACGCACGCGCGCTACCTCTACGAGCCGCTCGTCGAGCTCGCGGAGCGGCTCCTTGCGACGATGCCTCCCGCGGCCGGCCTCGACACGGTGATGCTCGTCAACTCCGGCAGCGAGGCCAACGACATGGCGTGGCGGATCGCGACGGCCGTGACCGGCTCCGGCAACGCGATCGTCACCGAGCACGCGTATCACGGAGTCAGCGACGCGATCGCCGCGCTGTCGCCGGAGGAGTGGCCGCCCGGCTACGTCCCGTCGAACGTGACGTGCATCCACGTCCCGAGCCTCGAGACGAAGAACCTCGACGCGCTGGCGGCGACGTTTCTCGACGGCGGGCTGACGAGCGACGGCATCTGGATCCCCGCCGCCGCAGATGTAGCCGCCCTCGTCGAGGCGACCCACGCGGCCGGCGGCCTGTTCGTCGCCGACGAGGTGCAGGCGGGCTTCGGACGCTTCGGCGACCACCTCTGGTCCTTCGAGCACTACGGCGTGACGCCCGACATCGTCACGCTGGGCAAGCCGATGGGAAACGGCTACCCCGTCGCCGCCGTGATCACCCGGCGCGAGTTGGTCGAGCGCTTTCCGTCCGCCGGCGAGGTGTTCAGCACGTTCGGCGGCAACCCCGTCGCCGCGCAGGCGGCACTGGCCGTGCTCGACGTGATCGAGGACGAGCGTCTGCTCGAGCGTGTCGCCCGCGTCGGCGCGCTGCTGCTGTCGACGCTCGGCGAGCTTGCGGAGGTTCGGGGCCGCGGGCTCCTGGTCGGCGTGCAACTCGAAGGGCCGGACGAGGCGGCGCGCACGGTCGACCGGCTCCGCGAGGCTGGCATCCTCATCGGCCGCACCGGGCCGCGCGGTGACGTGCTCAAGATCCGGCCGCCGCTGGTCTTCGGCGAGGAGCACGTGCTGTTGCTCGCCGACGCGCTCAGGGAAGCGTGACGCCGAGCTCGGTCTCGAGCCCGGTTCGGCCGGCGTCCGTGACTCGCAGCGCGCGCGTCACGTCGCTGCGCTGAAGCCACTCGAGCTCGAGCAGGCGCTGGAGCAGCGAGCGCCCGAGCCCACCGGCGACGTGATGGCGCTGTTCCGTCCAGTCGAGACAGGCGCGGGCGCTCTCGCCGGCAGAGGCGCCGACGCCGATCGCCGCGAGCCTGCCGGCGCCGACGTCGGTCAGCTCGAGGCTGTCCCCGCGTGCGACGACCAGCGCGTCGGCCACGGCGACGCCGAGGCGTCCGGCGAGATGGTCGTAGCAGTGGCGGGCATAGCGGAGCGCGTGGGCACGGGTGCCGGTGCGCAGCGACGTCACCGGCTGCGCCGGCGCTACGCGCGCGACCGCTTCGAGCAGCTCGGCGACGTGTTGACCGGCAAGGGCGTAGTAGCGGTGGCGGCCGCGCGAAGTGACGGTGAGAAGGCCACCGTCCACGAGCCGGGCGAGGTGATGGCTCGCGGTCGGGGCCGAGACCCCCGCTTCGGCTGCGAGCATCGTCGCCGGGAGAGCGCGTCCGTCGCCGAGCGCCAGCAGGACCTTCGCCCGTGCCGGCTCGGCCAGCAAGGCGCCGACGGAAGCGACATCCGCGTTCACGCCTCGATCGTACGCGCCGGATCCTTCGATCTCCCTCGAAGCAGGGCGCAAGTTTCGAGCCGCCGCGGCGACTGACGGGCGTAAGGCCACGCCCCTCGCGACCGAAAGGCATAGACGTGCAGAAACGATTCAGCCGACTCAGCCGGCGCTCGCTCGTGGGAGTCGCCGTCGGGCTCGCCTTCGCGGCGGCCGCCGGTGTCGGCCTCGCCCAGATCACATCGCAATCCGCGTCGAGCGGCAGCGCCGCGCTCAGCACCACCGACTCGACGAGCACGGGCACGACGACGACGACGCAGTCCTCCTCGACGAGCACCGACCAGGGCTCGACATCGACGAGCGGCGGAACGACGACCTCCGGTCAGACGTCCACGTCCGGCGAGACGTCCACCTCAGGCCAGACGACGACGTCCGGACAGCAGACGTCCACGTCGGGCGAGCAGTCGACGACGACGGGCACGGAGACGGAAGGGGCGGGCCAGGAGAAGGTCGACGTCTGTCACGTGACCGGGAACGGCAGCTCGCACACGATCAACATCGCCGCACCTGCCGTTCCGGCACATCTCGCCCACGGCGATACCCCAGGTGCCTGCGCGGGCAGCACGACGAGCACCTCGTCGACGACGACGACCGCTCAGACCACTGCGCAGACGACCACGTCGGGGGCAAAGACGAAGAAGCCGAAGCACCAGCAGACCTCGACGACGAGCCACGGCAACTCGAGCCACAGCACGGGCAGCAGCAACTCGCACGGCAACTCGGGCCACGTGACGCACTCGAGCTCGACCCATCACGTCTCGCACGGCAAGTCAGGTCACACGACCTCTCACGGCAGCTCCGGCCACTCGAGCCACGGCAACTCCGGCACGAGCCACGGCAACTCCGGCGGCCAGGGGAACGGTCACGGCAAGTAACTGAGGCGGAGCACGGGCGGGGTACGCTCCGCCCGTGATCCGCGAGCTCCTCGAAGCGCGCGCAGGCGAGGAGTACGAGCTCTACGCGCGCACGATCAACCCGCAGTTCATGCGGGTGCTGAAGACGATCGGGTTCGACCGCGTGTGGACGCGTGCCGAGGGGCAGTACCTCTACGACGAGGACGGCACGCGCTACCTCGACGTCCTCGGCGGCTTCGGGATGTTCAACGTCGGACGCAACAATCCGCGCGTCCGCGCGGCGCTCTTCGAGACGCTCGAGCTCGAAACGCCCGGGTCGGTGCAGCTCGGCGTCTCGCTCCTTCCCGGGTTGCTCGCCGAGGAGCTGCTGAAGCGAACGCCTGAACGGATCGCGCGTGTGCTGTTCACCAGCTCCGGCACCGAGGCGACAGAGGCGGCACTCAAGCTCGGTCGAGCGGCGACGGGGCGCGGGCGCGTCGTGTCGACGACGCACGGCTTTCACGGCCTGACGCTCGGCGCGCTGTCGGCAAACGGCGGGCGCCACTTCGTCGAGCGCTTCGGGCCGCTGCTGCCCGGCTTCTCGCAGGTTCCTTTCGGAGATCTCGATGCGCTCGAGCAAGAGTTGCGCTCCGAGGACGTCGCGCTCTTCCTCGTCGAGCCGATCCAGGGTCACGGCGTGTACTTCGCCCCCGACGGGTTCCTGCCGGCGGCGCAGGAGCTGTGCCGCCGCTACGGGACGCTCTTCGCCGTCGACGAGGTGCAGACCGGGTTCGGGCGCACCGGGAAGCTGTTCGCGTTCGAGCACTGGAACCTGGAGCCCGATCTCGTCACGGTCGCGAAGTCCCTCTCCGGCGGTTACGTGCCGGTGGGAGCGCTGCTCATGTCGCAGCGCGTGTACGACGGCGTCTTCGATTCGCTCGAGCACTCTGTCAGCCACGGCTCGACCTTTGCGCCGAACGACCTGGCGATGGCGGCCGGCCTCGCGACGCTGCGAGAGCTCGACGACGGCCGCCTCGTCGAGCAGTCGGCGCGGCTCGGCGAGCTGCTGCTGGAGCGAACCCGCGCGCTCGCGGCCGAGCACGAGGTCGTGCGCGACGTGCGCGGGCTCGGGCTGATGTGGGCGATGGAGTTCGCCGAGCCGGAGGCGGGCAGCCTCTCGTGGCGCGTGCTGGAGCGCATGCAGTCCGGCCTCTTCGCGCAGCTGGTCGTCGTTCCGCTGTTCACGAAGCACCACATCCTGTCGCAGGTCGCCGGGCACGACCTGCCGGTGCTGAAAGGCCTGCCGCCGCTCGTGATCTCGGACGGGGACGTCGACGACTTCGTGACGGCGCTCGACGACGTGATCTCGAAGGCGGCGCGCCCGAGTCGCGTCGCCGGGATGGCGTTACGCGCCGCTAGAGCTCGGTGAGCTCGGCACCGCGATCGTTGATGCATTGCCGCGCCCAGATCTCCGCCAGCGTCACGAGACGCGTGCAGAACTCCTTGCGGCCGGCACGGTCGCCGGGCACTGCCTCGGGAGGTACCGCGACGCGCACCTGATGGACGACGACCTCGACGTCCTCCGTCAGGTCGTGCCGTTCCTCGCCCACGATAGACACCTCGCCGGCCTCGGGAACGAGGAGGCGCCCGAGCTCCTCGAGCTCGGCCGTCGTCGCGTCGCGTCCGGCGAAGACGCCGAAGTTGATCCGAATCTCCAGGCCCGCCGGCTCCTGCTCGACGGCGAACGCGATGGCTTCTTCGACCCGCACTGCAAGGCGTATTTCCGCGCGGCCGCGGACGCTAACCCTCGCGCGGCTCCCAGCGGAATTTCCGCATGGCTACGAGGATTCCGGCGACGCCCCAGGCGGCAAGGACTATGACGTCCGTCCATTCGTGCCACAGCTGGCCGCCGTGCAGGTAAACCGAATTGATCGCATCGAGCATGTACTTGAGCGGGAGCGCGTCGCCGATGATGCGCAGCACCTTCGGGTAGTGGCGCGTCGTCCCGAACGACCCGGACAGGAACGCCATCGGCAGGACGATCACGTTCAGCACCGCCGACGATCCCTCGAGTGAGCGCACGAACCCCGTGATCGCCATGCCGAGCCCGGCGAACGCGCCGCCGCCGAGCGCGAGCGTCAGCACGATCGACACGAAGTGCCCGGGCCACGGAGTCGACTTCAGCAGCCGTCCGAGAACGAAGAGCGACGCAGCCTGCAGCGCGAACACGATCATGATCGACGCCAGAACGGCCGTGAGATACGCCGGCGTCGGCAGCGGCGTCGCGCGAATGCGCTTCAGGATCCCGAGCTCGCGGCGTGAGATGAGCAGGAGCGCGAGGCCGGCGAAGGCCGTGTTCGCGCACCCGTAGCCGAGCATGCCTGCCAGCAGCCCCCAGGACGCGGGCCGGCCGTAGAGCGTGCCGTTGTACACCGCCGTCAGCAGCGCGAACAGCAGCAGCGGAAAGAGGAAGACGAACACGGCCGCCTCGCGGCTCCGCCAGAACACGAGCTGCTCCCAGCGCAGCTGGTGCCAGAACAGCCTCACGCGTCGTCGTCTCCGGTCAACGCGAGATAGACGTCCTCGAGCGTCGGGCGCCGAACGGTGAGCCCCTCGAGGTCGCGGCCTTCCGCCAGCGCCTGCGCGGTCAGCTCGTGCAACAGCTTCGTCGGCTCGGTCGTCCGAACGACGACCTCCTGGCCGTCGCGGCGATAGCGCACCTCCGTCTCGGTCGTGTCGCCGGTGAGCTCTGAGGGCGCTCCTTCGCGCACGATGTGCCCGCCGCGCATGACGGCGACGCGATCGGCGAGCTGCTCCGCCTCGTCGAGGTAGTGCGTCGTCAGCAGGATCGTCTTCCCGAGCGAGCGCAGCGAGCGGATCATGTCCCAGGCGGCTCGGCGCGCGGCCGGGTCGAAGCCGGTGGTCGGCTCGTCGAGGAAGACGAGGTCAGGATCGCCTACGAGCGCGACGCCGAGGTCGAGCCGGCGCTTCTGGCCGCCCGACAGCGTCTTGAGGCGTGCGTCGCGCTTCTCGCCGAGGCCGACGAGCTCGATCACCTCGTCGACGTCGCGCGGGTGGCGGTAGTAACCGGCGAAGAGCCTGTGTGTCTCGCCGACGGTGAGATTCGGCCAGAGCTGCGATTGCTGCAGGACGACGCCGATGCGCTCGCGGTACTGCTGCTGCGCGCGTGCCGGGTCGAAGCCGAGCACCTCGACGCTGCCGCCGTCGCGCTCGCGATAGCCCTCGAGGATCTCGACGGTCGTGGTCTTGCCCGCGCCGTTCGGCCCGAGCAGCCCGAAGACCTCGCCTTCGTTGATCCGGAAGCTGATGCCGCGGACGGCTTCGTGCTCGCCGTACGACTTGCGCAGGTTCTCGACGACAATGGCGCTCACAGCTCGAGCATCTGCATGCCGGCCGGTGGGAACGGCGGCGCGTCGCCGCCGCGGAGCTCCGCCGTGATCAGGCCGCAGTCGGGCTGGTGCCCGACGACGACGACCGTGTCGCCGCGTCCGGCGACCGCCGCCTTCACGTCCTCGGCGTTCGCGCCGGGAGCGAGCGCTTCCACCGGCTCGGGCTCGCCCAGGCCGAGGCCCACGGCCGTCTCGCGTGCGCGCAGCAACGGGCTCGTCAACACCGCGTCGGGCTCGACGCCGTCGCTTCGCAGGCGTTCGCCGAGCAGGCGTGCCTGCTCGCGTCCGGCGGGCGTGAGCGTGCGCAGCTCGTCGGGGTCTCCCGGCGCGGCTTCTGCGTGGCGGACGAGCACGACCTTCATCGGAACCGGCGCCGTAGGCTACCTGCGTGGCTTCTCTGCGCTACGTCGTGGCGGACGTGTTCACGGACACGCCGCTGACGGGGAACCAGCTCGCCGTCTTCACCGACGGTCGCGACGTCGACGAGCAGCTCATGCAGAAGCTCGCCAAGGAGATGAACTTCTCCGAGACGGTGTTCGTCCTCCCGTCCGACGCCGACGCGCACGCGCGCATCCGCATCTTCACGCCCGTAGCCGAGCTGCCCTTCGCCGGCCATCCGGTGCTCGGGTCGGCGTACGTGCTCGCAGGCCCGATGCAGCTCGGCGAGATCCGGCTCGAGACGCTCGCCGGCGTGATTCCGATCACGCTCGAGCGGGAGGGCGCCCGGATCAGCTTCGGCCGGATGCAACAGCCCGTGCCTCGAGTCGAGCCGTTTGCGCAGGCCGGCGCGGTGGAGGAGCTGCTGGGCATACGCTCGCAGCTGCCGGTCGAGCTGTACCACCAGGGGCCCGGCTTCGCCTACTTCGAGGTTGAGAGCACGGATGCGCTCGCAGCGCTGTCGCCCGACTTCGGCGCGCTCGGCCGCATCACCGACTACGGCATCAGCTGTTTTGCCGGCGCCGGGACGAGCTGGAAGACGCGGATGTTCGCGCCGGCGAGCGGTGTTCCAGAGGATCCCGCGACCGGCTCTGCGGCCGGGCCGCTCTGCATGCACCTCGCGCGGCACGGGCGTGTGCCGTTCGGCGAGGAGATCGAGATCTCGCAGGGCGACGAGGTCGGGCGGCCGTCGAAGCTGTACGCGCGCGTCACCGGGTCGGCCGAGGGGGTCGACGGGATCGAAGTGGGCGGCTCTGCCGTGATCGTCGCACGCGGCGAGTTCAGGCTCTAGCGGCGACGTCGGCACCAGACGAACGCTGCCGCGAGAGCAGCGGCGGCTGCTGCCACGGACACGGCGCGTCGTCGTGTTCGCAGCCGCTCCTCGGCGGCCACGCGATCCGCGTACTCCGCGAGCGCATCCGCCGCGTAGGCGAGGAGCTCGAGGAGCGTGACGCCAGGGTCGTGCTCGTTCGCGTTCGGTGGCATCGAGACAGGCTCGTCCGGAGGCTCGAAGAGCGACAGGCCGAGCGCGCGATCGAGGCTTTCGAGCATCCAGACGGCGAAGCGCCGCAACGGGACGTACTCGTGCTCGTTCGCGTCGGGGTCGCCGCGGTTCGCGTGCTCCTCAGAGACCGAGCGCACGATTCGCGTTCTCCTGTTCGATCCCGTCCACCTCGACGAGTTTCTCGCGCGAACGTCCGCCGCGGGCGATTGCGACGCGGGATGGTGCGACGGCCAAGCGCTCGGCGAGGAGGCGACAGAGGGCGCGGTTCGCACGCCCTTCGTGGGCTGGCGCAGCGACCCGCACCAGAAGCACCCCGTCGACGACGCCGACGACCTCGTCGCGGTGGGCGCCGGCCCGCACGCGGACCGAGATCCTCGACTTGCTCATGCCACGCATGATCGCGGTTACGGTTCGGCGGACATGAAGACGTTCAACCTCAACAGCGACGAGTGGGACGGCACTCGCGATCGCGACGGCTGGCGCGTGAAGGGGGCTCTCGTGGGCGAACACATCGGCGGTGAGCTCATCGGTGCGACCATGTCCGAAGTCGAGCCCGGCAGCAAGCTTTGGCCGTACCACACGCACTACCTGAACGAGGAATGGGTGATCGTGCTTCGCGGCGAGCCGACGCTGCGCACACGCGAGGGGGAGCAGCAGTTGAAGGAGGGCGACGTCGTCTGTTTCCCGCGCGGTGAGAGCGGTGCGCACCAGATCATCAACCGGACGGGCTCGGCGATTCGCGTGTTGATGCTTTCCTCGATGATCCCCGGCGAGGTCATCGCGTACCTCGACACCGGAAAGCTCCTCGCGAAGGGCGTGAAGGACGAAGACATCACGTTTGCGCGGCCCGGCCCTCCGGCCGACTACTGGGAGGGCGAGGAGTAGCGCGACGCGAGCGCGATCAGGTCGTCGACGACTTCGTCGAGCGGCCGGCTGGCATCCAGCTCATCCGTGCAGCTTTCCCTGAGAAGCGGCTCGATCGCGGCGAGGTCGGCCAGGATCATGGCGCGTTCGACAGGCGTCTTCCCGTAGTCATTCGTCGTTCGGCTCGCGACCCGGTCGAGGATGACTTCGGCAGGGGCGCTCAGCAGGACGACGGCGTCGAAGCGGTCGTAGAACCTCGACTGGTTCCGGACGCACCCTTGGACGAAGAGCGAGCGATCGTCGTCGGAGGCCAGCAGCTCGGACATTCTCTGCTCGACCCAGAGCCACTCGCCCCGGCGCAACTCGTCGAAGGAGTCGAGATCGGGGCGATACTCGCGCCAGCCGGGATCATCCGTGTCGACGACGCGGTAGCCGCGCCGCCCGAGCTCGGCAAGCGCCGACGACTTGCCGGTTCCCGACATGCCGGTGACCAAGATCCTGGCGATTCGGGCACGCTAGCGCGCGTCAGCCGATTTGCTCCGCCAGGCCGATGAGGATGCCCTCGGGCCCCCGGACATAGCAGAGCCGATACATGTCCTCGTAGCGGATCACTTCGTCGACGACCTGCGCGTCATGCTTGCTGAGCCGGGCCAGCGTCTCGTCGAGGTCGTCGACGGCGAACATCACGCGCAGGTAGCCGAGCGCGTTCACCGGCGCGTTCCGGTGATCCTCCGCCACGGGCGGTGCGAGAAATCGCGACAGCTCGATCCGGCCGTGGCCGTCGGGCGTCCGCATCATCGCGACCTCGACGCGCTGGTCGCGCAGTCCGGTGACGCGCCCCGACCAGTCTGCGTCGATCAAGGTCCGCCCTTCGAGCTCGAGCCCCAACTCGGCGAAGAACGAGACAGCGGCATCGAGCGATTCCACGACGATGCCGACGTTCTCCAGCCGCGGGAGCGACACGCGTCATTCTTGCGCACCGGCAAATCGGGTAGGGCCGCGCCGGCGAGCGGCGCGGCCCTGCTCGCTCAGTGCGGCTGCGACACCTGGAAGCACGCGACGTCGTACTGAGACACCGCGGCGCCGTTTGCCGGGGTCTGCGTCGTCTGGCCGTTGCCGGCGTCGTCTGGCCGTTGCCGGCGTACACCTGACCGGCGACACCGCCGGCCGGATTGGTGGCCGACGGCTCGTTGAACGCCGAGCCCGGCGCCGACGCCGCGTGCCCGGGCTCCATCGGAGCGGTGGAGCTCAGACAGGTCTGCGAAGGCTGGCCGCCCGTCCCGGGCGATGCGGCGACTGCCTGGGACACTGCCACCGAGGCCGAAGCGGCGAAGAGTGCGGCCACGAACATGAGGCGTTGCATGCCGTGCCTCCTTTCGGAGTATGGCCTGCCACTCGATGCACTACGTTCGAGAGGAAGAAACGGTTCTCAGACGTCTCGATGCCGGTCGCGTCGTTTCTGTCCACGCCGGCTGTCGTCTCCCTCACGGACGAAGAGGCCCCGCGAGCGAAAAACGGGAATCGGCGGTCCAACGCCGGGATTCGGAAGTCGGGTCACCCGCCGCGACCTCGCCGGGAGTTCGCGGCGAACGCGTCTTCGTTCGCTACGGGTCGCGCGGTGCGAAGGAACGGCCTGCCATCGTCGCTTGCGTTCGCGACTGCAAGCGCCGCGGGACTGGCTCGAATCCGACAATTGCGGGGCGCGCAGCGCGTCGGCCAATGCTGGGACCGTGTCGGGCCCGCCAGTCGAACGCGCCGAGGTCGTCGCCCTACTCTTCAACGTAGGCGACATAGCGGTCACGCTGGACGCACGACATGCCATGGTCTTGGCCAACGCCCGCCGGACGCGCGAGCTTGCAGTACGGGGCCAGGCAAGGCTCGACGCCCAAGACGCTCGGGGGTAGTCGACTCAGTTCGACGGTTGCAGCGGCTTGCGCGCGACCAGCTGATGCACGCGCGCGTGCGCGACGAGGGTCAGAGGATCGTCGTCGGCCGCGCGCATCGCCTCGGAGATCTCGTCGTAGCGGGCTTGCGTCATCCCGCCCTCCTTGACGAGATTGGCTCCGGCCTCGCGGTACGTCCAGCTCCAGAAACCCTTGTGCTCTCCCCTGAGGTAGTGCGGCTGATACGCGTCGACGTGGATGACGTCGAATCCCGCCTCGCTCGCCCACAGGTGCAGGCGGCGACCAGCCGCATAGTCGACTCCGAGCGTGGCGCCGACGGTGAAGGCGAGCTCCACGTACTCGTGGTAGCCGGAGGGCGGCTCCGCGTAGATCGTGCTCATGTCCGCTTCCTAGCACACCATCAGGCCGCCGGGCTCGAGCGCGGAGTAGATGCTGCGCATGGCGTCGACGGGTCGATTCAGGTGCATGAGCAGCCAACGCGAGTACGACACGTCGACGCTCTCCGGCGGCAGGCCGTGGTCGTACACGCTGCCGACCCGGAACTCCGTCTTGCCGTCCGCGAGCTCGGTCGCCTCCGCGACTTGATCCGCGCTGAGGTCGATCCCGAGGGCGTCGGCGCCGACGGAGGATGCCCAGCGTGTGACGTAGCCGAGGCCGCAGCCGAACTCCACATACCGATGGCCGGCCGCGAGCCCCGCATCGAGAAGCAGAGCGCGCGTTCGCTCGTCATGGATCTCGCTGATGGCCCGGAGCCGCGCATGGCCGGACTTGCCGGCGTCGAGGACGTACTTGTCGCCGTGGACGGTCATGGGTGCGGCCCCTCTGTTCGCTGGCGAACAAGAGCGGCGATTCCCCGGCCAGCCGCATCCAGAGTGACGACGCCGAGCAACGCGAGCGCCAACACGACGAGCGGCGCGCCGCCCTCACGGGCGCCGTGGGCCCGGGCGACGGCGACTCCCGCAAAGCCGAGGAGAATCACAGCGGTGAAGAAGAATCGGCCGGCCGGGGACAGGCGGAGCCGGTGGCCGAGCCAGTCCCAATAGCTACGGGCTCCCTTCACGGGTGAAGTCTAGGTCGGAGCAACGGCCTAGTCGAACCGCACCGCGAGGATGTCCGGCAGCTCCGGAATGAGCGCACGCCAGAAGACGCCGCCGTTCTCCGAGAGGTAGAGCCGGTTCCGTGCGGCGAACAACATGCGGTCGGGGTTCTCGTCGTCGACGGCGATGCCGAAGCCGGCTGGGAGGCCGCTGCCTGCCTCGCGCCACGTGGTGCCGGCATCGTTCGAGATCGCGAGCGGCGGACGGCGGTCGACGACCGCGACGACGGTCGCGCCTGCCGCCGCGGCAGCGACGACGCGCGGCAGCCCGACGCTCACCTGCGCGAGCTCGAACGGCTCCGTCTCGCCGATGACCTCCTCTTCCTCTAGATCGACGACGAACGTTCCCGCCGACGTCTGCACCGACGCGGTCACGACACCCGCCGGAGCAGCATCGCGCTGACGACGGCCGTCGCGCGTCGCGCCGCGGACACAGGGGTCAGACCCACGGATCTGCCCGCGAGATACGCGGCGGAGAAGGCATCGCCGGAGCCGGTCGGATCGGACGCGATCGGCCACGCGCCGACGCGCTCCCAGCGCCCCTCGTAGAGGACGCGTGATCCCTGCGGCCCGTACGTCACGAGCACCTCCGGGACGCCGAGGCGGTCGACCGCGCCGATCACCTCCGCCTCCTCCTCCGCCAGCTTCAGGATCTCGACGTGACGCAGCAGCGCCCGGTCGAACTGCGCATCGAGACGCAAGGGGCCGAGCTCGGCCGCCCGCACGAGCCCCTGCCCGTCGAAGGACACGCGGCGCCCACGCGCCAGCGCGGCCACGGTCTCCGTCGGGAACTCGGATCGCAGGAGCGGTGCGACGTGCACCCAAGCTCCGGGCGTCACACGCCGCGCGTCGGCCGGCGTCCACGAGTCGCCTGTGTGCTCGACCGTCATGACGCGCACGCTGTCGACGTAGTAGAAGGAGAACGCAGTCGTCGCGGTTCCCGGCAGCATCACGACGGGCAGGCCGACCGAGCTCAGGCGGCGGGAGTAGGCGACTCGTTCCTCCGGACCGCACCGCGTGTAGATCGTCGCGCGCGCGCCGAGGGCGCGCCACGCGCGCGCGGCGTAGTAGGCGCCGCCGCCGACACGCGGCGGCGCGCCGTCAACGACGTCCCGCGAGAGGTTCCCGACGAGTGCGAGCCGCGGCACGCGCCGAGCCTAACCAGCCGGCCGCCGCCGTCAGCAGGAATGCGACCGCGAACGACGGCACCGATGCGCCGATCTCGTACTGCGGCGTCCAGAGGTCACCGAGCCAGCGCGACCAGAAGCCGAGATCCGTCGGCTGGTACAGCCACTCGTAGACGAAGAAGCCGGCAGCCCAGGCGAACACGGAAGCCGGCCTGAGCGCAGGCGCCTCGAAGACGTCGTCGCGTGTGTAGTGCATACCGCCGAGCAGCCAGTCGGCGACGAGCACGCCGAGCAGCGGCACGAAGACGGCGCCGAGGAGGAGCAGGAAGCGCTGGTAGCTGCGCATGTCGATCGCGAGCGCGCCGGCCGTCGCGATCACGGCGACCGCGACGATGAGCGCGCGCTGCCTGATCTGCGGCACGAGGTTCTGCACCGACACCGCGGTCGAGTAGACGTTCGCGAACGCCTCGTCCGTCTCGTCGACCGTCAGTGCGAGCAGCGCCAGCGCGGCTGCCGCGCCGCCACCCGCGATGGCGGTGAGGATCAGCTCCGGGTGATTCGGGTCGACTCCGCGCGACAGGACGAGGATCGAGCCGAAGCCGAACTGGAAGAGCGTCGGGAGCAGGTATCCGATGCCGACGCCGAAGAAGGCGCTCCGCCGGTCGCGCGAGAAGCGCGTGTAGTCCGCGACCAGCGGCGCCCACGACACCGTGACCGCGACGACCGTGTCGACCGCGAGCCAGAAGGAGCCGTGATGCCCGGGCTGTGACCAAATGGCGTGGAGGTTCGCGCCGTCGACGATCCACCAGGCGAGATAGACGACCGACGCGAGCACGGCCCAGATCGCGAACTTGCGGACGAACCGGCGGACGAACCCGATCGGGCCGAGCAGGGCGAGCAGCGCCGCGACGCCGCCGAAGAGCAGCTTCCAGAACCATACGGCCTCGAACCCGAAGAGCTTGTCGCAGAGCAGGCCCGCGGCGGTTGCGATCACGATCAGCTCGAAGATCGCCCAGCCGAGGCACTGGAGGATGTTCAGCGCGGTCGCGACGTACGAGCCGCGGCGGCCGAGCGGCGCGCGCTGCAGCACCATCGTCGGCACGCGCGCGTCGGCGCCGATGAGCCCGGCGACGGCGAGCATGCCGTTCCCGATCAGGGCGCCGACGAGGGTCGCAGCGAGCGCCTTGCTCAGCGGCAGGTCGAAGTACGCCGGGAGGACGAGCACCAGCAGCGAGATGCCGAGGTTCGTCCAGAGCAGCGTCGTGTCGAGCGTCCCGAGAACGCGGAGGCGCTCGGGTACCGGCTCGATTCCCCAACTGGGCGTCTCCTGCAAAGGCGCGGGTAGCGTACCGGCCACTGTGTTGCGGGCGTTTCTCCTCGTCGTCGTGTGCGCGATGTTGCTCGCCGGCTGCGGAAGCAAACCCAAACCGGTCACGAAGGCGCAGTACGAGCAGCAGCTGCAACGCCTCGGCGCAGACCTTGTCAGGGCCGGCACGCAGGTCGGCCAGCGCTTCGACATCGCCTCCTTCAACGAGGACGTTCAGACGCTGCAGGATCAGTTACGGAGCGCGTCGAAGGAGCTCAAAGGCGTGAAGCCGCCGGCCGACGCGCAGGCTGCGAACCAGCAGCTGGCCGACTCGTTCCACGACCTCGCCGACGCACTCGAGCCCGTCAAGGACGCGCGCCGGAAGAGTCTCCCGCAAGGAGTCCGAGCCTTCAATGTCGCGAACCGCTCGGCCGCCGCCCACCAAGGCCGCGCAGCGGTCAGGCAGCTCCAGCGGCGAGGCTACGACATCGGCCAGATGTCGAGGTTCTAGCGTCTCGCGACGGTCTGCTCGAGGAGATCGAGCAGCAGGCGCTCGAGCGCAGGGGAGAGATCGATCACGCCGCCCGCCTGTGCGTCGAGCAGCGCCTCGATGTCCTCGACGACGTCGTCGACCTCGTCCGTCGTGAGGCTTGCCGCTAGGCGTTCGATTGCTGCTCCGCGCACGAATCCTCCTGTCAGCTTCGTTCGCGGCAGGGTCCCGGCCACGGCACGGCGAACGCTAGCAGCGCCCGCCGCTCAGAGATCGAGCTCGGCGAACGCCTCGCGGAGCTGCTCGCGCTCGACGTCGAGATGCGTGAAGACCTTGGCCAGGCGGCGCTCGCCCTCGGCCGTCAGGCGGAGGTGCGCGATCCGCGCATCGTCGTCCGACTGCTCGCGCTTGATCAGGCCGGCGTCTTCCGCGCGGCTCACCAGCTCGGTGACCGTGCTCTGCGCGAGCTTCATCCGGTCGGTGAGATCGGTGATCGTCGATTGCTCGCTGCCGTCGGCGGCGCCCTTGATCATCAGCAGCAGGAGGTAGCGCTGAGGCGTGAGCCCGTTCGCGCGCGCGACGCGCTCGCTGTCGTGGAGGAAGGTTCTGAGCGCAGCCCGGAACGCGGCGGCGTGGACGACGTCCGCCGTCTGCGGGCGCGGCTTCCTCACCATCGGTTCGCCCCCGGGCGAGCGCACGCTCTCATTCTCTCTGGCGCGCCGGGCGGCGGCTCAACCCCGGCAGCTGCAGTGGGTCGTGGCGCGTCCGCACGACGGGCAGGTACGGGAACGCCGTTTCCACTCGAGGGCGTTCTTGCCGACGCCGCCGAGGATCATGAGGTAGGCGGCGCCGAGCGGCACCAGGAAGAGGAGAGCGTCATGCACGAGACCATACATCGCATTCCGTTACTTCCTCGAGACTCGCTGAGGTAAACGCCGTTTAGCACCGAGACAACGCCGGAATACGATGTTTTTTGAGCGGCCGGTGGGAGACGAGCGCCGTGGCGAGACCTTGAGAAATCGAGTCGCGCGATTGGGGGCGGCGCCTGCATGCGTGGGCGTGCTGCTGCTTGCCGGCTGCGGGCACACGCAGAACGCGCTCGCGCCGAAGAGCCACCAGGCGCGCGACATCGCCAGCCTCTTCTGGTGGATGATGGGCGGTGCCTGGATCGGGCTGGGCATCGTCGTCGCGCTGCTGCTGCTCTCCTGGGTCCGCCGAAAGCGGAGCGGCTGGGGCAGTGACACGGAGGGGGACAAGCCCGGCGAGCGGCTCGGCTGGTTCGTCGTCATCGGGGCCGGGATCGTCCTCCCGATCATCGTCGTCTCGACGGTCTTCATCGTCGGCGACCTCTTCGTCATCCGCACGACGCAGGCGCCCGCGAGCACGGCCACCAGCCTCACGATTCGCGTGATCGGCCACCAGTGGTGGTGGGAGACGCGCTATCCCGGCACGGACGCCGTGACGGCGAACGAGATCCACATTCCGGTGCACAGACGGGTGCGGGTCGAGGTCGAAAGCGCCGACGTCATCCACAGCTTCTGGGCTCCGCAGCTCAACCGCAAGATGGACGCGATTCCGGGACGCACGAACGTCGTCGAGCTCACTGCCGACGTGCCGGGTCACTACCGCGGCGACTGCGCGGAGTTCTGCGGGGTACAGCACGCGCACATGGGGCTCGTCGTCGTCGCCCAGCCGGAGGCCGCGTTCCGTCGCTGGCTGGCTCGCCAGGCACGGCCCGCGGCCGCGCCGGTCTCCACAGAGGCGCAGCGCGGAGAAGGGCTCTTCATGAACGGCGAGTGCTCCAGCTGCCACGCGATCCGTGGCACCGACGCGCAGGGCTACGTCGGGCCGGACCTCACCCACGTCGCGAGCCGCAACACGCTCGGGGCGCTGACCGTCATCAACACACCGGAGACGCTGGCAGCGTGGATCCGCGACTCACAGCACTTCAAGCCCGGCAACCAGATGCCCGCCTTCCCGCTGGGGCCGACGCGGATCCGAGAGCTCACCGCGTATCTCGAGGGGCTGAAGTAGTGGCGATCGCGACGCCTCCGTCCCCGGCTGCCGCCGAGACCATGGAACGGCTCGAGCGGATGTGGCAAAGCCGTCCGGGCGTCCTCGGCTGGCTGACGACGACGGACCACAAACGGATCGGGCTTCTCTACTTCTGGACGACGCTCGTGCTCTTCGGGGCGGGCGGCATCGAGGCGCTGCTCATCCGCACGCAGCTGATCGCGCCGAACCAGAACCTCGTCTCGCCGAGCACCTACGACGAGCTCTTCACCTTGCACGGGATGACGATGATCTTCTTCTTCATCATCCCGATGACGACGGGGGCGTTCGGCAACTACCTGCTCCCGTTGATGATCGGCGCGCGCGACATGGCGTTCCCGCGCATGAACGCGTTGAGCTACTGGATCTTCCTCGCGTCGGCGATCTTCCTCTACACGAGCCTGTTCATGGGGATGGCGCCGAACGCCGGCTGGTTCGACTACGTGCCGCTCGCGAACCGGCAGTTCAACCCGGGGAGCAACATCGACTTCTACTGCCTCGGGATCATCTTCAACTCGATCGCGTCGACACTCACCGCCGGGCAGTTCATCGTGACGATGTTCAAGTCGCGGGCCCCGGGGATGTCGTTCAACCGGATGCCGCTGTTCTGCTGGGCTCAGCTGGCCGCGGCCTTCGGGCTGCTCTTCGCCCTGCCGGCGCTCAGCGCGGACACGATCTTCCTCTTCCTCGACCGCAATGTCGGGACGCACTTCTTCGACCCGTCACGCGGCGGCGAGACGCTGCTCTGGCAGCACCTGTTCTGGATCTTCGGGCACCCGGAGGTGTACATCCTCATCGTCCCTGCGTTCGGGATCGCGACGTCGATCATCCCGGCGTTCACGCAGCGACGGCTGGTGGCGTTCCCACTGGTCGCGATCGCCGAGATCCTCGTCGTCTTCATCGGCTTCGGCGTATGGGCGCATCACATGTTCGCGACGGGCCTGCCGACGATCACGCTCGTCTTCTTCGCGGCTGCGACGGCGCTCGTCGTCATCCCGAGCACCATTCAGGTCTTCGCGTGGTGTATGTCGTTCGTGCTCGGCCTAGCGCGGTTCAAGACGCCCCTGCTCTTCATCGCCGGCTTCATCTTCATGTTCGTCACGGGCGGGCTCACCGGGATCATGTTCGTCGCCATCCCGTTCGATCAGCAGGTGACCGACACGTACTTCGTCGTCGCCCACTTCCACTACATCATCTTCGGCGCCGCCGTCTTCCCGATCTTCGGCGGGATGTACTACTGGTTCCCGAAGGTCACGGGGAAGCTGTACTTCGAGCTCCCCGGGCAGATCAGCTTCTGGGTGCTCTTCGCCGGCACCAACCTGCTCTTCTTCCCGATGCACATCGTCGGGCTCCTCGGGATGCCGCGCCGTGTCTACACGTATCCGAGCGGCATCGGCTGGACGGCCTACAACCTCGCCGAGTCGATCGGCGGCTATCTCACGCTCGTCGGGATCCTGCTGCTGCTCGGCAACCTCGTCGTCAGCTACTTCCGCGGCGAGCCGGCGGGGCCTGATCCGTGGCACGGGCCGACGCTCGAGTGGACGATCTCGTCGCCGCCGCCGGAGTACAACTTCGCCGTCGTCCCGAAGGTCACGAGCCCCTATCCGAACTGGGACGCCGCCGACCGTGAGGAGGACCGCCGCCACCTGGATGAGGGCGTGCTCGTTCTCCAGCATGGCCACGAACAGCCGGCCGTGACGCCGGTCGACGCGAGGTTCGCGGAGATCGTCGAGATGCCGCACGAGTCGCCGTGGCCGGTCATCCTCGCGTTCACCCTCTCGCTCGTCTTCGTGATGCTCGTGATCCACAAGTACGGCGTCGCAGGGATCATGGGCATCCTCTGCCTGCTCGCCTTAGTCGGGTGGCATTCGAAGGAGCCGCAGGAGTCGTGACGGACTACGCCGCCGTCCCGCGCACGACGGAAGCGACCGATGCCGCGGCCGTGACGCGCGTCGTCTCGCAACGGGTTTCGAAGCCGGCCGCGTGGTGGGGGATGATCATCCTGATCGCCAGCGAAGCGACGCTCTTCGGCGCGTTCGTCGGCACGTACTACTACCTCCGCTTCAACACCGTCGCGTGGCCGCCGGACGGGCTGCCGAAGCCCGACCTCGTCGCGCCGCTGATCCTTCTCGGCGTCCTCGTTCTCAGCAGCCTCCCGATGCAGATCGCCTCCCGCGCCGCACGCGCGGGGCGGCTCGCCCGAACGCGCCTCGCGATCGTCGCCGCGCTCGTCCTGCAGTGCGGGTACTTCGTCTACGAGATCCACGACTTCCGCGACCAGCTGCATCGCTTCGACATCACGCGAGACGCCTACAGCTCGATCTACTACACGCTGCTCGGCGCCGACCACGGGCACGTGCTGCTCGGGATCCTCTTCAACTTCTGGCTGCTGTGGAAGCTCGCGCGCGGTTTCACCACCTACCGCGTCAACGCCGTGCAGGCGGTCACGTGGTACTGGCACGCCGTCAACATCCTCACCGTCGTCGTGATCGGCACCCTCCTCTCGGCGCGCGCATGAGCCGGCGGCGCCTCGAGATCCTGCAGTGGACAGGCCTGCTCGCAGGTGGTCTCGTCTGGGCCGCGCAGCACGTCGTCGGCTACGGCATCACGGAGGCGGCGTGCGGCGCGGGCTCGCCGCAATTCGGGATCAGCAACGACGTCTGGCAGGCGTCGCTGATGGCGGCTGCGGCGGTCGTCATCCTCGCCGCGCAGGCCGCCGCCGTGACGGTGCTGCTCGCAACGCGTTCCTCGAGTTACGAGACGGAGCCGCCGCCCGGTCGCATCCGGTTCTTCGCGATTGCCGCCATCGTCGCCAACACGATCTTCCTGATGATCGTGTTGCTCGACGGCTTCGCCTCGATCTTCAACGTGGAATGCCGTCAGTCGTGAGGACAGGCCTTGCGCTCATGCTCTTCGCGTTGGCGCTGCCGGGCGCAGCGTCAGCCGCGGCGCAGCCGCAGCAGGGGGACCTCGTCGCGCGCGGGAAGCATCTCTACGGGCAGTACTGCATCGCGTGCCACGGCGCGAACGGACGTGGCGTCGAACCGCCGGTCCCGAACAGTGCCGGCGCCGCGCCGCAACGGGCGCAGAACCAGCAGAATGCGGCAGGGCCGTCGCTGCAGGGAGTCGGCGCGCTCGCCGCCGACTTCTACCTGCGCACCGGCTACATGCCCTTGCGCGAGATCGGCAAGCAGCCTCGGCGCAACCGCGTGCTCTTCAGCGAGGACCAGATCCGCGCGCTCGTCGCGTACGTTGCGTCGCTCGGCAACGGGCCGCCGATCCCGCAACCGCAGCCGGAGCGGGGAAACCTCTCGGAGGGAATGAAGCTGTTCACGGAGCACTGCGCGGGCTGCCATCAGGTCGTCGCCGAGGGCGGCTACGTGACCGGTGCGGTGCCGCCGCCGCTCGAGAACAGCACTGCGGTGCAGATCGCACAGGCGGTGCGGATCGGTCCGTACGTCATGCCCCGCTTCTCGGAGAAGCAGATCTCCGATCGCGAGCTCGACTCGATCATCCGCTACGTGCAGTACGCGAAGCACCCCGACGATCGCGGCGGCTGGGCGATCGGCCACCTCGGCCCCGTGCCCGAGGGGCTCGTCACGTGGTTCCTCGCCGCCACGGCGCTCATCACCGTGTGCATCGTCATCGGCAAGAGGCTGAAGAGTGAGTAGGGCGAAGGATTTCCTGGTCTCCGGAGCCGTGCTCCTGGTCTCGCGGCTGCGGCGAAAGCCGAAGCTCCACGGGCGCGAGCGCGTCGTTCCCACAGGCGCGGCCAGCCCTGGCTGGGAGCTCGTCGCGCTGCTCCTGCTGCTCGCGGCCGCGCTCTGCGCTGTCGGCTTCATCGTCGTCTACGTCCTCGACCGCCTCTCGCACCAGACGCAGTGGCTCGGGCTGTCGCTCGGCCTCTCGTTCGTCTTCCTCGCCGCCGCCCTGATCGTCACGGCGAAGCATCTGATCGTGACGGAGGAGCTCGAGGACGACTACCCGCTCGTCGAGTACCCCGAGGAGCAGGAGACGATCGCGCAGGTCGTCGACGAGAGCGGCAGCCGGCTGACCCGGAGCGGGTTGTTCAAGCTCGGCCTCGGCGCGGCCGGCGGCGCGATCGGGCTCGCGGTGCTGACGCCGATCGCGTCGCTCGGCCCGGGCATCGACATGGACGCATTCGTCCGGACGCCGTGGCGGCGCGGCAGACGGCTCGTCGACGAGCAAGGGCGGCCGTTGCGCGCGGCCGACATCGAGGAGGACACCTTCTACACGGCGTTCCCCGAGCACGCCGACAAGGAGGAGCTCGCGTCGTCGCTCGTGGTCGTGCGCCTGCCGGAATCGGAGCTGCGGTTGCCGCCGGAGCTGGCACGGTTCCCCGCGAACGGCATCGTCGCGTACTCGAAGATCTGCACCCACGCGGGGTGCGCGATCAACCTCTACCGCACGCCGCTCTTCAAGCCGATCGAGCCCAAGCCGGCGCTCGTCTGTCCGTGCCACTACTCGACGTTCGACGTTGCGACGGGCGGTGACGTCCTGTTCGGTCCGGCGGGGCGGAAGCTGCCGATGCTCCCGATCTACGTCGACGCGAACGGCGAGCTCCGCGCCGCCGGGAACTTCGACGGGCCGGTCGGGCCGTCGTGGTGGGGCGTGCGCATGCGCAAGCCCGAGAACGGGAGCGGCGCGTGATCCGGAAGCTCGTCGGCTTTCTCGATCGCCGCAGCGGCACTGCGCCGCTGCTGCGGAAGACGCTGCGCTACCTCTTCCCCGATCACTGGTCGTTCCTGCTCGGCGAGGTCGCGCTCTACGCGTTCGTCGTGCTCGTCGCGACGGGGACGTACCTCGCGCTCTTCTACCGCGACAGCACCAAGGACGTCGTCTACCACGGGCCGTACGCGCCGCTGCAGGG
The DNA here is from genome assembly GCA_036526315.1 of Gaiellaceae bacterium. Taxonomy (GTDB): domain Bacteria; phylum Actinomycetota; class Thermoleophilia; order Gaiellales; family Gaiellaceae; genus 3-1-20CM-4-69-9. The sequence goes on along the minus strand of DATCYR010000112.1, from coordinate 7,210 downwards.
CCAGCACATGACGGAGGCGTACCACTCCGCGCTCGATCTGTCCTTCACCGTCAAGGCCGGCTTGCTGATGCGGCAGACGCACCACTGGGCGGCCAACATCTTCGTCGCGGCGATCGTGCTCCACCTGCTGCGGATCTTCTTCACCGGCGCGTACCGAAAGCCGCGCGGGCTGACGTACGTGATCGGCCTGCTGATGCTCTTCACGGTGCTGCTCGAGGGGTACCTCGGCTATTCGCTCGTCGACGACCTGCTCTCGGGCATGGGCCTCGCGATCGGGTACGGCGTCGCCCTTTCGATCCCGTTCGTCGGCGCCAATCTGGCGGCGCTCATCTGGGACGGGCCCTTCCCCGGCTCGCCCGCGTTCTTCTCGCGGATGTACATCGCGCACGTCTTCATCCTCCCGGCCCTCATCGCGACGCTGCTCGCGCTGCACCTCGCGCTCGTCGCGCTCCGCCACCACACGCAGTTCAAGCAGACGCCACGGGAGACGCAGCGAAAGATCGTCGGCGTCCCGACCTATCCCGGCCAGACGCCGCGCTCGCTCGGGCTGTTGAGCTTCGTCGTCGGGACGCTGTTCCTGCTCGGTGGGCTCGTCCAGATCAACCCGATCTGGTTGTGGGGGCCGTACCACACCTACGCCGCGGAGAACGGCGCGCAGCCGGACTGGTACCTCGGCTGGCTGATCGGCGCGCTGCGGTTGATGCCGAGCTGGGACTTCGTCATCGGCCACTACACGCTCGTGCCGAACCCGTTCTGGGGCGGCGCCGCGTTCCCGCTCCTCGTCTTCGGCTTCCTGCTGCTCTGGCCCGCGCTCGAGCGGCGCTTCACCGGCGACGATGGTTATCACAACCTGCTCGACCGCCCGCGCGACGCGCCGATGCGGACAGCCGTCGGCCTCGGCGTCTTCACGGGGGTGCTGCTCGTTTTCCTCGCGGGCGCCTCCGATCGAGTCGACGTCATGTTCGGCATCGGCTACTCGGCGCAGATCTGGGTGTACCGCGTGCTCGTGTTCGTCGCACCCGTCGTCGTGGGGCTCATCGCGTACCGCGTCTGCATCGAGCTGCAGAAGGGCGAGGAGGTGGAGCGCGAGCGCAAGCGCGCCGAGGCGGAGGCCGATGCGATCTCGCGACGTGACCAGCTGGCCCGGGAGTACGTCTAGATGCTGAGCGTGCTCCAGGAGAAGCTCGGCGAGGCGCACGGGCTCGCGATGGCTGCGGCGACCGTGACGGAGCACGTGCAGGAACGCACCGACGATGCGGCGCTCTACACGGAGCTGCGGCGGATGCGCGAGGACGCCGAGGAGGCGCGTGCCCGTTGCCTCGCGGCCGAGGGTGCGTTCGCGTCCGCGACGGCGGACGAGATCCTCGCCCATGCGAACACGATCAAGGAGAAGGCCGGCGACATGCTCGGCGCGTGGTTCAAGGCAGGGACGGGCCCGCTCGCTGCCTGGAGCTTCCTGGCGATGGGCGAGGCGGGGGAGGTGGCGACGTGGACGGCCCTGCTGCGGCTCGCCGAGCGCGCCGATCCTGCGGGGCTCGGCGAGCTCGCCGCGTGGGGGCTGCCGATCCAGCAGCGCCATCTGCAGACCGCGCTCGACGGCTCGGCGCGGCTCGCAGCGCTCGCAGAGCCGCACGCCGACCGGTGGGGCTGACACAGGTTTCCATTCCCGCCGATCGGTTACATCGTATGCCGTTGAATCTTTTCGTGCGCCCGAGGAGAGGGGAAGAACATGGCTGAGCTCGTCGCCGACTACGTCCTGCAGCGCTTGACGCAGTGGGGCGTCAACCGCATCTACGGGTACCCGGGCGACGGGATCAACGCGTTCCTCGGCGCGCTCGATCGCGCCGACGGCGACCCGGAGTTCATCCAGGTGCGCCACGAGGAGATGGCTGCGTTCATGGCCTGCGCGCACGCGAAGTTCACCGACGAGGTCGGCGTCTGTCTCGCGACGTCGGGCCCCGGGGCGATCCACCTGCTGAACGGGCTCTACGACGCGAAGCTCGACCATCAGCCCGTCGTCGCGCTGATCGGGCAGCAGAAGCGGATGTCGCTCGGCGCCCACTACCAGCAGGAGGTCGACCTGCAGGTGCTGTTCAAGGACGTCTCCGAGTACGTCCAGTACTGCATGGAGCCGGCGCAGGCGCGGCAGCTGATCGACCGCGCGATGCGAATCGCGCTGGACGAGCGAGTCGTCTGCACGATCGTCTTCCCCGCCGACGTCCAGGAGGAGAAAGCGGTGCCGTCGCCGCCGCGCATGCACGGTGCCGTCTACTCGAGCATCGGCTACGCGCGGCCGCGCATCGTCCCGCAGGGCGTTGAGCTCGATCGAGCGGCCGAGGTGTTGAACGGCGCGGAGCGTGTCGCGATGCTCGTCGGCCAGGGCGCGCTCGGCGCGAGCGAGGAGGTCGAGGAGACGGCCGAGCTTCTCGGCGCCGGCGTCGCGAAGGCGCTGCTGGGGCGCACGGTGCTCTCGGACGACCTGCCGTACGTGACGGGCTCGATCGGTCTGCTCGGATCGACGGCGAGTTACGAGCTGATGGAGAACTGCGATGCGCTGTTGATGGTGGGCACGAGCTTCCCGTATGCCGAGTGGCTGCCCAAGGAAGGTCAGGCGAAGTGCGTGGAGATCGACATCAAGGCGAGCATGATCGGGATTCGCTATCCCGTCGACGTCTTTCTGATCGGTGACGCGAAGGCGACGCTGCAGGAGCTGAACGGGCGGCTGAAGCGCAAGGAGCACCGCTCGTGGCGCGAGACGATCGAGGGGAACGTGCGCGAGTGGTGGCGGGTCGTCGAGGACAGGGCGCTGATGGACGCCGACCCGATGAATCCGCAGCGGGTCGTGCACGAGCTGTCGCAGCGGCTGCCGGACGACGCGATCGTCACGGCCGATTCCGGCTCGTCGACGAACTGGTGGGCGCGCCAGCTGAAGCTCCGCAAGGGCAACATGGCCTCGCTCTCGGGAACGCTCGCGACGATGGGCCCGGGGACGCCGTACGCGATCGCGGCGAAGTTCGCGTACCCGGATCGGCCCGTGATCGCGTTCGTCGGCGACGGCGCGTTTCAGATGAACGGGATGAACGAGCTGCTGACGGTCAAGCGCTATCGCGAGCGCTGGCCCGACCAGCGCCTGATCTTCTGCGTCTTCAACAACCAGGATCTGAACCAGGTGACGTGGGAGCAGCGCGTCCTCTCCGGCGATCCGAAGTACCCCGGGTCGCAATGGCTCCCCGACTTCCCGTACGTGCGCTACGCCGAGTTGCTCGGGTTCACGGGGATCTACTGCGACAACGGCGACGACGTCGGCGACGCGTGGCAGCAGGCGCTCGACGCCGGCACGCCGGTGGTGCTGGAGGTGAAGGTCGACCCGGAGATTCCGCCGCTGCCGCCGCACATCCGTGTCCAGCAGGCGAAGAAGATGGCCGAAGCGATGGTCAAGGGCGATCCGGAGCGCACGGGCGTGATGGAGAAGGCGCTCCTCGGCAAGCTGGAGGAATTCAAGGAGTCGCTGCCGGGCCGGAAGTGAACCTCGCGGCGAAGATCGTCAGGAACCTGCGGCGCGGCCGCGCGCAGAAGCTGCTCGCCGCGGCGACGGCGTTCAGCGCGCCGCCGCTTGCGCTCGAGATCTACCTCGAGCACTACAAGGCGTCGTTCGGCGACAAGTGGATGTGGACGCCGATCTGGCTGACGCCGCCGCTGACAGCGGCCGGTATCGCCGGTGTCTTTTCGCCGAAGGCCGCCAGGACCGTCCTGCCCGCGGTGTCAGCCCTCTACTTCCTCGACGGCCTCGTCGGCGTCGTCACCCACGTGCGCGGCATCCGGGAGAAGCCGGGCGGGTTCGGCGAGCCGACCTACAACCTCGTGATGGGGCCGCCGCTGCTCGCTCCGGGCTCGCTCTGCATGGTCGGAGCGTTCGGGCTCATCGCCGCAGTCGTCAAGCGCGAGCGCTGACGTTGTCTGCCGCGCGGCATTTCCACGAGCCGCCGGGGCGTCGCGGGGAGCAGGGGCGCGCCGGCCCGAACGACCTCCCGCGCCAGCGCCGCGGCACGACGCCGCAATTGTGCGGGCGCTACCCCGACTACGACGTGCTGGAACAGGCCGGCCACTGGGACGAGGTGACGCGACAGCTCGTCCTCGACCGTGTCGAGAACGTCCCGCCGTTCCGCTTCTTCGACGAGCGCGAGCGCGAGACCGTCAAGGCGTTCTGCGACGTGATCACGGCGCAGCACGAGGATCCGCGCATCCCCGTTGCCGCGTACGTCGACGAGAAGCTTCAGGAAGGCGGCTCCGACGGCTACCAGTACTTCGACATGCCGGACGACAACCAGGCATGGCGGTTGATCGTCCGCGGGCTCGACGAGGAGGCGCGCGCGTTCGGCGCGTCGTCGTTCGGCGAGGCCGGTCTCGACACGCGCATCGACATCTGCCACCGCTTCTCGCAGGCGGAGCTCACCGGCGGCACGTGGCGCGAGCTGAACGTCGCAAGGGCATGGTCGCTCGCGGTTCGCAACGCGTGCGAGGCGTTCTACGCGCACCCGTGGGCGTGGAACGAGATCGGCTTCGGCGGGCCTGCCTACCCGCGCGGCTACTCTCGCTTCGGCAGCCCGCACCTCGACACGGCGGAGCGCGAGGCGTGGGAGGGCAAGCAGGCGATGGCCGTCGACCCGGTGCGCGACACACGGGAGCGCGGGCTCGAATGAGCCTTCAGACGCTGGTCCGCAAGGGCGCCTTCGCGATGCCCGAGGACAACGACTCGCCGTGGCTGCTCGACAAGCACAAGCGCGGGCTCCAGAACCTCGACCGGATGCGCCGCTACGGCAAGCAGGACGCCGTCGACCTGGTCGTCGTCGGTGCCGGAGCGGGGGGCATCACGCTCGCGCAGCGGCTCGCGCGGGCCGGCTGGCAGATCGTGATCCTCGAGAAAGGGCCGTTCTGGGATCCCGATCGGGACTGGGTGTCCGACGAGAAGGGCGCCGCGCCGATCTACTGGACCGACAAGCGGATCATCGGCGGAAACGACCCGATCGAGATGGGCAAGAACAACTCGGGCGTCGGCGTCGGCGGGTCGATGACGCACTTCGCCGGGTACACGCCGCGGTTCCATCCCTCCGACTTCGAGGTCAAGACGCGCGACGGGGTCGGAGCGGACTGGCCGATCTCGTACTGGGACCTGCGCGACTCGTTCGCGCTCCTCGAGCGCGAGCTGCCCGTGGCCGGCCAGGACTGGCCGTGGGGCGATCCGCACACGTATCCGCACGGGCCGCACCCGATCGCCGGCGCGGCCTCGATCGCGTGGCAGGGCGCACGCGCGCACGGCATCGAGATGCGCGTCGGGCCCGTGGCGATCGCGAACGGCAAGTTCGGCAACCGGCCGCACTGCATCTACCGCGGCTTCTGCCTGCAGGGCTGCAAGGTGAACGCGAAGGCCAGCCCGCTGATCACGCATCTGCCCGACGCGATCGAGCACGGCGTGGAGGTGCGCGCCGACGCGATGGCGGTGCGCGTCGAGATCGACGAGTCGAGCGGCCGCTGCACCGGCGTCACGTACGTCCACGACGGGCGCGAGCACTTCCAGGCTGCCGACGCCGTCGCCGTGTGCGGCTACGCGATCGAGACGCCGCGCTTGCTGCTCCACTCGACCAGCCGTCGGTTCCCAAACGGCCTGGCGAACGGGAACGATCAGGTCGGCAGATACGTGATGGTCCAGGGCGCGACGCAGGTCGCCGCGCGCTTCCCGTACGAGCTGCGCATGTACAAGGCGCCGCCGCCCGAGGTCTCGTCGGAGCAGTTCTACGAGACGGACGAGTCGCGCGGTTTCGCGCGCGGCTTCTCGATCCAGACCATCTCGCCGCTGCCGATCGGGTGGGCCGAGCACGTGGTCGCCGAGGGCCACTGGGGCCAGTCGCTCCGCGAGTACATGCGCGACTACAACCACTGGACGGTGCTCGGCACCCTCTGCGAGCTGCTGCCCCAGGCGGAGAACCGCGTCACGCTTGCGGGCGAGCGCGACCAGTACGGGATGCCGGTGGCGACGTTCAGCTACAGCCTTTGCGACAACGACAAGAAGAACATCGCGTACGCGACGAAGATCCTCGAGGAGATCTGGGACGGGGCGGGGGCGCAGGAGACGCTCAAGATCGACCGCTACGCCCACCTCGTCGGCGGCTGCCGGATGGGGTTCACGCCGGAGGACTCCGTCGTCGACTCGTCGCACCGGGCATGGGAGGTTCCGAACCTGTTCGTCTCCGACGGGAGCGTCTTCCCCTCCCAGGGGTCGGCGAATCCGGCCCTCGTGATCATGGCGCTCGCCGATCGCCTGGCCGCGCTGCTGAAGCGCAAGCAGACGGGGCGCGTCGCCGCGTGAGCGCGAAGCTCGCGAGCCCGCGCGACCTGTTCCTGCAACTGCTGGCGCAGATGCTCTGGACGGAACGGATGCTCGCGTTCGAGATCCTGCCCGAGCTGCACACGCAGGTGAAGAGCGAGTCGCTCGCCGCGCTCGTCGAGGAGCATCTCGGGCAGACCCATCAGCACGTCGCGCGCGTCGAATCGGCATTCCGCACGCTCGGCGCCGAGCCGGCGTCGGGGCGGAGCGCACCGTTGGCAGGCGCCAAGGACCAGCACCAGGAGGTTGCGGCGCAGATCACCGACCCGAGGCTCGCCGACCTCTTCCACGCCGGCGCGGCAATGCAGACGGAGCACCTGGAGCTGGCGGGGTACCGGCTGCTGCTCGAGCTCGCCGAGACGCTCGAGCGTGACGAGGTCGCGCGGCTGCTCGAGGAGAACAGCAAGGAGGAGAGGGAGGCGCTCGAGCGTCTGCAGAAGCTGAGTTTCGATTTGCGGCCCGGTGGCTAGATCGTTCTCCGATGAAGTCTGAGGTCGTCGTCGTCACGGGAGCTTCCGCCGGGGTGGGGCGCGCGGTCGCGCACGAGTTCGCCCGCCACGGTGCGCGGGTCGCGCTCGTCGCGCGCGGCGAGCCCGGGCTCGACGAGGCGCGGCGCGAGGTCGAAGCGCTCGGCGGCCAGGCGCTCGTGGTGCCGACGGACGTCGCCGACGCCGAGCAGGTCGAGGCGGCGGCGGAAGCGGTCGAGCAGGCGTTCGGTCCGATCGACGTGTGGGTGAACGACGCAATGGCGACGATCTTCTCCCGCTTCCTCGAGGTCGAGCCCGACGAGTACAGGCGGGCGACAGAGGTGACCTACCTCGGTGCCGT
>DATCYR010000111.1:0-90960 GCA_036526315.1 Gaiellaceae bacterium | reverse complement strand
GCCTCATCGTCCGCATCCGACGCGGGCGCTGCCTCCGAAAGACATTCGCGGACACCGCTCACCGGGAGGGTCGTGTAATCGATTTGCATCGCCGGCGCGGAAGAAGCGACGTTATAGCGCCGCGACACGTGCCCGGCAAATTGAAGGCGGGTCATTCACAAGGGTCGACCACAGAGCCTTACATTCACGCGGCGCAGGTGCTCTTCCCCGGCGCCGCCGAAAAAGGCGAACAGCGCATGTTTGGCACGCTCGTCGATCAGGGCGGGTAGAAAAGCGGGTAGGCAAGAACTACTTGCGCGGTTCCCGAGAAAGAAAAACCCCCGTCATAGCGGGGGTTTTGAGTAGCGGGGGCAGGATTTGAACCTGCGACCTCCGGGTTATGAGCCCGGCGAGCTACCTGACTGCTCCACCCCGCGTCGCTAGGTCACCAGTATAGCTCGCTCCCGTCCGAAACGGCACCGTCGCCGCGAAGCCCACCGCCATCACGAGCGCCCCGGCAACGGCGTCGAAGATGAAGTGGTTTCCGGTCACGACGATCGTCAGCAGCACGGCGGCGGGATACAGGACTGTGGCGACTCGCGCCGCCGCGTTGCGTGCATAGAGCAGGAGTCCGGCGCCGACGGCGAGCGCCCACCCCGCGTGCAGGCTCGGCACGGCGGCCACCGGATTCGAGAAGCGCTCGTGATGCGGCCGCCCGATGTTGACGCCCGAGTAGAGGTCGATCGTGTCACGCACGCCGACGTGCGCGAGCCGCGGCGGCGCCGTCGGGTAGCGCCAGTGGATGACGAGCGCGAGCGCCGTCGCGACGACGAAACCGTCACGGAAGCTCGCGAAGCCGTCGCGGTTGCGGCAGTACAGCCAGACGAAGAACGCACCCGTGACCACGAAATGGCTCGAGAGGTAGAACCAGTTCATCCCGCGGACGAGCGTCGGGAACTGCAGGAACCAGCCTTGGATCGCCCCCTCCCACGCCACGTGGAACACCTGCTCGAGCCGCAGCACGTGATGGGCGTTCGCTATCGCCTGCGCCCAGTCCGTCGGAAGCAGCCGGCGCAGCAGCCGGTATGCCTCGGCAAGCGCGAGCACGAGGCCGATTTGCACCACGGCGTCGAGGCGGCGCACGCCGGCTACGTACCCAGGCGCCGCTAGCATCGAACGCGTGGCGCGCGTGGCCGCGGTCGACCTGGGCACGAACTCGACGCGGCTCCTCGTCGCCGATGTCGTCGACGGCCGCATCGACGACGTCGAGCGGCAGACACGCGTGACACGGCTCGGCGAAGGGGTCGACGAGCGGCGCCGCCTCCTCCCGGTTCCGATCACGCGCGTGCGGAACACGTTGACGGACTACCGTCGCAGCGCCGAGCAGCTCGGCGCAGAACGCACGCTCGCGATTGCGACGAGCGCCGTCCGCGACGCCGACAACGGCGAGGCGTTCCTCGGCGAGGTCGAATGGAGCTACGGCTTCGTCACGCGACTGCTGTCCGGCCACGACGAGGCGCTGCTGACGTACCGCGGCGCAACCGCCGAGCGCCCGGTCTCCGCCGGGACGCTCATCGTCGACGTCGGCGGCGGTTCGACGGAGCTCATCGCCGCCGAACCGGACGGCGTGCGCTGGCACGACAGCCTCGACATCGGCTCCGTCCGGCTGACGGAGCGTTTTCTGCACGCCGATCCGCCGGCGGGGGAGGAGCTTGCTGCGTGCGCGGCCGCAGTGCGAGCGCTCCTCGCAGAGCGTGTGCCCGACGAGATCCGCGAACGCACGACGTCCGCGATCGGCGTCGCCGGCACGATCACCACGCTGGCTGCGCTCGCCGGGGAAACGTCGCTGACCGCGCACGCGCTCGCGGAGCAAGTCGACCGGCTGGCGCGACTGCCCCTCGTCGAACGGCGAAGGCTGGAAGGACTCGACCCCGACCGTGCGTCGGTGATCGTCGCCGGCGCCGTCATCGCGCGCGAGACGGTTGCGTTCTTCGGCGGCCTCGACGGGCTGGAGGTCAGCGTGCGCGACCTGCTCGACGGTGCCGCGCTCGCAGCCGCAGAGCTGCCGGAGAACGAGGAGGGCGCGGCGCCGCCCGGCGCCTACACCTGCTGCTGAGCGGGCGGCTCGTCCTCGGCGAGGCGGCGCTGCAGTACCGTCCGCGAGAGGATCCCGACGAGGCGCCCGTCCTCGAGCACCGGCACGCGCTCCAGGTCGTGCTCTTCGAGCGCGCGGTACGCGTCGTCGAGGCCCATCCCCGCGTCGAGCGTGAACAGCGGCGGCTCGGCGATCTCGCGCAGCGTTGTCGCGCTCGGGTCGCGGCCGTTCGCGACGATCCCCTCGACGAGGGTCTTGCGCGTGACCACGCCGACGAGCTTGCCGTGGTCGCAGACGAGGACGGCACGCACCGCCGGGTCCGACAGCCGCTCGCCGGCCTCCTGCGCGGAGGCGGACGCGTCGAGCGTGCCGGGCTCCGGCACCATCGCGTCGCGTACCTGGCTCACGGGTAGATCCCGCGCGCCTTCAAGGCGCTCGCGACCTCGTTGATGCCGGCGACGAGAGCCGCCTGGCGCAGCGAGATCGTCTTCTCGTCGGCGAGTGCCCACACCCGGTCGAAAGCGTCGCCGAGCTTGTCGGCGAGCCTGGCGCGGATCTCGTCGCGAGTCCAGAAAAGGCGGCCGAGATCCTGCACCCACTCGAAGTACGAGACGGTGACGCCGCCCGCGTTCGTGAGGACGTCCGGCAGGACGAGAATGCCGCGCTCGCCGAGGATCGCGTCGGCCTCGATCGAGGTCGGGCCATTCGCTCCCTCGACGATGAGCTTCGCCTGGAGCCGCGGCGCGTTCTCGGCCGTGATCTGATCCTCGAGCGCGGCGAGCACGAGGATGTCGCACGGCAGCTCGAGCAGCTCCTCGTTCGTCACGTGCTGAACGTCGGGATAGCCCTCGAGCGTGCCGTGGTCGGCGATCCACGCGCGGACGTCGGTGAGGTCGAGCCCGTCGGGCGCGTACACGCCTCCGGAGATGTCCGAAACGGCCACGACGGAAGCGCCCTTGGTCGCGAGCTCCTGGGCGGCGATGCCGCCGACGTTGCCGAAGCCCTGGACGACGCATGCCTGGTCCTCGAGCGGCCACCCGAGCCGCCGGCACGCGCGCTCGGCGACCATGACCACGCCCGCCCCCGTCGCCTCGTGACGAAAGAGCGACCCGCCAAGCGCGATCGGCTTACCCGTCACGATCTCCGGGACCGCGTACCCGACCTGCATCGAGTACGTGTCCATGATCCACGCCATCGTCTGCTCGTTCGTCGCCATGTCCGGGGCTGGGATGTCCTCCTGCGGGCCGATCACGCCGCGAAGCTCGCTCGTGTAGCGGCGGGTGATGCGCTGCAGCTCCCCTTGCGAGAGCTCGCGTGGGTTGCAGCGGACACCGCCCTTCGCGCCACCGTACGGAAGGCGGAGGAGCGCGCACTTCCACGTCATCCAGACGGCCAGCGCGGCGCACTCGCCGAGCGTGACGTGCGGGTCGTAGCGGATGCCGCCCTTCGTCGGGCCGAGCACGCTCGAGTGCTGCACCCGGTAGGCGGGGAAGACGCCTACGCGCCCGGCGTCGAGGCGGATCGGCACCGCCACGACGACGGCGCGCTCCGGATAGCGGAGGCGCTCGACGATGGACTCGTTGACGTCGGCGTACGGAATCGCCTGCTCGAACTGCCGCTGTGCCGTACGGAAGAGCGGCGTGTCCCACTCGAGAGAGACGTAATCGGTCGGCAGTTCTTCCTCTAGCTTTGCCACGCCCGGAGGCTATCCTGGGCTACGCCGGGGTGGCGAAACTGGCGATACGCGGCCGACTTAAAATCGGCTGTCCCCCGTGGGGGCGTGCGGGTTCGAGTCCCGCCCCCGGCATCTCACCCAGAGCGTTCGCATCACGTCAGGCGCTGCAACCCGGACGGAGCCGCGGGCAAAGCCCGCGCCTCCTCTGATGCGGGCATCGCAAGCGACGCCCGCGGGCGTGCGGGTTCGAGTCCCGCCCCCGGCACTACCTATTCGCCGGCGAGGAACTGGTAGCTCGACGGGATCTTCGCCGGCGGCTTGCCGATGACGATCGCGATCTCGTCGTGCGACTGCAGCACGTACTTCTGCGGGTTCCCGGTCTGCAGCTTGCCGTTCACGTACCACTTGAGCCCGTTGCAATCGGCGCCCATGCAGCGTCCGTCGAGGAAGACGCCCCATTCGGCGACGAACTGGCCGAGGCTGTAGTGGTCGTTGGCCTTCGGCGACTCGACGTGGATGACGCCCCGGGCGTCGTGCGTGTGCAGCTGCGTCAGGTACTGGGCGCCGACATTGATCCCGATCAGCGCCGGCACCTTGACCTTCTTGCCGTCGACGAAGATGTCCAGGTGCGAGTGGTAGTGGGTGGCGACCGCCTCCTGCGGGAGCGTCGTCAACCCGAGCGCGGGGAGGCGATCTGCCAGGTACTGGTATTCCGGCGGCCACGGTGCCTTCGTCTTCCTGATGCCCGGCAGCGTGTTGTAGCTCGCCACGTCGGCGGTGGACTTCGAGCTGTTGCTGCCGTTGCCGCGCGCGACGAAGACGCCGATCGCGATCGCGGCGACGACGAGGACGGCTCCCGCGCCGATCGCGGCGTAGAACCACGGCGGCCGCGTCGAGACGCCTGCCGCCCGGCGTGTCTCGCGCCGCTGCGGCGTCTGGACGCGCTTCGGGGGCGGCGGGGTGCGGACTTTCTTCGCCATCTGCGCGGGTCAGGGTAGCGACCGCGCCCGCCGAACTGGCGGAAGTTCGCAACTTGCAAACTTTTCCGCGCCGACAGGCTCTTGACTCGACGACTTCCGCGCTCGTATGCTGCGCGAGCCAAAGCCGATGAACCCTCGGGTTCGCCGGCTTTGGCGTTTTTTGTGCGGTTTTCGGGAAGACCCGCGCCATGGGACTACTCGACAAGATCCTCGGGCGGGGCAAGCAGGCCGCCGGTGACGTGATGGGCGACTCCTCGATGCGCCGCGAGGGCGCGGCACAGGAGCGCGAGGCCAACGCGCAGGAGCGGGCCGAGCGCCACGAAGAGCTCGCCGCCGAGCAGCGGCAGCAAGCGGCCGACGCTCGCGTGGAGCGAGAAGGCAGCTGATCCGGTTCGGGCGGAGCCGATCGCGGCTCCGTCCGACCCACGCTCTACCGTCCGTTGGCTCGGATGGAGTTCGCATTCCTGATCCTCGGGCTTGCGCTCGGCGCAAGCATCGCCTGGTTCGTCGCCCGGTCACGCGCCGGCGGCGAGCTGACGCGCCTCGAGCTCGAGCTGGATCACGAGCGCGCGGTGGGCGACGAACGCGTCGCCGCCCTCACGCAGGCGCGCGAGGCGCTGTCGAACCAGCTCCAGGCAATGTGCGCGGAGGCGCTGCGCGGCAACAGCGAGCAGTTCATGCAGCTTGCCAAGACCCAGTTCGAGCAGCTCCAGCTGAAGGCGACACACGACCTCGAGACGCGCCACAAGGCCGTCGAGAATCTCGTCGCGCCGATCAAGGAATCGCTGGAGAAGGTCGGCAGCGAGGTGAAGACACTCGAGAACGCGCGCCGGCAGGACGTCGGCCTGCTCAGCGGCCTCCTGCGGGGCGTCGCGGAGACGAACGAGCGGCTGCGGACGGAGACGAACAGCCTTGTCACGGCGCTCCGCGCGCCGTCGGTGCACGGCCGCTGGGGCGAGCTGCAGTTGAAGAACGCCGTCGAAGCCGCCGGCATGCTCGCGTACTGCGACTTCGTCGTGCAGGCAACCGGCCGCAACGACGACGAGGGGCTCCTCCGCCCCGACCTCGTCGTCCGGCTCCCCGGCGGCCGCACGGTGGTCGTCGATGCGAAGACGCCGATCCAGGCGCTGCTCGATGCGTCACAGACCGACGACGAAGCGGCCCGTGCTCGGCGGCTCGCCGACTTCGCGCGGAACGTGCGCGAGCACGTCGCCGCGCTCAAGGCGAAGTCGTACTGGAAGCAGTTCGAGTCGGCGCCGGACTTCGTCGTCATGTTCCTCCCCGGCGAGAGCTTCTTCCGCGCGGCGATCGAGCAGGATCCGTCACTGCTCGACCAGCCCGCGCAGTCCGGGATCGTGCTCGCAAGCCCCGCGACCCTGATCACCATGCTCCGGACGATCGCCTCGAGCTGGCGCGAGGAACAGGTCGCACAGAGCGCGCGCGCCATCAGCGAGCTCGGCCGGGAGCTCTACGAACGGCTCGGCACGATGACGGAGCACCTCGTCACGCTCGGGAAGCGGCTCGACGGCTCCGTGCAGGCGTACAACCAGACGGTCGGGTCGTTCGAGCGCCGCGTGCTCGTCTCGGCGCGCAAGTTCCCGGAGCACGGGGTGGCTGCGCCGAAGGAGCTTCCCGACGTCGCGCCGCTCGACAAGGCGACGCAGCCCCCGCAGACGCTCGAGCTTCCGGTGCGCAGCGAAGCCGCCGACGCGGCGTAGCTCTCGCCTCAGAAGCGGAGCAGCGCGCCGATGCCCTCGACGGGCGCCAGATCCTGCTGATGCCGGATCGCCCACACCTCGCCGCCGTGCGCCAGCGTCTGATGCACCGCGAGGTCGAGACCCGCGTCGGTCTGCTCGAGCGTCGTGCCGTCGAGCGGACAGCTCCCGCCGGACGCCGACGCGCGGCCACACGCCGGACAACGGTAGGCGGGATGGTCGATGCCTTCCTGGAACAGCAGCACCTCGACCCGGCCGTCGGAAGCAGCCTCGAGCGTCTCCTCCCAGCCCGACGCCGCGCGCGTCCCCCGCCCCGCGTCCTCGCGCCAGCGCGCCAGCACCTCGGCCTCGTCCTTCGCCTCGGCCTGCTCGAGCACCGGCGTGACCGCCTCAAGCAGCTGCGCCGCGCCGGCGTGCGCCTCTGCGGACGTCCACCCGACGACCGCGTCGCGCGCCTCGGGAGCGAGCGCGTCGAGGAATTCCGAGCGCATGTCCTCGGAGGACACCACGACGATCTTCGGGTCGTGCAACCTCCGTCGGCTGCGGTCGAGCACCGCGGCGACGTTCTGCACGTGCTCCTGCACCAGCTTCTCGATGTGCCGCTGGTAGCGCGCCTGCGACCAGCCGCCCTGGTCGTGCTGCCCGGGCGTCTCGTCCGAGTAGTCGCCCATTTCCTGGAGGCGCCCCGCCTGCAGGCGGTACAACTGCCCGGCCTCACGCCCGACAACGGCGACGATCGTGCCGTCGGCCCGCGCGACGACGGGAACGAGCGGCGCCAGGAAGAGCTCGTGGCCGACCTTGAAGCGGTCGGGAACGGGCTCCGGCAGCGTCAGCGTCGACCAGAAGTTGTCCAGGCCGGCGGCGAAGATCGCGACTCCCTGGGCGCCGTCACGGTCGAACTCGTCGTCGAACCAGCGCCCGATCCGCTCGAAGTCCGACTTGAGCGCGCCGCGCTGCTCGTGCGTGAGGTCCTTGCGGTCGATCTTCTCCGCACTTCGCAGCAGTGCATTCATCCGCGTGTGCGCGTCGCCGGCGGTCGGAACGTCCGACGGGTCGAGATTGAGATACAGGCTCGTTGCGCAGCCGTTCTCCGCGCGGAAGCCCGCGAGCCGCCGCAGCGTGTTCCACGTCACCGTGTCGGCCATCGCCAGCCCCTACCTACCATGGACGCGAGATTGTATGCATGCGTTTACCGTCGGCCATGGGATTCGCCCGCTTCCCGAGCTGATCGAAACGCTGCGCGACGCGAACGTGCAGACGCTGGTCGACGTCCGCCGCTTCCCCGGCTCGCGGCGCAACCCGCAGTTCAACCAGGGGCCGCTGCAGGACGCACTCGGCGAGGCCGGCATCGGCTACCGCCACGCGGTCGAGCTCGGCGGCCGCCGGAGCGGCGAGCCGGGCGAGGAGGAGTTCGCCTGCATTCGGACGCCCGCGTTCCGCAGCTACGCGGCGCGGATGCGCACGCCCGCGTGGCAGGACGCGCTCGCCGTCGAGCTCACCCAGCCTGCGCCGTGCTTCATGTGTGCCGAGACTCCCTGGTGGAAGTGCCACCGGCGCCTGATCGCGGAGCTCCTCACCGCGCGGGGGCACGGCGTCACGCACCTCCTCGGGCCCGGCAGGAGCCAACCCCACGCCCTCTACGATGAGAGTGAGATCCGCAGCGGGAAGCTTTTCCTTTGCGGGGCTTTCGTCGCTTGAGAGGAAGCTTCAGCCGACCGGATTCGTTTAATACAGCAGGAGGGAATCTTCAGGACATGACGACCAACGACGTTCGCGACGTGATCATCATCGGCGGCGGCCCCGCCGGGTATACGGCCGCGCTCTATGCCGCGCGCGCCAACCTCAGCCCGCTGGTGATCGAGGGCTTCAACTGGGGAGGCCAACTCATGATCACGAGCGACGTGGAGAACTACCCCGGCTACACCGACGGCGTCCTCGGCCCCGAGATGATGGCCGACTTCCGCCGCCAGGCGGAGCGGTTCGGCGCCGACTTCGTGACGGACGACGTCACGAAGGTCGACTTCTCGGACCGTCCGCATCGCGTGTGGGTCGGCGACGACGAGTACCGTGCTCACACGGTCATCGTCGCGACCGGCGCCAGCGCGCGGCAGCTGGGCCTGGCCTCGGAGCAGCGGCTGCAGGGACGCGGCGTCTCCTACTGCGCGACCTGCGACGCGGCGTTCTTCCCCGACAAGCACGTCGTCGTGGTCGGCGGCGGCGACTCGGCCATGGAGGAGGCGACGTTCCTGACGCGCTTCGCCGCGAAGGTCACGATCGTGCACCGGCGGGACGAGTTCCGCGCCTCGCAGATCATGGTCGACCGCGCCCGCGCCAACGACAAGATCGACTGGGTGACGAACGCCGTCGTGGACGAAGTCCTCGGCGACGACCGCGTGACCGGCATCCGCCTGCGGGACGTGAACACCGACGAGACATGGGAGCTCGAGGCAGACGGCATCTTCGCCGCGATCGGGCACGACCCGAATACGGCGCTCTTCCTCGACCAGCTCGACCACGACGAGGCCGGGTACCTGATCACCGAGCCGGGCTCGACCGAGACCAACATCCCGGGCGTGTTCGCCGTCGGCGACGTCCAGGACCACGTCTACCGCCAGGCGATCACCGCTGCCGGCTCCGGCTGTATGGGCGCGCTCGACGCGGAGCGCCACCTCGCCGCCATCGAAGGTCATCTGATGGCGGCCGAGGCCGCGCCGCGCCTCTAGCCGCCAGATGGCCGAGTGGGTCGACCTGATCGATCCCACACCGGCCGAACTGCGCGAGAAGCTGCCCCGCGGTGTGCACGAGTCGGCCCTCGCCCTGCTCGAGGCGCCGCCCCAGCACACGGATGAGCCACGCCCGACGCTGCAGACCCACGGCGATTACGTCTTCGGGATCTTTCTGCTCGCGATAGCGGCGCCGAACGAGAATCGCGTCTTCTACCAGGAGGTCGACGTCGTGCTGACGCACGACGCCCTGCTCACCGTGAGCAAGACGCCGCCGGGGGAGGCGCCCTACGATCCGCGGCCGGTACGCGAGTCGTGCCAACCCGACGACAAACCGGGAATGATGCTGTACCGGCTCGTGGACGACATCGCCGAGCACTACCTCGACCTCGTCGACGCGCTCGACGACGAGATCGACGAGTTGGAGGACACGGTCGAGACCACTCCGGCGTCGGCGATACGCAACCGAATCGGCGAGCTGCGCCACGACCTGCTGCACATTCGGCGCACCCTTGGGCCGACGCGCGACGCCGTCCGGCACATCGTCGACAACGTGATCGAAGTCGACGGCGGCGAGCTCTTCCCGCGCGACGTCGAGATCGCCTTCAACGGCGCCTATGACAAGCTCATGCGCGCGCTCGACGGCTTGGAGCTTTCGCGCGACCTGCTCGCGGGGGTCCGCGACTACCTGCAGGCGAAGATCGCGAACGACCAGAACGAGGTGACGAAGAAGCTGACCGTCATCGCGTCGGTCCTGCTCGTGCCGACGTTCATCGTCGGGCTCTACGGCCAGAACTTCCGGCACCACTTTCCCGAGCTCGGCTGGCGCTTCGGCTACGCCTGGTCGTGGGCCCTGATCCTCGTGACGACGTTCCTCCAGCTCTGGTACTACCGCCGGAAGAAGTGGATCTAGCGGCGCTCGCTATTTTGAGCCGGTGCCGTACTTCATCTGCCCGAACTGCAAGCAGCGCTCGGTCGACCACGACGGCCTGCAGGAGATCGACAACGTGCCCGTCGCGTGCGACCGCTGCGGCTTCGGCTTCCTCTTCGAGCTCATGGACGACTACTACCCGGGCCCGAACACAGGGTTCGTCGTCTGCGACCAGCAGGCCCGGATCCTGGCCGCCGGGCGCGGCGTCTTCGAGCTGTCGGGCTTCCGCGAGCAGGAGCTGCTCGGCAACGACGTCGTCGAACGGCTCGGCCTGCACGGCTGGGGCGGCGAGCAGAGCCCGGCTGCGATTGCGCTCGAGTGGGGCGTCCGCCGGCTCGGCGAGCAGCTGGAGCTACGCACGCGCGCCGGCCAGACGAAGCCCGTGACCGCCGACTTCTTCCCCGCCTACGACGAGGACGGCGGACTGCTGGTCGCGATCACGCCGCGTAGCTGACGTAGACGTCGGTCACGTAGGGCAGCTCGACCTGCCCGCCATGCTCGGCCACGAGCGCGCGCAGCTTCCGCTCGAGCGCCGCCCGCTTCTGCTCCGGCGCGGCGGCGACGAAACTGATCGAGAAGATCCGATCGACCAACCCGTCGGCATCCAGTGTCTGGACGAACTGAAAGCGCCGCTGCTCGACCGCTCCGAAGAGCTCGCTCGCGGCGAGCTTGTCCGACCACGTGCCGGGCGCAGCCCGGTCGGACGGGATGAAGTCCTCGAGCAGCTTCGACACATCCCATTGTCGGTCGCGGGCGTTCCAGATCAGGCACACCGCGCCGTGGCGCCGCAGCACGCGACGCATCTCAGGGAGCGCCTCGTCGTGTCGGAACCAATGGAACGCCTGGCCGACGGTGATCGCGTCGACGCTGGCGTCGGCGAGCGGGATCGCCTCCGCCGCGCCGAGCTGCGCCTCGACTTCGGGGAGCACGCGCCGAAGCTGTCCGAGCATCTGGGCGCCCGGCTCGACGGCGACCACCCGCGCGCCCGTCGGCAGCAGCGCACGGGTGAGCTTTCCGGTGCCCGCACCGAGATCGAGCACCGTCCGGCCGGCCCGCAGGTCGAGCCGCTCGGCCAGCCAGGCGATCGCGGCGGCCGGATACTCCGGCCGCGCGCGTTCGTAGACGTCCGCGACGAGCTCGAAGGGCCTGGAGTCGGGATGCTGCAGGTCAGACACGCGAGGATGGGCAGAGGTCGGTCAGAACGCAGTCCTCGCACTGCGGCATGCGCGCGATGCACACGCGCCGCCCGTGCCAGATCAGGAGGTGCGGGAAGCGGCCCCAGTCCGCACGCGGGACGAGCCGGATCAGGTCACGCTCGATCTTGACGGGGTCGTCCTGCCGCGTGAGCGCGAGCCGCTGCGAAAGCCGGCGCACGTGCGTGTCGACGACGATGCCCTGAGGGTTGCCGAGCTCCGCGGCGACGACGTTCGCAGTCTTACGTGCGACTCCCGGCAGCCGCACGAGCTGGTCGAGGTCGCGCGGCACCTGGCCGTCGAACTCCTCGAGCAGCATCTGCATCGTCCCGCGCAGGGCCTTCGCTTTCTGCCGGTAGAAACCCGTCGCGAAGATGTCGCGCTCGAGCTCCTCGGGCGGCACGGCGAGATAGTCCTGCGGGCGCTTGTACTTGACGAACAGCTTCTCCGTCACCCGATTCACGTTCACGTCCGTTGTCTGGGCGGAGAGCATCACCGCCACGAGCAGCTCGAGGGGCGAACGCGACTTGAGCGCGATCGTCGCGTCCGGGTGCGCCGCCGCGAGGCGGTCGATGATCGGGCGGATGCGCTCGCGTTTCGGCGCGACGCGCCGGCGGGCTTCGCGGACGTAGCTACGCGGTGGCAAACGCTTCCGCCGCGACGGCCGAACGCAGGCGGGGGCCTGCGCACACGACGTCGAGCGCGGGACAGCCTGCGCACACGAAGTCGCTCGGCGACGGCCGGAACTCGCCGGCGTTGATCTTCGCGATCGCGGAGCTCAGCTCCGCTTCGAGCGCCGGCAGCTCGGTGCGAGCGAAGGTCGTCGAGACGACGGCGTCGGGTCGCTCGAGGAAGTGGTAGACGACCTCGACCTCCTCGGCGCCGGCGCGGAAGCAGGCGAGCGCGTAGACGAGTCGCTGGAGCCGGTAGTCGTTGTCGACGATCTCCTCGGGCGTCCCCTCGTCGAGCGTGTTCGTCTTGTAGTCGACGACGACAGCGCGGCCCGTATCCAGTTGCAGCACGTCGAGCCGGCCGTGGAGGAGGACGCCGTCGTGCTCGAACGCGAACGGCCGCTCCGGCTGCGCTCCGGGAAGCGCCGCGACCCGTCGCGCGAGCTCCGACTCGCAGTACGAGCGAACGAAGCCGGCGATCCGCTCGAGCTCCTCGTCGCTGACCCGCGGGTACCAGCCGCGCACGAGCGCGACGAGATCGTCGGGCGGGAGCGGCTCCTGCAGGTTGACGAGCTCGAGCAGGCGGTGGACGGCGTCGCCGACCTCCGTCGCCGCGAGCCCGGTCGTGCCCGGGCCCGTGTTGCGCTCGTCCGTAGGGCGCATGCCGACGACCCGCTCCGCGTAGTAGCGGTACGAGCAGCGTTCGAAGAGCGCGAGCGCGCTGAACGAAAGCCGGCGCACGCGGTGCAGCGGCGGCGGCGGAATCTCGGCGAGCTGCGGCAGCGGCGGGACGAGCGGCGGCAGCGTCGCGCCGCCGTCCTCGGCGAAGAGGGCGAGCTGGCCGTCCTCCGCGACGGCGTCGGGGACGGCTTCCGCCGGCGCCTCCGCGTGGCGGTCGACGCGCAGGATGACGCGCGCTCCGTCACGCTCGAGCTCGACCGGCTCGTGCTGTGCACGCTCGATCTCGCCGCGCGCGTCGAGGCGCCCGATCACCCAGCCGATCGGGGTCGTCTCGTCGGCCGTGCGCGCAGGGTCGATCGAGCCGGAGACGATCAGGCGGTCGATCGCCCGCGTCATCGCCACGTAGTAGAGCCGGAGCCGTTCGGCGCGCTCCTCGGCCTTGCGCGCCTCCTTCACCTCCTCGTAGGCATACGCGCCGCGGCGCTCGCTCGTGATCGGGTCGGCCACACGGAAGCCGAAGCGGCCGTCCGAGAGCGCCAGGATCTCGTCCGACGCGGGCGGCGCCTTGTCGCGGCCGGCGTCCGCGACGACGACGACCTTGAACTCGAGCCCCTTCGCCGCGTGGATCGTCAGCAGTCGCACCGCGTCGCCGCCTTCCTCTTCCGCGACGGCCTCGAGCTCGCGCGCGCCGACTGCCTCCTGGTCGCGCACGAACCGGACGAAGCCCTCCACGTCGGGGCCGCGCAGCTCCTCGTACGAGCGGGCCAGGCGCGCGAGCTTGCGCAGGTTCGCGTAGCGGCGGCGCCCGTCCCACTGCGCGAGGACGGCGAGGTCGTAGTCGTGGTCGGCGAGCACGCGCTCGCACAACCGCTCGAGCGACAACCGCGAAGACGCCGCCGCCAGCCGGTCGTAGCGCTGCTTGAACGCGCGGAGGAGCTGCGCGTCGTCGCGCGAGAGCGACGCCGGGAGGTCGCGCTCGATCGCGACGAACAGCGGGCGCTTCGGCGCAGCCCGCCGCAGCAGTACGAGCGTGTCGTTCGACACGCCGACGAAGGGCGACGCGAGGACGCTGACGAGCGCCTCGTCGTCGTAGCGGTTGCGGAGCAGTCGCAGGTACGAGAGCAGGTCGACCACCTGCTGCTGCCCGAAATAGCCGCGCCCGGTGCCGCGGTAGGTCGCAATCCCGAGCGTTCGCAGCTCCTCCTCGTACCACTCGGCGTCCGTGCCGGCTGCGAAGAGCAGGACGATCTCGCCTGCCTGCGCCGCGCCGGTCTCGATCAGCTCGCGGATGCGCCGCGCGATCGCGCGTGCCTCCCCTCGCCGCCAGTGCACGCTCGTGTCTGCATACGACGACTTGTCGGTGACGAGCAGCTCGACGGGATGGCCGAAGACCGGATCGGGGAAGTCGCCCGACGCCGTCAGCGGCTGGAACTCGTCGCCGAAGTCGCCGCCGAACAGGTGGTTCACGACACTGAGAACCTCAGGTCGCGACCGGTAGTTCATCGTCAGCGGCAGGACGCCTTCCCGCGCCTGCGCACGCCGCTCGCGGAACACCTGCACGTCGGCGTGCCGGAAGCCGTAGATCGACTGGAACTCGTCGCCGACGAAGAACCGCTCGCTGTCGCCCGAGATCAGGTCGACGAGCTCGCACTGCAGGCGGTTCGTGTCCTGGAACTCGTCGACCATGATCGAGCGGAACCGCAGCCGCTCGCGCTCGCGGATCGCTTCGTCGTCGCGCAGCAGGTCGCGCGCCCGCAGCTGCAGGTCCTCGAAGTCGAGCGCCGACTCCCGGTCCTTCGCATCCTGGTAGGCGGCAGCGAACGCCGTCAGCAGCTCCTGCAGCAGCTCGCGGTCGGCGGCCGCCAGCTCGTCGAGCGCGGCCTGCTCGACGCTCTTGCGCGCCTCCTCGTACGACGCCGCCCGCTCGCCGCGGCGCCGGAGGTCGCCGAGGTCGAGTAGTTGCTCCGGCCGCAGGTCCTCGTCGAGCACGAGCTCGTCGCCGAGACAGCGCGCAGCCTCGCGGAGCTCGTCGACGCACTCGCGGAGACTGCGCCGCTCGCCGAGCTCAAGCACGAGGTCGCGGCCGGCAGAGCGGAGCGTCTCGTAGACGCCGGTGAGCATGCGCCGGAGACCGTCCGCGCCGTACACCGCGAGCAGGCGCAGGCGGGCGGCGTCGTCGCCGGCGCAGAACTCCGTCAGCGCGGCCTCGAACGCCTCGCCGCGGAGCACGCGCCCCTGGCTCTCGTCGAGCACGCGAAACCGCGGGTCGACGCCGGCGGCAAACGGATGCGAGCGCAGCAATCGGTGGCAGAAGCCGTGGATGGTCGAGATCCACGCGCCGTCGAGGGCGCGTGCCAGGTCCGGCCGCCCACGCTCGACGAGGCCGGCGCGGATGCGGGTCCGCAGCTCGCCCGCCGCCTTCTCGGTGTACGTGATCACCAGGATCGATTCCACGTCGACGCCCTCGTCGCAGACCGCGCGCGCGAAGCGCTCGACGAGCACACGCGTCTTGCCCGTTCCGGCCCCGGCGGAGACGAAGACGAGGCCGCGTGCGTCGACAGCTGCTTGCTGCTCGGCGTTCAGGTTCACGGCTTCTTCACCCGGCACATCGGCCCCAGCTCGCACCACGTGGGGCAGTCGCCGGCTTTCGGGTCGTGCCGGATGTCGCCCCCGCGCAGCCGCTCTACGAGCCCGACGGCAAGAGAGCGCGCGCGGTCGACCTGGCCCCAGAAGGCTTCCTCGTCGAGGTAGTCGCTCTTGGAGAAGCCTGGGAGGCCGTCGTCGCGCGCATCCGCACGGAGCAGCCCGCGCGCCCTGCGCTCGCCCGACAGCGGGCGATAGAGGCCGCCGAGCGGCTCGATGCCCACGAGGTCGCGCAGGACCAGCATGTAGAGCGGGATCTGGAGCTTCTGCTCGTCCTCGATCTGCTTCGCGGAGTGGCCGCGCTTGCCGGCCTTGTAGTCCTGGACGATCCCGCGCGCGCTGAAGGGATCGACGTCGATGCGGTCGATCTTCCCCGAGAGCGTCACGCCCTCCCCGAGCTCGAGGCCGCGCTGCAGCTCGGGCGCCGCACGGTCGGAGCCGAAGAGCACCTCGAAGCGGCGCGGGACGAGCGGCGACTCGGCGGCGGCGTCGTCGCGGACGAACGCCTCCAGGTCGCGCCACAGCCCATGCCGCAGCTCGCGCTGCTGCAGCTCGGTCAGCTCCATCCGCACGCCGTCGACCGCGCCGTCGAGGCAGCGGCGCAGGTATGGCAGCGCGCGCTCGACGTCGTCGGCCGCGAGGCGGTCGACGCCGAGCTCCTTCGGCAGGCCGGAGTAGAAGCGGTACAGCGTCTGGTGGGCGATCGACCCGCGCATCCGCGCGTCGACCTCCCGGTCCATCGTCTTCGGGTCGATCAGCCGCTCGATGAACCACATCGACGAGCAGTCGGCGAAGCGCTCGAGCTCGGTGACGTTGAACGTCGTGCGCCGGTGCAGGTCGGCGAGGACGCCGGCGTCCGTCAACCGCGTCTTCCGCTCGAACGCCCGCAGCGCGCGCATCAGCTTCCGCTCCCAGTCGTTGGCGGCAGCGATCGCCTCCGCCGCCGCACGGTCTTCGGGTGCGCGCAGCGCGACGGCTCGCAGCCGCTCGCGCTCGGTCGGCGCCGTTTCGAGCGGCCACGTGAGCTGCGAGAGCGGCCGCCGGCGCGTCCAGCGCTGGACGTCGTCGGCGGGAAACAGCGCGAGGACCTCGTCCCAGAACGGGCTCGGCGACCGCGGGCTGCCGTCGTCGCCCGCCGCCTCGCGCACGAAGTAGACGCGCTTCGACGCGCGGGTGCATGCGGTGTAGAAGAGGTAGCGGTCGCGCGCGACCTGGTCGGGCCGCGAGAGGCGCGAGCGGGACCGCTCGTCGAGCGCGCGCCGCGCGTCGTCCGCGAGGAACGGCGACTCGTGGCCGCGGCGCGGCAGCCTCCCTTCCTCCAGCCCGAGGACGAACACGATCTCGAACCGGCGCGTGCGCGCCCGCAACAGGTCGAGAACGGCGACGCGGCCCGGCTCGGCGGAGCTCGCGCGACGGACTTCTGCGCGCTCGAGCGCCGCGACGAGCTCCTCGGGCGAGAGTGGTCCTTCGAGCTCGCTCCACCCACGAAGCTCGCCGAGGAGCCGCATCACCGCGTCGTGCGCGCGGATGTCCCGGCGCGACAGCTCGCCGACCGGCGGCGTCTCGACCCCGTACGCCGCACGCAGCATCGACGCGGCGAGCCCCGCAACAGCGTCGAGCGGCGTCGGCGCCGAGCGCAGCGCCTCGAGCGCCGGCAGCGGCTGTCCGTCGCGCAGGCGGATCGTCTCCGCCTCGACCTGCTCGGGATCGGTGACCGCACGGCCGCGCAGACGGCCTTCGAGGAAGTCCACGTTCTGGCGCGTGAAGCCCGAGTACGGCGAGCGGAGGAACGCGTACAGCTCGGCGCGGCCGCCGCCGAGCCAGGCGAAGCGGAGCAGGTTGAGGAGCGCCTGCCCGTACGAGGTCTTGTCGAGGCGCACGTACGCCTCGAGCGCGTACGGAACGCCGAGCGTGGCGAGCGCCGTCTCGAGCGGCGCCTGCCAGCGGTCGAGCGTCGGGCAGACGACTCCGATCTCCTCAGGCGGCGTGCCGCCGCGGATGAGTGCGAGCAGCTCCTCGCCGACGAGCTCGAGCACGCCGCGTGTGCCGGCAGCTTCGAAGAACCGCAGCGCGCCGTCGATCGGCGGTGCGTCGGCCGGTTCGCGCTCGGAGAAGAGCGCGCGTTCCAGGTGCGCGAGCGCGGGGGCCGCGACTTCGTCGAAGCGCGGCGGGAGCTCGTCGATGCGACCGTCCGCGAGCGCAGCCAGGTCGTCCATGGTGCGGCCGAGCGATGCGAATGCCGGCCGGCCGGGCTCGTAGGGAATCGACACCGTCACGTCCGTCCGGCCGGCGAGTGCCTGCAGGAGCGACCACTCGGCGCCGGTGAGGTCTTCGAAGCCGTACGCGAAGACGGGCTCGCCGCCCCATGCGTCGAGCTCGCTCGCGACTCGCTCTGCCGCATGGCGGCGGAGGAGGTCGCGGTCCCACAGGTTGAGCCGGTCGAGCTCCGCGCGATACGAGGCGTAGAGCGCCGCGAGCTCGCCGTCGAGATCGTTGGGGTCGAGCAGGCCGGACTCGAGCTCGGCGACCGTCGCCAGCAACGCATCCGCGAACCCGCCGAAGCGCGCCGAGCGGCCGAGGCCGTTCAGCGACTGCCCGGCGAGCGCGCGCCGGACGATCAGCGTCCGCTGTGCCTCCGACGCGACCGGCCGCGTGTCCGCGCCGTGGCGTGCGATGCGCGTGAAGAGATCGTCGAAGGTGCCGATCGAGCCGGCGAGCAGCGCCGGCTGCAGCTTCAGCAGCTCGCGCTCGACGCGCTCGACGTCCGACCGGTTCGGCACGATCAGGTACGGCTCGCCGTCCAAAGCGTCGAGGTACCGGCGCAGCAGAAGCGCCACCTTCCCGGCGTTCGCCGGGCCGGTGATCAGGCTTAGACCCACAACTGACCCACTCTACTGAGCGGGTCAGACGTTCTCTTTACGCGGGAGCGGCCGCCTTCGGACGCCGCCCGCGGCGCGCCACCTGCTGCCCCGGCATCTTCCCGGCGCACGCATCGCAGAGGTCCGCCTGCTTCGAGCCGCGGCGCGCGTCGGTGAAGTTGATCCGCATCACCGCACCTTTGGCCTCGTCGACTTCCTTTCCGCAGTTGTCGCACACAAGTCTCGTAACACGTGCCACGGATTTCCTCCTCGAATTCGCCTCTGCCGGGTGCTTGAGCTTAGCCAAAGACCCGTGAATCAGGCGGCGGCACGTGACTGCCGGATTTTCCAGGAACGAAGCAGGCTCAAGAGGGCCTGTTCTTCAGGGTCGAGGCCGGTGTCGCGCGCGCGGACGACGCGCAAATGCCGCGGACGAAAATCGTCGATCGTTCTGCCGTCGAGATACTGGTCGATGACCGCGGGGCTGACGTACGAGCTGCGCGCAACGGCCGGTGTATTCCCGAGCTCGTTGCCGACACGCCTCATCACCGCGGGTATCACCTTCTTGGCTTCGCGCTCGCTTTCCGGCGGGCCGTGCTCGGCAAATGCGATCGCGGCGATCAACGTCCCGCCCCACGTTCGGAAGTCCTTTGCGGTGAACTCGTCGCCGAGGTAGTCGCGGACGTAGTCGTTCAGGCGTGCCCCGGTCAGGTTGCAGATGCCGTCGTCCCAGACATACCGGAACAGGCGCCGGCCACCGGGGAGCGCCAGCAGCGCCTTCACCTGGTCGGCGAGCTCGTCGTCGATGAACGTCCGGCGGACGACGGTGCGGTGCTTCGCGACGAAGTCGAACTCGATCCGCTTGCCGCGCACGCGCACGTGCTTCTTCCGCAGCGTCGTGATCCCGTACGTGCGTGATTCCTTCGCGTAGCGCTCGGAGCCGACGCGGAACCAGCCGCAGTTGATCAGCCGAGTCGCGATCGCCGAGACGCGGAGCCGGTCGAGCGTCTCGTTGTCGAGGTGAACGGCAGTCGCGCCGCGCAGCTCGGGCAGCCGCTCGGCGAAGCGGATCAGGCGGTCGAACTTGGCCTGCTCCTGCTGAGCGCGGAAGTTCGCGTGGTACAGGTACTGCCGCCGCCCGGCGGCGTCGACGCCGGTCGCCTGCAGCTTCGCACCCGGCTTCGGCGAGATCCACACGTCCGTCCACGCGGGCGGGATCACGAGCGCACGGATCCGCTCGAGCTTGTCCTCGTCCTTGATCGGGTTGCCACGCGCGTCGACATAGCGAAATCGACGGCGCGACCCCAAGCGCCTCCAACCCCCGGTCCTCGGCATCGTCTCTCGCTAGTGTCCGCCGGCGTGCAGATCAAAACGGTCGTGGTGCTCGAGGGGGACGAAACGGGCCAGGAACTGCTGGAGGAATCGCTCCGCGTCCTCGCGCCGGACGTGATCGGATTCGAGCTCGAGTTTCCGCGCTTCGATCTCTCGCTCGAAGCGCGGCGCGAAACCCAGAACGCCGTCGTCCACGAAGCCGCTCACGCCGTCCGCGAGCACGGGGTCGGTCTCAAAGCCGCGACGATCACGCCCGAGGGGCGCGACGACGTCGGCTCGCCGAACCGGATCCTGCGCGAGGAGATCGGCGGCCGGGTCATCGTCCGGACCGGCCGGCGCATCCCCGGTGTGATCCCGCTCGGCGGCGTCCACGCGCCGATCTCGATCGTCCGGATGGCAGTCGGCGACGCCTACGGCGCGCAGGAGTGGCGCGAAGGCACGGGCGACGACGAGGTCGCGTTTCGAACGGAGCGGATCGAGCGGCGGATCTGCCGCTCGGTCGCGGAGTTCTCGTTCCGCCAGGCCGAACAGGTCGGAGCGACGGTCTTCGGCGGGCCGAAGTACACCGTCAGCCCCACCTACGAGGGGATGCTGAAGGAGGAGATGGACGCGGCCGCCGAGCGCCACCCCGAGGTGACGTACGAGCCGCAGCTGATCGACGCGACGTTCGCGCTGCTGATCGCCTCGACGGGCGACCCGCTGGTGATCCCGGCGCTCAACCGGGACGGCGACATCCTCTCCGACCTCGTCCTGCCGCTGTTCGGCTCGATCGCAGGGTCCGAGTCCCTCCTCGTCGCGTTCGACGAGGATTACGAGACGCGGGCGCTGATGGCCGAGGCGGCGCACGGAACGGCGCCGTCGCTTCGCGGGAAGAACGTCGCGAACCCGATGGCGATGATCCTCGCCGGCGCCGCACTGCTGTCGAACGGCGACGAGCACGAGCGCGCGGCGGGGCGGGCGATCCGCGAGGCGTCCCTCGAAGCCGTCGCCCAGGGCGTCCGTACGGCCGACATCGGCGGCGACGTCGGGACGACGGAGTACACGGACGAGGTCATCCGCCGCGTGAAGTCGAAGCTCGAGGTCTGGGCTGCGCTCTAAATGGCGGCAGCGTCGTCGAACGCGCGGGCGCTCCAGGCCTTGAGGAAGGCGCGCGCGATCTCCGGATCGAACTGCGTCCCGGCGCAGCGCTCGATCTCGGCGAGCGCATGGAACGCCGGCAGGGCGCGCCGGTAGGGCCGCGTCGAGGTCATCGCGTCGAACGCATCGACGACGGCGAGGAGCCGCGCTCCCTCCGGCACGTCGGTTCCGGGGCGTCGCGTCGGATAGCCGCCGCCGTCCCAGCGCTCGTGATGAAAGAGCACGTACGGGACCGCATGGCGCGCCGGCCTGATCGGAGCGAGCAGGCACACGCCCGCCATCGGGTGTGTGCGAATCTCGGCGAGCTCCTCGGGGCTGAGCGGGCCCCGCTTGCTCAGGATCCGCTCCGAGATCATGACCTTGCCGATGTCGTGCAGGCGCGCGCCGGCGCGGAGCCGCTCGACGCGGGCGCTCCCCCACCCCATCCACGTGGCGAGCCGGACCGCGAGGTCGGTGACGCGCGAGCAGTGCGCCGCGGTCGAGGGGTCGCGCGCGGCCTGTGCTGAAGCGAGGGCAGCCAGCATCGGGCTGACCTCATTCCATTCGGAGGGCGGAATCCCTCCAGGCGCCGACTCGGCGGCGCCGCAGAGAGGTCGGGCGAGCTTTGCTCGTCCCACCGTCTTGACCAACGCCCGTGGATCACGGCGGGAAGTGAGCTGCAGGATGCAGCTTGGCTAGCGCCAGATACCCGTTATCGGCGCGGCGCGTGCTGAGGCGCCGAGCGGCGGCAGGCCCCAGGCGTCCTCGATCGTCCGCAGCAGGCCGTAGTGGTTCGTCCGGCGCGCGAACGAGGAGCCGGGCTTGACCGCGGTGCCGAGCACGAGCGCCGGCACGTGGTTCGGCAGCGAGCCCTCGTCGAAGGTGACGAAGATCGCCGTTCCGGGGAGGTCGAGCAGCGGCGGGATCGTGTGCGCGAGCCAGCGGTCGCCCGTGCGGACGGAGCAGTCGTGCATCGAATGGCAGCCGTCGGGGACGACGAGCGCGAAGTCGGGCAGCTGCTGCGCGCGCAGGTCGATTCCGAGCTGCGTCAGCGGCACGATGTTGCGCCGGCGCGTCGCGCTGCCGGCTACGTCGCGGAAGTAGAGGAGCGGATCGTGCTTCTTGGCATAGCGGCCGGCGAACGGACCGGTGAAGCCTGGCCGCGGCAGGCCCTCGGCGTACGTCTTCCAGGTGCGGCCCGCCGCCTCGAGCGTGTCGGCGAGGTTCCGGCCGGCGACGGTGCAGCTCGTGCAATCCGAGCGGATGCCGTGCGTCCCGCCGGACACGAGCGCCAGATAGTTGGGCAGGCTGGGATGCGCGACGCCGTGGTAGTCGCGCAGCCGGGCGTAGGTTCGCGCGAGGCGCGTGAACGTCGGCGCGCTGCGGGTGCCGATCACCTGGTGCTCTTCCTTGTTCTCGAAGACGATGACGATCACGTGTGCGAACCGGGGCACGGGAGCGGCAGCCTGCGCCGACGGGAGCGCAACCGCGGCAAGCAGCACCAGCGCGGCGAGCGTCCTCACGCGTTCTCCTCGACGACGCGCCGCCGCCACACGTGCACGAGGACGACCAGCACGACGATCCCGACCACGCCGACGATCGCCGCGTACACGCCGTAGCGCGCGAGCGAGTCCGCCGCAGCCTTGCCGGCGTAATAGGCGAGCAGCCCGACGCCGACTCCCCAGACGATCCCGCCGGCTGCGTTCCAGCAGAGAAAGCGCCACCACGACATCTCCGTGATGCCTGCCATCCAGGCGCCGGTGACGCGCAGGCCGCCGAAGAACCGCGCGAGGAAGACGGCCTTGCCACCATGCCGCGCGAAGAACCGCTCGGCGGGAGGTAAGACGCGCTCGGCGTAGCGCCGCACGCGGCCGAACCGATAGAGGAGCGGGCGCGCGGCCTTCCGGCCGATCCAGTAGCCGATGTTGTCGCCGACGATCGCTGCGGCGACCGCGACGACGATCACCGCCTCGATCGAGAGATGGTGATCGGCCGCGAGCACGGCGGCCGTGATCAGCGCGGTCTCACCCGGCAGCCAGAGGCCCGCGCTTTCGAGACACACGATCGCGAACAGGAACCAGAGCCCGTAGTGCTCGATGAAGTGCGTCACCGTCGTCCAGGCTACGTAAGATCGCCTGGTGCGCATCGGCGTCCCGCGGGAGCTCGAGCCGGGCGAGCGCCGAGTGGCTCTCGTCCCGGACGCGGTGACGCGATTGTCCGGGAGCGGGTTCGAGATCGTCGTCGAACCGCGCGCCGGTGCGGAAGCGGCGTTTCCGGATGAGGCCTATCGCGAAGCCGGCGCGACGGTTTCCGACGGCGTCTGGGACGCCGACGCGGTCGCGAAGGTGCGCAAGCCGACGGCGGACGAGACGACTCGGCTGCGTAGCGGCCAGGTGCTGATCGGATTCCTCGAGCCGCTGACGGACGCGGCCGGCGTCGAACGGCTCGGCGACCTGGGCGTCTACGGCTTCGCGATGGAGTCGATCCCGCGCACGACGCGCGCGCAGCCGATGGACGCGCTGTCCTCGCAGGCAACGGTTTCCGGTTACAAGGCCGTGCTGATTGCCGCGGAGAGGCTGCCGCGGTTCTTCCCGATGCTGATGACCGCCGCGGGGACGGTCGCGCCGGCGAAGGTGCTCGTTCTCGGCGCAGGCGTTGCCGGCCTGCAGGCGATCGCGACGGCGCGCCGGCTCGGCGCCGTCGTCTCGGGCTTCGACGTCCGCCCGGTCGTGCGCGAGCAGGTGGAGAGCCTCGGCGCGACGTTCCTCGACCTCGGCGTCGTCGGCGAAGAGACTGCAGGCGGCTACGCGAGCCAGCTGACGGAGGACGAGCAGCGCCGCCAGCAGGAGGTGCTCGAAGAGCGCATCCCCGAGTTCGACGCGGTCGTGACGACGGCGCTCGTCCCGGGCCGCGCCGCGCCCCGATTGATCCCGGCGAGCGCGGTCGAGAAGATGAGGCCGGGCTCCGTCATCGTCGACCTGGCGGCCGAGACCGGCGGGAATTGCGAGCTGACGCAGCCAGGCGAGATCGTCGAGCGCGACGGCGTCACCATCGTCGGGCTGCTGAATCTGCCGTCGACGATGCCGTTCCACGCGAGCCAGCTGTACGCGCGCAACGTGTCGTCGCTCCTCCAGCATCTTGCGCCGGACGGGCAGCTGGCGCTCGACTGGGACGACGAGATCACCGCAGGCGCGTGCGTGACACGGCAGCAGGTGGCGGCATGAGCCACGGACTGCTGCTCTCGTTCGAGATCACGATCCTCGTGCTCGCGATCTTCCTCGGCTTCGAGGTGATCTCGAAAGTGCCGACGCTGCTGCACACGCCGCTGATGTCCGGCACGAACGCGATCCACGGGATCGTCATCGTCGGCGCGATGCTCGTCGCGGGCGCAGGCCACAAGGACACGCTGACGACGGTGATCGGGCTGGTCGCCGTCGTGCTGGCGTCGGCAAACGTCGTCGGCGGCTTCGTCGTCACCGACCGGATGCTCGAGATGTTCAAGAAGCGGGAGCGCAAAGAGCCCGACTCGTGAGTCGCGAGACCACGAACCTCCTCTATCTGGTCACGATCGTGACGTTCGTGCTGGCGTTGCGGTTCCTGTCGAACCCCGCCACCGCGCGTCGCGGAAACCAGATCGGCGCGGCGGGGATGCTCCTCGCGATCGTCGTCACGTTCCTGCAGGACTCGATCGTCAGCTACTGGGAGATCGCCGTCGGCATGGTGATCGGCGGGGCGTTCGGGCTGGTCGCCGCGCGCAAGGTGCGGATGACCGCGATGCCGCAGATGGTCGCGCTCTTCAACGGCGTCGGCGGCGGTGCGGCCGCGCTGATCGCGCTCTCGGAGTTCCACAACATCGCGCCCGATCCCGGGACGTTGCAGAAGGACATCAGCGCGTCGATCGTGCTCTCCGCGATCATCGGGAGCATCTCGTTCGCGGGGTCGATGATCGCGTTCGCGAAGCTGCAGGAGCTGATCGGCGGCCGGCCGATCGTCTATCCCCTGCAACAGGCGACGAACGCGGTGCTGTTCGCGGCGCTGCTCGCGGCGGCGATCGCGATCGTCGCCGGCACCGAGCGGCAATGGCTGATGTGGGCGCTCGTGTGCGGATCGCTCCTGTTCGGCGTGCTGTTCGTCCTGCCGATCGGCGGCGCCGACATGCCTGTCGTCATCTCGCTGCTGAACGCGTTCACGGGGCTCGCCGCTGCTGCGACCGGGTTCGAGCTGGAGAACAACGTCCTGATCGTGAGCGGCATGCTCGTCGGCGCATCCGGGACGCTGCTGACGATCCTGATGGGCCGCGCGATGAACCGGTCGATCACGAACGTCCTGTTCGGCGCGTTCGGGCAACTGGCGCCGTCGGCGGCCGGCGCGACGGCCGGAGGAGCGACCGACGGGCAGGTGCGCTCCGCGAGCGCGGAGGACGTGGCCGTCATGCTGGCCTACGCGCACAAGGTCGTCTTCGTCCCTGGCTACGGGATGGCGGTCGCACAGGCGCAACACGACGTGCACACGCTCGCCGACCTGCTCGAGGCTCGCGGCGTCGAGGTGTCGTACGCGATCCACCCCGTCGCCGGACGCATGCCGGGCCACATGAACGTCCTGCTCGCCGAGGCGAACGTCCCGTACCCGCAGTTGAAGGAGATGGACGAGGCGAACAGCGAGTTCGGGCGGACGGACGTCGCGCTCATCATCGGCGCGAACGACGTCGTCAACCCCGACGCGCGGAACAATCAGGGCAGCCCGATCTACGGCATGCCGATCCTCAACGTCGACCAGGCGCAGCAGGTCGTCGTGCTCAAGCGCAGCATGAATCCCGGCTTCGCCGGGATCGAGAACCCGCTCTTCCTGAACCCGAAGACGGTGATGCTGTTCGGCGACGCGAAGGAGTCGGTCGACAAGCTCGCCGCCTCCGTCAAGACTCTCTGAACGGCGCGCCGCCTACGATTGCCGCGTGATCGCGAAGGTGCTCTTCTGGGCGTCGCTCGGCGCACTGGTGTGGACGCAGGTGGGCTATCCACTGTTCGCGGCGCTGCTCGCGCGCCTGCGCGGCCGGCCGGTGCGCAAAGGCCACTTTCTGCCGCGGGTCACCCTGATCGTGGCTGCGCACAACGAGGAGACGGTGATCGAGCGCCGGCTCGAGAACCTCGTCGCCCTCGACTACCCGCCGAAGCTGCTCGAGATCGTCGTCGCCTCCGACGCGTCGACGGACTCGACGGACGGCCTGGTCGAAGCCGTCGCCGCGCGCGAGCCGCGCGTGCGGCTGCTGCGCGCGCCGCGCGGCGGCAAGGTCGCGGCGCAGAACCTGGCGGTCGCGGAGACGGACGGCGAGATCCTCGCGTTCTCCGACGCGAATGCGCAGTGGAAGCCCGACGCGCTCCGCAAGCTGGCGAGCAATTTCGCCGATCCGGATGTCGCCTACGTCTGCGGCGGCCACTTCTACGAGGCCGCCGACGGCACGAACCGCGAGGGCACGTACTGGCGCTGGGAGGCGTGGCTGCGGCGCAACGAGTCACGGCTGGGCTCGATCACCGGCGGCATCGGGCCGATCTACGCCGTCCGCCGGAGCGACTACGTGGATGTCGATCCGCGCTTCGGGCACGACCTGGCGCTGCCGTACCTGATGGTGCAGCACGGCCGCCGAGCGGTCTTCGAGCCGGAGGCGGTCGCGTGGGAGAAACCGTCGAAGGACATCGAAGACGAGTACCGGCGCAAGGTGCGGATGTTCGAGCACTGCTGGCTGATCGTCCTCCGCGGCAAGATGCTGCGCCGGCTCGGCCCGACGTACCTGCTCGAGATCGTGTCGCACCGGCACCTGCGCTACGCGAGCGGGCTGCTCCACCTCGTCCTGCTCGGGTCGTCGATCGCGCTCGTGCGCGAGGGCGTGGTCTACGACGTCGTGCTCGCCGCCCAGCTGCTGCTGCTCCTCGCGGCCGCGCTCGGCGTCGGGATCGCGCGGTACTACGTCCTCGTCACGTGGGCCACCGTCGTGTCGCTCGTGCGCTACCTGCGCTTCGGCGTTCCGGCGGTCTGGGCGAAGGCAGAAGGCACGCGGTGAACCGCGCGCTCGACGCGGCACTGGCCGGGGTCGGCCTCGCGCTGGCGAGCCCGGTGCTGGCCGCGGCCGCGGTCGCGATCAAGCTCGACGACGGCGGGCCCGTCTTGTACAGGCAGCGCCGCGTCGGCCTGCAGGGCGACGAGTTCGAGCTCCTGAAGCTGCGGACGATGACGGTCGGGGCCGAGCGTCAGGGTGCCGGCTGGGCCGTGAACGAGGGCGACCCGCGCATCACTCGCGCGGGGCGCGTGTTAAGGCGGCTGTCGCTCGACGAGATCCCGCAGCTCTGGAACGTCGTGCGAGGTGACATGAGCCTCGTCGGCCCCCGCCCCACGCTCGCGTACCAGGTCGAGCAGTACACGCCTCACCAGCGCCGCCGGCTCGACGTGAAGCCCGGAATCACGGGCTGGGCGCAGATCCACGGGCGCGCGCGGCTGCCGTGGGACAAACGCATCGAGCTCGACGTCTGGTACGTCGAGCACCGCTCGCCCCTGCTCGACCTGAAGATCCTCGCGCGCACGCCGGCGGCGCTCTTCGCCGGAACGTACAAGGGCGACACCGGCGGCTGGCAGCGGTGATTCGGTTCTTCAGCGGCGAGCACGTGCGCGAGGCGGTCTCGCCCGAGCGTGCGCTGGCGGCCGTGCGGGAAGCGTTCGTCGCGTACGCGCGCGGCGAGTGGACGATGCCGCCGAAGGTCTATGTGCCCGCGTACCCCGCCGGCGATTTCCGCGCCATGCCCGCGCTCGGGGGCGGACATGCGCTGCTGAAGTGGGTGACGTCGTTTCCCGGGAATCCCGCGCAGGGCCTGCCGACCGTCACCGGGCTCGTGCTCCTGTCGGATGCGACGAACGGGACGCTGAAGGCGGCCCTC
The DNA here is from genome assembly GCA_036526315.1 of Gaiellaceae bacterium. GTDB lineage: Bacteria > Actinomycetota > Thermoleophilia > Gaiellales > Gaiellaceae > 3-1-20CM-4-69-9. The sequence continues at coordinate 63,445 of DATCYR010000111.1, read as the reverse complement.
GACGCCGGCGCCGTCACCGCGCTGCGCACCGGCGCAGCCGCGGTGCTCGCTGCGGAGACGCTGGGGCGCGACGATGCCTCGACGGCGGCTGTAGTGGGCGCCGGCGTCAACGGCGAGGCGGCGGCGCGGACGTTCGTCGCGCGCGGCCGGCGGGTGCTGCTGTGGGATGTCGACCGGAGCCGCGCGGAGAGTGTGGCCGAGCGGCTCGGCGCCGACGTTGCCGCGAGCCGCGAGGAGGCGCTCGCGGCGGCCGTGGTGGTGACGGTCACGCCCGGCCGCGAGGTCGTGCTCGCAGAGGGGTCGCTCCAGCCGGGGCAGCACGCGAGCCTGATGGGCGCGGACGGGCCGGGCAAGGCGGAGATCGCCGTCGGCGAGCTGGCGCGCGTGCGTGTCTTCTGCGACGACTGGGATCAGGCGTCGCACAACGGCGACCTCGTCCATGGCGTCGCTGCGGGCGTACTGGCGCGCGATGCGGTCACGCAGCTCGGCGACGTCCTCGCGGGGACGGCACCAGGGCGTGAGTCGGCCGACGACATCACCGTCTTCGACTCGACGGGGTTGGCGATCCAGGATCTGGCGATTGCGCTTGCGGCGATGGAACGCGCCGACGAGCTGGACCTGCCCGCGTTCTCGCTTTAGGGTCTGCGTCAGCGGGACGCCGTCGACAACGTGAAGTTCAGTTGTTAGCGGCGCGGTGGCGCGGTGCGCATCGAGTCACACTGCTGCGAGGCGGTCGCCGACCGGCAGTGGGCCGGACCGCGGCGGCATCAGGCCGAACAACGACAGGGAGTACGGAAGGTAGGCGTCGGACTTCATCTCGGTCGTGTGCGCCCACCTGCCGACGAACTCGCTCACCGGTGCCTCCGGGTTCAGGCGCTTCACGGTGCGGTAGAGGAGGCCTGATTCGCCCTGGCCGTCGACGACCGTCCGGTCGCGGGTGCTCCACCAGATCTGCAGCGGGACGCCCGAGAACGCGATCTTCCGCGCCCAGTCGAGCGGGCTCCTCACGGCGTAGCCGCGCGGATCCGTGAGCGGCGTGCCACCGATCTCGGCGCGGGCGAGCTCTTGCAGGCCGTGGCCCATCGGCTGCCCGGCGAAGGCGCGATAGCGCGCAGCCATGTTCGTCGGCGAGTCGAAAGCCGCGGCGCCGGCGAGCAGATGCGGGAACCGCGCAACCAGCAGCAGCGTCTCCTGGCCGCCCATGCTGCCGCCGTAGGCGTAGACGCGGTGACGATCGATGTGCAGCCACGACAGCGCGTGCTCGACGATGTCCGGCATGCGCGCCAGGTCTCGGATCTCGCCGGGGTCGCCCCAGGAGAAGAGTGTCAGCGAGCGCCCTTGCCCTTCGGGATTGACGACGGCGAAGTCGCCGGTCGCCGGCAGGTGCCCCCAGCGCTTGATGTTCTCGCGCGCGCCAACGCCGCGCCCGTGCGGCGAGATCACGAGCGGAATCGATGGCGCGCCATCGACGCGGTAGTCCGCGGGAACCATCACGTAGGCACGGCGCATGAAGCCGTCGTGGGCCTGATACGAGATCGGGATGACCCGCACCGCACGCGACCGTGATGCGGCGCCGGTCGGAGCGACCGAGACCGCCGTCAGCGCGGTGACGGCGACGACGAGCGCCGCAAGCTTCGCCACGACCACAGAGTAAGCCGCGCCGCGGACGTTTGCTACGAAGTCAACGGAGGCTTAACCGACCCGCAACGGGCCTACACGTGATGCACGATGCGCGCGGGCGAAAAGAGCTGCAACAACGGGTCGTCGCGGCCGAGCACGCCGCCGGCGACCAGCTCGCCGCAGAGGAGTCCGAAGACGTTGCCGTGCCCCGAGTAGCCCGCCGCCACCCAGACGCCGTCGTGTCCGGGCACCGGGCCTACGAGCGGGAGCAGATCCTGCGTGAGTCCGAAGATGCCGGCCCAACGATGCGTGATCGTCGGCATCTCACCGAGGAGCTCGACGAGGAACGCATCGAGCGCGTCCTGGATCGGCTGGGTCGTGGTCTCCTCGTTCGTCATCTCGGTGAGGATCGAGAAGTCACGGAAGCCGCCGAGGACGACGCGCCCGTCCGCAACCTGCTGCCAGTAGTCGAAGCCGTGCCTGGCGTAGTGCGGGCACTCGAACAACCGCTCGGCGAGCGGCGCCGTCGCGACGACCTGGCCGCGCGCCGGCCAGAGCGCGTCGTCGAGCTCCGGCAAGAGGCCGTGGCCGGAGCCGTCGGTCGCGATCACGATGTGCTCGGCCTCGAGGTCGCCGACCGACTCGACGCGGTGGTGGGTCGCGAACGTGGCGCCAGCGTCGGCCGCGCGGTCGGCGAGGCGCTGCACGACGCCCGCAGGCTGCACCGAGCCGTCCGTGGGGTGGAAGATCGCCCCGTGGAAATCCGGCCGGAGGTGCGGCAGCTCGTCGTGCCACTCGACGGCGAAACCGTCCTCGCGCAGGGCTTCGTACTCCGCACGGATCTCGACGCGCTCCTCGACATCGGCGGCGAGGCGCAAGCTGCCTGTTCGCCTGAACGCGTCGCCGGCGAGAGACTCCAACCGGTCGACAGCCTGCTCGGTACGCCGCCAGAGCTCGCGCGCCTCCTCGGCGCCGTACGTCTCGCGAGCGATGTCGTACCGCGCCGCCGCCCCGCGAAGGGCGAAGCCGCCATTGCGCCCGCTCGCACCCTCGCCCACGCCCCGCGCGTCGTAGACGCGCACGCGCTTGCCTTCGCCGGCGAGGGCCGCGGCGCACGCGCAACCCGTGATGCCGGCACCGATGACGGCGACGTCGACCTGGTCGAGGTCGCGCGAGGCGACGGTGGGCCGCGACTCGGTGAGCCAGAAGGGCTCGCTCTGCACATCGCGATGCTATGCGAGCGCACGGTAGGTGCCGTCACCTTCCGACGCGAGGCCGCTCAGCTCGAGCTCCGCGAGCTCGACCGCGATCTCGGCCGGCGTCCGCCCCGTCGCCCGCACGAGCTCGTCGGCCGTCGCCGGCAGCAGGTCGAGGAGCGGATGCGACTCCACCGGCTTCGGCCTCGGCGAAGCCTCGATTCCGAGCGACTCGAGCACGTCGCCGGCGCTCGTGAGCGGTGTCGCGCCGACGCGGAGCAGGGCGTTCGTGCCCGCCGAGAGCGACGAGCTGATCTCGCCGGGCACCGCGAAGACCTCGCGGCCGTCTTCGAGCGCGAAGTCGGCGGTGATGAGCGCGCCGCTTCGTTCCCGTGCCTCGACGACGATCGTCGCAGCGCAGAGACCGGCGACGATCCGGTTCCGTGCCGGGAAGCGAAACGGCGCCGGCTCGACGCCGGGCGCGTACTCCGACACGATCAGCGAGCGCTCGGCGATCGCGCGCGCGAGCTGCGCGTGCGCGGCGGGGTAGTCGTGGTCGATCCCGCAGCCGAGGACAGCGACCGTGTATCCGTCCGTTTCGAGCGCGCCACGGTGCGCCTCGCCGTCGACGCCGCGGGCAAGGCCGCTGACGACGACGATGCCGGCGGCGGCGAGCTCGCGTCCCAGCATCCTGGCCACCTTCGCGCCGTACGGCGAGCACGCACGGGCGCCGACGACCGCGACGGCCGGACGCGCCAGCAGCTCCGGCCTACCCGCCCCGCGGAGGTAGAGGCGCTTCGGCGGGTCGTGGATCGCGCCAAGGAGCGGCGGCAACTGATCCCTAGGCAGCCAGTTCATCCGAAGCTCGATAGGTGAGCGCCTCGGCGACGTGCTCCGGCTCGACGGACGCGGCGGAGGCCAGCGCGGCGATCGTGCCGGCGACGGCGGCGACTTTGGCGCGGCCCCGTCCGGACAGACGCAGGCGCTCGACGGCCCTCGTCAGCACCTGTTCCGCGGCCGGCGTTCGCGGGGGTGGTGCGTCCGAGAGTCGAACGCGCGCTTCAACGACACGGTCGCGCACAGCGGTGGAGCGCTCGCCCTGGCCTACCTGCAATTCCGTCGCGCGGGGCCTCGGAACCGTGACGACGATGTCGAAGCGGTCGAGGAGCGCCCGCGACAGACGGTCGCGATAACGAGCGATCCGTTGTGGCGGGCACGAGCACTGTGCGCCCGGATCCCCGCGCGCGCCGCACGGGCAGAGGTTCATCGTCCCGATCAACTGGAAGCTCGCCGGAAAGCGCACGCTGCCGGCCGCACGCGCAACGAGGATCTCGCCGTCTTCGAGGGGCTGCCGTAGCGCCTCGAGCGCCGATCGCTGGAATTCTGCGAGCTCATCGAGGAGCAGCACGCCGCGGTGAGCGAGGCTCGCCTCACCCGGACGAAGCCGAGGCCCACCGCCGACGATCGCCGCAGTGGAAGAGCTGTGGTGCGGAGCGCGGAAGGGCGGGTAGCCGATCAGCGGGTGATCCGGGTCGACGAGCCCTGCGACCGAGTGGATGCGGGTGACCTCGAGTGCCGCCTGCTCCTCGAGCGGGGGCAGGATGCCCGGCAGCCGCCGCGCCAGCATCGTCTTGCCGATCCCCGGCGGGCCGGCTAGCAGCATGTTGTGACGTCCTGCCGCGGCGAGCTCCAGCGCCCGCCGCGCGCGTTCTTGCCCGCGCACGTCCGCGAGGTCGAGCGGCGAGCCGCGCGGCTTCCCGTTGCCGGCGACGAACTCCGGCGGCTCGGTCTCGCCGCGGAGATAGGCGACGGCCTCTCCGAGATGCCGAACGCCGACCGGCTCGACACCTGCGAGGGCCGCCTCGGGCGACGCGTCGTAGGCACAGATGATCCGCTCGACACCGATGCGACGCGCACCTTCGGCGACAGCGAGGACGCCGCCCACCCGGCGCAGCTCGCCGTCGAGCGCAAGCTCGCCGCACGAGACATGCTCGGCGAGCCGCTCGCGCGGTATCTGCCCTGACGCGGCGAGCAACGCGAGGGCGATCGGCAGGTCGAAGCCGGAGCCTTCCTTCTTCAGCTCCGCCGGCGCGAGGTTGACGGTGCACTTGCCCGGCCAGCGCAGCGCCGCCGCCTTGATCGCGGTTCGCACACGATGCTTCGCTTCCTGACAGGCGCGGTCGACGAGGCCGACGAGCGTGAACGCAGGGACCGCGTCCTGGACGTGGGCTTCGACCTCGACTCGGCGGGGCTCGAGGCCGACGAGCGCGAAGGTGACGGCGCGTGCGAGCACATCGCGAACGTACGCGGAACGGTGTGACGTGTCTGTGCCGAGTTAGCGCGCGATCAGCACGTCTTCGAAGAACTCGCCGGCGCGGCGGCCCGTGCGGCGGTTCACGTGGCGGCGCAGCCGTTGCTCGAGTCGAAGCCCGGCCCGCTCGAGGATCTCCGGGTAGAGATCGCGGCGGTCGTTGACGACGATGACGAACGGCGCGCGGCTCGGCACCGATTCCTTCGCGTTCAGGAAGGCGCTGACGATCCCGTCGCAGTATGCGGCGAGCGCGGCACGCGAGGCGCCTGCGGCGGCGGCGCCGACCTCGAGCTCGCGGCGGTCGTCGAGGCCGAGTAGCTCGTATGCATACCGATGCTGCTCGTGGTAGTCGATCAACCCCGGATACGGCGGCGACGTGAGGACGCCGTCGAAGCGGTCGAGCGCGAGCTCGCGCACGTCGCCGTGGATGACGGTCGCGACGCGTCCACGCGCGCGGACCCGTGCGAACTCCTTCAGCCGGGCCAGCGTGTCGAGGGTGTAACGGCCCAGGAACTGATCCGCCGTCTCGACGGGGCGGCACTCACGGCGGTGCTTGTGGCACCAGTACGGGTCGAGCCGCGGCTCGCGCGGGAAGTCGAGGTCGAAGTGCGTCGTCCGCCTCGCCGACCGTGCGGCACGTGCGAGCACCACCCGCAGGACGTCGGCGTGCTCGTAGTCGTCGACAAGCGCGCGAAACCCCAGCAGCTCGCGCGCCGCCTGAGGTGCGAACCAGCGGCGCACGTAGGCGGACAGCCGCTCGGTCGTCGTCTCGCCGACTCGCGCGTGCGCGGCGCGGAGGTCCTGCTCGAGCACGAACGGGTTGTACGTCCGGGTCTTGACCTCCATGAGCAGGCAGTTGAAGGCGGCGACGTCGACACCAGTCGCGTCCAGCCCGCTCTCCAGCGCCTGGACCAGCGTCGTGCCGGACCCGGCGAACGGGTCGAGTACGTGCTGACCAGGGCGGAAATAGCGGGCCAGGAGCACCTCGACGAGCTGCGGAATGAACTTTCCGAGGTACGGGTGCAGACGGTGAACGTGCCGTGTCCGCTCCCGTTCCGGGAGGTCAGTCTCTGACCACGAGAGCTCGAGGTCGAGGTCTGCATAGAGAGCGTCCTGCGTCGGAGCCACTCGCGCCAGTTCGACACGAAGGTCAGAAAGCCTCGGCCAGCCGCACCAACCTCCCTTCCTGGACGCTGATGACGTCGAACGAGACGTACAGCCCCGAATGCTCCGGATGCAGCTCGAGCCAGGCAGCAGCAGCGCACCGGACGCGTCGCTGCTTCTCGGCGTCGACCATCTCGGCCGGCGTACCGAACGCCAGGCCTGCCTTCTCCTTCACCTCGCAGAAGACGAGCCGCCGGCCGCGCCGCACGACGAGGTCGAGCTCGTAGCCGCCCGCCCACGCATTCGCGGCGAGAATCCGATAGCCGTGCAGGCGGTACCACCAGGCCGCCCGCCGCTCCGCTCTGCTGCCGCGATCGTGAGACACGCCGTCACGGTACGTCTCGAAGCTGCATGGAACTGTGACGATTCTGTGGCGACTTTTACCGCGCCAGCTACGGGCTCTTGACGGAGCTCAGGATCTTGAACGTCTGCCGGTCGATGACCGCAAGCGCCCTTCCGCGCGGCCCCCGCACCACGAGGCGTCCGCCACGGTCGGTCCGCAGGCGGTAATCGAAAATCCGCTGGGGTGAGCTCCCCCACGGCAGGTTGATGCACACGGCTTCGAGCCCGCGCGCATTGAGTGCGTGGATGAACGGGCGTGCGTTGCCGCCGTAGAGCGTGTACGCCCAGCCGTCTTTCCACGTCCGCGAGATCGGAATGCCTTGCATGCCCGTGGCCCACGATCGTCGGTCGGCGACGATCCTCGCGAGCAGCTTGCCGTCACGGAGGTCGTAGGCCCGCACGCGGTACAGCGTCGGATCCTCCGGCGAGAAGTACTCGATCAAGTACACGTAGCGGCCGTCGGGAGATGCCGCGTCGAACGAGAACGTGCCCGGGATGGTGATGTCCCGAACCGACTTCAGCGTCCGCGCGTCGAGGAGCTTGAACGTCGTCGGGCTCCGGAGTTGACCGTCCGAGCCGTAGATGTCGTGGGCGAGCAGCAGCGTGCGGCCCCTCTGGACGAGGCCCTCGACGGTGTTGTCGTAGGCGACGAGCGGCAGGCCCCACTTGCCTGTGACCGACCGTCGGCGCACGAGGCGGCTCTGCCGGTCGAGCGCCTCGACAAGCGTCGCTCCGCCCGCCGGGAGCGCGACGTACCGAAGCTTGCCGCTCGTGACGCCGCTGCCGCCGCGGCTGATGCCCGGGCTGGGGCCCGCGCCCGAGGCGATCGTCGCCGGCAAGAGAATTGCGGCCGCGGCCGCGAGAACAAGCAGGATCCGCCGTTGCATCTGAGCCTCCTGTGGATGACGCCCGTTCTACACCGGCCGACGCCGCGAAGGTTCCGCGTCAGGCGGCTTTGGTCAGGAGCTCGTGGATCTCGCGCGTGAGCTGCGCGACCTGCTCGGTCAAATCCTTGTCCTGGCGTGTCAGCTCGGTATTCGACTGCAGGAGCGACTCGAGTCGGTCGGTTTCTGCTTTGAGCGCAGCGACGCGCTGCTCCGCCATCTGCTCAGTGTGGTCTCGGTGACGCTCGGTCAACTCCGCCGCCGTCTTGTCGCGAGCGGCCTGACGTGTTTCCGCGAGCAGGATCAGCGGCGCGGCGTATGCGGCCTGAGTCGAGAAAGCGAGGTTCAGGAGAATGAAAGGGTACGGGTCCCAGTGCCTGACGACAGCGACGGAGTTCAGGACGATCCACAGCGCAACGATGATCGTCTGGCCGATGATGTACTGCGGCGTCCCGAAGAACCGTGCTGCGCGTTCGGCTATTTGCCCGAATCTGTCCTGTCCGAAGGCGCCGTGCTGCTGCTGTTGCCGCTGCGGCACGACTCCGAGCGTACGGAGTCAGGCGGACATTGCCGCGAGCTCGTCCTCGCTGAGGTAGCACAGCGCTTGGAACGAGCGGCGGTGGATCAGCGACGGGCCGCGCTCGCGCACGACCGCTGAATGTCCCGGTGTGATGTACCCGACATGCGACGAGAAGCCGTAGTGCGGATAGAGCGCGTCCATTCGTCGCATCAGTCGGTCACGGGTGACCTTCGCGATGATCGACGCGGCCGCGATCGCGGCGCTCTTCTCGTCGCCGTCGACGACGGCGCGATGCTCCGGCGCGGTCGGGCCGAGCCTGAAGCCGTCGACGAGACACGCCTCCGCCGGCGGCGACAGCGCGTGCAGGATCTCGCGCATTGCGGCGAGATTGGACCTGTGCAGGCCGTTGCGGTCGATCTGGCCGTGCGGGATGACGCGGACGACGACTTGCTCCGCACAGGCGATGACGGCGCGGAAGAGGGTTTCTCGCCGTTCGGGCGTCACCTGCTTCGAATCGTTCAGGAGTGCGAGCGGCCGCACCTTGTGGTCGCGCAAGCAGCCGTAGTCCAGGAGGACGCCGGCGACGACGAGCGGGCCGGCGAGACAGCCACGGCCGGCCTCGTCCGTGCCCGCGACGAGGCGCGCGCCGAGCTTGCGGTCGAACCTCAGGAGCTTCTGGCCGGAGCTGAGCGCCACGGCCGCCGAGGATAGCTCGCTACTCGGTTGGCTCTGCGACCGCTTCCGGGGTCTCCTGCTCGGAAACCTCGCTCGGAGCGGCTTCTTGTGGCGGTGCGGCTTCTTGTGGCTTCGGTGCCGCGCGCGCCGTGCGGGCGCTGTCCTGACGGAGCTCCCGGACCCGCGCCTTCCGACCGACCTTGCCACGCAGGTAGTAGAGCTTCGCGCGGTTCACGTCGCCGATCGCGGCGACTTCGATCTTCTCGATCTTCGGCGAGTGCAGCGGGAACGTCCGCTCGACGCCGATGCCGAAGGATTGCTTCCGGACGGTGAAGGTCTCGCGCGCTCCCGCCCCCTGGCGCTTCAGGACGATGCCCTCGAAGACCTGGATCCGCGCCCGCTGGCCCTCGATCACCTTGAAGTGGACGCGCACGGTGTCCCCCGCCTTGAACTGAGGGATGTCCGCACGCAGTTGGTCGCGCTCGATTGACTCGATGACCTTGCTCATAGGAGGGCGGCCCGGGAAGGCCGTCGCGGAATGCTAGCGAAGATGAATTCGCGCCCACGATCCCTCCGCCGACGCGGCGGCGGACATGTCCGCAATGGCTAGGCGCGGCGCCCGCAGGTGTCAGGCACGAATTGGTGCATTTGCTGCGGTTTCGGCCGATCCGGGCGGGGCCGGAGAAGGCGTGGCTTAGTGGAACGAGATGCGCGAGGGCGGCCAGTACGTCGCGAAGACGTTGCCGATCAGGTTCTTGCGCGGGACGAGGCCCCAGACGCGCGAGTCGCACGACGACCGCCGGTTGTCGCCCATCATCAGGTACATGTCCTTCGGAATCCGGGTGTAGGTGTTCCGCGGCGGGATGTCCGATAAGCCCATCGTCCGGTCGTCGCGGCGGTCGCTCTGGATGTACGGCTCGTCGAGCTTCTTGCCGTTGATGTAGACGAACCCCTGGCGCTCCTCCCAGACCTCGCCCGGTAGCCCGATCAGCCGCTTCACGAACGTGCCTTCGGACCCGCACTCCTGCTTCGCGAGGCTCGGCGTGTTGAACACGACGATGTCGCCGCGGTGCGGCGAGCGCAGGTGGTAGCAGAACCGGCACGCGAGCACGCGATCGGACGTCCGTGACTCGCATCCCTGCGCAGGCACGGCGCAGTGCAGCGTCGGCTCCATCGACGACGACGGGATCCGGTACGGGTTGACGACCCACGCCTTGATCGCGAGCACGATCGCGACGGCGCCGACGATCGTGACGACCCAGTCGATCGCGACCCGCCACCCGTGCGGCAGGTTCGGGAAGAGGCGGTCGATCGGGTTGCGCGACTTGCTTCGCTCGTCCGCGTCCGACCCGTCGAGGCCGGCGTCGTAGAGGGCGCGCTGCTCCGGGTCGCGCAGCACGTCGTACGCGTCGCGGAGCTCCACCCACGACCCGTCCTGGTAGCGGCGCTCGAGCGCCGCGCGGCGGTACGCCGCCTCGATCTCCTGCGACGACGCCGACGGCGACACGCCGAGCACTTCGTACGCGTCGCTCACGTGAGCGTCCGCCGGCGGCTTTGCTCGCGTCGCCACTCGTCGATCTTGCCGTGGTCGCCGGAGAGCAGAACGTCCGGAACGCGCCAGCCGCGAAACTCGGACGGGCGCGTGTAATGCGGATATTCGAGCCCACCTTCGAGCTCGGCGGAGAAGCTCTCGAGCGCGCCCGACTCCTCCTTGATCGCGCCCGGCAGCCGCCGCGCGATCGCGTCCACTACGACCATGGCCGGCAGGTCTCCGTTGGACAGCACGTACGGGCCGATCGAGATCGCGTCGGACGCGAGGTGCTGTACGACCCGCTCGTCGAAGCCCTCGAAGCGTGCCGACAGGAGCGTCAGCGTCTCTTCCTCCGCAAGCTCCTCCACGACGTCCTGTGTCAGCTGCCGGCCCTGCGGCGAGAGCGCGACCACGCGATGCTCCGGCGCCGCGCCGTACACGGCGTCGAGCGCGGCCGCGACGACGTCGACGCGCAGCACCATGCCGGCGCCGCCGCCGTAGGGCTCGTCGTCGACCTGAGCGCCGCGGAGCGGCGTCGTGTCGCGATAGGAGAAGAGGCGAAGATCGAGTTCCGTGCCGAGGACGGTCGCGACTGGACGCTGCTCCGTGAGCCACGCGAACGCATGCGGAACGAGAGTGAAGACGTCGAGCTGCACAGGAGCGAGGCGCTCAGGTTAGCCAGCGTCGGAAAAGCCGGGCGCAACCACGATCGACCCGGCGTCGAGATCGACGGAGAGAATGCACTCCTCCACCATCGGCAGGAGCAGGCCGGAGTCGAGCTCCAGCACGTCGTTGGCGACACCCGGAGCGACGTCGGTCACGGTGCCGAGGACGCGGCCGCCCTCCTCCGACACCTTCAGCCCGACGAGCTCGAACACGTAGTACTCGTGGTCGGCGGTCGGCTCCAGAGCGTCGCGCGGGACCGCCAGCGCCGTTCCGCGCTCGACGCGGCGATCGAGGCGAATCACAGGTCGCCCGCGGGCCTGCTTCGACCCGACGACGGTTGCGGGCGCGTCGCCGGCGAGGAGCGTCGCGCCCACCGCGAACAGCTCGCGCGACTCGCTGGCGTCCTCGACGACGAACGATCCGTCCAGTCCGTGTGACTTGCCGACGCGGCCGACGACGACCGCGTCAGGCCTCGCCACGCGACATCCGCTCGAAATGCTCTGTCGCTTCCTCCGGTGTCGCTTGCGGCCACTCCCCCGGCCACGCGGACACGTCGGGTGCCTGGCACCGCGTGTGACGCAGCTCGACGTCGGTGCCGTCGAGAAGCGCCCAGTACGCACCGGGCTCGTGCTCGTAGGGCATGCCGACACTGCCGGCGTTGACGAGCCGGATGTCGCCGATGCGCCGGTCGAACTGCACGTGCGTGTGGCCGCAGACGACGACGTCGGCGTCGACGCCGGCGAGCGCCTCGCGCCAGCGCTCGTCCGGGCTGATCTTCGTGAGGATCTCCTCGTCGTTTCGCGGCGTCGCGTGGCAGAAGAGCACGCGGCCGATCGAGACGGTGAGCGGCAGCGCCCGGAGGTAGTCGAGCTGTTCCTCCGAGAGCCGCGAACGCGCGTACTCGAAGGCCTCGTGCGGTGCGAGCCCGGGCTCGTCCTCGTAGACCTCGCGGTCGGCGTTGCCGCGGATGACCCGGACGTCACCCTCCAGGGCGCGCACCCGCTCGAGCGTCTCGGACGGCATCGGCCCCATCACGGTGTCGCCGCCGATGACGATCACGTCCGCGTCGACCTCGGCGAGCACGGCGTCGAGCGCCTGCACGTTCCCGTGAATGTCGTAGAGCGCCGCGACGCGCACTAGTCCACGATCTCGAGCTGCACGCGGCGGCGTTCGCGCGCGCTGCCCGCACGCACGATCGTCCGCAGCGCGCGGGCGATCCGTCCCTGCCGCCCGATCACCTTGCCGAGGTCGTCCTCGGCGACGTGCAGGCGCAGGACGACGGTGTCGTCCTCGTCGACGCGTTCGACGCGCACCTCGTCGGGCTTGTCGACGAGCCTGCGCGCAAGGAACTCGAGGAGCTCGGCCACTACTGCGACAGGTTCTTCGCCTTCAGCAGCTTCTGCACCGCCTCGGAGGGCTGCGCGCCCTTGCCGAGCCAGTCCTTCACCTTCTCCTCGTCGAACTCGATCAGCGACGGATCGTGCTGCGGGTTGTACCGGCCCACGATCTCGATGAACTTGCCGTCCCGCGGCGAGCGCGAGTCGGCGACGACGACGCGGTACACCGGGTTCTTCTTCGACCCGACCCGCGTCAACCTCATGCGTACGGCCAAACCGTTACCTCCGTGTCTTGGATCGCTTCTTGCGCTTGTTGGACTTCGTCGCCTTGCGCGTCGGCGCGGGCGGCGCCGGCGCACCGGGCAACTGCGGAAGCTTGCCCTTGCTCATGCCTTTCATGAGCTTCTCCATCTCCTTGCGGCCCTCGAGCAGGCGGTTGACCTCCTCGACGGTCGTGCCCGAGCCGTGCGCGATGCGCTGGCGGCGCGAGCCGTCGATCACCTTCGGCAGCGCGCGCTCCTGCGGCGTCATCGAGAGGATGATCGCCTCGACGCGCGCGAACTGCTTCTCGTCGATCTGGTCGATCCCCTCGAGCTGCTTGCCCATCCCGGGAATCAGCTTCACGAGACCGCCGATCGAGCCCATGCGGCGGATCATCCGGTAGCTCTTGAGGAAGTCGTCGAACGTGAACTGGCCCGCCATCATCCGGGCCTCGAGCTCCTTCTGCTCGTCCTGCTCGACGGCCTGCTCCGCCCGCTCGACGAGCGTGAGGATGTCGCCCATCCCGAGGATCCGCGACGCCATCCGGTCGGGATGGAAGTACTCGAGCTGGTCGACCTTCTCGCCGACGGAGATCAGCTTGATCGGCTTGCCGGTCACAGCCTTCACCGAGAGCGCCGCGCCGCCGCGCGCGTCGCCGTCGAGCTTCGTCAGCACGACGCCGTCGAAGGCGATCCGCTCCTGGAAGGCGAGCGCAACGTTGACAGCCTCCTGCCCGGTCATCGAGTCGACGACGAGCAGGACGTTCGCCGGCCTCGCGACGTCCCGGACGTGCTCGAGCTCGTCCATCAGCTCCTCGTCGACGTGAAGACGTCCCGCCGTGTCGAGAATGATCGTGTCGGCGTCGAGCTGCTCGATCCCGTTGCGCACGACGGTGACGGGGTCGCTCCCGTCCTCGCGGTACACCGGGATCTGGATCTGCTTCCCGAGCTGCTCGAGCTGGTCGATCGCGGCGGGCCGCTGCAGGTCGGCGGCGACGAGACCCGGCTTCCGGCCCTCCTTGCGGAGCAGGAGCGCGAGCTTCGCCGCGGTGGTCGTCTTGCCCGAGCCTTGGAGACCGGCGAGCAGGATCACGGTCGGCGGACGGCCGGTGAACACGAGCTGCGAGCTGCCCGAGCCCATCAGGGCCGTCAGCTCGTCGTGGACGATCTTGACCACCTGCTGGCCGGGCGTGACGCTCTTCACGACCTCCTGGCCGAGCGCGCGCTCGCGGACGTGGGCGACGAAGTCCTTGACGACCTCGAAGTTGACGTCTGCCTCGAGCAGCGCGAGCCGGATCTCGCGCATCGCGCGCGAGATCGCCTCCTCGTCGAGCTTGCCGCGGCCCCGGAGGTCGCCGAGGGCACCTTGCAGCCGGTCTGACAGGGCGTCGAACATGGCCGCCAAGTGTAGGCGAGACCTGGGGCGAGGCCGTGTGGCGTCCTACACTCCGGACATGACCGTGAGTCGCCGTACGGTCACCGTCCTCTTTGCGGACGTTGCGGATTCGACGCCGCTCGGCGAGCGGCTCGACCCGGAGACGTTGCGGCGCGTCATGTCGCGCTTCTTCGAACGCATGTCCGCCGTCCTCGAGCGGCACGGCGGCACCGTCGAGAAGTTCATCGGCGACGCGGTGATGGCGGTGTTCGGGATCCCCGAGCTGCACGAGGACGACGCGCTCCGCGCGGTCCGCGCGGCGACGGAGCTGCGCCAGGCGCTCGCCGCCCTGAACGCCGAGCTCGAGGGGGAGTTCGGCGGCCGCATCGGCATTCGCGTCGGCGTCAACACGGGCGAGGTCGTCGCCGGCGACGGCACCGGCGGCCAGATGCTGGCGACGGGGGATCCCGTCAACGTCGCCAAGCGGCTCGAGGAAGCCGCGCGCACCGGCGAGATCCTCGTCGGCGAGGCGACGCGGCGGCTCGTCGAGAACGCGGCCGTGCTCGAGCCGCGCGAGGAGCTGACGCTGAAAGGGAAGAGCGCGACGCAGACGGCGTGGAACGTCCTCGCCGTCATCGAGGGTGCGAGCGGCTACGCCCGTCGCCTCGACGCACCGCTGATCGGACGCGAGGCGGAGCTCCAGCTCCTGCGGACGGCGTTCGACGACGCGGTCGCCGCGCGTCGGTGCCGTCTCTTCACCGTCGTCGGGCCGGCGGGAATCGGCAAGTCCCGCCTCGCGACCGAGCTCTGCGCCTCACTCCCCGACGAGGCGACGGTGCTCACCGGCCGGTGCCTTGCCTACGGGGACGGAATCACCTTCTGGCCGCTGATCGAGATCGTCGGCTCGCTCGGCAGCGACGACGGCATCCGTGAGCTGCTCGAGGACGTCGAGGACGGCGACGTGATCGCGGCACGCGTCCTCGGCGCCGTCGGCTCGAACCCGACGGCCTCCGGCGGCGAGACGTTCTGGGCGGTGCGGCGGCTGTTCGAAGAGCTCGCGCGCGAGAAGCCGCTCGTCGTGCTCGTCGAGGACATCCACTGGGCCGAGCCGACGCTGCTCGACCTGCTCGAGTACCTCGCCGGCTGGACGCACGACGCCCCCGTGCTGCTGCTCTGCCTCGCCCGCCCCGAGCTCGCCGACGAGCGGCCCACGTGGCTGACGCAGACCGGCAGCGGCGTCCTGCTCGAGCCGCTGAGCGACGAGGAGGCGAGCAAGCTGCTCGACGAGATCGCGCTCGAGTGGCCGCTCGACGCTCCCGCGCGGCGGCGGATCACCGAGGCGGCCGAGGGCAACCCGCTCTACCTGGAGCAGATGGCCGCCATGCTCGCCGAAGGCGGGCCGCTCGAAGGCATCCCGCCGACGATCCACGCGCTCATCGCAGCGCGGCTCGGGCGCCTGCCGGCCGCCGAACGCCGCGTACTCGAGACCGCCGCAGTCGCCGGCAGCAAGCACTTCGTCCGCTCGGCGCTGCGCAAGCTCCTGAGCGACGACGACCAGGCCGTCGTGGACGCGAGCCTGCTGAGCCTTGCACGGAAAGACCTGCTGAGCGCGCGTCCCGGACGCGAGGACGCGTACCGGTTCCGGCACGTGCTGATCCGCGACGCTGCGTACGCGGGCATCCCGAAGGAGCGGCGCGCGCGGCTGCACGAGCGTTACGCCGACTGGGCGGCGAACACGCGCGCCGGCAAGGCCGGCGACATCGACGAGATCATCGGGTACCACCTCGAGCAGGCCGTGCGCTACCGCGAGCAGCTCGGGCCGCTCGACGACCACGGCAGGGAGCTGGCGGATCGCGCGGCGCGGCTGCTCGGCGCCGCGGGCCAGCGTGCGTTCGCCCGCGACGACGCACCCGCGGCGGTGAACCTGCTCGACCGCGCGCTCGCGCTCGTCACCGACGAGGACCCGGCGCACCTCGAGCTCGTGCGCCAGCTGAGCACCTCGCTCTGGTCGATCGGCGAGGTCGCACGCGCGGAGGCGCTGCTGCGCGGCCTGATCGAGACCGCGGCGGCCGCGGGCAACCGCCAGTACGAGCTCTACGGCGCGCTGCAGCACATGAGCTGGCGCTTCTCCCGTGACGAGGCGACGTGGGAGGACGTGACCGATCTGGCGCGCGACGCGCTCGCGGCCTTCGAGGAGGCGGGTGACGACTACGGCCTCGCGCAGGCATGGCGGCAGCTCGCGAGCTCACTCCACGCCCGGTCGCGCTTCGCGGAGGCGGCCGAGGCCGCCGAGCAGGCGCTCGAGCACGCGCGCAGGGCAAACGCGGCTCGTGAGGAAGCGCGAGCTGTCGACCTCCTGTGTATGTGCCTCCTGCACGGGCCCACGCCGGTCGCAGCCGCCGCCGCACGCGCGGAGCAGATGCTGGCGGAGGCCGACTCGAACGCGCCGTTGCAGGCCAATGTGAGGACGGCGCTGGCCGAGCTCAAGGCGATGCAGAAGTCCTTCGACGAAGCACATGAGCTGCTGGCGGCCGCACAACGAACGTACGAGGAGCTCGGTCTCAGGCTGGCGCTCGTCGGGTTGATGCAGGTGCAGGGTCTCGTCGACCTGCTCGCCGGCGAGCCGGAGCAGGCGGAGCAAGCCCTGCGCGCGGGGTTCGAGCTGATCGCCGTCGAGTTTCCGACGTGGCGCACGTATCAGGCGGGCCTGCTCGCCGACGCGCTGTACGAGCAGCGCCGGCTCGACGAGGCGCGCGAGCTCGTCGAGACCGCCGGCCCCGATCGGCTCGAGGAGCTCGAGAACATCCTCCCCTGGGCAACCGTCAAAGCGCGCCTGCTCGCCCGCGACGGCAGCCTCGAGGAGGGTGAGGAGCTGCTGCGTGACATCGCAGCGCGCGCGTCACAGACGGACGCGCTCAACACGCACGGTCACGTGCTGCTCGCGCTCGCGGAGGTTCTCCACATCGCGCATCGCCCCGACGACGCGCGGGCCGTCGCCGCAGAGGCTGCCGACATCTTCGGGCGGAAGGGGAACGTCCCCGCAGCGGAGCGGGCTGCGGCGCTTCTCGTCGAGCCTGCACGGCGCTAGAGTCGCCCGGACATCCTGCTGCGGAGGGAGACGCGATGGGTCAGGGCAAGAAGGTGATGGATCACCCGGCACACGACCACCACATGGACCACTTCTCCGAGGCGATGGAGAACGCGCTGAGAAACACGGACCCCTCGGAGAGCCCGCAGGGCGTCAGCTTCCAGGTCCTCGTCTCGCCGAACCCGGGCGGCGTGAAGGAATACATCGTCACGATCCACGGCTAGTCAGCAAAGGAGGCGCGATGGCGGCCGTCGTCAAAATCATCACGATCATCGGCACGTCGGAGCAGAGCTTCGCGAAAGCGGCCGACGAAGCGGTGCGGACGGCTCAGAAGACGATCCGCAACATCACTGGCGTCGACGTCGTCTCGATGAGCGCGACCGTCGATCCGAATCCGGGCGGCATCAAGGAGTACCGGACGACGGTGAACGTTGCGTTCGTCGTCGAGGACGCCGGCGAGAACTAGGACACGAGCGCCCGGGCGAAGTCGTCCGGGTCGAACGGCCGCAGATCGTCGAGGGTCTCCCCCACGCCGATCAGCTTGACCGGCAGTCCCAGCTCGTGCGCGATCGCGACCGCGATGCCGCCTTTCGCGCTGCCGTCGAGCTTGGTCAGCGCGACGCCTGTCACCCCGACGGCCTCGCCGAACAGGCGGGCCTGCTGCAGGCCGTTCTGCCCCGTCGTCGCGTCGACGACCAGCAGCGTCTCGTGCGGCGCTCCTTCCAGCTTCCCCTCGATCACGCGCCGCACCTTCGCGAGCTCCTGCATCAGGTTCGACTGCGTGTGCAGCCGGCCGGCGGTGTCGACGATGACGACGTCGGCGCCGTTCCGGCTCGCGCGCTCGATCGCGTCGTAGGCGACCGACGCAGGGTCGGCGCCGCGCTCGCCGCCGACGAACTCCGCGTCCGAGCGGTCGGCCCAGATCTCCAGCTGCTCCTCGGCCGCGGCGCGGAACGTGTCCGCCGCCGCCAGCACGACCGTGTGGCCGTGCTGCCGCAACCGCTCGGCGAGCTTGCCGATCGTCGTCGTCTTCCCGGTGCCGTTGACGCCGACGACGAGCAGGACGCTCGGCTCGGCGCGCACGTTCAACGTTCCCGGGTCGCCGAGCAGTGCGCTGATCTCCTCGGCGAGCGCCCCGCCGAGATCCGTCAGATCCTGGCGCGCCTCGAGCCGCTGCACGAGCTCCGCCGTCGCCGGCACGCCGACGTCGGCGCGGATCAGCGCCTCCTCGAGCCGCTCCCACGCCGCGTCGTCACCGGGATCGAACGCCGCCGACGCGAGCTCGGCCGTCAGCGCGCGCCGGCTCTTCGACAGCGAGTCGCGCAGGCGCGAGAAGAGGCCGCTGCGCGCGGCGTCCGGCTCGGGCTGCGCGTTCTCCTCGCCGAGCAGCTGGCCCCAGCTACGAGGCAACCGCGACGGCCTGCTCTTGGGGCAGGCGCCGCGAAACGATCTGTGAGACCCCGTCGGCGCCCATCGTCACGCCGTACAAGATATCGGCGGCCTCCATCGTTCTCTTCTGGTGCGTGATGACGATGAACTGCGTGCGGTCGGCGTAGCGCCGCAGCAGCTCGACGAAGCGGCCGATGTTCGTGTCGTCGAGCGCGGCCTCGACCTCGTCGAGCAGATAGAACGGGCACGGCCGCGCGAGGAACAGCGCGAACAGGAACGAGATCGCACCGAGCGCCTTCTCGCCGCCGGACAGCAGCGACAAGCGCGTCACCTTCTTCCCGACGGGACGAAGCTCGACCTCGATGCCGGGCTGCTCGCCCTCTTCCTCCGGCTCGGTCAGGCGCAGCCGGCCTTCGCCGCCCGGGAACAGCGTTGCGGCGACCTCGGCGAAATTCGCCTGCACCGACGAGAACGTCTCGGCGAAGCGCTCTTCGACCGTCCGGGTCAGGTCGTCGCGCAGCTTCTGCAGCTCGGCGAGGCTCGCTTCCAGGTCCTCCCGCTGCGCGGAAAGCTCGGCGAGCCGTTCCTTCTCCTGGTCGTACTCCTGTTTCGCGAGCGGGTTCACCTGGCCGAGCGACTCGCGCCGGCGCTCGAGCCGCTCGATGCGCTGGGCGAGCTCGTCGCGGTCGTCGCCCTCGGCGGGCTCGGCGGCCGCGGCCTCGAGGCGGCGGCGTGCCTCGTCGATCTCCGCGTCGATCCGCGCGCGCTCGACGTCGATCGCGCTCAGCCGCTCGCCTGCATCGGCGGTCGCGCGGCGAGCGTCGACCTCGGCGGCGCCGAGCTTCCGCAGCTCTTCCGCGAGCGCCGTCGTTCGCTGCGCCCCGGCGTCGGCGCGCGCGCGCAACGGCGCCTCGTGGCGGTCGTCGGTGACGCCCGCGAGCGTGTCGACGAGCCGCTGCGCAAGCCGCGCCAGCGTCTCCGTGAGCGGGTCGTGCGTGGCGCTGTACCCCTCTTCGGGAATGGGGGCCTCCGCGCGCGCGTCGAGCTCCTCCACCTCGCCGGCCAGCGCGCGCCGGCGCGCCTCGAGCTCGAGCCACACGGCTTCGGCCGTCTCGCCGGCGAACCAGAGCTCTCCCCGCTGCGGGTCGTAGCCGAAGCCCTCGGGCGTGACGGCGGGAACTGCCGACTGCAGCAGCTGGTCCTTGGGCACGACCGGCAGGTCGGCGACCGGCGGCCGCGTCAGCACGACGACGCTCCCCAGCCCGGCCGCCCGTGCACGCTCGGCGAGTTGGAGGGCTGCGCGCGCGTCGTCGGCGACGATCGCGGCGGCGCGATGTCCGAGTGCAGCTGCCACTGCGCGCTCGCGGCCGGGCTCCACGTCGAGCAGTGAGAGCGCAAGCCGCTCGCCTTCCTCGGCGAGCGCACGTGCTGCCGGCGGCAGCCCCTCGCGCTCGGCGAGCGCGCGCTCGAGCGTCTGCAGACGCTCGCGCGCGACACGCACCTGCTCGCGCAGCGACTCGCGCTCGGCACGGACACGCGCGTCGAGCACACGGCGCGGGCGCGCGAGATCGGCACGGAACGAGCCCAACAGCGACTGCGCGCTCTCGCGGCGCAGCTCGAGCCGCTCGCGCGCGCTGCGCAGGCGGTAGAGCATGGCCGTCGCCTGCTCGCGGCGCCCGGCCGCGTCGGCGAGCTCTTCCTCCGCGCGGCGCCGCTCCTCGAGGAGCGTGTCGAGCTTCTCGTCCGCATGCCTTCGCGCGAGCACCGCGGCGGTGCGACGGCCTTCGCCGTCCTGCAGGCGCTCCTGCAGCGCACCGAGGTCGAGCTCGGCGACGCGCGCGCGGAGCGACGCGATCTCGCCGCGCAGCTTCTCGGCGCGCTCGGCCGCAGTTGCCTGCAGCGCGAGCGGCCGCAGGCGCTTCTTCACCTCGGCCTCGACGTCGCGCGCACGCTCGACCTGGATGCCGACGCGCGCGAGCTTCAGCTCGGCGCGATGCTTCCGCCGCTTGAAGCGGCCGAGACCGGCTGCTTCCTCGAGCAGCTGGCGGCGCTCCTCCGGCTTCGATCCGAGGATCTCCTCGACGCGGCCCTGGCCGATGATCGAGTGCATCCCGCCGCCGAGGCCGAGGTCGGCAAGGAGCTCGACGAGGTCGATCCTGCGTACGGCGGTGCGGTTGAGCAGGTACTGGCCCTCGCCGCCCCGATGCAGCCGCCGGGCCACCGAGAGCTCCGTGTAGGGAAGCGGCCCGTCGCCGTTCGGGTTGTCGAACAGCAGCTCGACCTCGCAGGAGTCCTCGGGGGCGCGCCCGCCGCCGCCGGCGAAGATCACGTCGTCGGGCTTCTCGGCGCGCAGCTCGGACGGCGCCATCGAGCCTGCCGCCCAGACGATGCCGTCCGCGACGTTGGACTTCCCCGAGCCGTTGGGCCCCACGACCACGGCGACGCCGGGCTCGAGACGGACCTCGACCGGCTCGGGGAACGACTTGAAGCCGCGCAGCTTTATCGCGCGCAAGTGCATGCGCCCGGGAGGCTAGCGGGCTGTTCGGACTACGCGGGATCTGCCCGCACGAGGACGGTGTCGACCACCTTCATCACCTCGTCGGCGGGGAGGCCGGCCCGCGTTGCGTGCTCGACGACCTTCTCGGCGCTCGAGCCCTGGTAGATGCAGATCGTTCCGAGCGTGCCGCCTTCTTCCTCGACGACGTAGCTACGGATCCAGCGGATGTCGTCGCCCATCTCCTCGTCGCCGATGCGGCGGGAGCGTTCGGCGGCTTCTTGCAGGTCTTCTGGAGTGCGCCACCCGTCTCGGCGGCGTATGACGTAGAGGTTCATAGGAGACAGGACGCAGCGAGCGCCCGGCCTCTTCCCTACGCGGCCGGCGTCTCGACGCCGAGCGCCGCGAGCGTCTCCTTTGCCGCCTCCTGCTCGGCCGCCTTCTTCGACGCGCCCGAGCCGACGCCGAGCTGCTCCCCTTCGATCACTGCGGCGCAGCGGAAGCGCCGGTCGTGCGGCGGGCCCTCGACTTCGAGCACGGAGTAGCTGACGGACTGGCCACGCCGTGCGAGCGCCTCCTGCAGCTCCGTCTTGTAGTCGACGTGGGTCGTGAGCGCGTACTCGATCCGGCCGGAGAACGCATCCACGATCGGCCGCTCGACCCGCTCGAACCCGTGCTCCAGAAACAGCGCCGCCAACGCCGCCTCGAGCAGCGCCGCCAGCACGTTGCGGTTGTGCGCGAGCCGGTGCAGCTCGTCCTCGGGAATCTCGGCGCCGCGCTCGGTCAGCCGGTCGCCGAGCGCCAGCTGCCGGGCGACGACGGCGCAGCTCGCGCGCGAGACGACGTGCGAGCGCACCTTCGCGAGCCGCCCCTCGCTGAAGTCGGGATACCGGTCGTACAGCTCCCGGGCGATCGCCAGCTCGAGCACGCTGTCGCCGAGAAACTCCAGCCGCTCGTACGACGCCGAGCGCTCCGTCGCCCAGGACGCATGCGTGTAGACCTGGTCCGCCCGCGCGGCGGGCAGGCTCTCGATCAGCTTCGCGAGCCGGGAGACGTCCCCGCGGGGCGCGCTACTGGTGGGAGGAGACGTAGTCGACGGCCTGGCCGACGGTCTGGATCTTCTGTGCGTCCTCGTCGGAGATCTTGATCCCGAACTGATCTTCGAGCTCCATGATCAGCTCGACGAGATCCAGCGAGTCAGCGTCGAGGTCCTCCTGGAAGGACGCGTCATCCGTGATCTCGCCCTCGTCGACACCGAGCTGCTCGGTCAGGACTTCCTTTACTCGCTCGAAGACTTCCTCGCGCGACGCTGCCATGTCACCTCACGTGGGGGTCGGGGTCGTAGAAGGGGCGGACTCTAACACGGTGTCCCCGACCCGCTGCGCGAGACGGCCGGTGACGTCGTTGGCAACGCCCCGCGCGGCGAGCCCGATCGCATTCGCGATCGCGCGCCGCGACGAATTTCCGTGCGCGATGACGGCGAGGCCCCGCAGCCCGAGCAGGTACGCGCCGCCGTAGGTGTCGGGGTCGAGCCGGTCGCGAAGACGGCGCGCCGCCGGGCGGATCAGCAGGCCGCCGAGGCGGCCCCGGGCCGTTGCGGTGATCTCCTCGCGGAAGGCGTCGAGCAGGTTCCGGATCGTCCCCTCGAGCAGCTTCAGCGTGACGTTGCCGGTGAAGCCGTCCGTGACGACGACGTCGGCGCCGCCGCGCAGGAGATCGCGCCCCTCGGTGTTGCCGGTGAAGTTCAGGTCGCTGGCGGCCAGCAGCTCGTGCGCCTCGAGCGTGAGCTGGTTGCCCTTCTCCGCCTCCTCGCCGATCGAGAGGAGCCGGATCTCGGGATTGCGGACGTCGAGGATCTCCTCGGCGAAGACGGCGCCCATGTACGCGAACTGGAGCAGGTCCTCGGGTCGTGCGTCGGCGTTTGCGCCCGCGTCGAGCAGCACGGAGACGCGCTCGCGCGACGGAATCGTCACCGCGATCGCGGGACGGCGCACACCGCGCAGGCGCCGGATCTCGAGTAGGCAGGCGGCGAGCATCGCGCCCGTGTTGCCGGCCGAGACGACCGCGTCGGCTCGCCCTTCGCGCACCGAACGGCACGCGACGACGAGCGAGCTGTCCGGCTTCGCGCGGACCGCTTCGGCGGGCTTGTCGTCCATCGCGATCACGTCGGACGCCTCGATCAGCTCGAGCCCTTCGCTCGCGAGGCCCGGCGGGCCGACGAGCACGGGGACGACCTCGTCCGTCCGTGCTGCGAGCGCGCCGGCGACGATCTCCTCTGGACCGCGATCCCCGCCCATCGCGTCGACCGCGATGCGGATCACGGTGCTACGGAGCCTGGGTGTGGAGCGGCTCGACGTCGCGGCCGCGATAGGTGTGGCACCGCGGGCACATGCGGTGCGGCCGCTTCGGGCTGCCGCACTGCGGGCAGACGTTCAGGCGCGGCGCCTCGATCCCGTGCTGCGCGCGGCGCTTGTCGCGTCGCGCCTTGGAGGTTTTCTTCTTGGGGACGGCCATGAACGCCGCAGTGTAGCTAGTCGCCGTCGTTGCGAACGGCCGCCATCAGGCTCGACGCCCCGCGGGTCGACGTGACGATCGCGATCCGCGCCATCGTGGGTTGCGGCTACCCCGCGCGTAGGCCTCACACATGCGGGTACGCTCGGCCAATGGAGCGACGCACGCTCGGGCAGGGCCTCGACGTCTCGGCGCAGGGCCTCGGCTGCATGGGCATGTCCGCGTGGTACGGCCCGACCGACGAGCAGGAGTCGATCGCGACGATTCAGCGCGCGCTCGAACTCGGGATCGACTTTCTCGACACCGCCGACGTCTACGGCCAGGGCGCGAACGAGGAGCTCGTCGCGAAGGCGATCGCGGGCAAGCGAGACGACTACGTGATCGCGACGAAGTTCGGGAATCGCTGGTTCGACGACGGCCGCCGCACGATCGACGGCTCGCCGGACTACGTCCACCAGGCGATCGACGCGTCGCTGCGGCGCCTCGGCACCGATCACGTCGACCTCTACTACCAGCACCGCGTGGACGCCAATACGCCGATCGAGGAGACGGTCGGCGCGATGGCCGAGCTCGTCGCCGCCGGGAAGGTGAAGCATCTGGGGCTATCGGAGGCCGGGGCGGAGACGATCCGCCGCGCGCACGCCGTCCACCCGATCACCGCGCTGCAGTCCGAATGGTCGCTGTGGACGCGCGACCCCGAGGGCGAGGTGCTCGACACGGTGCGCGAGCTCGGGATCGGCTTCGTCGCGTACAGCCCGCTCGGGCGCGGGTTCCTCGCGGGCCGCTTCTCGTCGCCCGACGACCTCGCCGAGGACGACTTCCGGCGCAGGCACCCGCGCATGTCCGGCGAGAACCTCGAGCGGAACCGCGCGCTCGCCGACCACGTGCGCGAGCTGGCCGAGGAGAAGGGCTGTACGCCGGCGCAGATCGCGCTCGCGTGGGTGCTCTCGCGCGGCGACGACGTCGTGCCGATCCCGGGCACGAAGCGGCGCACGTACCTCGAGCAGAACGCAGCCGCAGCCGACGTCGAGCTCAGCGACGGCGAGCTGCGCGAGCTGGACGAGGCATTCCCGCCCGGCGCTGCCGCCGGGCAGCGCTACGCGGACATGTCCTCGATCGGGCGCTAGCCGCTAGCCGCCGGTCAGGATCGCCGCGAGCGCCCGCGGCCGCACGTCGTAGTGCGGCAGCTCGGCGATCTCCATCCAGACCGTCTCGGCGCCGTAGTCGCCGCCGACGGCGACGGCCGAGTAGTAGTGCGTCGTCTGGCCGCGCAGCTCCTCGATCAGCAGCCGCGGTCCGAGCACGACCCGCACGCCGAGCTCCTCGCGCGCCTCGCGAACGGCGGTCTCCGCCGGTTGCTCGTTCCCGCGGATGTCGCCGCCGGGGAAGTCGAAGTACGTGTGACCGTCGCGCACGCGGCGGATCAATGCGACCCGACGCTCGTCGCGCAGCACGACGGCCGCGCGTGCGCTCACAGCTGCTCGCGCAGGCTCTCGAGCGCCGCCCAGCGCGAATCGGCAGGCACGTCGTCGTGCGCATGCGGCTCGTCGTTCAGGTTCGTGCCGCACGTCGGGCAGAGACCGGCGCAGTCCTCGCGGCAGAGGATCTTGTCCGGCAGCGCGAGCGCGACGGCGTCGCGCGCCCACGCGGCGAGGTCGAGGTGGTTGTCGACGAGGTACGGCGTCCGCAGCTCCTCCGAGCCGTCTGGGTTCGTCGCCTGGTACTCGCGCACGGAGATCGGCAGCTGGAGCACCGCGTCGCCGAGGCAGCGATAGCACGGCCCGTGCAGACGGGCGGTGAAGCTCAGCTGGAAGACGGTGCCGGTGGTCGCCTTGGTGATCGCGAGCTCAGCCGGAACCTTGCCGGGCACCGGCAGGTAGCGCTCGCCGCCAAACTCGAGCGGCTCCAGCTCGAGCTCGATCTCGTCGCGGTACTCCTCCCCCGAGCGGAGCTTCAGCTGTCGCAGGTTGAAGCTCTTCATCGGATTCAGGGTAGCGCTGCTTCGCCGTCACGATCAGGACGACGGCGGTGACGATCGCGACGCCGGCGACGACCGTCGACCAGCCGATCGACTCGCCCAGGAAGAGCGTGCCGAGCGCGACCGCCACGACGGGATTGACGAACGCGTACGTCGCGACGGTGGAGATGCGCACGTTCTTGAGCAGCCACGCGTAGGCCGAGAAGGCAATCAGCGAGCCGACGACCACGAGGTACGTGAAGGCGATCAGCGGCTTGACGGCGAACGAGCTCGCGTGCACGTCGTTCGCCTCGCCCGCAGCGAGCCCGGCGATGCCGAGGAAGATCGAGGCGGCGAGCATCTGCATCGCCGCCGACAGCAACGGACTGCTCGGCAGCGGCGCGCCGCGGGCGTACAGCGAGCCGGCCGCCCAGGCGGACGTCGTCGCGACGAGCGCCAGCGCGACGCCGACGTTGTTGCCGCCGCCGGGGCGAACGAGCACGGCCACGCCGGCGAAGCCGATCACGAGCCCGATCACCGCGCCGCGTGAAAGCCGCCGCCCGAAGAAGGCGCGATCGAAGAGTGCGACGTAGAGCGGGATGATCGCGACGATCAGTGCCGCGAATCCCGAGTCGAGCCGGGTCTCGGCCCACGCGACCCCGCCGTTGCCGACGAGCAAGAGCGCCGCGCCGACGATCGCGGCCGCGAGCCACTCGCGCCGCGTCGGCCGCGCCCGGCCGCGCGCCGCGAACGCGTAGAGCGCCACCCCCGCGATCAGGAAGCGGACGGACGACATCAAAAGCGGCGGCAGCGTCCGGTCTGTCACCCGGATCGCGAGGTAGGTCGAGCCCCAGACGAGGTAGACCGTCCCGAGCGCGAGAGCCACCGCCGCCGGCGAGCGGCGTGCGAAGGCAGCCGTCACGCGCGGTTAGAGGGAGCGGCGGTCGGAGGGGCGGCGCGAATCCGTCCCGAAGAGGACGGCGAGCGGCCCCACGGCGAGGATGAAGGTGATGAACGCGATCGTCATGTACCCATGATCGGCACGGGCTACCATTAGCGCAAATCGGGTTACAATAGGAGTCGATTATGGAATCTGATCGCTGGCTGGGCATCGAGCTGCGCCACTTCCTGGCTCTGGAAGCCGTGGCGCGCGAGGGGTCGTTCGGCAAAGCCGCGCGGGCGCTCGGCTACACCCAGTCGGCCGTGAGCCAGCAGATCGCGGCGCTCGAGCGGATCGTCGGCCACCGGCTCGTCGAGCGGCCGGGCGGCCCGAAGCCCGTCTCGCTGACCGAGGCCGGGCGCCTGCTGCTCACCCACGCCGACGCGATCGCTGCGCGCGTCGCCGCCGCGCAGGCGGATCTGACGGCGCTGGACGAGGGCCAGGCCGGCACGCTGCGCGTCGGCGTCTTCCAGAGCGTCGGGCAGCGCGTGCTCCCCGAGCTGATGCGCCGCTTCCTCGCGTCCTGGCCGCACGTGAAGGTGACGCTGACGGAGTCGGCGAACGACGTGGAACTGCTGGAGCTCGTCGAGCGCGGCGACCTCGACCTGACCTTCGCCGACCTGCCGCTCGTCGACGGGCCGTTCGAATCGGTCGAGCTGATGCGCGACCCGTACGTCCTCGTCGTCGCGTCCGACTCCGAGCTGGCCGACCGCGAGCGGCCGCCATCGGTGCGGGAGATGTCCGAGCTCGACCTGATCAGCCACAAGCACTGCCGGACGGTGCAGCGGCTCGACGCGCTGTTCGGACGGCCGCTCGAGTTCGTGTTCCGTTCCGACCACAACCAGACCGTGCAGGCGCTCGTCGCCGCGGGCGTCGGCTCTGCGCTCGTCCCGCGGCTGACGATGGACCCCGCGGACGAGACGACGGTGATGATCGAGCTGCCGAAGCTTCCGCCCCGCGTGATCGCGCTTGCCTGGCACCGCGACCGCTACCGCACGCCCGCCGCGCACGCCTTCGTCGAGACGGCCGAGGAAGTCAGCGCCGAGCTCGAGCCCGAGGCAGTCGCGGTCTGACTCAGTCTCGGCCGTGGCCGCGGCTAGGCTGATCGCGGTCCGACTTGGCTGAACGAAGCTTGCATCGGGGTCGCGAGCTTGCGATCGATCTGGGCACGGCGAACACGCTGGTCTTCGTTCGCGGCGGCGGCATCGCCGTCTTCGAGCCGTCGGTCGTCGCGATCGACGAGGAGACGGGACGCGTTCACGCCGTCGGCGAGGACGCGCGGCGGATGATCGGGCGCACACCGGCGTCGATTCGCGCGATCCGGCCGCTCCGCCACGGCGTGATCGCGGACTTCGACATCACCGCCGAGATGCTGCGCTACTTCATCCGCCGCGTCGGCGGCAGCCGGCTCTCGTTCTCGCGCGTCGTCCTCTGCGTGCCGAGCGGGATCACGTCCGTCGAGCGCAACGCGGTCGAGGAGGCGACGCTCGCCGCCGGCGCGCGCACGGTGTCGCTGATCGAGGAGCCGATGGCCGCGGCGATCGGCGCCGGCCTCCCCGTCGCCGAGCCGCAGGGAAGCCTCGTCGTCGACATCGGCGGCGGCACGACCGAGGTCGCCGTCCTCGCGCTCGGCGGGATCGTCGTGTGGGAGTCGGTGCGCGTCGGCGGCTACGAGCTCGACGACGCGCTCGTTCGGCACGTCGACGCGACCACGAACCTCCTGATCGGCTCGGAGACAGCAGAGGCGGCGAAGATCGCCGCCGGCTCGGCGTGGCCGTTGCCGGAAAAGCTCGAGGCCGAGGTCGCCGGCCGCGACCGGATCACCGGGCTGCTGCGCCGGACGACGCTCGACTCCGACGAAGTGCGGAGCGCGATCGCGGGGCCGCTCGAGACGATCGCCGAGACGGTTCGGCGGACGCTCGAGGCGACACCGCCGGAGCTCGCCGCGGACGTCGCGAGTCGCGGGATCGTCGTCGCGGGCGGCGGGGCCCTCCTCCGCGGCATCGACGAGTTGATCGGCTCGGCCACGGGGCTCCCGGTCGTGATCGCCGAGAACCCGCTCCAATGCGTCGTCCTCGGCGCCGGCGCGAGCCTCGAGGAGACCGCCTTGTCGGGGCGCGCACGCCAGCGGCGGCGGTTCGGCCGCCGTCGGCAGCGCTGAGCCCGTCAGCTACCCGGTGACGAAGGGCTGCTCGTCGTTGTTCGACGGCGCAGCAGTTGCGCCGGCGAGCACCGTTTCCTGCGAGCGCTCGTGCAGGCGCTCGCGCCCGCGCTTCACAGCTGTCAGGAACTTCTCCAGGTTGACCTCGAGCGTCGACAGGATCGAGTCGGCCCAGTCCTCCATCTCCAGGCGCGTCTCCCGTGCCTGGCGGCGGGCGTCGTCGATGATGTCCTGCGCCTGCCGCTCGGCGATCTTGACGATCTCCGTCTGCGAGGCCTCTCGCACCGCCTGCTCGCGCGCCTCGCCGAGCAGCCGATCCGTCTCCCGCTTCGCTTCGGCGAGCATCTCCTGGCGCTCCTTCACGATCCACCGCGCCTGCTTGATCTCCTCGGGGATCGTCGCGCGCATCTGGTCGAGGATGTCGTAGATCTCCTCGCGGTCGATGCGAACCTGATCCGTGAGCGGCACGGCCTTGGCGTTGTGAACGAGGTCGTCGAGCTTGTCGATGAGTACCAAAACGTCCATTCAGCCTCCCGAGTCTAGCGGGCAACCCTCGGCAGGCATGCCGAGCAGCCTTGTTCTCTCTGACGAGCGAAGCGAAGTCACAAACCCTCCCTCGAAGAAAGTGCGAAGCACTTTCTTCGATTCATTCTTGCGGATTCTCGGGGGTGCCCGGACGGCCGTCCGGGAAAAGCTCTGCAAACCGCTTGGCTACGCCGGGCGGCACGAGCTCGTCCACCTTACCGCCGAAGGTGGCGATCTCCTTGACGCCGCTCGACGACACGAAGCTGACGCTCGGGCTGGCCATCACGTAGACCGTCTCGACCTCCGGGGCGAGCGTCCGGTTGAGCTGGTTCATCTGGAACTCCCACTCGAAGTCCGAGATCACGCGCAGGCCCTTCACGATCGCCTTGGCATTCCACTTGCGCGCGAACTCGACCACGAGCTCCGAGAAGACGTCGACCTCGACGTTCTCGCGGTCGGCGAGCGCCCCGTTCAGGAAGGCGACCCGCTCGTCGAGCGAGAACATCGGCGTCTTGTGCGTCGGGTTCGCGACGACGCCGACGACGACGCGGTCGAAGATGTCCGCCGCGCGGCCGATCACGTCGATGTGCCCGTTCGTGACCGGATCGTACGAGCCAGGTGCGATCGCGGTGATCACGCGTGCTCGAAGACGGTGATGCGGGTGGAGCCGTACTTGCGGCTCGTACGGACGGCCAGCTGTGCCAGCGCGGGCTCGGTGCGCGCGGCCGACTCGAGCACGAGCAGGCCGTCCTCCGCGAGGACGCGTGGCAGGTAGCGCGCGAGCGTGTCGTAGTCGGTCATCGCGTACGGCGGGTCGGCGAGCACGAGATCGTACTGCCTGCCCGCGGCCGTCTCCTGCGCGAGGCCGGTCGTCGCATCGGCGCGGACGACTCTCGCCCCCGTCAGCCGCAGCTTGTCGAGGTTGCGCTCGATCGCGCGCACGGCCTCCGCGCCGGACTCGACGAAGACGACCGCCGTCGCGCCACGCGATAGCGCCTCGAGCCCCATTGCGCCCGAGCCGGCGTACAGGTCGAGCACGCGCGCACCCTCGACCCAGGGCGCGACGATGTTGAAGACGTTCTCGCGCACACGGTCCGACGTCGGCCGAATGTCGAGCCCCTTCGGCGCGAAGATCGTGTGGCCCTTCCGCTCGCCGGCGATGATCCGCATCAGGGCAGGAGCTCGTGCAGGACGTCCAGGTACGCGCCGTACCCCGACGGCGACGCCCACTCGCGCGCGCTCTCGACGGACGTGCCTTCGCGCCATTCGTTGAACGTGAGCACGAGCTGCCACTCGGCGTTCGAGGCGAGCATGTCCTCGACGTCGGCGCGCCAGCGCGCGACGTCCCGGGGCAGTCGCGGCGACGGCTCGCCACGCTCGTCGAAGCCGGGCGCGACCATGAACGAGTCCGGCAGCAGCCCGTATTCCGGCAGCGCGGCGCTGTACTCGTGCCAGGCGTCCGGCTGGTCGGGGCAGTCGCGGAAGCCGGCGAACGCCTTGAGCACGACGTACGCGCCGACGGTGTTCGCCTCGTGCCAGCGCGCGGCGGTCGCGCAGCCGTCGTGCGGATCGCCGTACACGTAGACGACGAAACGGCCGTTGACCTTCAGGTACGCCGGCTTCGAGGCGTACGTGTCGCGAATGCCTTCGAGATCGGCACGGATCTGCGCGACGCTCGGATCCCCGTATCCCTCGCGCTCGTAGTAGAGGGCCCACCGCAGCGGCGTCGTCCGCGCGGCGGCGAGGTACCGCCAGAGGCGAAGGTCGGTCGGCGGGTTGCCGTCGAAGCCCCACCACGAGTAGATGCCGGCGTTGAGATGCGCGTAGAGGAGCGCCCGCGTGTGCGCCTGGACGACCGCGGCGTCGGCGTCGCTGTACCAGCCGAGCGTCGGCCGGAAGAAGCTGTACGGGAAGAAGGCGCCCGCCCACCACTCGTCCGGATACCAGGCGTAGTAGAACGCGGCCCGGATCGGGAACGCCGGCTGAACCATGTCCGCCGCCGGCCCGCGGAAGTGCACGATCCGTCCCGCGCGAGTCAGCCTGAAGTGGACGCGAATGGTGCGGTCGGTGTACCCGTCGTGCGCCGTACCGGCGTACACCTTTCCCTTTCGCAGCGGCTTCGGAAAGGTGAGCTCGTACGCGGGCCGGTCGGCCTGGCTGGCGTCGGTGACGTGGTACGCATGCGGGGCGGCGAGGGCGCCGGCGGCGAGGAGCATCGCGAGCGCCACGCTAGCCGCCGGACAGATCGACGTGCTCGACCGCGTCGCGCAGCGGCCCCTCGACGTCGACGAGCTCGTCGGCGAGCTCGCGCGCACGCTCGAGCAGCTGCCGGTCTCTGCGGAGCTGCGCGAACTTGAGATCCGTCAACCCCGACTGACGGGTGCCGCGGAGCTGCCCGCCGCCGCGAATGTCGAGATCCTCCTCCGCGAGCTCGAAGCCGTCCGTCGTGCGCACGAGTGCCTCGAGGCGGCGCACGGC
Organism: Gaiellaceae bacterium; assembly: GCA_036526315.1. GTDB lineage: Bacteria > Actinomycetota > Thermoleophilia > Gaiellales > Gaiellaceae > 3-1-20CM-4-69-9. Next base: position 32,021 of record DATCYR010000111.1, on the reverse strand, counting down.
GGTCTCCGTGAGGTCCTCGCGCGCGCGCGAGATCAATAAGCAGTACGACTGCTCCGCTCCGCGCCCGACACGTCCACGCAGCTGGTGGAGCTGCGCGAGCCCGAAGCGGTCTGCCTCCTGCACGATCATGATCGTCGCGTTCGGGACGTCGACGCCGACCTCGATCACGGTCGTCGCGACGAGCACGTCGAGCTCGTGCGCCTTGAACTGCGCCATCAGCTCGCGGCGCTCGGCGGGCCGCAGCCGTCCGTGCAAGAGGCCGACGCGATAGCCGCGCAGCTCGGCGCGTCGGAGGCGCTCCGCTTCGGCCTCTGCGGCGCGCGCCTGACTCGTCTCGGACTCTTCGATCAGCGGGCAGACGACGTACGCCTGCCGTCCGGCGTCGAGGTGCTTGCGCAGACGCGCGTACGCCTCGCCGCTCTTCTCCTGCGTCACCCACGCCGTGACGATCGGCTTGCGGTTCGCCGGCGGCTTTGCGATCTCCGACACGGACAGGTTGCCGTACAGGGTCAGCGCGAGCGTGCGCGGGATCGGCGTGGCCGTCATGTGCAGGACGTGCGGCGAGCGGCCCTCGGTCAGGGCGCGCCGCTGCTCGACGCCGAATCGATGTTGTTCATCGACGACCGCGACCGCGAGGTTGGGGAGCTCGACGCCTTTCTGGATCAGTGCATGCGTGCCGACGACGATGTCGGAGTTGACGTCGTGCTTGACGGAGCCGGTCAGCAGCGCGCACGTGACGCCGAGCTGCCGGCACGGCTCGTCGAGCGTGAGGAAGTGCTGCTCGGCAAGCGTCTCGGTCGGCGCCATCAGCGCGCCCTGGCGGCCCGACTCGACCGCGCGGAGCAGCGCGTACAGCGCGACGACCGTCTTCCCCGAGCCGACGTCGCCCTGCAGGAGCCGCTGCATCGGCACCGTCCGCGCGAGGTCGCCGTCGATCTCTTCGATCGCACGCTCCTGGTGCTCGGTGAGCTCGAACGGGAGGACGTCGCGGTAGCGGGCCACGAGCTCGCCGGGCGGCTCGAGCTCGGGGGCGACCTCCTGCTCGAGCTCGCGGCGCTGCAGCGCGAGACCGACCTGGAGCAGGAGGAGCTCGTCGAACGCGAGCCGGCGGCGACCGGCCTCGGCCTCCTCGGGCGACCGCGGCCGGTGCACGGCCCAGAACGCGTCCGTCCGCGTCGGGAAGCCCTCCTGGACACGCGCCGGCAGCGGGTCTTCGACCGCGCGCGGGAGCGCCGCCGCGACCAGCTCGCGCAGCTTCTTCGGCGTCAGCTCCTCGCTTGCGGGATAGACCGGCGCGTAGTCGGCCGTCGCCTGGCCGTTGCCGATGTCGAAGCTGCGGACGTCGAACCCGTAGCGGCCTTGCCGGCCGCGCAGCCGCACCGCCGTCCCCGGCTGCAGCTGCCGCTCGAGCCACGGCTGGTTGAACCACGTGGCGGAGATGGTCGCGCTCCCGTCCGAGACCCGCGCCGTCAGCATCTGCAGCCGTCCCCGGCGGCGCTTCGAGACGGAGAGCACCTCGCCGCGGATCGCGACCTCCTCCTCCCCGCCGAGCTCCGCGATGCGCAGCTCCTCCACGGGCAGCTCGTAGCGGAAAGGGCGGTGCTCGAGCAGGTCGCCGATCGTGGCGAGGCCGAGACGCTCGAGCTTCTGCTTCAGCGCCGGGCCGACGCCGGGCAGCGTCTCGACCGAGCGCGCGAGGGCGTCAGCGCGCGGGAAGAGGCGCGGCCGCGGCCACGCCGTCGTCTCCTCGCCCGCGAACCCGGCGGTCACTCCGCGTCATCGAACCAGAAGAAGCCGACGGTGCCGGGACCTGCATGCGTGCCGACGACGGCGCCGAGCGTCGTCACGACCTCGACGTCCGCCTCCGGGCGCTCGGCGTGCACCATCTTCTCGAGCTGACGCGCGCGGTCGGGCGCGTCGGCGTGCGCGATCCCGACCTTGAGCGTCGGCGTGTCGCGCGTCGTCGACGTGAACGCGGAGACGAACTCGCGCATCGCCTTCTGGTTCCCGCGCACGCGTTTGAGCGGGACGACCTCGCGCTCGATCGTGAGGATCGGCTTCACGTGCAGGAGCTGTCCGGCCCACGCGCTCGCGCGGCCGATGCGCCCGCCGCGGCGCAGGAACTCGAGCGTGTCGACGGTGAAGATCAGGTGCGCGCCGGCGCGGTAGCGGGCGATCAACGATTCCACGTCGTGATCGGTGGTGCCAGACACGAGACGTGTCTGGATGGCCAGTCCGAGCATGGCGATTGCGGCCGAGGCGCTCTCGGAGTCGATCGTGCGCACCTTGTCGCCGCCGACCTCGGCCGCCGCGGTCGTCGCGCTCTGATACGTGCCGGACAGCGCGGCCGAGATGTGCAGTGAGTAGATGCGGTCGTAGGCGGCGAGCTCCTCGTACGTCCGCAGGAAGTCGCCGGGCGTCGGCTGCGACGTGGTCGGCAGCTCATCCGAGGTGCGGAGCCGCGCGTAGAACTCCTCGGGCGAGAGGTCGACGTAGTCGCGGTAGCTCTGGTCGCCGAAGAGGACGTAGAGCGGCACGACGCGCCAGTTCGGAAATCGTTCCGGCGCCTCAGGGAAGTCGGCGGTCGAGTCGAGCACGATCGCCGTGTTCTCGACGGTCAGCTCCATCTACGACGCGTCCCGAATTGCCGCGACGATCTCGTCCAGCTCCTGGTCCTTGGAGAGGCACGCGACGACGCCCGCCTCGTACAGCGCGTCGACCTCGCGCAGGTTCGCGGACGCGGTCAGGCAGACGACGGCGACGTCCGGCGCAGCTTCGCGGACGGCGCGCGTCGCCTGGACACCGTCGATGCCGGGCAGGCGGTAGTCCATGAGCACGACGTCGGGCTGGTGCTCGCGGACGACCTCGGCTGCGGCCGAGCCCTCGGAGACGGACGCGACGACGTCGATGTCGGTGCGGAGGCCGAGCAGGAGCTCGAGCGCCTCGCGGAAGACGTCGTTGTCCTCGACGAGCACGAGGCGGATGGGCGGTGCCACGCGGTGAGCCTATTCGGCGGAGAGGAGGAGCGGGTAGTGGGGCTGCCCGCCCGCCTGCACCTCGAGCTCCAGGTCGGGATGACGCTCCCGAATCCGCTCGACGAGGCCGTCCAGCGCGGGTGCGTCGTCGCCGGTCAGGAGGGTCAGCAGCAGCCGCGGCTCCGCCAGGAGCTTCTCGGCCACCTGCTCGGCAACGTCGTCGAAGGCCTCTCCCACCGCCACCGCCTCGCCGTTCGCGAGCCCCAGCCAGCGGCCCTCGCGCACCGAGAAGCCGTTCAGGTCGGCGTCGCGGGACGCCAGCGTCACCTCGCCTGTGATGACGCCTTCGAGCGCCTCCGCCATCTCGGCCGCGTTCTCGGCCGCGGAGCGCTCGGGCAGAAAGGACACCATCGCCGCAAGCCCGGCCTGGATCGAGTCGGTGCGCACCACGGTAACGGGCTTCTCGGCCAGCCCGGCTGCCTGCTCCGCCGCCAGGATCACGTTGGAGTTGTTCGGCAGCAGGATCACCTCGTCGGCGTCGGCGGCCGAGACGGCGTCCACGAGCTGCGCGGTCGACGGGTTCATCGACTGGCCGCCGGCGACGATCTCGGCCGCGCCGAGGCTTTCGAACAGCACCCGGTTCCCGTCACCGGCGACGACTGCGACGACGGCGCTGCGAGCCGGCGGGGTGTCTGGCACCACCTCGAGCAGCCGCTCCTCGCGCTGCACCGTCTGCTCGTGCATGTTCGCGATCTCGACGCGGTCGATCACGCCGCGCGCCGTGCCGACCGAGAGCGCCCGCCCGGGGTCGTCGGTGTGGACGTGCACCTTCAGCGCCTCGCGATCGCCGACCACGAGCAGCGAGTCGCCGAACTGCTCGAGCTCCGCCTCGATCGCGTCCGCGTCGAGGTTGTCCCCCTCGACCAGGAACGCCGTGCAGTAGCGGTAGCGCGAGAGCTCCTGGTGGATCGCGTCGATCCCGAGCTCCTGCGGGAGCTCGGGTGCGGCGTCCGGCAGCGGCTCGCCCGAGAGCGCGGAGGCGATGCCGCGGACGAGCTCGAGCAGCCCGGCGCCGCCCGCGTCGACCACGCCGGCCTCGCGGAGCACCGCGAGCTGCGTCGGCGTGCGCGCAACCGCTTCCTCGCCGCGCCGCACGACCCGCGCGAAGTCGCCTCCGGCCTCCGCCTCCTCGGCCAGCTCGCGGATGACGGACAGCATCGTCCCCTCGACCGGCTTGCGCACGGCCCGGTAGGCGGCGTCGCTCGCTGAGCGGAACGTCTCCGCGAGCGTCGCGTCGCGCGCGAGCGCCTCGGCGGCGCCGCGGACGATCTGCGACAGGATCACGCCGGAGTTCCCGCGCGCGCCCATCAGCGCCGCGCGCGTGATCTGCTTGAGGAGCGCGACGCGCTCGTCGGTGTCCGTCGCGTCGAGCTCCTCGACGACGGCGCGTGCGGTCAGCGTCATGTTCGTCCCGGTGTCGCCGTCGGGAACGGGGTACACGTTGAGGTCGTCGATTCGCTGCCGGTTGCGCTCGAGCGACGCGAGCGCCGCGTGCGCAAGCTCGCGCGCGAGGGTCAGGTCGCTCATGCGCTCGAGCGGCGGACGTCCTGGATCCGCACCTCGACGTTCTTCACGTCCAGGCCGGTGAGCCGCTCGACCTCGTACTTCACACGGTTGCGCAGCGTCGAGGCGACCTCGGCGAGGTTGAGGCCGTATTCGACGACGACGCTGAGCTCGATCGTGACGCCTTGCTCGCCGCTGCCGCGGACGGTGACGCCTTGCCGCAGCCGGTCGCGCGTCAGCAGTCGCTTGCGCGACGCCATGCCGACGACGCCGTAGGCCTCCGCTGCGACGCGGCCGACGATGTGCGCGACGGCGTCGTGCGAGATCGTGATGCGGCCGAGCGGCGAGGCCAGCGTAGGAGCGGGAGCCGCCTCCACGCCCGGATTAGACCACGCTGCGGCGGCGGAAGTTGCTGCTCACGCCGAGTTTTCGCTGCCGTCCCAGTCCCAGCGCGGCAGTGGCAGCCCCGCCGGGACGACCGTCCCGACAGCGGAGTACGCCACGAGCTTGTCGACCGCCCAGCGCATGTATGCCGCCATCGCGGCCCGGAACTCGGGATCGGCCGGCAGCTCCGCGTCGTCGAGCGCTTGGACGAAGCAGGCGTAGAAGCGCTCGGGGAGGTCGCCCATGTCGCCGGCGCAGTGCAGGGCGAGGACGTGCGTCTCGTCGCCACATGTCTCGGAGAACGCCCGCGGCCCGCCGAGCACCTCGGCCCAGTATGCGGCGAGCCGCTCGACGTGCTGCGGATGCTGGTTCGCGTGCGAGAACGGGTGGCTCAGCTCGGGGTCGGCGAGGCAGCGTGCGTGGTGCGCCCGCGCGAGCGCGAGGAAGGCCGCGTCACCGCCTGCGAACTCGTAGAGCGTCGGCCGGCTCAGATGGCCTTCTGCACCTTGCCGCCCTTGAGGCAGCGGGTGCAGACGTAGGCCCTGGTCGGCTTGCCGTGCAGGAGGACGCGAACCCGCTGGAGGTTCGGGTTGAAGCGGCGCTTCGTGGCGACCATCGAGTGGCTTCGGTTGTGGCCGAAGCCGGGCTTCTTTCCGCAGACGGCGCAGACCTTGGACATGGCCGCGCATCGTAGCTAAGCGGGGAGGGGTCTGGCCCCGCAGGGGTCAGACCCCTACCGGGCCGAGGCGCGCAGCTGCGCGAAGGCGTCGGCCATCTCGAGGGCCGTGCGCACCGCCTCCGCGCCCTTCGAGATCCGCGCGACCGCCTGCTCCTTCACGTCGACCGTGAGGACGCCGAACGCGACCGGCACGCCGGTCTCGAGCGCCGCCAACTGCAGGCCGCTCGCGGCCTCGGAGGCGATAAAGTCGAAGTGCGGCGTCTCGCCGCGCACGACACAGCCAAGCGCGACGACGCACGCGTAGCGCCGCGTCTTTGCCAGCGCCATCGCCGCGAGCGGCAGCTCGAACGCGCCCGGCACCGGCATGACCGTGATCGCGTCGCGGCGCACGCCCGTCGTCTCCAGCTCGTCGAGCGCCGCCTCGAGCAACTGGTTCGTGATCTCACCGTTGAAGCGGGACGCGACGATCGCGACACTGCGGCGCGACCCGTCCGGGATTCCCTCCAGGACGTTGATGTCGTCGGGGATGTCGAGCTCGCCATAGGCGTGCTGCTGCTGCGGCTCGGGCTCCGGCTGCTGCTCCTCGGCTTCCTCCGCCGGCGTTTCCTCCCGAAGCTCCCGCGGCTCGTCCAGCTCGTCGATCTGCGCGTCCGGCCAGGTCTCGCTCACTCGCCACCCTCCAACGGCTCGTACTTCAGGTCCTGATGGTGAAGCTTGTGGCCGAGCTTGTCACGTTTCGTCGCGAGATAGCGCGCGTTCTGGGGGTTCGGCGCCGTCTCGATCGGCACCTGCTCGACGACGGTGAGGCCGAAGCCTTCGATGCCCGTGATCTTCTTCGGGTTGTTCGTGAGGATGCGGATCGTCGTCAGGCCGAGGTCGGCGAGGATCTGGTTGCCGATCCCGTAGTCGCGCATGTCCGGCTGGAAGCCGAGCTCGAGGTTCGCCTCGACGGTGTCGAGCCCGTTCTCCTGCAGCTCGTACGCGCGCAGCTTGTTCAGCAGCCCGATGCCGCGGCCCTCCTGGGCCATGTAGAGGAGCACGCCCGCATCCTCCGCTGCGATCTGCGTCAACGCCTGCTCGAGCTGCTCGCCGCAGTCGCACCTGAGCGAATGGAACACGTCCCCTGTCAGGCACTCCGAGTGCACGCGGACGAGGACGTTCTCCGCACCGTCGACGTCGCCCTTCACGAGCGCGACATGGTGCTTGCCGGTGAGCTTCTCGCGGAACGCGACGGCCGTGAACTCGCCGTGCGACGTCGGCAGCTGCACCGTCGTCATGCGCTCGACGAGCTGCTCGTGGCGCCGGCGGTACTCGATCAGGTCGGCGACGGTCACGAGCTTGAGCCCGTGCCGCTCGCAGTACGGGATCAGGTCGGGGACGCGGGCCATCGTCCCGTCCTCGTTCATGATCTCGCAGACCACGCCCGCCGGTATCAAGCCGGCGAGCCGCGCGAGATCGACCGCCGCCTCGGTCTGGCCGGCGCGCAACAGCACGCCGCCGTTCCGCGCGCGCAGCGGGAAGACGTGGCCCGGCTGGACGAGGTCGTCGGCGGCAGACTGCGGGTCGATCGCGACCTGGATCGTGTGCGAGCGGTCCGGCGCCGAGATGCCCGTCGTCACGCCCTCGCGCGCCTCGACGGAAACCGTGAACGCCGTGCCGTACGGCGTCTCGTTTCGCTCGGTCATCTGGCGCAGCCCGAGCTCGTCGCAGCGCTCCTCGGTCAGGCACAGGCAGATGAGCCCCCGCCCTTCCTTCGTCATGAAGTTGACCGCCTCGGGCGTCGCGAACTGCGCCGCGATCGTCAGGTCGCCCTCGTTCTCGCGGTCGGCCGCGTCGACGACGACGACGATCTTGCCCTGGCGAATGTCCTCGATCGCCTCCTCGATCGTCGCGAAGGCGCTCTTTTCCTCGACTTTCACCGCTCTGATCGTAGTAGCCGCTCCACGTACTTCGCGAGGATGTCGACCTCGAGGTTGACGCCGTCGCCAGGCTGCAGGCGGCCGAACGTCGTCACGTCGAGCGTGTGTGGCACGAGCGCGACCGCGAAGCCGCGCTCGTCGACTGCGGCGACGGTCAGCGAGACCCCGTCGACCGCGATCGACCCTTTCTCGACGACGTAGCGGAGGAGCTCCGGCGGCGTGTCGATCCAGAACGGCTCCGCCGTCGAGCGCACGGTGCCGACGCCGTCGACGTGTCCCTGCACGTAGTGGCCGCCGAGCGGGTCGCCGGCGCGCAGCGCCGCCTCGAGGTTGACGTCGTCGCCGAACGACTTCGTGCGGTCGAGCGTCTCCTGCACGACGTCGAAGGCGAGCCGTCCGTCGGGGGCGTCGACGACTGTGAGGCAGACGCCGTTCACCGCGACCGAGTCGCCGACGGCTGCGCGCACGGCGCTCTCGACGACGAGCCGTCCGCCCTCGAACGACAAAACTCGCCCACGTTCCTGGACGATCCCGGTGAACACACTGAAAAGGTACGGGGTCTGACCCTGGCCGCCGGGTCAGACCCCGTGATTTGGCTTACGCGCTGGTCAAGCCGGTGTGCTGGTGGCGGCGCGTGAGCACGAGGGCGATGCCGAGCAGCAGCGCCGCAGCGAAGACGGTCGATGCGCCGATTCCCGCGTCCTTCCAGTCGAAGCCGTTCGACGTGGAGAGGGCGAGCTGCGGGACGAGCGACGGATTCGGGCCCTGGACGCCGTTGCTGCGCTCGGAGATCGCCTGGGTCGGCTGCTGCGACTGGTAGAACCGCGCCATCGCCTGCCAGCGGAGCCCGTCAGCCTGCAGCGGCGTGATCGTGGCGCTCGTCTGGCTGTTCTCGGAGCGGATCTGCGAGCCGACCGGGCCGCCGACCGCGTGGTACCGCTGGTACAGCGCGTGGTAGGTGCTGACCTGCGGGGTGCTGACGGGGACGGGGCCGCCGTCAACGAAGACACCGGTCTGTGCCTGGGCCACGGTCGGGACTGCGAGAGCCGCGAACGCAACGCCTACGAAGAGCCGACGCCTGATCCTGAAGTGCTTGCGGAACATGGTTTCCCTCCTCCGGAACCTCAATGACAAGCGGAGGATCGGCGAGGGCGGTAACGCCGCAGCCACGGGGCGCCCACTGCCACCCATTGCGCAGTAATCGCCGGTGGTTCAGGCTGGAACGGCGATGGACTACCGCATCCTGGGGCCGCTCGAGGCCTACGACGGCGATCGCCCGTTGTCGCTCGGGGGCGGCAGGCAGCGCGCCGTGCTCGCCCTGCTCCTCCTGCACGGCAACGAGGCGCTGACGCGGGACGTGATCATCGACCGCCTCTGGGGTGAGAGCCCGCCCCCGACGGCCGCAAAGGTGCTGCAAAACTGCATTTCCGCCCTCCGCAAGGAGCTGCCGGACGGCGCCGGGCGGCTGCGGACGGTCGGCACCTCGTACGCGCTCCAGCTCGACCCCGACGAGCTCGACCGCGACCGCTTCGAGCACGCCGTGGCGAAGGCGCGGGCGGCAGCGGCGACGGGCGATCACGCGCACGCCGCGGACGAGCTGCGCGAGGCGCTCACGATGTGGCGCGGCGCGCCGCTTTCCGAGTTCGCGTACGAGCGATTCGCCGAGGAGGAGATCGTCCGGCTCGCCGAGCTCTACGTCGCGGCCGTGGAGGACCGCATCGACGCCGACCTCGCGTGCGGCCGGGCCGAGGAGCTCGTTCCCGAGCTCGAGGGGCTCGTCGCGCGCCATCCGCTGCGCGAGCGGCTGCGGGGACAGCTGATGCTGGCGCTCTACCGCGCGGGGCGGCAGGCCGACGCCCTCGCCGTGTACCAGGACGCACGCGCAGCGCTCCTCGGCGAGCTCGGCCTGGAGCCGACCCGCGCGCTGCAGGACCTGCAGAAGGCCATCCTCGCGCAGGAACCGCAGCTGGACGCGCGCCGGGCGCAGACGATCACGCCCGGAAGGCGGGCGGCGACGCCGATCATCGGCCGCGATGCGGAGCTGGGCGTGCTCGAGGCGGGCGTGGACGACGCCTTCGCCGGCCGGGGTCGCCTCTTCCTGCTCCTCGGCCCGGAGGGCGCCGGCAAGACGAAGCTCGCCGACGAGCTCGCGAGCCGCGCGAAGGCGCGCGGCGCCGCCGTCCGCTGGGGACGCGGGTGGGACGGCGGCGACGCCCCGCCGTACTGGCCGTGGCGTCAGGCGATCCGCGAGCTGCCGGACAGCGACGGCGCCGAGCGCTTCGAGTACTTCACGACCGTGACGCAGCTCCTGCGAGAGGCGGCCGGCGAGCAACCCGTGCTGCTCGTGCTCGATGATCTGCAGGCGGCCGACGAGGAGTCGCTCGTGCTGCTCGAGTTCGTCGCGTCGGAGGTGGCGGAGATGCCCCTGCTGATCCTCGCGCTCGCGCGCGACGACGTCCCGAGGGTCGCGCGCTACGCGACGCGGACGATTCAGCTCGGCTCATGAACGTACGCCGTCAGTAGCACGTCCTCGCCGAGCGACTCCGCGGTCATGCGGGTGAGGCGAAGATACGGCGGCCCGAAGCGCAGGCCGGCTCCCGCGATGCGCGGCGCGACGAAGAGCATGAGCTTGTCGACGAGGCCGGCCTTGAGGAACGACCGCGCGATCGTCGGCCCGCCCTCGAGCAACAGCGACTGGACGCCGTCGTCGGCGAGCGCGCGCAGCTCCTCTTCGAGCGGACCGGAGCGTACTTCGAGGTCGCCGAATGCGCCGTGCCCGAAAACGAGCCGGCGTGGCTGGCGCGCCGCGCCGACGTCGCGCGCCGTCAGCTGCGGTTCGTCCACCCGCGCAGTGCCCGCCCCCACTGCAACGGCGTCCATCTCGGCCCGGAGCTCGTGGACACGCCTGCGGGCGTCAGGTCCTGAGATCCACCTCTCGGTGCCAGGCACGAAGACATGGCCGTCGAGCGTTAGCGCGAGCTTCAGCACGACGAAGGGGCGCCGCTTGGCGACCCACGTGCGCCACGCTTCGTTCTGCGCGCGCGCGGCGAAGGAGTCGACGAGCTCGACCTCCACTCCCTCGCCGCGCAAAGCATCGAGACCGCCGCGCGCTTCCGGGTTCGGATCGAGCGAGCCCGCGACGACCTGCGCGACGCCTGCGCGCAGCACCGCGTCGGTGCACGGCGGCGTCGTGCCGTGGTGCGCGCACGGCTCCATCGTCACGATGAGCGTCGCGCCGCGCGCACGCTCGCCGGCCGCAGCCAGCGCGACGACCTCCGCGTGCGGGCCGCCCCTGCGCTCGTGCCAGCCTTCGCCGACGACCTCGCCGTCGCGCACGACGACGGCACCGACGATCGGATTCGGATGTGTCGTGCCGCGCCCTCGCTCCGCGAGCTCGAGCGCGCGTTGGAGGCTCATGCGAGCTCTTGTAGCAACCGCCGGTACGCACGCGGCAGGTCCTCGCGGCCGAAGATCGACGAGGCCGCGACGAAGAGCGACGCTCCCGCTTCGCGCACCGCGCCGATGTTGTCGGGGCCGATACCGCCGTCGACCTGCACGGGCACGTCCGCCGGGAGCAGCGAGCGAGTGGTGCGGATGCGCTCGTATGCCTCCGGCATGAACTTCTGGCCGGAGTAACCCGGCTCGATGCTCATGCAGAGGACGATGTCGACGCTCGACGCAACCGCTGCCCGCGACGCGTCGGCAACACTCGTCTCCGGCTTGAACGCCAGCCCGGCCTGCAGGCCGTGCGAGCGCGCGGCGCGCACGACGGCCGGCAGGTCGTCGCAGGCCTCGTAGTGGAAGGTGACGCTGTCGCCGCCCGCGGCGGCGATCGCGCCGAAGTGCTTCTCCGGGTGCTCCGTCATCAGGTGGCAGTCGACGAACGCGCCCGCATCGTGGATCTGCTTCGAGATCGACTGCAGGACGATCGGCCCCATCGTGATCGGCTCGACGAAGTGGCCGTCGCCGACGTCGAAGTGGAAGATGCGGACACCCGCGCGGAGCAGGATGTCCACCTGCTCGCCGAGGCGCGCAAAGTCGGCGCCGTAGAGCGAGGGCTCGACCTCGACGCCGCGGATCCAGTCGCTCCAGGCCACGGTGCGACTCTACGGCGTCAGCCGCGCGATGAAGAAGCCCGAGGTGTGGTGGACGTGCGGCAGCGTCAGCAAGAACTCGGGCCGGCGCGGATGGCGGAACTGCGGCCACTCGTCGCCGAGCGGCTGCGGCTCGAGGCCGGAGGCATCCACCACGGCTTCGTTCTCGGCGGCGTTGATCGTGCAGACGGAGTAGACGATCGTGCCGCCCGGCTTGAGGCGCTCAGCGGCGACGCGCAGCAACTCGAGCTGGAGCTCCGGCAGCGGCTCCGCCCGCCAGCGCAGGTCGGGGCGGCCGGCGAGGACGCCGAGCCCGGAGCACGGCGCGTCGACGAGCACGTGGTCGAAGCCGGTCACGTCCTCCGGCAGCTTCGTGGCGTCGGCGTTGACGACCGTGACGTTGTCGGCGCCGAGCCGACGGCAGTTCTCCTCCAGCTCGCGGGCGCGGCCGGAATGGAGCTCGACCGCGACGACCTCGCCCTCCAGCTGCGTCGCCTTGCCGCCGGGAGCGGCGCACAGGTCGAGCGTCCGCTCGCCTGGGCGCGCGCCGACGGCGAGCCCGGCCAGCTGCGAGCCCCGGCTCTGCGGCCACGCCAGGCCCGCTTCGACCATGTCCTCGGCGGACCCCTCGACGTGCCAGGCAGACCGCAGGTCCGGATCGGGCGTGCCCGGAAGGGTCGTGGCCTTGCGGGAGTTGATGCGCACGACGCGCTCCGGCGGCTCGTTCTGCGCGCGCATGAGCGCGAGCGCGTCCTCGGGGCCGAGCTCGCCCCACCACAGCTCGCAGACCCAGTCCGGATACGAGTGCTTCAGCGCCGCAGCGCGCGGCGTGTCCTCGGGGAGCGATTCGAGCAGCGGCGCGATCCCTTCCGACAGCCGGCGCATGACGGCGTTCGTGAACGCGACCGCGCGCTCGAGCCGCGCGCGCCGGACGAGCTCCACCGACTCGTTCACCGCCGCGTGCGTCGCGACATCGGTGAAGCCGAGCTGGTACGCGCCGAGCCGCAGCGCCGCGCGAACCGGCGGGTCGAGCTTTCGCACCGGGCGCTTGCCGAGCTTCTCGATCGCGTGGTCGAGCGTGCGCACGCGCTGTACCGTCCCGTAGGCGAGCCGCTGCGCGAGCGCGCGGTCGCGCCCAGCCAGTCCTGCCGCCGCCGTGCGCAGGACGCGATCCGCGTACGCGTCGTCCTCGAAGACGCGCAGGACGACCTGGTAAGCCGCCTCGCGCGCCGTCAACGCAGGCCGCGGAGGAACTCGTCGTACGTCATCCGCCGCTTCCCGTCCGGCTGCACTTCGAGCGGCTCGAGCCGGCCGCCCGCCACCCGCGCCTTCCAGACGGTCACACTCCGGCCGTGCAGCTCCGCGCGCGCGCCGATGTGGGGCGAGAGGGCGCGAACCCTGTTCAGCAGCTCGTCCGGAGGGTCGTCCCAGTCGAGGTCGCGGTCAGCCGCGGTGATCTTTTCGGCGTAGGTCACCCCGTCCTCGTCCTGCGGCGTGAACGACGGATGCGGCAGCACGTCGTCGAGCAGCTCGACTGCCAGCGCGGCGGCCTTGCCGAAGACGACGCCCGCGTCGTCGAGCTCGCCGATCGGAAACGCGCGCTGCGCCGCAACCGGCCCGGCGTCGAGCTCCTTCACGGTCTCGTGGATCGTGACGCCCGTCTCCGCGTCGCCGGCCATGATCGCGCGCTCGACCGGCGCGGCGCCGCGCCAGCGCGGCAAGAGCGACGGGTGGACGTTGAGCCAGAGCCGCTCCGCCAGCACCGACTCGGGGATCAGCAGCCCGTACGCCGCGACGACGACGGCGTCCGCGCCGAGCTCCATCCCCGGCTCGGGCCGCGCGGGCTGCAGGACGCGAATCCCGAGCCGGTCGGCGGTCTCCTTCGCCGGCGGCGGCGCTGTCTGCCGACCACGGCCGCGCGGCGCGTCCGGCCGCGTGAGCAGCGCGGTCACGTCGTGGTGCTCGGCGAGGCGCTCGAGGACGTCGGCGCCGAACGGCGCCGTCGCCGCGACGGCGAGTTGCATTAGCGCAGGACGAGGCGGGGCCGCAGCGCCGCCATCGCCTCGCGGCGTGCGTCGGGCGTCGTGCGGTCGAGCATCAGCTTGCCGTCGAGGTGGTCGAACTCGTGTTGCGCGATCCGTGCCGCCATCCCCTCGAGGTCGTACGCGACCTCCTTGCCCTGCTCGTCGAAGCCCTCGAGCCGCACCGCGGTCGACCGCGTAACGGGAACGGTGACGCCCTGGATCGAGAGGCAGCCCTCGTCGTCGGTGTCGGTCTCCTCCGCCTGCTCGCCGAGGGTCGGGTTGACGAGCGCGAACACACGGTCGTCCTCCGGCGAGAACACGAACACGCGGCGCAGCACGCCGACCTGCGTCGCGGCGAGGCCGACGCCGTTCGCGTCCTGCATCAGGTCCTTCATCCGCGCGACGAGGCGCTGCAGGTCCTCGTCGAACTCCTCCACCGGCCGCGCCTCCATCCGCAGGACGGGGTCCGGGTACTGGCGGATCTGCGCGAGCGCGAGCTGGCGTCGCGCTTCGCGCTCGGGATCGAGCTCGTCGGTCTTGACCTGTCCTTCGACTTCGTCCGACATGCAGCGGGCACCATAGCGTCGTGGAACGGCGTGAGCGCGAGGCGATCATGAAGCAGGGCGTGACCCGCCCCGAGACACCGCGCGACCGGCGCGAGCGGGAAGCGCTGGCGGAGGACGTGCGCGGGAACCCGATGGCCGGGCGGCCGCTCCGGCGCCGCATCCGGAACTTCCGTCCCGACGCGGATGCCCAGATCGCGGCCCTCGGCGGGCCGCTCGCGTGGATGCGCCGCCTGCGCGCGATCGAGGCAGAGATGGAGCGGCACGAGCAGCAGCTCGCCGAGGCGTACGAGCTGTCCGAGTCGCCGGAGGAGTGGCGACGAGTCGCCGAGAGCTGGGACTTCTCGGAGGTGAACGAGCTGATCGAGCGCCACAACCGGCACTACCCGGCGGAGTCGCGGCTCCCGATGAACCCGCGCACCGGCGACTTCGTCCTCGTCAACGGCCGGCCTTACACGCGCGAGCCGCTCGACGCGGACTGGATCCTGTCTCGTTTTCCCGCCGCCGGGCAAACTTAGGGAATGGAGTCGCTGGCCGGGCAGTTCTTGATCGCGTCTCCCGCGATCAACGATCCGAACTTCCACCGCGCAGTCGTCTTCATCACCGCGCACAGCGAGGAGGGCGCGGTGGGGCTGATCCTCAACCGGCGTTCGAACGCGACCGTCGGTGAGGCGGTGCCGCAGCTCGCGCCGGTCACCGATCTCGGCGAGTCGGTCTTCGTCGGCGGCCCGGTGAACCCCGAGGGAGTCGCGGTGCTCGCCGAGTTTCACGACCCCGACGAGGCGGGCGTCGTCGTCATCGAGGACATCGGCTTCGTCGCCCTGAACGACGCGCTCGAGGACGGCGCGCCCGAGCTCGAGCGCACGCGCGTCTTCGCGGGCGTCGCCGGCTGGGGCCCGGAGCAACTCGAGGACGAGCTCGAGCGCGACGACTGGATCATCGAGCAGGCCGTCCTCGACGACATCTTCACCGAGGATCCCGACGGTCTCTGGAGCGCGATCCTCAGCCGCAAGGGCGGCGAGTACGAGCTCGTCTCGCGGATGCCGCTCGACCCCTCGCTCAATTAGCCGAACGGAAAGCTCCGCTTTCCGTTCGGGGGCCAGGTGCGGCGCTTCGCGCGGAACGCGCGCGGGCAAAGCCCGCGCGCTCTAGTGCTGCTCGGAGACTGTTCTCTTCCGTGCGGCGCGCGGAGGCTCCGCGTGCGCGCGCCGCATCAGTTCGCCGGAGGCTAAGCCCTGCTTAGCCTCCGGCCTTGACGGGGTCTGACCCCGAAGGGTCTGACCCCAGCCTTTCTCCGTGAGCACAACCCGCCCGCCGCGAACTTCCACCAAACCGTCGCTGAGGGCGTCCTCCCAGATCGTCAGCCGCGGACAGTGCGATCGCCACACCTCCATCGTCTCCGCGTACGAGCGGTCGCGCTCACCGATCCATTCGAGCAGCTGTAGCGTCAGCGCCGACAGAGCCATGTCTCGACCATAGCCGCGATCGCCATGCACGTCGCGAACCGCGGCGGGTTCACCGTGCACGACAACTAGGCGCTTGCCTCGCAGTGCGGCAGGCAAGCGGCTCGTCGGCAGCGTCGTCGTGCGCTACCAGGGCGTACGCATCGGCCGCAGCTTCTCGGTGCCCATTCGTTAGAAGCCCTGCGGATCCACGTCGACGACGGCGCTGAGCCCTGCGCGACGCATCGCCGGCGCCGCGGCGCTCAGCAGGCGGCCGGCCCGTGCGGCGAGCCGCCGCGGCTGATCCGTCTTCGCCACGAGCTGCGCGCGGAACTTCCCGCGCAGCCGCAGCAACGGCGCTGGGCCGAGCAAGTCTCCGGCGAGCCCCGCCTTCAGCTCCGTCAGCGCCTGCAGCGGCGCGTCCGGTTCCGGCCCGGCGACGACGATTCGCACCAGGTGCCTGTAGGGCGGATAACCGAGCGCCCGCCTCCGCTCGAGCTCGCCCGCGAGAAAACGCGGCACGTCGTGATTCGCAGCGAGCGCGATCGCGCGCGAGTCAGGCTGGAACGTCTGCACGAGCACCCGGCCGGGTGCGTCGCGGCCGCTGCGGCCCGCGAGCTGCGTCAGCAGCTGGAAGGTGCGCTCCTCGGCGCGGAAGTCCGGCAGCCCGAGCCCCGTGTCGGCATCGACGACCGCGGCGAGCGCAACGCCCGGGAAGTGGTGGCCCTTCGACACCATCTGCGTGCCGACGAGCACGACGCGGTCGCCCTCCGAGAACCGTCGCAGGGCGGCGGCGAGCGCACCTGGGCGCTCCACCGTGTCGGCGTCGAGCCGAATGCGCTCGAGCTCCGGCAGCTTCGCCTCGAGCTCGCGCTCGAGCCGCTGCGTGCCGGCGCCGAGCCGCGCGAGCTCCGTCGAGCCGCAGACGGGACACGTATCGGGCTCCGGCTCGGTGTAGCCACAGTGGTGGCAGCGCAGATGTCCGTCGGCGTGGAGCACGAGCGCGACGTCGCAGTTCTCGCAACGCAGCGTCGTCCCACACGCGCGACAGTGGAGCGCCGGCGCGACGCCGCGGCGGTTCAACAGGAGGATCGCCTTGCCGCCGCCGTCCGCGATCGCGCCGAGCTCCGCAAGCAGCGGCGCCGACAGCGGATAGCCGGCCTCGCGCCGCAGGTCGACCACGCGAACCGGCGGCAGCGGCCCCGCAATCCGCCCGCCGAGCTCGAGGCGCTCGAGGCTCCCCCACGTCTCGGGCCGCGGCGTCGCGCTGCCGAACACGGCGACCGCGCCCTCGAGCGCCGCGCGCTTCGCAGCGACCGTGCGCGCGTCGTAGCGTGGGTCGGACTCCTGCTTGTACGACGAGTCGTGCTCTTCGTCGACACAGACGACGCCGAGCCGCGCGACGGGCGCGAACACGGCCGAGCGCGCGCCGAGCACGATCGGAGCGTCGCCGCGGGCGATCCGCAGGCGCTCGTCGCGCCGCTCTGCTTCCGTCAGCGCCGAGTGCAGCACCGCGACGCGCTCGCCGAAGCGTGCACGGAAACGGCCGAGCGCCTGCGGCGTCAACGCGATCTCCGGGACGAGCACGATCGCGCCGCGTCCGCGCGCGAGGGCCTCCGCGCACGCCTGCAGATAGACCTCCGTCTTGCCGCTGCCGGTCGCGCCGTAGAGGAGGAAGTTCGCGCTCTCCCCCGTGTCGAGCTTCTCGATGATGCGCGCGAGCGACGCCTGCTGCGCCTCGCTCAGCGACGCCGGCGCGGCTTCGCCGGGAAGCGCGTCGCGCTCCGCCGGCTGCGCACGCTCGCCGCGCGGCTTGCGCTGCACCGGCGCGACGAGCGCGAGCGCCCGGCCCGGCGTCGAGCCGTAGTAGTCCGCGACCCACAGCGCGAGCTCGACGAGCGCGCGCGGCAGCTCCTCGACGACGCGCTCGACGGGCGCCGCCTTGACGCCGTCGGGAGGCGAGACGCCGACCTCCGTCACGACGCCGCGCCGCTTCGCGTTGCCGAACCGAACCTCGACGACCGCGCCGGGCTCGACCTCGTCCGGAACCTCGTACGTGAACTTGCGTGCGAGCGCGCGTGCGGTGACGAGCGGGTAGACGGACGCGTAACGGCTCATGACGACCAGCGTAGAGTTGCGTCGTGACGCACGTGGTCGCGAGCGCGCTCTGCCCGAGGCTCATCGGACGCGGCGACCAGCTGTTCGTGCTCGAAGACGCCTTGCTCGCGGCGTATCGAGGCGAGAGTCGCGCCGTCGCCGTCGGCGGCGAGGCGGGAATGGGAAAGACGCGACTCGTGCGCGAGCTCGCGGAGCGCGCGGAACGGCTCGGCTGCGAGGTTCTGTGGGGCACGTGCAGCGAGGCAGAGCTCCCGCTCCCGTACCTGCCGCTCGTCGAGGCGCTCGGGAACTACCTGTCGCGCAACGACGTCGCTGCTGTCGCCGCCTCGCTCGGGGCCGCCGGGCGCGAGCTCGGGCAGCTGTTTCCACAGCTCGCCCCGCACGACACCGCACCCCTCGGAGACCCGACCCAGGCGAAGCTCCGCCTGTTCGAGGCGGTCGTCGCGCTGCTGGACGTCGCAGCGCGCGAACGGGGCCTGCTGCTCGTCGTCGACGACGTCCACTGGGCGGACTCGGCGACGCGTGAGTTGCTCGACCACCTCGTGCGCCGATTGACGACGACCCGTGCGCTGCTCGCCATGACGTATCGCAGCGACGAGCTCGACCGCCGTCATCCGCTGGCGCCGCTCGTGCAGACGTGGCGCCGGTCAGGAGCCGTCGAGCTGGTGCAACTGTCGCCGCTCGAGGAGCGCGACACACTCGAGATGTTGGCCGCAATCCTCGACGACGAGGCGCTCGCGCGGCAATACCGCGACGTCCTGCACCTGCGTGCCGAAGGCAATCCGTTCGTGCTCGAGGAGATGCTCAAGGAGGCACTCGAACGGGGAGAGCCGGTCGAGCGCCTGCGGATCCCCGAGACCGTCCGCGACACCATCCTGCTGAGGTTCGGTCGGCTCGAGCCGGAAGCCGGACGCGTGCTCGAAGCCGCCGCCGTCCTCGGCAGGACGTTCGACTATTCAACGCTCGTTGCCGTGAGCGGTGGCAACGAAGAGGCGGTTCAGAGGACACTCGAGATCGCGATCGCGCAGCAACTCGTCGAGCCGGCCGGCGAGGGCCGGGCTGCGTATCGCTGGCGCCACGCCCTCACGCAGGAGGCCGTCGCGGACGAGATCGTGCTCCCACGGCGACAGCAGATCCACAGCGCGGCAGCAGACACTCTGGGCGCCGCCGGCGCGGACGCGATGACGGCTGCCCGTCATCTGCTCGGCGCCGGCCGCTTCGACGAGGCCGTCCCTGTCTGCCTGGCCGCCGCCGACGAAGCCGAGGCGTCACTGGCCTTCAGCGAGGCGCTCGAGCTGCTCGAGCGCGCGTTGCCGCACGTGCACGAGTCGCTCGTACGCAGCCGTGTCCTGGCGCGGATGGGGCGGCTCGTGTGGATGGCAGGCCGACCGGCGGCGGCGCAGCCGCTGTTGCAGGAGGGATGCGACGGCTTGGACACAGCCGGGGAGGCCGTCGAGGCCGCGCGCTACCGGCTGCTGCTCGGACGCTGTCAATGGGAACGGAGCCGCCCGGCCGAAGCGAGAGCGACGTTCGAGCAAGCGCTGCTCGAACTCGAACGCCACGGCCCCTCGGCCGACCTCGCCCTTGCCTACCTGCGGCTTTCCGGCATCCACAAGTTCGAGCACGAGCATGCTGCCGCCATCGACGCGGGACGCAAGGGAGTCGAGGCGGCGCGCGCGGCAGGCGCAGACTTCGAGCGCATCTGGGCCACCTCGTGGCTCGCATTCGCGCTCTTCGACACCGGCCATGCGGGAGAGGCGCTCCAGATGCTCGACGAGTGCTTCGAAGAGGCCGTCCGTCGCGGCTTCATGTTCATCGCGCAGAACCTGGCCTACAACGAGGCGTTCACGAGGCTTCACACGCTGCTCCCCGGGCTCACGAGCCGGCTCGATGCGCTCGCGGACGAGCCCGGGCCGCCGGTCATCACGGACATGGTGGGTATCGCCATGAGCTGGGGCCGTCGCGCCGCCGGCGAGGTCGAGCAGGCGTTGATTGCGATCGAGACGGCCGCTGCCACGACTCCACCCGGCGCGAGCGAAAAGGTGTGGTGGCGAACGCACGTCGAGCGTGCCGAGGTTCTGCTGGAGCTCGGACGTGCCGACGAGGCAGCTGCGGTGCTGCCGCCGCTGTCCGAGCGGGCCGAGCTCCAGGACGTCGTCTACGACGCCGCCGCCCAGTTACGCGTTCGCCTCGCGCAGGGACAGGTCGACGAGGCGGTCGCGGTCGCACGTGACATCGCCGTGCGCGGACCGAGCTTCGCGCCCTACTTCGATGTGGTCGCAGTTGCCGTCGAGGCATTGCTCGCGAGCGGGCTCGTCGGCGAAGCCCAGGCCCTCGTGGACGCGGCGCGCGCGAGGGCGCTCGACGTCGGCACGGGCTTTCTCGACGAAGCGCAGGCGAGGGTCTTCGTCGCGGTCGGGGACACCGGCCGCGCACAGCCGCTGCTCGAGTCGGTCGTGGCCGAGGCCGCAGAGGGAGGCTTCCGCCTCGTCCAATGGCGTGCACAGCTGCTGCTCGCGGAGACGCTCGACCCGGGCGAGGCCGAGCAGCTCGTGCACGAGGTCGCCGCGGCCGCGCACGCGTCGGGCGCCGCCCGCATCGTCGAAGAGGCCAGTGCCTGCGCCGAGCGTCGTGGTCTCACCGTTCCGAAGCCGGAACCGCCGGCCGTGGCCGGCGAGCCCGAGTTGATCGCGGGCGGCGAGCGGGTCGTCACCTCGATGTTCGCCGACGTCCGCAACTACACGCAGATCGCGGTGACGTCGGCTCCCGCCGAGCTCGCCGCACGCGTGGAGTCGCTCCATCGTTGGGCGACCGCCGAGGTCGCCCGCCATCACGGCTTCGTCGACAAGTTCGCCGGCGACGCCGTGATGGCGACGTTCAATGCAACGGGCACACGGCTCGACCACGCGACGCACGCCGTCGAGGCGGCGTTCGCGCTCGCCGGCAAGGCCGCAATGCTCGAGCTCGGCGTGGGGATCGGTATCGCGGTCGGACCTGCCGTCGTCTCGCGGACGGTCGCCGACGGAAACGTCTCGATCCTGGGCGGGACGACGAACCTGGCCGCGCGCTTGCAGACGGCCGCCGAAGCCGGGGAGATCGTCCTCAGCGAGGACGCACACAAACGCGTTGAGGGGTGGCTCGCCGAGCGCGGTCTCGAGGCGATACCGCAGACACTCGAGCTGAAGGGCTTCGACGACCCGCAACCGGTGTGGCGTCTTCGGCAGGTGGTTCCGTGACGCAGTGGCACTGGGATCCCGAGACGTACCTCGAGAACATGCTCGCGGAGGTCCCGTCCTATCCCGACCTGCAGGACGAGACTGCGAAAGCAACGGCGGACGCATCGGCGCGCACGATCCTCGAGCTCGGCATCGGCACGGGCGAGACGGCGAAGCGCGTCCTCGACGCTCATCCCGATGCGCGCCTGACGGCGATCGACTCGAGCCCTGAGATGGTCGAGCGAGCACGGGCGGTCGTCCCGCAGGCCGACCTGCGAGTCGCTCGACTGGAGGATCCGCTGCCGGACGGGCCCTTCGACGTCATCGTCTCGGCACTCGCCGTGCATCACCTCGACGGCCCCGGCAAGGAGGATCTCTTCCGCCGCGTCGCGGCAGCGCTCGAGCCGGGCGGCGTGCTCGTCCTGGCCGACGTCGTCGTGCCGGAGGACGAGGCGGACGTCATCACGCCGATCGACGGCGTGTACGACCGGCCGGACCGCGTCGACGACCAGCTGCGCTGGCTGCGCGACGCGGGTCTCGACGCCGAGACCGTCTGGTCCTACAAAGACCTCGCCGTGCTGCGCGCTAGGCGCCCGCGGCGACCAGGATGAAGTCGGTCGCGAACCCGAGGAAGAGCCCGAGCAGGATCCCCCACGTGACGACCGGCTTCGACGCGAGCGCGCGCCCGACGTTCAGCAGCTCCATCACCACGTAGAGGATCGAGCCGGCGGCGAGCGCGAAGAACAGGATCATCACGCTCTCGTTCACCCACGCCTGACCGATCACGGTGCCGATGAACGTCGGCCCGCCGCCGATCAGCCCGAGCACGGCCAGGAAGCCCCAGCTCGGACGCTCCCGGTCGCCGGTGAGCGGTGCGCAGATGCCGAGACCCTCGGTGGCGTTGTGCAGGCCGAAGCCGATGATCAGGACGAGCGCGAGCGAGAGCTCGTTCGACGCCGACGCCTGCCCGATCGCGAGGCCCTCGGAGAAGTTGTGCAGGCCGATCCCGACGGCGATGAACGTCGCCAGCCAGCGGGCGGGCGACATGCCGGTGAAGTGGTGCTCCTGCTCGAACTCGGCCGTCGACGCGGCGCCGGGGCCGAGGAACGCCTTCCGCCGCCGCCGCTTCATCCACAGGTCGTAGTAGACGAGACTCATCAGGCCGACGGTGAAGCCGCCGAGCAGCAGGAACGAGCGCCAGAGGAACGTTCCGTCGTTCCCCGCCGTCAGCGCGCTCTCGATCGGCGCGACCGCCTCGCTCAGCACGTCCCAGAGCAGGAAGATCAGGACACCGGTCGCGACCGAGGCGAGGAACGCCTTCGTCGCTGCGCTGACGTTCTGCATCCTGCCGATCGGCAGGCCGAGGAAGATCGTCGCGCCCGCGATCGCGCCGAGCAGAAGCGTCTGGCCGGTGCTCATGTAAGGCAAACCTTACAGGCTAGGATCATTGAGGCTGATGGCTCAGGGCCACTCCATCGACGAGTATCTGGAGACGATCTACTTCCTGGCCTTCCCGATCGGGGAGTATCCGGTCGCGGGCGGCTCGTCGCCGACGCTCGCCTCGCGTGTCGCCGAGATGCTCGGCGTCTCGCGCGCCTCGGCCGGCGAGATGCTCAAGCGCCTCGAGCGCGAGGGCCTGATCGAGCGCGGCGAGCACAAGGAAGCGCTGCTGACGCCGGCCGGACGCGAGCGCGCCGAGCGCGTCGTCCGCAAGCACCGGATCATCGAACGCCTGCTGACGGACTTCATGGGCTACACCGCGGCCGAGGCGCACATCCACGCCGACGAGCTCGGAGACACGTTCACGGAGGACATGGTCGAGCGGATCGACGAACGGCTCGGCCATCCCGACCGCTGCCCGCACGGCTGGCCCGTCGACCCCGGCTTCGAGCAGGAGGAGAACCAGCAGCTCGCACCGCTCGCCGAGCTCGCGCCGGGCTCGCGCGCGACGATCGTCCGTCTCGCCGAGCACGACGGCGACCTGCTCCACTGGTTCTACGACGAGGGGCTCGTCCCCGGCCGTGAGATCGAGGTGCGCGAGGCGCAGCCCGCCGCCGGGCAGATGACCGTGCGGCTGAACGGCGACGACCGCGCGATCGGCGAGAAGGCCGCCGCCGGCCTTTTCGTCAAGCCCGCCTAGCGCCGGGCCGATACAGGCTGTATGACCGCTGCGGCCGAAGCCGTTGCCCTGCCACGCGCCGTCACGCGGACGTTCGCGCTCCCCCTCCTCTTCGTCACCGCGACCGTCTACCACTTCCTGCAGTCGCGCGGGCACGCGACGCTGACGGTCTTCAACGACGAGCTGCTCTACACGAAGCTGTCGCAGTCGCTCGCGGCGGGGCACGGCCTCTCGATCCGCGGCGAGCACTTCTACTTCCCGTCGCCGCTGGCGCCGCTCGCCCAGGCGCCGGTCTGGCTGCTCCACTCGATGCCGCAGGCGTACGCGGCCGCGAAGCTCTTGAACGCCGTCGTGATGTCGTCGGCGGTCTTTCCGGCGTACTGGCTCGCGCGCCGCGTCGTGCGCCCGACGTATGCGCTCGTGACCGCCGCCGCGACGGTCGCGACCCCGGCGATGGTCTACCACGGCTACCTCATGTCCGAGGCGCTGGCGTATCCCGTCTTTCTCTGCGCCGTCGTCGTGATCGTGCGCGGGGTCGAGCGGCCGTCGCTCGCCGTGCCGGTGGTGTGCGCGTTCGCGATCGCGACGCGCGCCCAGTTCCTCGTGCTTCCGCTCGCCTACCTCGCCGCCGTCGCCCTTTGCGAACGTGGCCGCTACCGCCGCCACCTGGTGCCAGTCACGATCACGAGTCTGTGCCTCGTTGCGCTCGTCGGTGTGCCGGGCGCTCTCGGCCAGTATGGGGAGGCGACACACATCGGGCACGATCCCGGCGCAGTCGCGCACTGGGCGCTGACGACGGGGTCGCTGACGCCGTACGCGCTCGGTCTCGCGATCGTCCCGGGCGCGCTGTTCGGCTTCGCGGTCTTGTGGCGAAAGCCGATCGGAGTCGTGTCGATCGCGTGCACGGCGCTCTTCCTCGGTCAGGCGGCGCTGATCGCCGCGGGCGAGGCGCACCGGCCGCTCGAGCGCTACGTCTTCTACGTGACGCCGCTCGTGTTCCTCGCGTTCTTCGCCTATGTCGAGCGGGGTGCGCCTTGGCGGCGTGCGTACACGCTGTTCACGATCGCGGGCGCCATCGGGCTCTCGCTCGTGTCGTTCCCCGGCCTCACGGGCACGGCCGGGTTCTTCTTCGACTCGTTCACGCTGACAGGGTTCGCGCGCGCCTCGTTCTATCTCGGGCTGACCGACGCGTCGCTCCTCTACGCGCTCGCGCCGCTCGCCCTCGGAGCGCTCGCGCTCGCCGTCCGTCGGATCCCGCTCGTCCTCGCTGCGGTTGCCATCGCCGCGATGCTGGCAACCGGGGTCGGCGTCTATGCGACCGACCGCCTCGCCACGGGCTTCGCCGCCCGCACGTTCAACGCCGAGCCGGCGGACTGGCTCGACCGCTCGGGCCTCGGCGCGGCGACCTACCTCGTCCTGCCGCAGTCCGACTACTTCGTCGGCACCGGGCTCGAGTGCTGGAACCGCGACGTCCGCCACGTCGCCGTGCTGCAGACGCAGCCGCCGGATCCGTTCCCGAGCAGCGTCGCGCGCATCACGCGCGACGGGAGCCTGCAGCTCGGCCACCCGGCGAGAATCGTCGTCGCCAACATTGCCGGCAGCGCGATCGGCCTGGACGGAACCGTCGTCTCGCGGCCCCGCAAGGATCTCGTCGCCTACCGCGTGCCGGCACACCCGCACGTGCGCTGGCTGGCCGACGGCCTCGCGCCCGACCGCTGGACCGGGACGAAGCTCAGGTATCAGGCGTGGCCGGTGCGGCCGGGTCGCTACGAGCTGACGCTGTCGGTCCCGCGGGGCGAGCAGCCGCGGCGCGTGTGGATCGGCAAGCGCACGTTCGTGGTCGCCGGTGCCAGACACGTGGACGTGGCCACGACGGGCGGCCCGCTCGTGCTGCAGGTCAAGGTGCCGGACGCGCCGCTCGGCGCCCGCGCGCTAGGCGTGCAGGTGCTCGGGCTGCGCTTCGTTCCGCGCTAGGCCGGCTGCCTCGCGCAGCGCGTCGGCCTTGTCGGTGCGCTCCCACGTGAAGTCGCGGTCGTCGCGGCCGAAGTGGCCGTACGCGGCCGTCTTCCGGTAGATCGGCCGCTGCAGCTCGAGGTCGCGCAGGATCGCCGCGGGGCGCAGGTCGAAGTGCTCGCCGACGAGATCCGCGATCCGGTCGGCGGGGATGTGCTCCGTGTTGAACGTCTGCACCGCGATCGAGACCGGCCGGGCCACGCCGATGGCGTACGCGACGTTCACCTCGGCCCGGTCGGCGAGGCCTGCGGCGACGATGTTCTTTGCGACGTAGCGCGCCGCGTAGGCGGCCGAGCGGTCGACCTTCGTCGGGTCCTTCCCGGAGAACGCGCCGCCGCCGTGCCGGGCCGCACCGCCGTAGGTGTCGACGATGATCTTGCGGCCGGTGAGGCCGGTGTCGCCCATCGGGCCGCCGAGCACGAACTTCCCCGTCGGGTTGACGAAGACGAAGTCGCGGTCGCCGTGCAGCCGCTTCTCGTCGTAGAGGTCTGCCGGGAGGATCGGGCGCAGGACGCGCTCGATGATGTCCGGCTTGATCAAGGCCTCCGACGAGATGCCGTCGGAGTGCTGCGTCGACACGAGCACGCGCTCGATCTCGACGGGCCGCTGCCGGCCGGCGTCGTCGATCTCATACCTGATCGTCACCTGCGCCTTGCCGTCAGGCCGCAGGTACGGCAGGTCGCCGGCCTTGCGCACCTCGGCCAGCCGCTTGCAGATCTTGTGCGCGAGCATGATCGGAAGGGGCATCAACTCCTTCGTCTCGTTCGTCGCGTAGCCGAACATCATCCCCTGGTCCCCGGCGCCGACCCGGTCGAGCGGATCCTGGTCGCCGGGATCGTGCTGTACCTCGTACGAGGCGTCGACGCCCTGCGCGATGTCGGGCGACTGCTCGTCGAGCGCGACGACGACGCCGCACGTCGTGGCGTCGAAGCCCCATTCGGAGTGGGTGTAGCCGATGTCCGTGATTCGCTCGCGGACGAGCTTCGGGATGTCGACGTAGATCTCGGTCGAGATCTCGCCTGCGACCACGACGAGGCCGGTGGTGATCAGCGTCTCGCACGCACAGCGTGCGGCCGCGTCACCCTCCAGCACAGCGTCGAGGACGCTGTCGGAGATCTGGTCGGCAATCTTGTCGGGGTGGCCTTCGGTGACCGACTCGGACGTGAAGAGGAACTCTCGCGCGCTCATGGGCGCGGAGGTTACCTACTTGATCCGCAGGAAGAACGAGATTTGCACCTCGTGCGTGTGTGAGGCCGCATATTCGACCGCCGAACGGAGGGGCCTGATGTTGCGGGCGATTGCTGCGGGAATGTGCAGCCGAGCGAGCTTTTCCACGTAGGGAACGCTCGCGTGGATGTTGACGTAGAGCGCGCTCCAGGTCTTGTCCGGCATTCCGGATGCCGCCTTCGTCTGCTGGAACTCTGGACTATCGGACAGCGATTTCCTCGACCCGGTCGCGGCCTGAATTCCCTGCAACTGGTCCGACGCGACGAACTTGCCGTTCACGTCGGCGTAATAGAGGCCGGTGCTGCTCGAGGCCATCGCATGAACAGCAGTCCCGCCGACGTTGCGGATCTGCGGCGACGCGCCGGAGAACTGCTTCACCATCCGGTCGACGATCGGGCTCCCTGCGGTGCCGGGCGTCGAGACGAGCGTGACCTCGGGGACGTTCGCGCCCGGCCGGAGGTAGATCGCGTTCTCGCCCTCGAGAATCCGGCCGAATTGCTGCAGCGGCCGGGCGAAGCGGCGGAACTGCGGCGTGTTCAGGGCCGGGCTCTCCTGCAGCCCGTCGAACATGCCCTTCGCGCCGTGGAAGGACAGGTAGACGAGCGCGTCGCCCGGAACCGTGCCGAGGAGCTTCGCGCTGAATGAGCCCGGCTGCGACGCGCCCTTGAAGAGCGAACCGGGCGTGCCGTGGACGATCGTGTCGAGGCCGATTCCCTCCGAGGTCGCGCCGATGCGAGCGGCGATCCAGTCGAGCTTGCCGAGCTTGTCGAGGTAGGGCTGCACCCGCGCGCCGCCCTCCTTGCGGGCGAGCTGCATGACGACCTTGCCGTTGACGTAGGCGCGTACGACCGAGCTCGCGCCGAGGCGGTTCATCGAGTCGCTGAATGACTTGTCGCCCGCCAGCGTGGTTCTCGCCGTCGCGCTCTCCTGCTCGAAGCGGTCGATCGTCTTCTTCGCAGGCGCGATCACCGTCCAGCCCTTGAACGTGTCGGAGAAGACCCTGTCGGCCGGCTTCTTCGCGGCCTTGTTCGCCTTCGCGACGAGCGCGGCGAACTTCGCGCGGCTCCGAGGCTGCGTCAGGCCGACGACGTCACGGCCGTGGTTCGCGAAGTCGAGCCAGACGAAGTCGAGCTCAGGGCCGAGTGCAGGCTCGACGTCTTTCTGCCAGTCGACACCGCCTTTCGCCAGCCCGTGTTGGAGTGCGTCGACGCCCTTCTGCCTGTCCGGGAACTTCGATGCGAGCTCGGCGATCGTTCGCCACTGCGGCGACTGGGGATTGGAGTCGATCGCGACGAACGCGGGCGCCGAGGCGGGAACGATCGTGCTCGCGCCCGAGCCGGTCGTCGCCGTCGTGCCGCCACAGCCCGCGGCGAGCAGGGCCGTGAGGCCGAGGACGCCTGCCGAGCGGCGCAGCGCACGCATGTTCTGCCCAATCGGCCTCGGCCCTCGCCTCCTTGAGCCTCACTCGGCGGTCGGCACCCGCCCCATCAGGCTCGCGAGCAGGGAGTCGAGGCTCTCGCCGCCGAGGACGCGGCAGACGCCGTCGGTGATCGGCAGCTCGACGCCGAGCCGGTGCGAGAGGTCGCGGAGGACGGGCGCGGTCGTCAGGCCTTCGACCACCTGGCCGATCTCCGCCATCGCCTCGTCGGCCGTGGCGCCGCGCGCGATCAGCTCGCCGGCGCGGCGATTCCGGCCGTAGCTGGAGAAGCAGGTGACGATCAGGTCGCCCATGCCGGCCAGGCCGCTGAAGGTCTCGGGCGCGGCGCCCTCGGCCTCGCCGAGCCGTGCCATCTCGACGAGCCCGCGCGTGATGAGGCTCGCCTTGGCGTTGTCGCCGAGCCCGAGGCCGTCGACGCCGCCGGCCGCGAGCGCCATCACGTTCTTGGCCGCCGCGCAGAGCTCGACGCCGACGAGGTCGTCGTTGACGTAGACGCGGAAGATCATGGAGTTGATCGCCTCCTGCAGGCGGTCGGCGAGCTCGGCGTCCTCGCTGGCGATCACTGCTGCGGACGGGAGACCCTCGGCGATCTCCTCGGCCATGTTCGGCCCGGACAGGACGGCGACCGGCCGTCCCTGCACGCGCGTCGACAGCCGCTCGCCGGTCGCCGGGTCGAGGCCCTTCGTGAGGCTGAGGACGGGCGCGTCGCCCGGCAGCGCCGCGGCGACGTCGGCGAACGCTCGGCTCGGCACGGCGAGCACGACGAGGTCGGCGTCCGCGATCGGCGCGTCGTCGATCGTCGTCGCGGTGACGCCGTCCAGGTCGGCGTTCACGAGGTAGCGCGGGTTGCGGCCCGTCTCGTTGATGACGCGCGCCTGCTCGGGGTCGCGGGCCGCGAGCGTCACGTCATGCCCGCGATGGAGGAGCACACACGAGAAGCCCGTCCCCCACGATCCTGCCCCCACGACGACGACCTTCACGTCTGCCATCCTGACGCGATCGCATGGAGGCTGCACTTTTGCAGCGGATCCAGTCGTACCTGCGCGTCGCTGCACCGCGCGGACGCGACTCGGTGCGCCTCGGCTCGTTCCTCGCCACGTTCAACCGGCAGAGCGACAACCCGTACCTGAACTACGCGATTCCGGACGACGGCGCGGAGCCTGCCGACGCGGAGGTCGCGGCGCTCGTCGATGCGTATCGCACGCGATCGCGCCGGCCGCGGCTCGAGTACGTGGCGGCGCTCGCCCCCGCCGTCGAGCCTGCGCTCGTCGCAGCGGGCTTCACGGCCGAGGGCCACTTGCCGCTGATGATCTATCGCGGCACCGGAGACCAGGCCGCCGTCGACGGCGTCGAGCTGGTTGCGGCGACGTCGGACGAGGAGCTGCGCGGCGTCGCAGCCGTCCAATGGGAGGCGTACGGCGAGAGCGGGTCGCTCCCCGAGCGCGCCGTGCACGGTCTCCGCAGCACGCTCGCGAACGGTGGCGTCGTCGTGCTCGCGCGCGACGCAGCGACGGGTGAGGCAGCCGGCGGCGGTCTCTGCACCGGCCCGCACGACGGCGCGACGGAGCTGACGTCGATCGGCGTGCGAGAGCGGTTCCGGCGACGCGGGATCGCCGAGGCGATGGCGCGCCACCTGGGGCAAGAGCTGCGCGAACGCGGCAACGACTGCGTGTTCCTGATGGCCGCCGGCGAGGCGGAAGAACGGATCTACGCGCGCGCCGGCTTCGCGACCGTCTCCACCATCCTCCACATCAGCCAGGCCTGAGAGAGCCAGTCCCCCGACACGCGCCGCCCCACACCACGTGCCAGGCAAGATTTGGGGCATTTGCAGGGGGTTCGTCCGAACCGCACTGGGCCGGCTCGGCCGTGTCGCTGGATTAGCGCGGGACGAAGTCGATCGTCACGGGGACGCCTTCGAGGCCGAAGCGGTCGCGCAGCTGGTTCTCGACCCAGTAGCCGTAGTCGCGCGTCACGTCGCGGCGCGAGCTCACGGTGAAGCGGAAGCGCGGCGGGCGGGTCTCGACCTGCGCGCCGTAGAGGATCCGCACCGGCGTCTGGCGCTGCTGCTGCAGCTCGGCGAGGAAGCGGTTCAGCTCCGCGGTCGGGATCCGCGACGTGAAGGTGTCGAACTGCCGCTCGATCAGATCCAGTAGCCGCTCGATGCCGCGGCCGGTCTTCGCGGATACCGCCACGTGCGGTGGGCGTTGCCGCAGCCGCCGCTCGAGCTCGGGCCGCACGTCGTCGATCCCGACCGTCGTTAAGTCCCACTTCGACAGGACGACGATCGTCCCGCACTGTGCCTTTCGCGCGACGTCCGCAACGGACAGGTCTTGCTCGACGATCCCCTCCGACGTGTCGATGAGGACGAGCGCGATGTCCGCGCGCCGCGCCGCGTCGAGCGCGCGGAGCTCCGAGTAGTACTCGATTCCCTGCCGGTGCCGGCGCTTGCGCCGCATTCCCGCGGTGTCGACGAACACGAACATCCGCTCGCCCCGCTCGAACACGGTGTCGATCGCGTCGCGCGTCGTGCCCGGCGTCTCCGAGACGATCACGCGCTCGCGCCCGAGGATCGCGTTCAGCAGCGACGACTTGCCGACGTTCGGCCGGCCGAGGATCGCGACGCGGATCGCCGTCTCCGGCGGCTCCTCCCTCCCCTCGCCCGGCAGCCCGGCGACGATCTGGTCGAGCAGGTCGCCCGTCCCGTGACCGTGCAGCGCCGACAGCGGAATCGGCTCGCCCAGCCCGAGCCGGTGCAGGTCGAACGCGAGCCCGTCCTGCGCCGGGTCGTCGATCTTGTTCGCAATCAGCAGCACCGGCTTGCGCGCGCGCCGGAGGATGTCCGCGACCTCCTCGTCGCCGGGTGTGATCCCAGCCTTCGCGTCGACCACGAACAGCACGAGGTCCGCCTCCGCGATTCCCTCGCGCGCCTGCGCGGCGATCGACTGCGTCATCGGCGAACGGTCGGCGATGTCGACGCCGCCGGTGTCGACGAGGAGGAACCGGTCGTTCCCCCACTCGGCGACGATCTCCTTGCGATCGCGCGTCACGCCCGGCTGCTCGTGCACGACCGCCGTGCGCGAGCCGCTCAGCCGGTTGACCAACGTCGACTTCCCG
Organism: Gaiellaceae bacterium; assembly: GCA_036526315.1. Taxonomy (GTDB): domain Bacteria; phylum Actinomycetota; class Thermoleophilia; order Gaiellales; family Gaiellaceae; genus 3-1-20CM-4-69-9. The sequence continues at coordinate 1,134 of DATCYR010000111.1, read as the reverse complement.
ACGTTCGGGAAGCCGACGACCGCGACCGTGCCCTTCACGCCGGCGGGATCGCGACGCGCGGCCGGCCCTGCGCCTGCGTCGTCACGAGGAACTCCCAGAGCCGCCGGATCTCGGCCTGGATCTCCGCCGACGCCGCGCGGTAGCCCTGCGAGTTCCGCGGATGGCCGCTGACGTCAAACGGCTCACCGAAGGCGATCGACACCGGCTCCCAGTTGCCGAGCCGCCAGCGCTGTGTCCCCTCGATCGCGCCGCAAACCACCCGCACCTGTTCCTGTACCGCGATCATCGCCGCCCCGCTTCGCACCTCACCGGGCTCCTCTTTCTGCCGCGTCCCCTCCGGGAACATCCCGAGCGTGTCGCCGCGGCGCACCACCTCGCGCATGACGCGGATGGCCTCGCGATCGGACTCGCCGCGGCGGACCGACAACGTCCCGAAGAACCGGATGAACGGGCCGATCAGCGCGTTGTCGTGCGCCTCCTGCTTCGCGACGTAGTAGATCGTGCGAGGACACACCGCGCCGAGTGCCCACGGGTCGAGCCACGAGAAGTGGTTGAAGCAGATGACGAGCGGCCCGTGCGCCGGCACCCGCTCGCGACCGTAGACACGCAGCGGCGTGAAGGTGCGGACGAGCCCGCCGAAGAGCGGGCGCCCGGCAAGCCACGCCCACTGCTCGCGAGTCACGACCGCGACGCGGCGAGGCGCTGCTGGACGAGCTCCTCGATGCGCGACACGACGTCGTCCACCTCGAGGTCCGTCGTGTCGATCTGCGCCGCGTCGTCGGCGGGGCGCATCCGCGCGGCGTCGCTCTGGTCGCGCACCCGCAGGTCGGTGGCGAGCGCGTCGCCGCCGATGTCCGGCCGCTCGGCCTGGCGCCGCCGCGCGCGCGTCGATGCGTCCGCGTTGAGGTAGACCTTCACCTCTGCATCCGGCGCGACCACCGTGCCGATGTCGCGGCCCTCGATGACGACGTCGCCCTGCTCGCCGAGCTCGCGCTGCCGCTCACGCATCACCAGGCGCACCTCCGGATGGCGCGCGACGACGGGCACGTTCCGGTCGATGTTCGACTTGCGGATCGACGCGGGGACGTCCATGCCCGCGAGGAACACGCGCCCGCGCGCGTCGAACGTCACCGG
>DATCYR010000110.1:0-9711 GCA_036526315.1 Gaiellaceae bacterium | reverse complement strand
CCGACCTGGATCCCGACTGCCTCGAGCGCTTCCTTCTTCGCCTGCGCGGTGCCGGCGGAGCCGGAGATGATCGCGCCGGCGTGCCCCATCGTCTTCCCGGGCGGCGCGGAGAAGCCGGCGATGTACGCAAGCACGGGCTTGGTCACGCTCTCCTGGACGTAGCGCGCTGCCTTCTCCTCCTCGTCGCCGCCGATCTCGCCCACGAGGACGATCAGCTCCGTCTCCGGGTCGGCCTCGAAGCGCTCGAGGATGTCGATGAAGGACGAGCCGACGACGGGGTCGCCGCCGATGCCGACGATCGTCGAGTTGCCGAGGCCGAGCTGCGTCAGCTCGTGGCCGATCTGGTACGTCAGCGTTCCCGAGCGCGAGACGAGGCCGATCGCTCCCTGCGAGAAGATCTCGGCCGGAATGATCCCGACGTTCGCCTTGCCGGGCGAGAGGACGCCCGGGCAGTTGGGCCCGATCATCGTCACGCCCTTGCCGCGGATGTACGTGTAGACGCGCAGCATGTCGTGGGCCGGGATGTGCTCGGTGATGCAGATCACCGTCCCGATCCCGGCGTCGACCGCCTCGTACACGGCATCCGTCGCAAACCGCGCCGGGACGAAGATCAGCGTCGTGTTCGCTCCGGCCTCGCTCACCGCTTCGGCGACCGTGTTGAACACCGGGATCCCCTCGACGTCCTGGCCGCCCTTCCCAGGCGTGACGCCCGCGACGACGTTCGTGCCGTAGTTGCGGTTGCGCAGACCGTGGAAACGGCCCTCGCTGCCGGTCAGGCCCTGAACGACGAGCCGCGTGTCGTTGTCGACGATGATCGCCACTACTTCTGGCTCCTGCGGGCCTTCAGCACGATCGAGCTCAGCTCGACCATCCCCTCGTCGTCGATCCGCTCGGCGAGTAGCTCGCGGACGCGGGCGGCGTCGCCCGGCGGCGTCTCGACGCGCTCCAGCCAGCGGTCGACGCTCTGCCGACGCGAGAAGTGCTCCACCTGCTCGACCTCGAACCCGGCGTCGACGATGAATCCCTTCCACTCGTCCTCCGAGTAGCAGCGCACGTGCGTCGGGTCGCGCAGGCGCTCCGCCTCTTCGACGTGCTCGCCGCGGAACACGTTGTCCTCGACCACGAGCAGGCGATTGCTGACGCGCGCCATCTCGGCGACGGCGGCGGCGGCGTCCGGGAAATGGTGAGCCGCGATCCTGCAGGTGACGACGTCGAAGCTGCCGTCCTCGAAGGGCAGGTGGTCGGCGGGGGCCATGACGTCGGCCTTCATCCCCGGCGCAGGATCGACCGTCACGACGGTGCAGCCGTCCTCGCGGAGCCGCCGGGCGACGTGGCCGCCGCCGGTCGCGACGTCGAGCACCTTCACCCCGTCGCCCGGTTCGCACCATTCGACGAGCAGGTCCAGGTCCGGGCCCTCGCGGTGCGTCGGGCTCTCGCGGAAGGCGTCTGCACGCTGCGACCAGACATCCGTCATTTCGCGAGCTCCACGGCGCGCTGCGCGGCCTCGAGCATCGTCGGCTCGACGTAGAGGTTCGCCGGGGCGGCGTCGGCGAGGATCTGCCGTCCCTCCTCCGCGTTCGTCCCGTCGAGGCGGACGACGATCGGCAGCTCGATCTTCATCTGGTCGAGCGCCGTCAGGATGCCGCGCGCGACCTCGTCGCAGCGCGTGATCCCGCCGAAGATGTTGAAGAAGATCGAGCGGACCTGGTCGTCGCTCGTGATCACCTCGAGCGCGTCGACCACGCCCTGCGCATCGCCCCCGCCGCCGAGGTCGCAGAAGTTCGCCGGCCGCCCGCCCGCGACGACGACGACGTCGACGGTCGACATCGACAGCCCGGCCCCGTTGCCGAGGATCCCGACCGTCCCGTCGAGCTTGACGTACGTGACGCCCTTCTCCCGCGCCAGCGCCTCCTGCGGATCGGCCGCCGCCACGTCGCGCATCTCCGCGATGTCCGGATGCCGGAAGAGCGCGCTGTCGTCGACGGTGAACTTCGAATCGAGCGCACGCACCTCGCCGTCGGGAGTGACGATCAGCGGATTGATCTCCGTCAGCATCGCGTCCGACTCGACGAAGCAGCGATAGAGCTTCTCGACGATCGCGAGCAGCTGCTTCTGCTCGCTCGGGTCGTCGATGCCCGCGCCGTAGATGAGGCGCCGCGCCTGGTACGGCTGGAAGCCCTCGAGTGCATCGACGTGCAGACGGGCGAGCGCCTCCGGCTTCTCCTCGGCGACCTGCTCGATCTCGACGCCGCCCTCGGTGGTGAGCATGTACAACGGCTGCTTCACGCCGCGGTCGAACGTGACCGAGAGGTAGTACTCCTTCGCGATGTCGGATGCGCGCTCGATCCAGAGCTTGCGCACGACGTGACCGTTGATGTCGAGCCCGAGGATGTCGTCGGCCTTGGCGCGCGCGTCGTCCGGGTCGTCGGCGAGCTTGACGCCGCCGGCCTTCCCGCGGCCGCCGGTCAGCACTTGCGCCTTGACGACGACGGGGCCGCCGAGCTCCTCCGCGGCGGCGCGCGCCTCTTCGGGCGTCGTCGCGAGGCGTCCCTCCGAGACGGGGATGCCGAAGCGCCTGAAAAGCTCCTTGCCTTGGTACTCGTAGAGATCCACGGCCGCGCGCGAGTGTACTCACGCGCGGCCGCGGAACGATGCAGTCGGCGTTACGCGTTCCAGCCGCCGCCGAGCGGCTCGCCGATCTGCAGACCGAAGCGCTGCAGGAGCCCGGGAACCGTGTCCGGTTGCATCTCGAGCCCGTAGCGAGCGTTGAGGTCGGCGAGCGCCGCAGGATCGGCCTTCAGCGCGCCGCCCATGTCGGAGAGCTCGCGGAAGAAGCGCTCGAACCCCGCCGGCGCGATGATCTCGAGGATCCGGCACGGCTCGTCGCCCGCATTCCAGAACGTGTGCCACTGGTTCCGGGGCTTGAAGACGAGATCGCCCGGCCCAGCCTCGACCACGTCGTCGCCGAGCAACGCGCCCATGCGACCGTCGAGCACGAAGCTGTACTCGTCCTCGCGCGTGTGCAGATGGAGCGGTGCCGCGAGCGCACGCGGCGACATCGGATGCTCGACGAGCGAGAACCGCTCCGCTGCGTCCTCGCCGTCGATCAGGAAGCGAACGCCGATGCTGCCGAGGAACCCTTCCGCGCCCTGCGTCGGGGTGATGATCCTGGGGGCTGTAGCCGTCAGTGCCATGGTCTCTCCTATTTTGGTCGGACAAGCTGTCCCGCCAAATCTATGCAGACTCCGGCGCTTGTGTCAATATTCGAAGGACAAGATGTCCGATCAAAAGCGCCCTTACCGAATGAAGCGTCGTGCCGAGCAGGAGGAGGCGACCCGGCAGCGGATCACGGAAAGTGCCGTCGCGCTGCACGAGGAGCTCGGGCCGGCACAGACGTCCGTCAGCGCGATCGCGGAGCTCGCCGGCGTCCGCCGCTCGACCGTCTACCGGCATTTCCCCGACGACGACGCGCTCTTTGCCGCCTGCTCGTCGCACTGGCGGGCGTCGAACCCGCCGCCCGACCTGGCCGCGTGGACCGCGATCGAGGATCCCGATGCGCGGACGGCGACGGCGCTCCGCGAGCTGTACGCGTTCTACGAGCGGACGCAGCGGATGTACGACAGCCTCTTCCGCGACGAGACGCTCGTCCCGAGTGTGGCGAAGCGGCTGGCCGACTTCCACGCGTATCTGCGCTCGGCGCGTGACGTGCTGCTCGCCGGACGGCGGCGGCCGACGCAACGGACGCGCGCCGCGGTCGGCCATGCGCTCGCCTTTGCGACGTGGCGGTCCTTGACGCAGGAGCAGCGACTCGGCCGCGAGGAGGCGGCGACGTTGATGTGCCGGCTCGTCGAGGCGGCTAGTCGCCGCTGACGACGCAGACGACCTGGCCTGTCTTCACCGCCTGCCCGGGCGAGACCGAGAGCTCGGCGACGCGGCCGGCGCGGTGCGCGTGCACCTCGTTCTCCATCTTCATCGCCTCGACGATGCAGATCACCTGACCTGCCTGCACCTCGTCGCCCTCCGCGACCTCGACCGCCAGCACAGTTCCCTGCATCGGGCTGACGACGGCGTCCTTGCCGGCGCCGCCCCCCGCACGCGCACGCTCGCGCTCGTGGCGTCGGCGCGCCAGCTCTGCCCACGGCGGTTCCGGGCGCAGCACGCGGACCTCGAAGCGTTTCCCGTCGACCTCGACAAACCGAACTGCCGGGGTCAGACCCCTGACGGGGTCAGACCCGCTGGCGTCTGACCCCAGCCGTTGGTTTGCGCCGTTCTCGAGCTCGGCTGCGCGCGCTGCCATCAGCTCGGACTCGACGAGGCCGTGGCACGTCTCGCCCTCGATGAAGCAGGGATGCGTGAGGAGGGCCTTGTGGAAGCCGATCAGCGTCTTCACACCGCCGACGACGAGCTCGTCGAGCGCGCGCAGCATGCGCCGCCGCGCGTGCTCGCGGTTCACGCCGTGCACGACGAGCTTGGCGATCATCGGGTCGTAGCGCGGCGAGATCTCGCTGCCCGCGACGACGCCCGAGTCGACGCGGACGCCGGGGCCGCTCGGCTCGCGGTACGCGGTGATCGTGCCGGGTGCCGGGAGGAAGCCGTTGCCGACGTCCTCGGCGTTGATCCGGCACTCGATGGCGTGCCCGTTCAGGTGGACGTCCTCCTGCCGCAGCGACAGCGGCTCACCGGCGGCGATCAGCACCTGCTCGCGGACGAGGTCGAGGCCGGTCACGAGCTCCGTGACGGTGTGCTCGACCTGGATGCGCGTGTTCATCTCCAGGAAGAAGTACTCGCCGTCGCGCGAGAGCAGGCCCTCGATCGTCCCCGCGCTCTGATAGCCGACCGCACGCGCGGCGTCGACGGCGATCGCGCCGATCCGCTCGCGCAGCTCCGCGTCGACGGCGGGTGACGGCGTCTCCTCGACGAGCTTCTGATGGCGGCGCTGAATCGTGCAGTCGCGCTCGCCGAGATGGATGACGTTGCCGTGCGCGTCGGCGAGCACCTGCACCTCGACATGGCGCGGATCCTCCAGATACCGCTCGACGTACACCGCCGCGTCCGAGAAGTAGGCCTCGCCCTCGCGCTGCGCCGACTCGAGCGCGCGCGCGGCCTCGTCGGCGCTGCGCACGACCTTCAGCCCCTTGCCCCCGCCACCGGCCGACGCCTTGATCGCGATCGGCCAGCCGAGCTCGTCGCCGAGCCGGCGCACCTCGTCCGGCGACGTCACCGCCTCGGTCACGCCGGGGACGATCGGAACGCCCGCGGCGCGCATCCGCTCGCGGGCCTCGATCTTCGAGCCCATCGCCTCGATCGCCTCCGGCGGCGGGCCGATCCACACGATGCCCGCCTCGGTGCAGGCACGTGCGAACGCCGCGTTCTCCGCCAGGAAGCCGTAGCCCGGATGAACGGCCTCCGCTCCCGCCCGTCGCGCGGCGGCCAACAGCTCGTCGACGCTCAGGTAGCTGGCGAGCGCGTAGGCCTCCTCGGCATAGGCGACATGGGCTGAGCTGAGGTCGGCCTCTGCGTAGACGGCGACGGTGCCGATCCCCAGCTCCCGCAGCGTCCGGAACACGCGGATCGCGATCTCGCCTCGGTTGGCGACCAGCACTTTGCTGAAGACGGCCACTGCTCTCGTATTCTCCAGACAGTGAGCCTTCCGGATGCGTTGACGGTCGCCCGAGCGGTTTCGGTCCCGTTCGTCATCCTTCTCTACGCCTGGGATTTCGGCGGCCACAACTACTGGGCGACAGCGCTCTTCTGCGCTGCGATGGCCACCGACTGGTTCGACGGGCGCATCGCCCGCAGCCGGGGCCGCTCGTCGCCGCTCGGGTCGCTGCTCGACCCGGCCGCGGACAAGATCCTCGTCCTCGCCGTGCTGATCATGCTGGTCGACCAGCAGGTCGCCCCCGGCTGGATGGTCGCGCTGATCGTCGTCCGCGAGTTCCTCGTCACGGCGCTGCGGCTCGCCGCGCTGGAACGCGGCGTCGTCCTGCACGCGCGCGACCTCGGCAAGCTGAAGACGTGGTCGCAGGCGCTCGCGGCAGCGATCGGCGGCTTCGCCGCCGCCGGCGCGTGGCGGGACGATTTCGCCTACTGGGCGCTACTCGTAGCGCTCGTGCTGACGTGGATCTCCGGGCTCGACTACGCGCGGGTCGCCCCACGCCTCTGGCGTGGCGGCGCGCCCGCCTGAGTCCTCCGCGGCGAGCGCCGCGAGGATCGCCTTGCGCTCCTCTTCTGTCGGCTCCGGGGTGATCTCGACGGCCATCCGCCTGCATTAAAGCCCTCTGCGCGCCCGCCGATAGGGATGGGTATGCGCCGCCGTTTCCTTCCGCATGTCTGCATGCTCGTCACGCTCCTCGCGTGGTCGTCGGACGCCGCCGCCAAACCGGCGACCTCGTGGGCACAGGCCGAGCTGAGGGCAGTGGTTGCTGCCGGCCTCATGGCCAAGGAAACGGCGGCGCACCCACAGGCTGCGCTGACGCGCGGCGAGCTGGAGACGATCAGCGCCGGACTGCTGCATTCCGTCCCGACGACACCGTCTGCAGCGACGGCGAGGGTGACGATGTCGGGCCTCGACGCGAAGCTCGTCTCGACGCTCGGGCTCGCGGACACCGCCAAGCTGTTCACCCAGAACGCCAAGGACGCCGGGCTGAGCGTGCCGTCGCGGTTCGGCAACGAGGCGGTCGCGCGGCTGCTCGGGCTGCGCACGAATCATCCGGCCGCGCTCGACAGCATCGAGCTCTCGCCGGGCGAGCCGGCGACGCACGCGGAAGCGGCCTACTCGGCCGCGCGCATCCTCAAGTTCGGCGAGTGGGACGTCGCCTCGGCTGAAGAGGCTGCACAGACGTTCGTCCTGCCGACGTACACGCCCTGGCAGAAGCAGATCCTCGACACGGCGGTCCGGTTCATCGGCTTCCCCTACGTCTGGGGCGGCGAGAGCGAGACGACGACGTCGCCGTACGGACGGCAGGTGCACGGCGGCTTCGACTGCTCCGGGTTCGTGTGGCGTGTCTACAAGCTCGAGGCGTATCCGAACGAGGGGAGTCTCGCCGCGACCCTCAGCGGACGGACGACGTACGCGATGAGCGGCGAGGTGCCCGTCGCAAAGCGGATCTCGTTCTCCAAGCTCCAGCCGGCCGACGTCATCTTCTTCGGCGCCTCGGGCCCGAGGTCGAAGCCGGCACAGGTCGACCACATGGGCATCTACCTCGGTAACGGGTGGTTCATCCACTCCTCCGGCTACGGCGTCGCGATCGCGCAACTGACGGGGTGGTACGCGCAGCGGTTCGCGTGGGGCCGGCGGCCGCTGGCCGAGGCATCCCTCGTTTCGGGCTCCTAAGCGCCTTTTCGCATAATCCCCCGGCCGGGGGATTCCTGCGCGGGGCGCGACCTACGAAAATCCTGCCCGTCTGGCCGTCAACCGGAGGGGACACTCAGATGTTGCAGTGGAAGACAAAGCTGTTCGCCGTCGTGGTCGTCCTGGTTCTGATCGCAGCGTTCCTGGGACAGTTCACCTGGGAAGCGTTCGCCGACCAGTTCACCTGGTAGCAGCCGCACAGTGGGCGCACAGGCGGTTCCGCCCCGCCGGCTCTCTCTCCTGATCGCACCGGTCTGCGCGGCCGGCCTCGCGATCCTGATTGCAGCCGCGTACGAGTTCGCCACCACGGCGCATAGCTGGCGCACGCTCGTCTCACTGCTCGCGCTGACGGCCGCGGCGACGCTCGCCGAGCGCTTTCCCGTCCCGATCAACGCGGAGGGGAGCGGCGGCGTCGTCTCGCTGACGTTCGTCTTCGCCGTCGCGGCGATCGTGCTGTACGGGTGGGCGGCGGGAGCGCTGCTCCTGCTCGTCGCGACCGGCGTCATCCACGGAGCGCAGCACCGCCCGTTCGAGCGGATCGCGTTCAACGTCGCCGTGATGGCCATCGTCGCGCTGACCGCCGGGCTGCTGATCCTGCCGATCGACAGCCACACCGTCGGCGGGTTGATCGGCGCCGTCCTGATTGCGGCGACCGCGAACTCCGTCGTGAACATCCTCTTCATCTCCGGCGCGATCGCGCTGAGCACCGGCCAGCGGTACAAGCGCCTCGTGCCCGCGAACCTGCGCGCGACGATCACGCCGTTCGCGTTCATGGCGTCGGCGGCGCTGATGCTCGTGGTGCTCTGGCAGCGCTCGCCCGTGCTCGCGCTCGCGCTGATCGGCCCGCTGCTCGCGATCTCCTTCTACCAGCGCTCGACGCATCGCGAGCTGCGCGCCATGCGGCTCGCGTTGACGGATCCGCTGACGGGGCTCGGCAACCACCGTCACTTCCACGAGCGCCTGCAGCGCGAGTTGCTGCGCGCCGAGGACGAGCGCGCGCCGCTGACCCTCTGCTTCGTCGACATCGACGACTTCAAGAAGATCAACGATCGCTTCGGCCATCCCTCGGGCGACCGCGTGCTGTCGCAGGTTGCCGGACGTCTGCGCCAGGGCGGCGAGGCGTTCCGCCTCGGCGGGGACGAGTTCGCGCTGCTGCTCGCCGACCACGACGAGGCAACCGCGCTGGCGGCTGCGAAGTCGGTCGTCGAGCGGATCGCGTCGCTGGACCTCGAGCTCGTCGGCCCCGTCACCGTCAGCGCCGGCCTCGCGACGTTCCCCGTGCAGGGCCATGGCCGCGACGAGCTGATCCGCCTCGCCGACAGCGCGCTGTACTGGGCGAAGGAGCACGGGAAGAACCGCGTGCGCCTCTACCGCCCCGAGGTCGTCGAGCTCGCGGAGCTCAAGCGTCTCGCGGCCGGGCCGGACAAGGCCGCCCGGTATCGGGCAGCTGCGTCGCTCGCGCAGGCCGTCGACGCGCGCGACACGTACACGGGCGACCACTCGGATCGCGTCGGCGACCTCGCCGCGCGCGTCGCGAAGCGAGTCGGCCTCAATCCGGAGCAGGTCGAGCTGATCCGGCTCGCGGGGCAGCTGCACGACCTCGGCAAGCTCGCGATCCCGGAGGAGCTCCTCCGCAAGCCGGGTGCGCTGACTGACTCGGAGCGGCTCGTCCTCGAGCGCCACCCGCAGATCGGGTTCCGGATGCTGGACAGCCTCGGCGTCGACCCGGTCGCGGAGCTCGTCCTCCACCACCACGAGCGCTGGGACGGCGCCGGCTATCCCGACGGGCTCGCCGGCGAGCGGATCCCGCTCGGTGCCCGCATCATCTTCGTCGCGGACGCGTACGACGCGATGGTCTCCGACCGGGTCTACCGGGCCGCGCGCTCGACGGACTCCGCGATCGCCGAGCTGCGTCGCTGTGCCGGCACGCAGTTCGATCCCGCGATCGTCGCGGCGTTCACGGAGGAGCTCGGCTGGACACTCGAGCCGGAACCTGCGGTTCCGGCTCGGGAATTGGTCGCCGCTGCGCGGTGAACGCGCGCGGGCTCGCCCGCGCGCGTTAGCTCCGCGAAGCGGCGTACCTAACCTCCGCTCTGACGCGCAGCGTCAGAGCGGGATGTTGCCGTGCTTGCGGCGGGGGCGCGGTTCGCGCTTCGTCAGCGCGGTCTCGAGCGCGTCGATGTGGACTGGGCGGGTGCGGCGGGGCTCGATCACCTCGACGACGTAGCCGCGCTCGGCGGCGGTGTACGGATTGGCAAAGCGCTCGCGATAGTCCTCGATCAGCTCCTCGCGGCGCTTGTCCGGGTCGTCCGCCTCCTCGAGCTCCTTCCGGAAGATGATGTTGACCGCGCCCTCCGGCC
>DATCYR010000109.1:0-4893 GCA_036526315.1 Gaiellaceae bacterium | reverse complement strand
TGACGGTCGACGGCGACACCTGCAGCCCCGCGCGCTCGACCAGGTTGCGGGAGCCGACCGGCTGCCCGGTGGCGATGTACTCCTCGACGACGCGCGCAAGGATGTCGCGCTGCCGCGGAGTCAGCCCCGCTACGGGATCGTGCGCCATTTGCAGCCAGTTTAGGCCAGCAGGTCCGCTGTCACGCCGCCGCCGAGCATTCGCCCACGCGCTGTCAGCGCCAGCGTGTCGCTGCTGGCGCGCACGAGCTCGAGCCGCTGCAGCCGGTCCAGCGCCGCCCGGTCGAGCACGTCGGCGAGACCGTCGATCGCCAGCGGCTCGTCGAGGCGCAGGCCGAGCATCACGCGCTCGCGCTGCCGGACGTCGAGTGTCAGCGGCTCGAGCTCGCGCTCGGGGCTGCGCCCGGCGTGGAGCGCCGCAACGTAGGCCGGCAGCCGCGGCGTATTACGCCAGCGGCGGCCCTCGATTGTCGAAACCGCGCCGATCCCGAGCCCGAGGTAGTCCCGACCGAGCCAGTACGCGAGGTTGTGGCGCGAGCGCAGATCGCGCGTCGCCTCGGCGCGGCAGAAGTTCGCCGTCTCGTACCAGCGGTACCCGACTGAGGTCAGTCTCTCGACGACGAGCTCGAAGTACGACTCCATCGCATCGGCCTGGCCGGCCAGCTCGCCTCCGTAGGCGTGGGTGAAGCGCGTTCCCGGCTTCGCCTCGAGCTCGTAGCAGGAGAGATGCTCCGGGCCGAGCGCGAGTGCGTCACCGAGATCCGCCTCCAGGTCGGCGGTGCTCTCGCCTGGAATCCCGTAGATGAGATCGAGCGAGATGTTGTCAAAACCGGCATCACGAAGATCGTAGAATGCGCCCCGGACGGTGTCAGGCTGGGCAACGCGCTCCAGCACCGCGAGCAGCTGCGGACGGAATGTCTGCGCGCCTAACGACAGACGGTTGACACCAAGACGGCGCAGAGTGCGCGCCAGCTCGGGCGTCACGGTCTCCGGATTCGCCTCGACCGTGACCTCGACTGCAGGCGGCAGCGCGCGCAGCAGGCGCTCCAGCGCGTCGGGCTCCGTGAACGTCGGCGTGCCGCCGCCGAGGAAGACCGTCTCGAGCTCGGGCGCGAGCAGTGCCCGTTCGAGCTCGAGCTCCGCCAGCAGGGCATCGACGTACGTGCCGTGCTGAGCCCGCCGTCCAACGACGGTCGTGAAGTCGCAGTAGCCGCAACGATGCGCGCAGAACGGCAAATGCACGTAGAGGTGGCGCGTCACTTCTTCTCCCCGTCCAGATTGAGCACGGCGAGAAATGCCTCCTGCGGCACCTCCACCATGCCGACCTGCTTCATCCGCTTCTTCCCCGCCTTCTGCTGCTCGAGGAGCTTCCGCTTACGCGTGATGTCGCCGCCGTAGCACTTTGCGAGCACGTCTTTCCGCCGCGCCTTGACCGTCTCGCGCGCGATCACCCGGGCACCGATCGCCGCCTGGATCGCGACGTCGAACTGCTGGCGCGGAATCTCCTTCTGCAGCCGTTCGACGAGCGCCCGGCCGCGGCCGTACGCCGAGTCGCGCTCGACGATCAGCGACAGCGCGTCGACCGATTCGCCCGCGACGAGCACGTCGACGCGCACCAGCTTCCCCGGGCGGAAGCCGATCACGTCGTAGTCGAAGCTCCCGTAGCCGCGCGTGCGCGACTTGAGCTGGTCGTAGTAGTCGAGCACGATCTCGGCGAGCGGCAGCTCGTAGGTCAGGTGCACGCGCTCCTCCGAGAGGTACTCGAGGTGGTCGAAGCGCCCGCGCCGGTCGTTGTTGAGCTCCATCACGGCGCCGACGTACTCCTTGGGGACGATGATGGACGCCTTGATGTAGGGCTCCTCCACCTCCTCCACCTCGTTCGGCATGTCCGAGGGGGTGTGCACCTCGATCCAGTCGCCGTTCGGGGGCATGACGCGGTACGCGACATTCGGGGCCGTCACGAGCAGGTCGAGGTCGAACTCACGCTCGAGGCGCTCGCGCACGATCTCCATGTGCAGGAGCCCGAGAAAGCCGCAGCGGAAGCCGAACCCGAGCGCCTGCGACGTCTCCGGTTCGTAGAACAGCGCGGCGTCGTTCAGCTTCAGCTTCTCGAGCGCGTCGCGCAGCTCCGGATAGTCGTCGGAGTCCGTCGGGAAGAGGCCCGCGAAGACCATCGGCTTCACGTCCTTGTACCCGGGCAGAGGCTCGGCCGCCGGTCGCTGCTCGGAGGTGAGCGTGTCGCCGACGCGGAGCCGCGACACGTCCTTGAGCCCCGTGATCACGTACCCGACCTCGCCGGCTTCCAGCGTGCGCGACGGGCGCCGAGTCGGGGCGAAGAACCCGAGCTCCTCCGCTTCGAACCGTGTGCCGAGCGCCATCGCGCGCAGCGGCTCGCGTGTCGAGAAGCTCCCGTCGACGACGCGCACGAAGGCGACGACGCCGCGGTACTGGTCGTACGACGAGTCGAAGATGAGCGCCCGCGCCGGGGCTTCGGGATCGCCGGCGGGCGCCGGCACGCGCTCGACGACGGCGTCCAGAACCTCTTCGACGCCCTGTCCGGTCTTTGCGGAGATGCGCAGGACGTGGTCGGGCGAGTCGCCGATCAAGTCGGCAATCTCGGCGGCGGCGCCGTCGGGATCGGCCTGCGGTAGGTCGATCTTGTTCACGACGGGGACGATCTCGAGGTCGTTCTCGAGCGCGAGGTACGTGTTCGCAAGCGTCTGCGCCTGCGTGCCCTGCGCCGCGTCGACGACGAGCAGCGCGCCCTCGCACGCCTGCAGCGAGCGGGAGACCTCGTACGTGAAGTCGACGTGGCCCGGCGTGTCGATCAGGTTGAGCTGGTGGCCTTTCCACTCGACGCGCACGGCCTGTGCCTTGATCGTGATGCCGCGCTCGCGCTCGAGCTCCATCGAGTCGAGCACCTGCTCGCGCATCTCACGGCTCGAGACGGCGTGCGTCAGCTCGAGGATGCGGTCGGCCAGCGTCGACTTCCCGTGGTCGATGTGGGCGATGATCGAGAAGTTGCGGATGCGGTCTTGGGCCATCTCAGGTCTGCGGTAGCCGGCGTCGCAAAGCTAGCAACGCCCCGAGCTCGCGAACCTTGAACGCCTTGCACGCGAGCAGGTACACCACCGTGCCGCCGATCAGCGCTGCGCAAACCGCGAGCAGCTGCGCACCGAACGACTGGCCGAGCTCGCGGTCGATCACGTACCAGAGCCCGTACGCGACTCCGGCGAGGACGGCCGACGCAACCAGGATCCGCACGACCGAGTGGAGGACGGTCGACATGCCCAGACGTCCGAGCCGCCGGCGCATCAGCACGAGCAGGATCGCGGTGCCGGCGACGTTGACGAGCGACGTCGCGAAGGGAATCCCCCACGTGCCGAAGCGGTAGAAGACCGCGTCGAAGAGGGCGTTCAGCCCGAGGTTCGCGAGCGCGACCGCCGTCGGGATCCAGTTCGACTGGAGGCTGAAGAACCCACGGTTCAGCAGCAGCATGACGCCGTTGAAGACGAGGCCCGCCGAGAACGCCGCGAGCGCGCCGGCGACGACGGGCGTCTGCGAGGGCTCGAACTGGCCGCGCTGGTACACGATCCGCGTGATCGGCTCGGCGAGGACGGCGCTCATCACTCCCGCCGGTATCAGCAGGAACGCGATCTGCCGCAGGCCGATCCCGAGCGTGTCGCGGAACGCGACGGTGTCGCCGCGCGCGGCCATCCGCGAGAGCGACGGAAAGAGAACGGTCGTGATCGCGACGGAGAAGATCCCCTGCGGGAGCATGTACAGGCGGAACGCCTTGTCGATCGCCGTCGGCGCGAGCTCGGGGTCGATCAGCCGGGAGGCGAAGATCGAGTCGACGACCGCGTTGAAGTTGATCAGCCCCAGGCCGAGCGTGACCGGGATCATCAGCTTGAAGACGCGCCAGACCGCTGGGTCGCGCCAGTCGATCAACACCCGCAGCCGGCCGTCGAGGCCGCGAAGCCACGGGATCGGCAGTAGCACCTGGATCACCGTCCCGATCAGGATCGAGAACGCGTAGATGTAGAGCTTCGTGTCGATCGTCTGCGCGTTCGGCACGCCGAGCACGAGGCCGACGATGATCGCCAGGTTCCAGAAGACCGGGCTGAGCGCCGGCACCGTGAAGCGCTCGTAGCTGTTGAGGATCCCGACGATGATCCCCGAGACCCCGAGGAGCGTCACGATCGGGAAGAGCACGCGCGAGAGGCCGACCGCGAGCTGCTTGTCGCCCCCGGGGTTGCCGAAGATGTCGATGATCCACGGCGCGATCACGATGAAGATGGCGGTGAGCGCGCTGAGCCCGAGCAGCGTCAGCCAGAAAAGGCTCGATGCGACGCGCCACGCGCGCTGGCGCTCGCCCTTCTCCTGCAGCTCCGTGAACACCGGCACGAAGGCGGCCGATAGCGCGAAGTCGGCAACGAGCGCGCGGAACAGGTTCGGCACCTGGAATGCGACCGTGAACGCGTTGATCTTGCCGGCCGCGCCGAAGTAGTACGCGGCGACGACCTCGCGGACGAGACCGAGGATCCGGGAGAGGCCGGTGGCGAGCGAGAAGATCGCCGTCGACCTCGCGAGCCGGCGGCCGGAGCGCTCGTCCACCCGCGCGAGTATAGGGAGGGCACCCTCTGGTACCATGCCGCCGCCCGCGAACTGCGGGCCCTTTCAAATGCCGAACATCCGACAACAGAAGAAGCGCGTCCGGACCGCTGCCAAACAGCGGCTCGAGAACCTGCACTACCGCTCGACGGCGAAGACGCTGGCCAAGCGGCTCGAAACGGCGGTCAAGGACGGCGACAAGGACCGGGTCGCCGCCGAGCACCGCGAGCTCGTCCGCTGGCTCGACCGCGCAGCCGCCCGCGGTGCGCTGCACCGCAACAC
>DATCYR010000108.1:0-103314 GCA_036526315.1 Gaiellaceae bacterium | reverse complement strand
TGGCAGTCGCGGACGCGGCCGACGTGCGCGACGAGCATGCCGATCAGCATCGGGACGGTGCGCGACACGGGGTCGCCCGAGCGCTCGAGCAGCGTCTGGCACGAGAGCAGCGCGCCCCCGAGGTCGCGGCGGCCCCACGCGTCGGTGAGCTCATAGCCCGGGATCTCCGCGCAGCCGGCCGCCAGGAGCTCGACCTCACCCGTGCCGACGGGGACGCCGCCCGACCACGTCGCGATCTTGTCGACCTCGCTCGCGAGCTCCTCCGGATCCTCGCCGACGATCTCGATCAGCAGTCGGGCCGCGTCGGCGTCCACCGCGACGCCGCGGTCGCCGAACTGCTTCGTCACCCACTCGGCCATGCGCCGCTTCGGCACGTCGTACACGAGCACGTCCCCGGCCTTCGCACATGCTTTGGCGAGGGCGGAGTCCTTCTTCATCTCCGCGGCGACGAGCGCGAGGACCGTGTCAGGCGCCGGGCTCGCGAGGTACGCGGCGATCGCCTTCGCGTCCGCCGCTTTCCACCTGTCGACTTCCTCGACGATCACGAGCCGCCCGCCGCCGCCGAGCAGGCCGAGCGAGTTGCACGCGGCAACGGCGTCATCGCCGCCCGCCTCGTGCGCGCTGAGCACCTCGGTCGCGTCCTCGCCGATCCGGTCGCGCAGCCGTCGCAGCGCGCGCTGGATCTTCGGCCGGTCGGCGCCGGTGATCAGATAGACGGGCTTGAGGTCGTTCGCCACCGCGGGCACGAAGCATAGGCCGCGAGCAGGAGCGCACCCGCGAGCAGGACGAGGAGCGCGCGCGCCGACCGGATCTGCGCGAACGGCAGACCGCCGACGACTCGCGCAACGGCAGCGAGGTACGCGGCGCACCAGCCGTTCAGCCACGCCAGCGCGCCCGCGGCGCTCGGCGAAAGAGGAGCCACGGCGGTCGCCGCGAGCGCCAGCGTCAGGAGCGGCACGACCGCCGGCGCGGCGAGGAGATTGGCCGGAATGGCCAGGAGCTGGAGCGAGTGGAACTGGAACCAGAGGATCGGCGCCGTCGCAGCGCCGCACGCCGCGGAGACGGCAAGACCGCCGCGGAACACCCCGAGCGGATAGCCCTCGAGCAGGCGCTGGAATCGCGGGACGAGCACGAAGATCGCCGCGACGGCGGCGAACGACAGCTGGAAGCCGGCGTCGAAGAGCGTGTACGGATTCCACGCGAGCAGTGCCGCCGCCCCGACGAGGAGCAGATGCCAGCGGTCGGCGGTGCGCGCCGTCAGCCAGGCGACCGAGCACAGCGCTCCGGCGATGCCCGCCCGCACGACGGACGGCTGCGCGCCGACGGCGAGGACGTACACCGCGATGCCGGCGAGCGCGGCGAGATGGGCGACGACCCGCGCCACACCGAGCAACCAGCCGACGACGAGCACGCTTCCCGCGACCAGCGCGACGTTCTGCCCCGAGACGGCCAGCAGGTGGTAGAGGCCGGCCGCACGGAAGCGCTGCTGCAGACCCTCGCCGAGCCCGTTCTCGTCGCCGAGCACGACGCCGGCGATCAGGGCGGCGCGCTCGCCGCGCAGGCCGCGCGTGCTGTCGCGGCGCAAGCGGCGCCGCAGCGCGTCCGCGATGCCGCCGACACCGCCGCGGCGGCCGATCACGCGCCAGGCGTCGAGGCGCAGCACGACGTGGGCGCCGCGACGCCGCAGCCACGTCCGCTCGTCGAAGCCGTGACTCGGGCCGCGCGGCTGCTTCAGCAGCGCGAGCGCCCCGAGGACCGCACCCTGCGGCGGCGCCCGGCCTTTCGCGAGCTCGAGCAGGACCGGCTCGTGCACGCCACTTCGCTCGAAGCGCGTGACGACGGCCGGCGCGCGCAGCTCGAAGCGACCACGCCGCGTCGGACCGGTGACGACGACACGGACGCGCGCCGCCTCGCCGATGTGCGGGCCGAGCACTGTGTGGTCGAGGTGTGCGAGCCGCAGGCTCCCCCACCACCACCCGACCAGCACGAACACGGCCGCGAGGAGCGCTGGGCGCGGCACCAGGGCGACAGCCGCGGCCAGGAGCAGCAGGCAGGCGAGAAGCCCAACGCGCACGACGTTCGCGAACACGATCCCCGCGACCAGCCCGGCGGCGAGGATCTGCGGCCTCACGGCGCCACCAGCGGACGCAGGTCGGCGAGCCTCGCAGGGCCGATGCCCGGCACCGCGTCGAGGTCGTCGACCGAGTCGAAGCCGCCGTGCTGCGCGCGGTAGTCGATGATCTTCTGCGCCGTCACCGGGCCGACGCCCGGCAGCGCGTCGAGCTGCTCGAGCGTCGCGCTGTTCAGATGCACGGGACCGGTCGGAGCCGATCCCGGCGCGCCGGCCGCCGCAGGCAGGCCTCCCGCACCGCGCCGCGGGACGACGACCTGCTCGCCGTCGGCGACGAGCGCCGCCAGGTTGACGAGCTGCAAGTCCGCCTTGCGCGTCGGGCCACCGGCATGAGCAACCGCATCCGCGACGCGCGCGCCCGAGCGAACGCGGTACAGCCCAGGTCGGCGAACCGCGCCGACGACGTCGACGTACACCTCTTTCGGGCCTGTCGGCACAGCCGCGCGCACGGGCGCGCGGAGCGGCGGCGCGGTCGCGTGGCTCGGGCGCAGGAACGCCCGACCGACCAGCGCGAGCGCGACGACGGCGACGACCGCGGCGACAAGGGCACGCCGCCGATCCTGGAGGAGCTCTGCCACACCACCAGCGTGGCGGCAGAAGTGTCAGGTGTCTGTGTCTACTTGATGACGAGATTGACGAGCTTGCGCGGCACGACGATCGTCTGCCGGATCTCGCCGCCGTTCACGTGCGCCTGCACCTTTGGCGACTCCTTCGCGCGTGCGACGAGCTCTTCTTCAGGCAGGTCGGCCGGCACCTCCAGCCGGTCGCGCACCTTCCCGTTCACCTGCACGACGAGCTCGAACGTCTCGCGCTGCAGCAGCGCCTCGTCGGCCTGCGGCCACCGGTGCTCCCACAGCCGCTCGTGCCCCAGCCGCTCCCACAGCTCCTCGGCGATGTGCGGCGCGGCCGGCTGGATCAGCGACACCGCCGTCTCGACGGCCATGCGCGCCCCCGGCGCGGCAGTGTCTCGCGCGACCTCGTTCACGAGCTCCATCACGGCCGCGATCGCCGTGTTGTAGGCAAAGCGGCGCCCGACGTCGTCCGTCACCTTCACGATCGTCTCGTTCGCCTTGTGCGCGAGCTCCCCGGCTGCCTCACCGGGCGGCTGCTCCGCAACCTCGAGCGTGACGCGCCACAGCCGGCGCAGGAAGCGGGACATTCCCTCGAGCCCCGTCTCCTGCCATTCGACGCGTGCGTCGGCCGGGCCGATGAAGAGGATGTAGAGACGGAGCGCGTCCGCCCCGTACGTCGCGACGATCTCGTCGGGGCTGACGACGTTCCCCTTCGACTTCGACATCTTCGCCCCGCCCATGTCGACCCAGCCGTGGTTGAACAGGCGGGGAAACGGCTCGCGGAAGCCGACGAGCCCGATGTCGTTCATCACCTTGATGAAGTAGCGCGCGTAGAGCAGATGCATGACCTTGTGCTCTTCGCCGCCGATGTACTGGTCGACCGGGCACCACTCGTCGATCGCTGCGCGGTCGGCGAACACCTGGTCGTCATGCGGGTCGCAGTAGCGCAGGAAGTACCAGGACGAGTCGACGAACGTGTCCATGGTGTCCGCCTCACGGCGCGCGGCGCCGCCGCACTGCGGGCACGACACGCGCAGCCAGTCCTCGGCCGTCTCGAGCGGCGACTTGCCCTTCGGCGCGTAGTCCTCGATGTCCGGCAGCAGCACCGGCAGCTCGTCCTCCGGCACGGGAACGATGCCGCACTCCTCGCAGTGGATGACCGGGATCGGAGCGCCCCAGTACCGCTGGCGCGAGAGCAGCCAGTCGCGCAGGCGGTAGCTCACGGCCGGCCGGCCGCGGCCCTGCTCGCCGAGCCACGCGACGATCCGCTGCTCGCCTTCCGGCGCGGGCAGGCCCGAGAAGTCGCCGGAGTCGACGACCACGGCCTCCTCGCTCTTCGCGACGTACGGCAGCTCCGCCTCGCCGCCGTCGGCAGGCGCGATCACGCGCCTGATCGGCAGGTCGTACTTCGTCGCGAACTCGTGGTCGCGCTCGTCGTGCGCCGGTACGGCCATGATCGCGCCTGACCCGTACTCCATCAGGACGTAGTCGGCGACCCACATCGGGATCAGCTCTCCGTTCGCGGGATTTCTTCCGTACCGGCCGGTGAAGACGCCGTCCTTCTCCTTCCCTTCGCGCTCGGCGAACGAGCGGGCGGCAGTCCGGCGGACGTAGTCCAGCACCTCCGTCTGCTGCGGCATGCCCTCCGCCAGCCTCGGGACGAGGGGATGCTCGGGAGCGATGACGAAGAACGTGGCGCCGAACACCGTGTCCGCGCGTGTGGTGAAGACCGGGATGTCGATGTCGAGGTCGTCGACACGGAAGAGGAGCTCGGCACCCTCGGAGCGGCCGATCCAGTTGCGCTGCGCTGCGAGGACGCGCTCCGGCCACGACTCGAGCAGCGCCATCTCGTCGAGCAGCTCGTCCGCGTACGTCGTGTAGCGGAAGAACCACTGCTCGAGCATCTTCGCCTCGACCTCCGTCCCGCAGCGCTCGCAGCGGCCGTCGATCACCTGCTCGTTCGCGAGAACGGTCTGGTCCTTCGGGCACCACTTGACCGGCGCCTCCTTGCGCGCCGCCTGGCCGGCCTTCAGGAACTGCAGGAACAGCCATTGCGTCCAGCGGTAGTACTCGGGCTCGTGGCTGGCGACCTCCCGCTCCCAGTCGATCGCCCACCCCATGCGCTTCATCTGCGCGCGGATCTTCGTGATGTTGTCGCGGATGATGTCGCGCGGATGCCCGCCGTCGCGAATGGCGGCGTTCTCGGCGTTCAGCCCGAACGAGTCGAAGCCCATCGGGCGCATGACGCGCTTGCCGTTGCGGCGGTGGAAGTGCGTGAGGACGTCGCCCTGCGTGTAGTTCCGCACCTGCCCCACGTGCAGGGTTCCCGACGGGTACGGCAGCATCTCGAGGACGTAGTACGCGTCGCCCGCCTCAGGACCGGCGTTCGGCGTGTGGAAGGCGTTCTCGCCCTCCCACACCTTCTGCCACTTCGTCTCGATTGCCTGCGGGTCGTACGTGTCCATGTCCGTCCTCTGAAACGAAAAAGCCTCTCGCGAGAGAGGCCGTGGGGAGCTGGCGCGGCGTTCGCCGCGGTGGCCCCCTTTCCTACAGAAGCAGCTCCTTCACGCCACGAAATCTAGCAGCGCCGTGCAAAATCGGCATATGGCCGACTACACCCACATCAACCTCAAGGAAGACGTCGACGACCAGGCGCCCAACTTCGGGCTGTCGCCCCACATCGAGGCGCGGATGGCGCGGGTGCCACTCGGGATGGAGCACGCCGGCCTCAGCTACCAGCGGCTCGAGCCCGGCTACCGGCTCCCCTTCGCGCACAAGCACAAGAACCAGGAAGAGGTGTACGTGCTCGTCAGCGGCAGCGCCCGCATCAAGCTGGAGGACGAGGTGCGGGACCTGAAGCAGTGGGACGCCGTGCGCGTCCACCGCGACACGGTGCGTGGCTTCGAGGCGGGCGAGGACGGAGCCGAGTTCATCGTCGTCGGCGCGCCGAACACCGGCCCCGGCGACGCCGAGATGATCCAGGGCTGGTGGAACGACTAGCGGGCGGCTGCTAGAGCTCTTCCCCGACACGGCCGCCGTCGAGGACGGCGAGCTCGTCGTCGGCGGCGTTCGCGCGCCGGCCCTCGCCTCCGAGTTCGGGACGCCGCTCCTCGTCTACTGCCGGGAAAGCGTTCTCGCGCGTGCGCGCGCGTACGCGCGCTTGGACCCCGACCTGCTCGTCGTCTACGGGACGAAGGCGTTTCCGAACGTCGCCCTGCTCGAGCTGCTGGCCGCGGAAGGCCTCGGTGCGGACGTGTCGACTCTGGGCGAGCTCGCGTTCGCGCAGCGCGCAGGGATCCCCGCGGAGCGCCTCGTCTTCCACGGGAACAACAAGTCCGACGACGAGCTGACAGCCGCCGCCGGCGCCGGAGCGCTCGTCGTGCTCGACGACTTGGAGGAGATCGACCGCGCACGCGAAGCGGGTGTCCGGCGCGTGCTGATCCGGCTCACGCCCGGGATCGAGGCTGAGACGCATCACGCGATCCGCACTGCCCATGCGGAGTCCAAGTTCGGGCTGGCGCCGGGCGACGCCGTCCGCGCGGTCGGCGCGGCGCGCGCCGCCGGCCTCGAGGTCGCGGGGTTGCACGTGCACATCGGCTCGCAGCTGACACGCGCAGACGAGAGCGTTCTCGCGGTCGAGCGGCTCGTCGACGTCGCACGCCGGTGCTCCGACTGGACGCCGCGCGTCTTCAACCTCGGCGGCGGCCTCGGCGTTCGGCACACGCTCCAGGAACGGGTTCCGGACGTCGAGACGTTCGCCGGTGAGCTCGTGCGCCACGTGCGCGCGCGCTGGCCCGAGCCCGTGCGCCTGATCCTCGAACCGGGGCGCTCGCTGATCGGGCAGTCCGGTCTGACGCTGTACAGCATCGGCGCCGTGAAGGGGGCGACGGCCGCGATCGACGGCGGCATGTCGGACAACCCCCGACCGCAGCTCTACGACGCACGCTACGAGGCCCTGCTCGCGAACCGGGCCGCGGACCCGGCGGCAGGCCCGTATCGCATCGCCGGAAAGCACTGCGAGTCCGGCGACATCCTCATCCAGGCCGTCGAGCTCCCCGAGCCGCGGCGCGGCGACCTCCTCGCGGTCCCGGCGACCGGCGGCTACACGCTCGCGATGGCCTCGACCTACAACGGCGTGCCGCGACCCGCAGCCGTGCTCGTCGGCGAGGGGCGCGCCGAGCTCATTCGCCGGCGCGAGACGGTCGACGACCTACTCAGGTACGAGCCGCCGCAAGACGACCTATGAACCGTGTTCGAACGAGGCATCGGCGCGGGCCGGCGGAGCAGGCGCTTCCGGACGTGGGCGCTGCTCTTCGTGATCGCGTCGGCGCCGCTCAACTTCGACTGAGCACGCCCGCCGCGAACCCGGGACGCACCAGCCGCGGCGGCGCGACGAGCCGCGCCTCCTTGACCGGTGGGTTCGACGGCTCCGCGAGCGGCGCCGCGCCGAACGACGCGAGCCGTCGCTCCTGGGGCACGTCGCCGTAGACGGTCGTCCGCTGCCGTGGCGTCCGGCCGGCCGAGCGGATCAGCTCCTCCATCGCCTCCGGCGGCAGCTCCTGTCCGTGCTGCGCCCCGGCGGAGCGTGAGATCGACTCGTTCATCAGCGTGCCGCCGAGGTCGTTGACGCCTGCGCGTAGCGCGGCGGCGACGCCCTGGCGTCCGAGCTTCACCCACGAGACCTGGATGTTCGTGATCACCGGATGCAGCGCGAGGCGGGCGACCGCGTGCACGAGGAGCGTCTCTCCGAAGGTCGGGCCGGAGCGCGCACGTCCACGCAGCCACATCGGCGCCTCCATGTGCACGAACGGGAGCGGCACGAACTCGGTGAAGCCGCCGCTCCGCCGCTGTTGCTCGCGCGCGCGCAGCAGGTGACGCGCCCAGCTGCGCGGCGACTCGACGTGGCCGAACATCATCGTCACGTTCGACCGCAGTCCGGCCCGGTGTGCGGCGTCGTGCACCTGCAGCCATTGCGCCGTCGTCACCTTGTCCGGACAGATCACGCTGCGCACGTCGTCGTCGAGGATCTCTGCCGCGGTTCCGGGCAGCGAGCTCAGGCCGGCGTCGCGCAGCTCCCCGAGATAGTCGTCGAGCGGCAGCCCGAGCGTCGCCGCGCCCTGCCAGATCTCGAGGGCCGAGAACGCGTGCACGTGCAAACCGGGCACCGCATCCTTGATCGCACGCACGACCGACAGGTAGTACTCGCCGGTGAAGGCGGGATGGATGCCTCCCTGCAGGCAGACCTCCGTCGCGCCGCGCTCCCATGCCTCCTCGCAGCGGCGCGTGATCTCTTCGTGCGGGACGAGATACGGCGCACCGCGCAGGTTCTTCGCGAGCTTGCCCTTCGAGAACGCGCAGAAGCCGCAGCGGAAGTAGCAGACGTTCGTGTACTGGATGTTGCGGGTGACGACGTACGTGACGTCGTCGCCGCAGACCTCGCGCCGCAGCTCGTCGGCAGCGGCGAAGACGCGGTCGCGTTCGCGCCCCCTGGCGCGGAAGAGCCGCACGAGCTCGTCCGCACCGAGCTCGTCGCGGGTGTCGACCGGCAGTGCGTCACGCGGCACGAACGGGACGCCGATGTCCTCACCCGGCGACCACCGGTCCTCGCGCGCGAGCCCGAGCGAGTCCGAGGCCCGCAGCGCCGCCGTCATCACGCCCGGATCGAGCCACTGGCCCGAGACCCACTCCGGGTAGACCGGCAGACGCGGGGCGAGCTCGAGCCCGCGGCTCTCCGTCGCGGCGCGCAGGCGCTCGACGTCGGGCCACGGCGCCTCCGGGTTGACGTGGTCGATCGTCACCGGCGAGACGCCGCCCCAGTCGTCGATGCCCGCGTCGAGGAGACGCGGGAAGTCCTCGTACGACAGGTTCGGCGGCGCCTGAACGTGGGCTTCGGACCCGAGCACGATTCGCGCGACGGCGATCGTCCACAGGAGCTCCTCGAGCGGCGGCTCAGGCGAGCAGGCCATCCGCGTCCCGGGCTTGGCGCGAAAGTTCTGGACGATCACCTCTTGGACATGGCCGTAGCGGTCGGCGAGCTCGCGGATCGCCAGGAGCGCCTCGATTCGTTCGGCGCGGGTCTCACCGATGCCGATCAGGATCCCGGTCGTGAACGGCACGCGTTCCTCGCCCGCGGCTGCGATCGTCGCCAGGCGCGCTGCAGGCTCCTTGTCGGGCGAGCCGAAATGCGGGCCGCCGCGTGCGGACAGCCGCTCTGACGTCGTCTCGAGCATCACGCCCATCGACGCGCTCACCGGCCGCAGCGCACGCAGGTCGGCGCGCGTGAGGACGCCCGGGTTCAGATGCGGCAGCAGGGCGGTCTCGCCGAGCACGGCCGCGGCTGCACGTCGCAGATAGTCGAGCGTCGTCTCGCAGCCCAGCGCCGCGAGCTCGTCACGCGCCGCGCGGTAGCGGAGCTCCGGCTTGTCGCCGAGCGTGAACAGCGCCTCGCGGCAGCCGGCGGCGGCGCCGGCGCGAGCGATGTCCAAGACTTCGTCGATGGTCAGGTAGGCGCGCTCGCCGCGCCGCGGTGGCCGCGCGAACGTGCAGTAGTGGCACACGTCGCGGCAGAGCTTCGTCAGTGGGATGAAGACCTTGGGCGAGTACGTGACGAGCGAGCCGTGCCCGTGGTCGCGGAGCGCGCGCGCCTCGGCGCACAGATCCTCCAGCGGGCGCTCGAGGAGCTCCATCCGCCGAGCATAAGTCTGAAGCATCAAGCCGGGTCGAATCGGCACGCGTCCGACGAGGTGTGTCGGACGGTCGCACGAGCAAAGCTCGCGCGACCTCTTTGCGGCGCCGCAAGACGGCGCCTTCGCGGAGTTCTAGACCAGGTTGACCGAAACCACGCCCACCATCGCCGCGAGGGCGAGCCCTCCCACCGCGACGGTCGCGAACGACCAGCGCCGCAGACGCGTGCCCGGAGCGGCGAGCAACGCCGACCCCGCCAGTCCGAGCAGAAGCGCGACACACGTCTCGACCGCCTGGAACGTCACGCCCAGCGCGAGCGCGTCGGCAACGCCGACGCCGGCGCCGTGCAGCGCGAACGTCGCCGCCCCCGCCCCGGCGCCGAAGTTCCCCGGCGTCAACGGCAGCAGGCCTGACAGCGCCAACGCGCCGAGCAGCACGAGCGCGACGATGAGCGGGTTCGAGAGCCCGAGCGACGCGACGATTGCGACGGCGGCCGCGACACGGAAGACGTAGGAGTAGGCGACCCAGCGCGACAGCTCGAGCGCGTGGCGCGGCGAGCGGAACGCCTGCAGCACCGCGGCGACGCGGCCCGCGACGCGCGTGCTGAGGCGCATCCCGGTCGCGACAGCCGCGGCGACGACCGCAATCAGGATCGGCGCCGGCCACAGCGGCAGCCGGCCGACGGCGGCCGCGACGATCATCAGCAACCCGAGCCCGACGGCGTGCGCAGCACCGATCGCCGTGCCGACGCCGCAGGTGCGCAGCAGTGGGTCGCGGCCCGGGAGCGTCCGGGAAAGGAGAGCGATGCGCACCGCGCCGCCGGCGTGCGCCGGAGTCGCGGAGTTCACGAGCGAGCCGACGGCGTACCGGGACGCGACGTCGACGTACTCGGGGCTCCCGCCGCAGGCCCGCAGGCCTGCAGCCCACGCCGCCGCCGAGCACAGGAGCGAGCCGCCGAACCCGAGCCCCGCAAGCAACAGCCAGCCGGGCCGGACCTGCTGGAGGACGCCGAGCGCGTGCTGCACGCTGCCGCGCCCGAACTGGGTCGCAGCGAGCACCACGAAGCTCACGGCGAGCACACCGAGACCGAGCACCGAGGACCGCCAGACGCGCACTTCCGCAAGGTATCGGCGCCAGATGAGATTCACGTTAAGAAAACGCGCCGCCACCGGCGGAGGTGACATCATGGCTCCCCGGTGCGACGGGCCCGGCGATGGCGCTATGTGATTCTCCTCGCGTTGGCTTCGCTCGCCGGCCTCGGCATCTGGGCACGCCATGGGGCCAGCGGTGACGCCGCGGAGAAGACCCCCTCGACCACGACGTCGACCCGGGCCGCGACGCCGCGGCCGCAGCGGCACCTGCAGAAGTCCCGGGCCGTCGACGTCTACGCGCACATCGGCCCGGACGCGATGCAGCCCGCGGCGGAGCAGGCACGTCCGCTCGTCTACGTGCCGAACAGCGAAGGGAACTCCGTCGACGTGATCGACCCGCGCACCTACCGCGTCATCTCGTCGTTCCCCGTCGGGACGCTGCCTCAGCACGTCACGCCGTCCTACGACCTCCGCACCCTGTACGTCGACAACGACGTCGGCAACTCGCTGACGCCGATCAACCCGCGCACGGGCCGACCGGGCCGGTCTTTCCCGGTCGACGATCCGTACAACCTCTACTTCACGCCGAACGGCCGCTACGCGATCGTCGTCGCGGAGCGCCTGCACAGGCTCGACTTCCGCAACCCACACACCTTCAGGCTCGTGAAGCAGCTGCAGGTGCCGTGCGCCGGCGTCAACCACATGGACTTCTCGCCGAGCGGGTCGTACGCCGTCGTCAGCTGCGAGTTCTCAGGGCAGCTCCTCAAGGTCGACCTGCGCCGGCTGCGTGTGACCGCGGTCCGGCATCTCCCGCGGCAGTACTCGGTCCCGCAGGACGTCCGCTCCGCGCCTGACGGGAAGGTGTTCTACGTCGCCGACCTCGCAGCCGGCGGCATCTGGGAGATCGTGCCGAACACGCTGAAGGTGATCCGCCTCATCCACACCGGCGCCGGCGCGCACGGTCTCGTCGTGAGCCGCAACGGCCGCATCCTCTACGTCGCGAATCGCAACGCAGGGACGGTCTCGCTCCTTTCGTTCCGCACGCGCCGGATCGTCCGCACCTGGCGGATCCCCGGCGGCGGCAGCCCGGACATGGGCGATGTCTCGCCGAACGGCCGCGTGCTCTGGCTGTCGGGCCGCTACAACGCCGTCGTGTACGCGATCGACACGAGAACCGGACGCCTGATCGCGCGGATCCCCGTCGGCGCGAGCCCGCACGGCGTGGCCGTCTGGCCGCAGCCGGGGCGCTACTCGATGGGCCATACGGGCAACATGCGGTAGATGCTCGTCCGGCCGCTCCGCACCGAGCCGCTCGTCGCCGCCGCGCTCGCGGCGGTGCTCGTGTGGCTGGGGCCGCAGGGAACCGACCTGGCTGCCCACGCCTACCAGCGCACGCTCTGGGCCGAGCACGGCTTCGTCCTGTGGAACAACTTCTGGTACGCCGGGCGCTACAGCTTCATCAACTACAGCGTCCTCTACTACCCGCTGGCGACGCTGCTCGGAATCAGGCTGCTCGCCGTTCTGACGGTCGCGCTGACGGTGGCCGCGTTCTCCGCCGTCGTGCACCACGAGTGGGGCGCGCGCAGCCGCTGGTCGATCCGCGTGTTCGCCGTCGCGTGGGCGGCGCTCGTCGTCTCGGCTGCGTTCCCGTTCATGCTCGGCTGCGCGTTCGCGCTCCTCGGGCTCCGGGCGCTCCAGCACGGCCGGCGGCTGTGGTTCGCCGCGCTCGCGCTGTGCGCGCTCGCAGCGAGCCCGCTCGCGCTCATCCTCCTCGTCGTCGTTCTCATCGGGATCGCGCTTTCACGGCGTCGCGAAGCAGCCGCATTCGCGGTGCCGGCGGCGGCCGTCGCGGCGCTGGTCGGCGTCGAGGTGCTCTTGCAGCGGATGTTCCCGGCGCACGGCCAATTTCCGTTCTCGGTGGCGGAGTACGCAGCCGCTCTCACCTTCTGCCTGCTCGGTCTCGCGCTGACGTTGCGCGTGGCCGAGGCACGGGCGTTGCGCTGGATGTTCGCGGCCTACCTCGCGGCGTGCACGGCCGCATTCCTCGTCGCCTCGCCGATGGGCGAGAACATCGCGCGGCTGCGGTTCGTCGCCGCGCCGATCGCGGTGCTGACGATGTCGCTGCGGAACTGGCGGCCCCGGCTCGTCTGCATCGGCGTCCTCGCGCTCGCGGTGTCGTGGAACGTCACGCCGCTCGCGGCGAGCTTCGCCCGTGGTGTCGAGGATCCGGCGGCGCACGCCGCGTACTGGGCGCCGGCGACGGGGTTCCTGCAGTCGCACCTGCAGCCGGGCTACCGCGTCGAGGCGGTCGACACGGCCAACCACTGGCCCGCCGATTTCCTCGCCCGCGCCCGCATCCCGCTCGCCCGCGGCTGGTTCCGGCAGGAGGACTTTCCGCAGAACCGCGTGCTCTACGGCCCCCTCGGCTCTGCGGCGTACCTCCACTGGCTGCACAAGCTGAGCGTGCAGTACGTGGTGCTGACGTCGCGGCCGCCGGACTACAGCTCGCGCGGCGAGGCGGCGCTGCTCGAGAGCGGGCGTACGCACCTCAAGATCGTCTACGCGACGTCGCACCTCTGGATCTACGCGGTGCCGTCCCCCCGCCCGCTCGTGAGCGCGCCCGCGCGGGTGCGGCACGTGGGCTACTCGACGATCGCCCTGGCGGTTCCGCGCCGCGGCACGTACGACCTCGCGGTGACGTACACGCCCTACTGGCAGTCGAAGACCGCGTGCCTCAAGCAGACGCCGGACGGCATGACGCGGCTCGTCGTCCGGCGGGCCGGCCTCGTCCTGCTGCGGTTCGTCGTCACGCCGGGCCGGGCGCTGGCGACGATCGCCGGCGACGCGTCCGACACCTGCCGCTAGCGCGGCCTGAGAGACAGCAGCTTGCCGAAGGGATGCCAGGCCCTTGCCGACCAGCGCTGCAGCTTCACCTGCGTCAGCGGGAAGCGTGAGGTGGGCGTGGTGTGGATGACGATCCCGGGCAGGACGAACGGGTTGCCCTTCTCCGTCAGATGCGTCGCCGCCCGCATGACGCCGTCGCGCGTCAGGTTGCGGCCGGCTTTCTTCAGCACGTCGACCATCGTGTAGGCGGTCGCCATGCCGGCGGTGTAGTAGCCGTCCTGGAGGTCGCGCGGCCCGATGTTGCTGCCGTACTGCTTCAGGATCGACTGGAACAGACGGACACCCTTGTCACGCCGCCACGCCGGCGCGGCCGGGTCCTTGCCGAAGACGATCGAGATCGAGCCGTTCGCGGCGTTCTGCGGGACCGCCGTCATCAGCGCCGAGGCCGCCGACACGTCGTTGACGAAGATCTGCGGCTTCCAGCCGAGCTTCGAGACGGCGTTGAACGCCTGGAGCGAGAACTTGCCGAACGCGAAGATCATGAAGACGTTCGCCTTGCTCGCCTTGAGCTGCGTCACCTGCGGCTGCACGTCGGCGGACGACGGGTCGTACGCGACCTTCGAGACGATCGCCGAGGCCTTCTTGCCGAGACCGCGGCGCAGCCCGCCGTAGAGGTCGCGCCCGTAGTCGTCGTTCTGGTACAGGACGGCGATCCTCGGCTTCTTGATGCGCTTGACGATGTACTGGCCGTAGATCGCGCCCTCCTCCGAGTACGGCGGGATGTAGCCGATCGTCCACGGGTACTGCTTGTAGTCGCGGCCGAAGGTCGTTGCGCCCGAGGAGACGAAGAGCTGGGGCACCTTCGCGTCGTTCAGCAGCTTCCGCACGGCGAGGTTGTTGCTCGTTCCGAGTGACGAGAACATCGCGAACACCTGCTCCTGCTGCACGAGGCGGATCGTGTTGTTCACGGCGCGGCCGGGGTCGTAGCCGTCGTCGAGGTAGACGAACTTGAGCTTGCGGCCGAAGATCCCGCCCTTCGCGTTGACGTAGTTGAAGTACGCGTCGATGCCGCGCGCGACGTTGCCGGCGATCGCCGCCTCACCGCTCAGCGGCACGCTCGACCCGATCGTGATCTGCGTCGACGTGACGCCCGGTGTCGCGAGCGGGCGTGCGCCGGCAGCAGTCGTCATGACCGCGGCGGCCAGCACGCAAAGAAGGAGGACCCTCACCACCGAGCTACGACTTACTGTACAACCGACTTGTTAGCGGGCCAAAGAGCCTGCGCAGGGCGCCGCCGATTCCCGTCGGCAGCAGGATCAGCACGACGATCAGCACGGCGCCGAAGATCACGTCGGGCATCCCGGGACGCTGTGCGTTCAGGTTCACGTGCGGGAGGTGGTTGAGCCAGCTCGTGACGTCGTCAGCGCGGTTCTGCAGAACGTAGATCGCCGCCGCGCCGAGGATCAGCCCGAGGAAGGAGTCCACGCCGCCGAGCGCAAGCGCGGCGACGAGGTAGACGGAGAGGACGACCGGGAAGATGTCGGGGTTCATGTACGCGCGCGCGATCGCGTAGAGCGAGCCGGCGACGCCGGCGTAGAACGCCGACAGGGCAAACGCGAGCGTCTTGTAGCGGGCGAGGCTGATGCCCGACGACGTGGCCGCGATCTCGCTGTCGCGGATCGCCTTCAGCGTGCGGCCCGGCTTGCCCCGCACGAACAGCCACGCTGCGACGAGCAGGACGAAGGCGATGCCCCAGGTGAGGTAGTAGATCCAGTCGTTCGGGCTCGCGGACAGGCCGAAGGGCGTCTGCAGCAGGCCGAGGATCTTCCCGCTCGTGCCGCCGAGGAACTTGTCGAACTTGAGCGGGATCTGGCGGAACGAGACGGCGATGCCGAACGTCACCAGCGCGAGGTAGAGGCCGGACAGCCGCAGCGCCGGAATCCCGACCAGCAGGCCGGCGAGACCGGCCACGACTCCGGCGATCGGGATCGTCCAGACGTCCCGCATGTGGTGGCCGTAGACGCCGTTCACCGTCAGCACCGCCGTCGTGTAGCCGCCGACGGCCATGAACGCGCCGTGGCCAAGGGAGATCTGCCCGCTGTAGCCGGTGAGGATCGACAGGCCGAGCAGGGCGATGAAGTACATCCCAACGGTGGCCAGCTCGTAGGCGGTGAAGCTCGAGACGAACCTCGGCACGATCGCGATCAGCACGGCGAGCGCGATCAGCCCGAGCACCTCGAACGAGAGCTTCAGCCTCATACCCGGCGCACCGCCACGCGGCCGAAGAGGCCGTTGGGCTTCACGACCAGCACGATCAAGATCACGAGCAGCGCGAACGGGAGCTTCAGCGTGTCGCCGACGAACCCGACGTAGCGGCCGACGAGCGTGATCCCGACGCCGAGCAGCAAGCCGCCGACGACGGCGCCGATCGGGCTGTCCAGGCCCCCGAGCACGGCAGCCGCGAACGCGTACAGGAGGATCACCTGCATCATGTTCGGATCGAGGAACAGGATCGGCGCGACCATCATCCCGGCGACCGCGCCGAGCACGGCAGCCAGCCCCCAGCCGAGCGCGAGCATCCATCCGACACGAACGCCGACGAGCTCCGACGAGTCGCGGTTCAGCGCGGCCGCACGCAGCGCGAGACCCAGCTTCGTGAAGCGGAAGAAGAGCGCGAGCAGCACGACGAGGATGATCGAGACGACGACGATCCCGATGTCCTGCACGCTGATCGGCACGCCGCCGACGTCGATCGTGCGCGTCGAGAACGGCCCCTGGAACGGGCGGCTTCCTCCGCCCCAGATGACGCTCATCAGGCCGTTGAGCAGGAGTGCGAGCCCGAGCGTGACGATCACGATCGTGATCACCGGCCCGTTCTCGACGGGACGGATGATCGTGCGCTCGATCGCAATGCCTCCGACGAACGCGATCGCGAGCACGATCGGGAAGGCGGCCCAGAAGGACAAGCCGTTGTTCATCAGCGACCAGCAGATGAACGTGGTGAACGTCGCCATCTCCCCCTGCGCGAAATTGATCGCGCGCGTCGAGCGGTAGATGATCACGAGCGCGAGCGCGAGCCCCGCGAAGACCGCGCCCTGGCGGATGCCCGCCGCCACCTGCTGGGCGAACTCGGTCCATGTGAACGCCGCGACGAGCATCAATACCCGAGGTACGACCGCCGTACCGATTCGTTTGCGCGCAGCTCCTCGCTCGGCCCCGACACGACGACGTGCCCGACCTCGAGCACGTACGCGCGTGCGGCGTGCGCGAGCGCGAGGGCTGCGTTCTGCTCGACGACGAGGACGGCCGTGCCCTCGTCGGCGATCATCCGCTCGAGCCGGTTGAAGATCTCCTTCACGAGCATCGGCGCGAGGCCGAGCGAGGGCTCGTCGAGGAGGACCAGCTTCGGGCGCGCCATCATCGCCCGGCCGAGGGCGAGCATCTGCTGCTCGCCGCCGGAGAGCGTCCCCGCCTGCTGATTCTTCCGCTCCTCGAGCCGGGGGAAGTACTTGAACACCCGCAGCGCGTCGTCCTTGATGCTCCCGCGCCGCGTGTACGCGCCCAGGCGCAGGTTCTCCCAGACCGAGAGCTCGCCGAACGTGCCGCGCCCCTCCGGAACGTGCGCGATGCCCGCCCGCGCCGTTGCGTCCGGCCGGCGCGGAAGCTTGGCGCCGTCGAAGACGATCTCGCCCGACCTGCGGACCGTGCCCGAGACCGCGCGGAGCGTCGTCGTCTTGCCGGCACCGTTCGCGCCGAGCACCGCGATCAGCTCGCCCGCTCCGACTTCGAGCGAGATCCCGTGCAGCGCCTTCACCGGGCCGTAGCGCGCCTCGACGCCGTCGAGCCGCAGCAGCGCGCTCACGCGTCGGCCCCGAGATAGGCCTCGATCACCTGCGCGTCGCTGCGAACCTCGGCCGGCGTCCCCTCCGCGATCTTGCGCCCGAAGTCGAGGACGTGCACGCGGTCGGCGACGCTCATCACCAGCCCCATGTGGTGCTCCACGAGCAGCACGGTCAGCTCGTAGTCGGCGCGCATGCGCCTGATGAACGTGCCGAGCTGCTCGACCTCCTCGTGGCTCAGCCCGCCGGCCGGCTCGTCGAGCAGGAGCAGCCGCGGCGCCGACGCGAGCGCACGCGCCAGCTCGACGCGCTTCTGCGTGCCGTAGGGCAGCTCCGCCGCGTTGCGATAGCGCAGCGAGCGGAGGTTGACGTAGAGAAGGAGGTCGTCGATCGACTGCTCGCCGTGCCGGGCGTGGGCGCCGACGCGCACGTTGTCGAGCACCGACATGCCGCGGAAGAGCTCCACGTTCTGGAACGTCCGCGCGATGCCGCGCTTGACGACCCCGCTCGGCGGGACGTCGAGGAGGCTCTGTCCCTCGAAGCGGACGGCGCCCTGCTGCGGCGTGTACAGACGCGTGATCACGTTGAACGCGGTCGTCTTCCCCGCGCCGTTCGGGCCGATCAGCCCGACGATCTCGCCTGCCTCCGCCGTGAACGAGACGGCGTCGAGGGCGTAGATGCCGCCGAAACGCATCGTGACGTTTTCGACCTCGAGCAGGGCCAAAGCTGCAATAGCCTACGGTTGTGCATCAGACGGCCCAAAGACTGCAGGCCCGGCTGCACGAGCTCGGCCTCGACGTCGAGATCCGCGAGCTGTCCGACTCGACGCGGACCGCACAAGAAGCCGCCGACGCAGTCGGCGCGGAGCTCGGCCAGATCGTCAAGTCGCTCGTCTTCATGGACGGCGACGGTCCACTGCTCTGCCTCTGCGCCGGCGACCGGCGGGTCGACACGGCGAAGCTCGGGGACAGCGTCCGCCAGGCGAAGCCCGACGAGGTGCGCGAGGCCACCGGCTTCGCAGTCGGCGGCGTGCCGCCGCTCGGGCACGATCGGCCCGTCGAGACCGTCGTCGACGAGTCGCTCCGCCGCTTCGGGACGCTTTGGTGCGCGGGGGGAACGCCGCACGCCGTCTTCCCGGTGGAGACCGAGCAACTGCTCGGCGCGCTGCGTGACGCCCAGGTGCGCGAAATCACACTCGCCTAACAGTCTCCACATGATCGGCTGCGACCCTGGGGTCGCTCCCGAGCGAGAAAGGAACCACCTTGCGCAAACGTCACTACCTGGGCGCCGCCGCAGCCGTCGCCGCACTCGCCGCTCCGACCGCCTCAGCCGCCGGCGATCCCGTCGCCGCCGTGAACGCCGACCTGGCGAAGCTCAGAGCGGACGTCGCAACGGCTCGCGCTGCGATCGTGCCGACCGCACAGAAGCTCGCTGCGGATGCCGCAGGAGCGAAGGGATCCACACGCGCGCAGGCGCTCGCCGTCGTCAAGCCCGACCTCACGCAGCTTCGCAGCGAGGTGATGGCCGCTCGCGCCCAGCTCAAGGCCGACCGCGTGCAGCTGAAGACCGACCTCGCCGCCGCAAAGGGGGTCAAAGGCGCCCGCAAGCAGCTTCGGCCCGCCGTCAAGTCGACGCGAGCGGCCGTGAAGGCGGATCGAACGGCGATCAGGAACGCCATGCAGCAGGCGCGGCAGTCCCTCAAGGAGCTTCGCGCTTCGTTCCACAAGTAACGAGTGCAGGGTTTCCCCCGCGCCGGGGATCTTCTTCCTCGAGGGGGCGCGCCTCCGCGGTTTGTCGACCTGCTAGGAGTCACGATCGCGGCCGGCAGCGCCTCCTCGATCGCCTGAGGCATGTCGTCTCACGTCACGGGTGCCTGGCACGCGAAGTTCTCGCAGATGTACACGGCCGGGCGCCCGTCGACGTAGCCCTTGCCGCGCAGCAGCGGCACGTCCTCGCTCGGCCCGAACGCCACGACGGCGCTCGGGTCGAAGGCACGTAGCTCCCGCCGCGCGACCTCCGCATCGGGCAGGCCGATCACCGCGATCTCGCGCGGCGCCGAGAAGTGGAGATCGAGCGCGCACAGGGCGTGGCCGAAGGCCGACGGCGCCTGCGCGAGCTGCGGCGTGACGAAGCGGAAGACGTCCACGGCGCGACGCTCGAGCTCGTCGTCGCCCCAGAGGCGCGCGAGCCGGAGCAGGACGTAGGCGAGCATCGAGTTGCCCGACGGCGTCGGGTTGTCGTCGAACTCCTTCTTGCGGCTCACGAGCCGCTCGCCGTCGACGGGCGTCATGAAGAAGCCGCCCTGCTCGTCGTCGCCGAACAGCTCGACGGCGAGCAGCGCCAGGCGCCGGCCCTCCTCGAGCCAGCGCAGATCGCCCGTGGCGACGTGCAGCTCGTACAGCCCGTGCGCGACATCGGCGTAGTCCTCGAGGACGCCGGCGTTCCGAGCCTGTCCCCCGCGCCAGGTGCGGTGGAGGCGCCCCGCAGGCATCGACAGCGGGCCCAGCAGGAACTCGCCGCACGCGCGCGCCGCGTCGACCAGGTCCTCGCGCTCGAGCCGCCACCCCGCCTCCGCGAGCGCGGCGGCCGCCAGCCCGTTCCACGCCGCGACGACCTTGTCGTCGCGCAGCGGCTGCACGCGTTGCTGCCGCTCGGCCAGCAGGCCGGCGCGCGTCGCCTCGTCAAGCTCGCCGCGCACGACGAAGCGACCGTGCTCGAACGGCTGCAGCAGCTCGCGAGGAACGTCGTCCTCCTCCGTCCAGGTGTAGGTGAGCCCCTCGACCCCGTCGGTGTCGGCGTCCTGCGCCGAGGCGAAGCCACCGTCGGGCAGGCGCAGCTCTCGCAACAGGTACTCGCACGTCTGCTCGACGACGCCTCGATAGTGGGCGTCGCCCGTGACGATCCAGGCATGCAGGTACGCCGGGACGAGCAGCGCGTTGTCGTACAGCATCTTCTCGAAGTGCGGGATCAGCCATTCGCGATCGACCGAGTAGCGATGGAACCCGCCGCCGACGAGGTCGTACATGCCGCCGAGCGCCATCGAGTCGAGCGTCTTCGTCACGAGCTCGAGCTCACCGCGCCGGAGCAGGAACTCGATCGTCGAAGCAGGCGGGAACTTCGGCGCATTCCCGAACCCGCCCCACACGGGGTCGAAGCTGCGGCGTAGCCCGTGCACGGCGTCTGCGAGAAGCGACGGCGCCAGCGGCTCGCGTGACGGCTGCGCAGTGCGCCGCAGATGCTCCACGATCGCGGCGGCGTCGCGGTCGATGTCGCCGCGGCGCTCGCGCCACGCGTCGGCGACGGCACGCAGGAGCTGGCTGAAGCTCGGCAGGCCGTGGCGCGGCTCGGGCGGGAAGTACGTCCCGCCGAAGAACGGCTCGCCGCCCGGTTGCAGGAAGACCGTCATCGGCCAGCCGCCGTGGCCCGTCAGCGACACGACGGCGTCCATGTAGACGGAGTCGACGTCCGGCCGCTCCTCGCGGTCGACCTTCACGCAGACGAAGTGCTCGTTCATCAGCGCCGCCGTCGCCTCGTCCTCGAACGACTCGTGCTCCATCACGTGGCACCAGTGGCACGCGGCGTAGCCGATCGACAGCAGGATCGGCTTGTCCTCGTCCCGCGCACGCGTCAACGCCTCGTCACCCCACGGATACCAATCCACCGGGTTGTCGGCGTGCTGCAGGAGGTAAGGACTCGTTTCCGCGGCGAGACGGTTCATCGGTTTACACATCAACGGTGTTGTCGGCGTGCTGCAGGAGGTACGGGCTCGTCTCCTGCGCGAGGCGCTGCACGCTCATACTCTGCCCCGTGAGCTCGCTCCCAAGCGGCACCGTCACGTTCTTGTTCACGGACATCGAGGGGTCGACGGCGCTCCTGCGCGAGCTCGGCGACGGCTACGCGGGCGTCCTCGCTGCCGAGCGGACGATCCTCCGCGAGACGCTGACGGCCGCAGGCGGGCAGGAGATCGACACCCAGGGCGACGCCTTCTTCTTCTCCTTCACGCGTGCGCGGGACGCGGTTGCCGCCGCCGTCGCCGCGCAACGTGCGCTCGCCGAGCACGAGTGGCCGGGCGGAGTCGACGTCAAAGTGCGGATGGGCCTGCACACGGGCGAGCCGTCGGTCGGCGACGAGGGCTACGTCGGGCTCGACGTCGTCCGCGCCGCACGCATCTGCTCCGCGGGCCACGGCGGGCAGATCCTCGTGTCGGACACCACGCGTGCGCTGCTCGGCGGCGTCCTCCCCGACGGTGTCGCGTTGCGCGACCTCGGCACGAAAACGTTGAAGGACATCGGCGAAGAGCGGCTCTACCAGCTATCCGTCGACGGGCACGACGACTTCGCGCCGATCAAGGCTGAGCGCACCGCAGGCCTGAGCAAGGCCGACATCCTCGGCGACGACTTCGAGCAGCGCATCGAGAGCTTCGTGCGCCGCTCGCTGAGCGAGTCGTTCGCATCAGGAAAGCCGCCGGCGACGGGCAAGAGCTTCTGGTCGCGCTTCGGCCGCCGCTCCTAGCTCCGTCTCCTGCGCAGCCAGCGCGCGCCTTCGACGCTCCCGGCCACTGTCGCGGCGATCCCGAAGGCGACGAGCAGCGCGTAGAGCGGATGGTTCTTGAACAGGCTCCCGCCGATGTAGCCGAGCAGCGCGCCGTAGACGGCCCAGAGGACGGACGCGATCAAGATGAACGGCACGAAGCGCAGCAGCCAGCGCATGTGCACGAGCCCGGACGTGAACGTCGTCGCCGTCCTCCCGCCTGGAACGAAGCGCGCCACGATCAGCACATAGCTGCCACGCTCGCCGAGGAAGTTCTTGGCCCACTCGAGACGCCCCCGCGCCCGCTCGCCGCTGAAGAACCTGTCCGCGACGGGCTGCCCGATCCAGCGGCCGAGCGCGTACGCGGTGTTGTCGCCGACGAACGCGCCCGCAGCACCGACGGCGATGACGGCGGAAAGCGACAACTGCCCGCGCGCGGCCTGGATGCCGCACACGATCATCGCCGTCTCGCTCGGGAACGCGGGAAAGACCGCGTCGCCCACGCAGATGCCGAACAGGAGCGGGTACGTCCACACCGACCCCGTCAGCAGGTCGATGAGGTTGTTCAGGAATGCGAGCATCACGTCATGGAGTTTCTGCCACTCGAGGGCGTGCGAGTCGTCGACGTCACCAGCTCACTGGCCGGGCCGTACTGTACGGAGATCCTCGCGGCGCTCGGCGCCGACGTCGTGAAGATCGAGCATCCGGCGCGGGGCGACGAGTCGCGCGCGTGGGGCCCGCGGTTCTTCGAGGGCGGCAGCGTCCTCTTCTACTCGGCCAATCTCGGCAAGCGCTCGCTCGCGCTCGACCTCAAGCGCGGCCGCGACGTCCTGCTCCGCCTCGTCGCCGGCGCGGACGTCTTCCTCCAGAGCCTGCGCCCGGGAACGGCGAGGCGTCTCGGCTTCGGCGCGGAGGAGCTGCGCGCACTCAACCCCAAGCTCGTCTACTGCGACATCGGCGCCTTCGGCCGCAGCGGGCCGCTGCGTGCGCAAGCGGGCTACGACCCGTTGTTGCAGGCGTTCGGCGGGATCATGAGCGTGACGGGCGAGCCCGATCGGCCAGGTGTCCGCGTCGGCACGTCGATCGTCGACCTGGGCACCGGGATGTGGGCGGCGCTGGGCGTCGTTGCGGCGCTGCACGCCGGCGGGGGCCGCAGCGTCGACGTGTCGCTCTTCGAGACAACCGTCGGCCTGCTGCCGTACCAGCTGACCGCCTACCTCGGCAGCGGCGCCGTCGCCGGGCGGCACGGGAGCGCCTTCTCGCTGATCGCCCCGTACCAGGTGTTCCACGCGCGCGACGGCGATGTGATGATCGCGGCCGCCAACGACGGGCTGTTCGCCCGACTTTGCGAGACGCTCGGGCTCCCGGACGTCGCCTCCGACCCGCGCTTCACGACGAACCCGGACAGGCTCGAGCACCGGGAAGAGCTCGCCGCGCTGATTCAGGCCCGCGTCGGGGAGCTCGGGGGCGCCGACGTGCTCGCCTCGCTCGCCGCCGCCGGTGTTCCCGCGGCTCCCGTGCAGGACGTCGGCCAGGTCGCGGAGCACGAGCAGACGGCCGCGCTCGGGCTGATCCAGGACGGGACGGTGGCGCTGCCGCTGTCGTTCGACGGGGCGCGCGCGGGTCACCGCGGCCCGCCGCCGCTCCTGGGGGAGCACACCGCCGAGATCCTCCGCGAGGCGGGCTACGCGGACGACGAGATCGCCGAGCTCGCGCGGGAAGGAATCGTGCGCGACGGGCGTCTGGAGACGTAGATTCACACGATGACGGACACGCGCGCCCTCCTTCGCCGCACTGCCGAGCTGGCGGCGGACTTTCTCGACTCGCTCGAAGACCGCCCCGTGTTCCCACG
Source organism: Gaiellaceae bacterium (assembly GCA_036526315.1). Classification (GTDB taxonomy): domain Bacteria; phylum Actinomycetota; class Thermoleophilia; order Gaiellales; family Gaiellaceae; genus 3-1-20CM-4-69-9. The sequence continues at coordinate 79,771 of DATCYR010000108.1, read as the reverse complement.
AGTCTCGGCGGACGAGCTCCGCGAGGCGCTCGGGGGCCCGTTGCAGGATGCGCCGCTCGACCCCGAGGACGTGGTCGAGCAGTTGGCCGCAGCAGCGGACTCCGGGCTCGTCGCGATTCCAAGCGGCCGCTACTTCGGGTTCGTCATCGGCGGCGGTCTGCCGGCGGCCGTCGCTGCCGACTGGCTCACGACGACGTGGGATCAGAATGCGGGGCTGTACGTCGGCGGCCCCTCGGCCTCGGTCGTGGAGCAGGTCGTTCGCGAGTGGGTCTGCGACCTGCTCGGGCTGCCGCCCGACGCATCGATCGGGTTCGTCACCGGCACGCAGATGGGCAGCGTCACGGCTCTTGCGGCCGCGCGCTACCGCGTGCTCGAGCGCGCCGGCTGGGACGTCGGGCGCGACGGGCTCGCAGGTGGTCCGCGCGTTCGCGTGCTCGTGGGCGCCCAGCGGCACGTGACGATCGACCGGGCGCTGCGCCTCCTCGGCCTCGGCGCGCCGGAGACGGTCGCGGCCGACGACCAGGGCCGCATGGACGCGGACGCGCTCCGTGCGGTGCTCGAGCGCGACGACGGGCCGACGATCGTCTGCGCACAAGCGGGCGAGGTGAACACCGGCGCGTTCGACCCGTTCGAGGAGATCGCCGACGCGGCGGCGGCGCACGGCGCGTGGCTGCACGTCGACGGCGCGTTCGGGTTGTGGGCGGCGGCGAGCCCGCGGCTGCGTCACCTGGTTCGGGGGGCCGAGCGCGCGGACTCGTGGATCACCGACGCACACAAGTGGCTCAACGTCCCGTACGACTCCGCGCTCGTGTTGACGAGCGATCCCGAGGCACACCGTGCGGCGATGACGATCAGCGCGTCGTACCTGATCCAGGACGACGGTGCGCACGCCGTTCGCGACCAGGTGGACTGGGTGCCGGAGTTCTCGCGTCGCGCACGCGGCTTCGCCGTCTACGCGGCGCTGCGCTCGCTCGGCCGCAGCGGTCTGGCCGAGCTCGTCGAGCGCGCATGCGACTGCGCGCAGCGCTTCGCCGACGGCGTCACGTCACTTCCCGGCGCCGAGCTCCTGAACGACGTCGTCCTGAACCAGGTGCTGTTCCGATTCGGAAGCGACGAGGAGACGGACGAGGTGTTGCGGCGCGTCCAGGACGCCGGCGAGGTGTGGCTGAGCGGCACGACCTGGCACGATCGGCGCGCCATCCGCGTCTCTGTCTCGAACTGGCAGACGACCGGCGCCGAGATCGACCTCGCGCTTCAGTCGTTCCGGGCCGCGCTGGAACCGGCCCACGCACCTGCGCGATAGACCTGCCCCTCGAGGCGGCGGCCGAGGACGCCCTCGAGCCACTCCGACACCGTGACGAGCGCGTCGAGGTCGATGCCGGTGTCGATGCCGTCGCCCTCGAACAGGTAGACGAGATCCTCGGTCGCGATGTTCCCCGTGGCGCGCGGCGCGTAGGGGCAGCCGCCGAGGCCGCCGCAGGAAGCGTCGAAGAGCGTCGCCCCTGCGTCCAGCGCTGCGACCGCGTTCGCGTAGCCCGTGTTGCGCGTGTTGTGCAGATGGATCCCGGGAGCCCGCGTCCGCTCGACGAGGGCGCGCACCTGACGCGGCGTGGCAACGCCGATCGTGTCCGCCAGCACGACTTCCGCGCCGTCGAATGCCGCCGCGAGCTCGGTCACGACGCCGGGGTCGACCCTTCCTTCGAAGGGACACCCGAACGCGACGCTGATCGTCACCGTCACAGGAAGCTCCGAGCGCGCGAGGATCTCGCGTGCGCCCGCCTGTGCCTCGGCGACGCTCTGGTTCGCGTTCCGCCGGCTGAACGACTCCGTCGCGCCGAGCGTGAAGTTGACCCGGTCGAGGCCGCCGGTCGCCGCGAGCCGCTCGTAGCCCTTCAGGTTGAGCGCAAGACCCGAATACTCGGTGCCGTCGCGCCGCTCGATCGCCGCCACGACCTCCTCTGCCCCCGCCATCTGCGGCACGGCGTCCGGACGCACGAAGCTGGCCGCCTCGATCCGCGGGAGGCCGGCGGCGGCAAGGCGGTTGACGAGCTCGGCGCGAACGCCCGGCGCGAGCGTCTCCGGCTCGTTCTGCAGGCCGTCGCGCGGCCCGACGTCGCAAATCGTCACGGCCGGGAGAGCCGCTCGATCACCTCACCGGCCTCGGCGGCGAGCGTTCGCGCAACGTCGACGTCGGCGAGCTCGAACCGACGGCCGTTCCCGTAGACCTCGACGAGCCCCCACGCGGAGTCCTGAGCTTCGATCGGCAGCATCAGCAGCGAGTCGAACCCCAGCTCGCCGAGCAGGTTCGTCTCCGCCGGGTCGGCGTCGGCGTCGCCCGTGTAGACCGTCTTCGGCTCCATGTCCTCGATCACGGCCCGCGTGAGCGGATAGTCGGAGATGAGATAGCCGTGCCCGAGGCGCGCCGGCGGCCCTTCGCGCCGGTGCTGCACGAGATCGACGAGCAGCTCGCCGATCACGCGCGAGATGGTGCACGCGGGAGCGTCGAGGACACCCACGAACGACTCGGCCGTGAGGACGATCAGCTCCGCGACACTGTTCGCGCCGCGGAGCTGCTCAGCCGCAGCCGCGAACGTCTCTGACCCGTCGGCGCCCACTGCGCCGAGTCTATTGCCGCTAGTCGTCGAACCCGCTCGCGTCGACGCGCTCCGGCTCGATCAGCACCTTGACCCGCCGCTCGGTGGGCTTGTGCCAGGGGTACTCGTCCTTGCCGATGTACTTCTTCGCCAGCTTGTCGATCTGCGCGTCCGCTCCGTCCTCCGTCATCTGCGTGCGGCCGCTGACGGCGACCCATTTGTGCGAGTCGCTCGGGTCGACGACGAGCAGTGACGCCCGCGGATCGTGCTCGAGGTGCTTCGGCTTCGCCCGGCCCGTCGCGGTGTTGAACGACGGCTTGCCGTCCTCCACGTCGACCCAGACGATCGTCGAATGCGGCGAGCCGTCGTCGCGCAGCGTCGTGACGACGCCCACGTAGGGGTTGTCCTCGAGGAACTCCTTCTGTTGCTCCTTCAGCCGTGCCACTCCCCACCTCCTCTTTCGATTCCCTTTTCCAACGGCGCGAGGCGGTTGCGTCTTCCCGGCCGGAGACGGCATTACCCCTCCAGCGCGTCCGGGCCGGTGCCGATCCTCTGTCGGTGCGGCTGCTCGCGGCAATCCTCCTGATCGTCGGCGCGCTCTCGGCGGTCGGCTTCGCCCGGCGCGAGGGGCGCATCCACCAGCAGAAGACGTTGGCGGCCGTCGCGACGGAGCTTGCGGGCCGTCCGGTCGGCGTTCGCTGTCCCGGCTTCTTCAGGTCGCTGGTGCGTGTCGGCTCGGAGGCAGGCTCGGTCAAGTTCGACGGAGACGGACGCCCCGCGAGCTCCACGGAGCTCTCACCGGAGACGTGCTCGGCGCTGCGGCACATCGATCGCGTCGACTTCTCGTGCCTCGACGACGACAGCTGCACCTACAAGCAGTTCAAGGTCGCTTGGGCGGCTCACACGCTCGCGCACGAGGCGTTCCATCTGCGCGGCTTCGAGGCGGAGGCGACGGCCGAGTGCTACGCGCTGCAGAACACCGCGTTCGTCGCCGAGCGCCTCGGCGTCGACCCCGCGACGGCGCAGCGGCTGCAGGCGTGGGTTTACAAGGACGGCTATCCGAACGAGCCGGAGGACTACCGCTCCGACGAATGCCGAGGCGGCGGCCGTCTCGACCTCCGTCCCCAGTCTGCAGCCTTTCCGTAGGCGAAAGGCTGGGGTCTGACCCCGGTGGGGTCAGACCCCGATGGTTTCTACGGCACCTCTGTTGGGATGTTGTTGATCTTGCCGCTGATGATGTCGGCGCGGACCTGATTGACCTTCGCGACCTCGGACTGCGGGACCTTCGGCGAGATCTTGCCGATGCCGACGCCGTTGTCCTTGAGGCCGAAGGTGATGTTGCCGCCCTTGAACTTGCCGTCCACGACCAGCTTGATCGCGTCGTACACAGCGGTGTCGACCCGCTTGACGGCGCTCGTCAGGATGTGCGGGCCGAGGAACGACTGGTCCGAGTCGACGCCGATGCCCCACACGTGCTTCTCCTTCGCGGCGTCGAGCGCTCCGAGACCGCAGCCACCCGCGACCTGGAAGATGACGCCGGCGCCCTGCTCGATCTGGTTCAGGGCGATCTGCTTGCACTTCGCCTGGTCGGAGAAGTCCTGCGAGTACCCGTTCAGCGTCTTGATGCCGGGATCCGCCGCCTTCGCGCCCGCCTGGTAGCCGGCGATGAAGCGGTCGACCGGCGGCTGCTTCTGGCCGCCGACTGAGCCGATCACGTCCGGCCCCGGCCGTCGCTTCTCCTCGAGCGCGGCCAGATAGCCGACGAGGTAGCCCGTCTCCTGTTCCTTGAACAGGAGACCGAGCAGGTTCTTCGGCTTGCCGGGCTCCGTCGACTGGTCGACGTCGACGATGGCGAAGTTCGAGTTCGGGAAGCTCTTCGCGGCGGTCGCGATCGCATCCGCCTCGGTGAAGCCGACGCCGATCGTCAGGTCGTAGCCCTGCCGCGCGAACGTCGAGAGATTCGGGACGTAGTCCTGCGGCGACTTCGCCTGGAAGACCTGCGTGTGCACCCCGAGCTCGCGACCGGCACGCTGCAGGCCGACGTACGACAGGTGGTTGAAGCCGCGGTCGTTGAGGCCGCCGATGTCGGTGACGAGCCCGATCTTCTTGCTGCTGCCGGCCTGCGAGCCGCTCGTCGTCGACTGGCTGCTGCTCTTGCCGCTCCCGCCACAGCCGGCGACGAGCAGTCCGACTGCGCCGAGAAGTACGAGCCATTTCTTCATTGGGAACCTTTCAGCTAAGGTTTGCGACTATAGGGCGAAAACCCCTGAGCGAGCTTAGCAGCGGGCACTCCTCGCCCGCTCACACCAGCCTTGGGGTGGTGCTGCAGGTGCGCGCCGGCCTCCTCCAGGTGCTGCTCTGGCACCGTGCGCACGAGCCCTTCGCGGGGAGCTGGGCGCTCCCGGGCGGCTACCTGGAGCGCGGCGAGACGCTCGAGGAATCGATCCGCAGGCAGCTGGCAGAAAAGGTCGACGTCCGCGAGGTTGCCTATCTCGAGCAGCTCGAAACGCGCAGCGCCCCCGATCGCGTGCCCCGGGAATGGCAGCTCGCAACGGCGTATCTCGGGCTCGTCGCGAGCGACGTCGATCCGCGGGTCCCCGACGACACGGCCTGGCATCCGGTCGATGCGCTGCCGCCGCTCGCGTTCGACCACGAGGCGATCGTGCTGGCCGGCCGCGAGCGTCTGCGAGCGAAGCTCTCGTACACGAACGTCGGCTACGCGCTCGCACCCCCCGAGTTCACGATCTCGCAGCTCCGCGACGTGTACGCGGCAGCGCTCGGGCACGACGTGTCGGCGACGAACCTGCAGCGGGTGCTGCTGCGCCGCGGTGTGCTCGAACCGACCGGCGACGTGCGTGCATCAGGCCCGACGGGCGGACGTCCCGGCGCCCTCTTCCGTTTTCGCACGCACGCGCTCGAGGTCACTGATCAATTCGCGGTCCTGCGGCCGCCGGTTCTGCTACGGTCAGAGCCGTTCCCGGCAAGAGGAGGTCGACTCTGATGACGATTGCGCTTTGCCTCCTTTCGAAGAGCTCGCGGCTCTTCGTCTAGCCGGACCCGTTCCGCACTAGCGCGAGTCTCGAGCTTCACCCGCTCATAAAGGAGACTCGCTTTGCCTGCTCTGAACGAGCTCGGGTGGGACGACGGCTGGTCGTCGGCACTCGAGCAACTCGACGAAGACAACGTGATCCCGGCGCGCGTCGCCGCGCAGCACCGCGGCGCGTACGTCGTCTGGACCGCGGCAGGGGAACTGCGGGCCCGTGCCGCCGGGCGCCTCTTCTACGACCACGAGGTCGGCGAGCCGGTGCCCGCGGTCGGCGACTGGGTCGCGGTCCGCGAAAGCACGATCACCGCGATCCTGCCGCGGCGGAGCGCGTTCATCCGCAAGCGCGCGGGCTTCGGCTCGGACGAGCAGGTGCTCGCAGCGAACGTCGACACCGCGTTCCTGCTCGCCGGCCTCGACGACGACTTCAGCCTGCGCCGGCTGGAGCGCTACGTCACGACGGCGTGGGACAGCGGCGCCGTCCCCGTCGTCGTCCTGACGAAGGCGGATCTGTGCGACGACGTCGGCGACGCGCTGCTGCAGGTGGAGACGGTCGCGATCGGGGTTCCGGTCGTCCCCGTCTCCAACGTGACCGGTGTCGGCGTCGACGAGGTCGAGGAGCGCCTCCAGCCGGGCCGGACCGCGGTGCTGCTCGGGTCCTCCGGCGTCGGCAAGTCGACCCTGCTGAATCGGCTCGCCGGAGACGAGCTCATGCGCACCGGCGCGATCGCCGCCGACGGCACCGGCCGTCACACGACCACGCACCGCGAGCTCGTGCGGCTCCCGTCCGGCGCGCTGATGATCGACACGCCCGGCCTGCGCGAGCTCCAGTTCTGGGAGGGCGACGTCGGTGCCGCGTTCGAGGACATCGAGGCGCTCGCGCTCGAGTGCCGCTTCCGCGACTGCGCGCACGAGAGCGAGCCCGGCTGCGCGGTGCACGCGGCGATCGACGGCGGGACGCTGGCTCTCGACCGCCTGCGCAGCTGGCGCAAGCTCCAACGCGAGCTCGAGGCGATCGCGGCGCGAACCGACCGGCGGCTACGTGCGGCGCGAAAGAAGCGCTGGAAGCAGATCGCCGCTCACACGCGACAGCGACCCAGGCTCTGACTCAGCCGCCGTTCCTGCCCAGGACGTCGACGGAGACAACCTGCCGCCCGTCGATCGTCGCGTCGCCGACGGCGACGGTGCCGCCCGCCTCGGCCTCGTCGATGACGCGCATGCCGATCGCCTTCGCCGCCTCGAAGTCGGACGCCTCGGCGACGAGCAGCGTCGCGCCGTTCTCGAGCGTGACCTCGACGCGGTACACCGGGCCGGGTGCGGGCTGCGGTGGCACAACCTGCGCACGCGCCTCCGCCAGCGCCATCTGCGTGATCGTCCCCTTCGGCTCGTGCACACGCTGAATTGCGTCCTTGATGTCCGAGCGCGCGGCGGTGACGAGCCGGATCGGCCCCTGCAGCGCCTCGCGCAGCCGCGTCAGGTGGGTCGCGTTGTCGGCGTCCGGAACCGCGACGATCGTGCACTCGCCGTCACGCGCGAGCGGCAGCGCGCAGTACGTCTCCGCCGTGTGCCGCGCAAGCATGAACGCGACCTCGTGGTCGATCGGGAACCGTTCGAGGTCGACGAACTCCTGCCCCTGCTGGGCGGCGAGCAGCCGTGTCAGCTCGCGCTCCGGCAGGCCGTACTCGACGAGCACCTCGCCGAGCCGCCGCCCGCTGTCCGCGGCCTCGGCGAGCGCACGGTTCACGGTCTCGAGCGGCATCAGGCCCGAGCGCACCACGAGGGTCCCGAGCGGATAGCTCCGCATCTCGGCGGTGCTGTACGGGGGAATCGCCGGCGCCGCAGGCGCAGCGGTGGTCTCGAACGTGCTCATGGCCGCAGAATCTCCACGCAAAGAGTCGTCAGGAGGGGCGCGGCCGTCTACCCCCGTTCGGATTAACACGTTTGAGTGACTGTGCCGGTCGGAACGGCCGTCCGGCACAAGCGGCGAGCAAGAGCACGCTGACGCGTGCGCGCGTGCTCACTTCCGGTAAAGATGCGTCGTCCGATGCCTGAGCCCTCCTTCGCTGAGACCGTTCAGATCGGGATCGTCGTACGCGACCTCGAGACGACGATGCGGAGATACCTAGACCAGTACGGGATCGGGCCGTGGGAGCGCCATGAATTCTCGGCTGGTAATGCGGAAGACCTGCACGAGCACGGGCGTCCGGTGGACCGAGCCTGGCGACTGGCAACCACGATGGTCGGCGGTGTGCAGTGGGAGTTGATCGAACCGCGCGACGACAAGAGCGACTACGCACGCTTCCTCGCCGAAAAGGGTGAGGGTGTGCACCACATTGCAGTCGCGCCGACAGACTACGATCGCGCACTGGCCGAGGAGGCGAAGAGAGGGCGCGAAACCGTTCTGAGCGGCACGTTCAGCGGCTTCAGAGTTGCTTACCTACCGACTGAACACGATCTTGGGGTGATCCTCGAGATCTTCAGCGACCAACGCGGCTCGGACCAGAGGCCAGACGCCGCCTAGGGCCGCGAGCTCGTAAGCCTCCTGATGCGCAAGCTCGCAACCTGCGAGCCCGGCTCGCTCGATCCGAACTCGGCCGCGCACTGCTCGCCCGGTGCAGGCCCACTGCATGACGTCGCGGCGCGCAGCGAGTCAGCGTCGACGGCTGACCTCGGAGAAGGTCGGGACCTCTCTCTCAGCTTTCTCGCGGTGGGCTTCGGCGTCCACCGGCTCGTCGAATCGGTCGAGGTAAGCGAGGATGTCGTTCTCGCCGTACAGGGGCTCGCCCTCGTCGCGTACCAGCACCGGAATCTCATTTGTCCCGAGGCGGCGCTCCATGTCTTTCCGGCCCTTCGGATCGGCCGGCACCTGCCGCGCGACGAAATCGAGCCCGAGCTCCGTCATCTTCTGCCGGATGCGGTGGGAATGCGGACACCACTCCGCTTGCCACAGCTCGTGCATGTACCGCACTTCTCCGACGCTCGAGCCCACGAAACGGCATGGGGCGGCGAGCGGACGGCAAGCTCGTAGAGGACGGCTCGGTCACGCCCCTCCGGGGTCAGACCCACGCACTGCTGCCGCCAGCGACTCGGCGGAGAGCGCGTCCTTGCGCACGAACGCGTGCGCGGCGCTCGCGGGGACGAGCGCGGCGTAGTCGTCGCGACTCGAGGTCAGCACGACCACCGGCGGCGCCTCGAGCTGCGCCAGCCGCCGCGCGACCTCGAAGCCGTCGAGGTCCGGCATGTGCACGTCGAGCAGCACGACGTCCGGCCGGAGCTCGGCGGCGAGCCGCAGCGCCTCCGTGCCGTGCCCCGCCTCGCCGACGACCTCGAACTCGCCCGCCTCGAGCAGGCCGCGGGCGCTCTCGAGGAACGGCGGATAGTCGTCGACGATCAGGACGGTCGTCACCGATGCAAGCGCCGCTCGGCCTGCGGCTCCGCGAACTCGACCGCCGTCGAGCGCTTGAGCTCCCGCAACGTGTCCTCGGCCTCGTCGTCCGGGAGCTCGACGACGTACAGCGAAGCGAGCTCCGGATCGTCATCGTCGGGAAAGAGCCGCACCGCTCCGGGCACGTCGACGCTCGCGCCCTCGCGGAGCTTGAACTGGATCTTCACTGCGAGATCAGTCTGACGCGAGGAGCGAGGCGATGTCGAGCAGCCCGCTGCCGAACTCCTCGGTGAAGCTCTTGCCGCCCATGTCCGCCACCTTTGCCGCGCGCGAGCGCAGATGCTCCTTCGTGTCGGCGGGCGTCCAGTCCGGGTGCTGCGCCGCGACGAGCGCGGCCGCCGCCGCGACGTGCGGTGTCGCCATCGAGGTACCGCTCCATGACGCGTAACGCGTGTCCGGACGGTACGGCGACGCCTTCACGGGCAAGGTCGAGAGCACGTTCGAGCCAGGCGCACCGATCCCGATGTGCGGCCCCGTGTTGGAGAACGGCGAGCGCCGGTTCGTCTCGGCGACGGCACCGACGGCGAAGACGTGGTCGTACGCTGCCGGATACTCGACGGGGTTGCCGTGATCGTGCTCGTTGCCCATCGCGGCGACCACGGTCACCCCTGCACGCTCGAGCCGCTCGAACAGGAGCTGCTCCGCCTGCGACGACTGCGTTCCCCCGAGCGACAGGTTGAGCACCTTCGCGCCGGAAGCGGCGACGGCGTTGAGCGCGCGCAAGAACCGCGTCCCGTCGACGTAGAAATTCCCCTGCATCGGCTCGTCGGGAAAGACCTTCCACATCGCGACGCGGCACCCCGCGACGCCGATGACGCCGGCCGCGTCGTCGTTCCGGCCGGCGGCGATACCGCTCACATGCGTCCCGTGACCGACGAGGTCGTCGGCAGACGCGCCGGCGTGGTCGTACGACGCGATCGCGCCCGCAAGGTCCGGATGCGTCTCGTCGACGCCGGTGTCGCAGATCGCCACGGTGACCGACACGACGTCTGGCGTCGCCGTGTCGAACCACCGGATCGCCCGCAGCCCCCACTGGCGGTTGTGCCGCGGGTCGGCGGCCGGCCCGGCCGACAGCCACCGGGCCGGCATCCGCTCCGCGAACGCCACGGCGGGCGACGACTCGACCGTGCGCAGCAACTGCTGCGAGACCGCGCGCTCGTCGAGGCCGACCACCGTCAAGTTGTCGTCGAGCGACTCGACCGTGTGCGCACCGGCTTCGCGTTGGAGGTAGTCGAACGGCTCGCCGGCACTCTCGTGGAGCCCGACGACGATGCTCCCGGGCACGTACTCGAGCCGCTCGTGCGCCGGTGCGAGAAAGGTCGGAACGTCGGTGGGGAGCGGGACGGCCATCCGCTTCGACTGACGCTAGAGCATGGCTGTCAAGAATCCGTGAGCGCTGCGAGTTGCGGCTCGGCCGTCAGGTCCGCATCCGCCGCCGCGACGTGGCAGGCAGCACGGTGCCGCTGCCCGAGCAGCCGCAGCAGCGGCGTCTCGGTCTCGCAACGCGCGATCGCGTACGGGCAGCGAGCGCGGAAGCGGCACCCTTCCCCGGGGTCGACGACCTTCGGCGGCTCACCGACGTCCGTCTTGTCGGCCACGCCGAGCTCGGCGCGGGGGTCCGGCACCGCCGACAGCAGGAGCTGGGTGTAGGGATGCTTGGGGCGCTGGAGCACGGCCTCCGTCGGCCCCTCCTCGACGAGGTGCCCCGCGTACATCACCAGCACGCGATCGGCGATGTAGCGCGCGCTCGCGACGTCGTGCGTGATGTAGAGGAACGAGACGCCCTCCCGTTCGCGCAGCTCGCTCATGAGATTGAGGATCCCGATCCGGATCGAGACGTCGAGCATCGAGACGGGCTCGTCCGCGATGATCAACTTGGGGCGGAACGCGAGCGCCTGGGCGAAGCCGACGCGCTGCCGCTGCCCGCCCGACAGCTCGTACGGGAACTTCCGCGCCGCGGCACGCGCAGGCACGAGCCCGACGGCGTCGAGCACGCGATCGGTCTCCGCCGCGCGGCCCTTTCGCCCCAGGTCGCGGCGGTGCAGGTGCAGCGCGCGCTGGATCCCGTGCGAGATCCGGTACGCAGGGTTCGTCGAGGCGTACGGGTCCTGGAACACCATCGGGACGTCGCTCGAGTAGGCGAGCCGCTGCCGCCGGCCGCGGATGCGGCTGAGCGGCTTCCCCTCGAAGTAGATCTCGCCCTGCGTCGGCTTGTACACCCGCGCGAGCAGGCGGGCGATCGTGCTCTTGCCGCTGCCGCTCTCGCCGACGAGCGCGACGATCTCGCCGCGGTCGATCGAGAGATTGACGTCGTCGACGGCGTGCAGCGTCTGCGGCGACAGCAGCTTGCCGACGCGGAAATGCCGCGCCAGCCCCTCGGTGCGCAGCAGCGTCTCGCTCACGATGCCTGCACGAGCGTCGGCTCCGGCACGGCGCCCTTGTCGTAGAGGACGCACCGCACGAGATCGCCCTCGACATCATGCAGCGGCGGGACGCCCTCGTGGCAGCGCGCCATCGCCTGCGGGCACCGTGGAGCGAACCGGCAGCCGGCCGGCGGCCGCGCGAGGTCCGGCGGCGAGCCGGGAATGCCGGTCAGCCGCGCGTTCGGCCCGTGGATCGACGGGAAGGCCTCCATCAACGCGCGCGTGTACGGGTGCCGCGGCTGCGCGAAGAGGGGCCGCGTGCGGCCGAGCTCGGCGACCTGCGCCGCGTACATCACGAGCACGCGATCCGAGAAGTGCCCGACGAGCGACATGTCGTGCGTCACGAACACGACGGCGAAGCCGAGCCGCTGCTGCAGCTCCTTGATCTGCACCATCAGCGATCGCTGCGCGACGACGTCGAGCGCCGACGTCGGCTCGTCCATGATGATCAGGTCCGGCGTGAACAGGAGCGCCATCGCGATCATCGCCCGCTGGCGCATCCCGCCGGAGAGCTGGTGCGGATAGCTGTGAAGGTGGATCGGATCGATCGACACGAGCTGCAGCACCTCGCGCGAGCGCGCCGCGATCTCCTTGTCTGTCATGTTGGAGTGCGCCTTGCACGCGTCGCGCATCTGCGCCTCGATCGAGAGCACCGGATTGAGCGCGTTCATCGCGCTCTGCATCACGACCGAGAACTCCCGCCAGCGCAGGTGCCGCAGCTGCCGCTCGTCGAGCGAGACGAGATCGCGGCCCTGGAAGAGGATGTGGCCGCTCATGATCTCGCCCGCGAACGGCGGCCCGAGCAGGCGGGTGATCGCGTACAGCAGCGTCGACTTGCCGCAGCCGGACTCGCCCACGATCCCGAGGAACTCGCCGCGCGCGACGTCGAAGTCGACGTTGTCGACGGCGATCACGGGGTCGCCGTCGGTCGCGTACGCGACCGTCAGGCCACGCACCTCGAGGATTCGGTCAGGCGCCGGCGGCACGGCCGGGACGGCGTCGCCGCGCGCGCCGTCGATCGGCCGGTCGAGGCGGCGCATGCGGAGCGCCGGGTTGCTGATCTCGTCGAACGCGTAGTTCAGGAGCGCGAAGGCGGCACCGAGCGCGGCGACGCAGATGCCGGGCATGATCGCCCACAGCACCATTCCCGCTCCGAGCGCCTCGTTGTTCTCGGCCCAGTAGAGCATCGTCCCCCAGCTCTGGCTGTTCGGATCGCCGAGCCCGATGAACTGCAGCCCGGCGGCGGCGAGGACGGCGTAGAGCGCCGCGCCGAGGAACGTCGCGACGATCAGCGACGTCATCGTCGGCAGGATCTCGCAGACGATCACGTAGATTCTCCGCTCGCCGCGGACGCGCGCCGACTCCAGGAAGTCACGCGTCCGCAGCGACAGCGTCTGCGAGCGCAACTGTCTGGCGCCGTACGACCACCCGAGCGCGCCCAGGACGATCACCAGCATGCCCAGGCCGGAGTTCTTCTCGTACGCCGCGATGACGATGATCAGCGGGAAGATCGGGATCACGAGCAACACGTCCGTGAGGAGCGAGAGCGTGCCGTCCGCGATGCCGCCGAGATACGCCGCCGACACCCCGACGAGCACGGCGAGCACGGTCGCGAGGCCCCCGACGGCGAACGCGATCAGGAGCGACTGCCGGGTCGCCCAGATCACCTGCGACAGGACGTCCTGCCCGTAGGCGGTGGTGCCGAACCAGTGGGCGCGCGAAGGACCGAGGCCCGGCAGGAAGTCGGTCGCCTGCGGGTTGTACGGCGCGATCTGCCCCGGGAAGGTCGCGAGGACGACGAAGAACAGAAGCATCAGCAGGCCGACGAGCGCCTTTCGGTTCCGCAGAACCGCGTTCCAGAGATCGGCGCCGTAGCCGCGCCGCGCCGCGCCGAGCGGCGGCTCCGGGCCGGGAGTGGCGGCCGGCTCGGCCGCGGTGACCGCGGTCACGAGCGATCCCTCGTCCGCGGGTCGAGCACGGCGGTCGCGCCGTCGGCCGCGAGGATCGCGACGAGCACCGCGACCGTCAGCAACAGGAAGAGCGCCTGCATCAAGGCGTAGTCCTGGTTCTCCACCGACTGGAGGAACATCCAGCCGACGCCGGGGTAGTTGAAGACGTACTCGACGAGGATCGCGCCGCTGACGACGAACCCCAGCGACATCGCGAAGCCGGCGAGGTTCGGGAGGATCGCGTTACGGCCGGCGTAGGTCCACATGATCCGCCACGACGACAGTCCCTTGGCGCGCGCCATGCGAACGTAGTCCTCGGCGAGCACGGAGATCATGTTGTTGCGCATCGTCAGGATCCAGCCGCCGATCGCGGTGATCAGGATCGTGAAGGCCGGCAGGACGGCGTGCGTCAACGCATCGCTGACGAAGCTCCACGACCAGGCAACGTTCGTCTGGACGTCGTACCCCCCGCTCTCCGGCAGCCAGCCGAGCTTGATCGAGAAGAGCCAGATCGCCAGCAGGCCGATCCAGAAGTACGGGAACGCCGACGTGATGACGAAGAGCGGCGGCAGCGTGCCGTCCAGCATGCCGCCGCGCCGCCAGCCCGATATGAGCCCGATGAACGTGCCGAGCACGAAGGCGAGGATCGTCGTGATGCCGACGAGCGCCAGCGTCCACGGCAACGCCTGCAGCACCTGATGCGTCACCTGGTCGGGAAAGAACGTGAGCGAGATGCCGAAACGCAGCCGCGCGATGTTGCCGAGGTAGGTGAAGTACGCGTGCACCAGGCTCTCGTGTGTGTTGACGCCGAACGCGACCTCGATCGCGTGCAGCGCCTGCGGCTGGATGTGGCCCTTGTAGCGGCTCATCATCGCGATCGCCGCGTTGCCGGGCATGAGGCGCGGGATGAGGAAGTTCAACGTCACAGCCGCCCACAGCGTCAGGACGAAGAAGCCCAGCCTGCGGACGACGAACCTCATCTCTCGCGCCTCGTGCCCTCGCTCCTAGCTCAACTCACTTCGCGTGCAGATGCATGGCCATGATTCCCCAGTCGGGAATCTCGTACGCCGCCGGCTTTGCGTACGGATTGCCCTGGGTGACCCAGCCGCTGATGTTCTTGGTGTTGTACTGGTACCAGTCGACGCCCTCGGTCACCGGTACGACGGGCACGTCGTTCACCATGTGCTCTTCGAGCTTCCTGATGATGTCGTGCTGCTTCGCCGGATCGGTCGTCGCCGCGTACGCCTCGATCAGCCGGTCGACCGACTTGTTGTAGTAGCGCTCCCAGTTCGACGATGCGATCTTCCCGATCGGCGCCGAGTTCTTCGAGTACAGCAGCTGGCGCAGCTCGTAGTACGGAGCCGGGCCGCCGGACTCGTTGCCGTTGTACATCAGCTGGAACTTGCCGGTGTACGCGTTGTTGTCGTACGTCGTCCCCGACAGGTTCTCCGGCGTGATCTTGATGCCGATCGCCTTCAGCTGCTGCTGGATCACCTGCACCGAGGCGACCCAGTCGGAGTAGCCGCCGATGTTCATGATCGTGAACGACAGCGGCTTGCCGTTCTTCGTGTAGAAGAGGTCGCCCTTCTTCTTGAAGCCGGCCTGCTGCAGGATCGACATCGCCTTCTTCGGGTCGTAGGTGACCTTGCTCGCCAGCCCCTTGTCGAGCCAGCTGCTGAACGTCGGCGTGACGATGCCCGTCTGGTTCGACGGCGGCTCGTAACCGTACTCACCGATCCGCGAGACCTTGCCGCGATCGACCGCGTACGCGATCGCTCGGCGCACGGCGACGTTGGACAGGATCGGGTTCTTCAGGTTGAAGAAGATGTCGACGTTGACGAGTGGCGGGAACCAGTAGTGGTTGTCCTTGCTCTTCGACGAGTAGTACGCGTTGATGTTCGGGATGAACTGGCTGCCCCACTGCGCCTTGCCGCTCGCGAGCTGCTGGTTCGCCGGGTCGTTCGACGTGAACGCGGGGTAGTAGATCGTGTCGATCTTCGGATACCCCTTCTGCCAGTAGCCGGAGTTCTTGCCGTACTTGATCACCTGCGGCGAGCAGGAGCTCATCTTGAACGGGCCGGTGCCGACGGGGTGCGTGTCCTTGTACGTCACCGGGTTCTTGATCGACGACCAGATGTGCTTCGCGACGATCGGGGTCTGAGCGCCGATGTAGTAGAAGTACGGCGCCGCCGACGTCTTGAAGTTGAAGACGACCTTGTTGCCGTTCTTCGTGACGCTCTTCAACACGGCCCAGTCCGCGTTCAGGTCGAGTCCCGGGTTCTTCTTCAGCAGGTTGTAGGTGAAGATGACGTCATCCGCGCTGAACGGCTTGCCGTCCGTCCACTTGACGCCGGAGCGGATCGTGAACGTCAGCGTCTTGCTGTTGTTGCTCCACTTGTAGCCGGACGCGAGCCAGTTCGTCGTCGCGCCGCTCTTGAGCCCGTTCTCGAACGTGAGCACCTCGTACACGGGCCCGACGGAGAGGGCGTTGACGTTGCCGTTGAACGGATTGAAGCCGCACGTCCACGTCGTGCCCTGCTCGTTCGAGATCGTGACCGACGTCGTTGCTTTGCTGCTCTTGACCGCCGTGCTGTCAGCGCTGCCGAACCCAGTCCACACGGCCGCACCGGCGACGATGAGCGCAAAGAAGAACAGCGCTCGTTTCATTCCCCACTCCTTCCCTTCGGATTGCCCTCGTCAAGCGTCCCCATCTGCATCAACCTCCGTTCCTCCCGCCCTAGCCGCGCGAAGCGAGCGCCAAGCTCCCGCCGGAGGCGCTCGCGCGCCGCGGCGTCCGCGCCGAGCTCGTCGAGGCCGAGCAAGGCGGCACCGACGACCGGCGGTGAGCTCGTCGACTTCACCACCGCGGCCGGCGCGACGACCGCGAGCCGCTCTGCGACCGAGCGGATGAGCGTCCCGTCGGCCGCGTGCACCAGGCCGCCGCCGAGCAGCACCTCCACCTGCTGTTCCGTCAGGCCGAGCCGCTTGAGCGAGACGCGCACGAGTACGGCGATCTCGTCGGCCAGACGGTCGAGGATCTCACGTGCGGCGCTGTCGTTCGCCGCCTCCGCCAGAACCACCGGAGCGAGCTCCGTCACGCGCGCAAGCGGCACCGTCCCGCGGTGGATGGCCTCAGCCAGCTGCGTCGGCGTCTCGAGCCCGAAGTACCGAGGCACGACGTGCTCCAGCGTCGTCTTCGGCCCACGCCCGTCCTCGCTGCGCGCCGCAGACCACACGCCGGCGAGCCCGACGTCGTAGCCGCCGCCCCAGTCGCCCGTGATGTCACCCAGCGCGGGGAAACGCGTCTGCCGCCCGTCCGGCGCGACTCCGAGACAGTTGATGCCGGAGCCGCACACGATGGCGATCCCCCACCCCGCCTCGGTGCCGGCGCGGAGGACGGCGAACGTGTCGTTGCCGACGCTGACGCGCTTCGCGAGCCCGCGGGCAGTGACAGCGGCCAGTACCTCCTCCTCCTCGCTCGGGAAGTCGACGCCGGCGAGGAGGAGCTGCGCGACGTCGGGCAGGCGGCCGTCGCCGTTGCCGAGCCCGGCCTGCGCGAGCGCCGAGGCGAGGAGCTCCTCGAGGACACTGACGCAGCCGTCGACGCCGAGATGGTGCGGCGAGCTCTGCGGCCCGCGCACCAGTGCCAGCGCCTCGCCGTCACCGCGCGCGAGCGCGAGATCCGTCTTCGAGTTTCCGCCGTCGACGGCAACGAGCAGCGGCGCGTTCACGCGAGCGCTCCACGCCGGAACTGCGGCAGATGCTCGGCGCCGCCGCTGAGCAGAGCGTCGACGAGCTCGTCCGCTTGCGGCACCTGGCCGACGAGCGGGTGCGCGAGCAGCGCCTTGTGGACGAGCGTGCGATCGCCGGAGATCGCCGCCGCGACGGCGAGCCGCTCGTACGCGGCGACGTGCTGGACGAGGCCGAGCAGCTCGGGAGCAAGCGGCGGCTGCGGCAGCGGCACCGGCCCCTCGAGCTCGATGCGCGCGGGGAGCTCGACGACGTCGTCGTCGGCCAGCCCCGGCAACGCTCCCTCGTTGCGCACGTCCAGCACCTGCACGTCGTGATCTCCGGTCGAGAGCGATGCGACGAGCTGCGTCGCGGCCTCGCTGTAGAAAGCCCCGCCGCGCTGCTCGAGCAGCTTCGGCTTGGTCGTCAGCGCGGGATCGCGGTACAGCTCGAGGAGCTCGCGCTCGATCTCGGCGACGGTTGTTGCACGAGGCACGCCGTCGAGCTGCTCCGCCAGCACCGCGTCGTGGAAGTAGAAGTAGCGCAGGTAGTACGACGGGATCGCGTTGAGCTCCTCGAGGACGGCGCGCGGCGCGCCGGCGGCGAGCGCGTCGGCGTGCTCGGCGAGCAGCTGCGGGAGCGCCTCGTGGCCGTCGATCAGGACCGAGCGCACCCACGTCAAGTGGTTCAGCCCGACCTGGTCGACGAAGACGCTGTCCGGCGGGACGCCGACGAGCCGCGCGATCTCACGCTGGATCCCGATGGCGACGTTGCAGAGACCGACGGCGCGGTGGCCCCCGTTGCGAAGGGCACGCGTGACGATCCCGACGGGATTGGTGAAGTCGACGATCCACGCGTCGGCTGCGAGCTCCGCCACGCGCGCGGCGATGTCGAGCACGACCGGAACGGTTCTCAGGGCTTTCGCCAGACCCCCGGCACCCGTCGTCTCCTGTCCGATGCAGCCGCAGGCGAGCGGGAACGTCTCGTCGCCGAGCCGCGCGGATTGACCGCCGACGCGGAGCTGCACGAGCACGAACGAAGCACCGTCGACGGCGCGGTCGAGGTCGTCCGTGACGAGCAGGTCGCCGTCGTAGCCAGCGGCGTCGAGCATCCGCTGCGCGAGCCCTCCGACGATCTCGCGCCGCTCCCGGTCGATGTCGTGCAGGATGATCTCGCGCAGCCCGATGCGCTCGCGCTCCCGGGCGAGCCCCGCCACGAGCTCCGGCGTATAGGTCGACCCACCGCCGATGACGGCGAGCTTCACGGCCGGCGTTCTCGTAAGGAACCCAAACCAGGCGGGACCCTACGCCCGTCGATGCCGCGCCGTCAAGCCCCTGAGCGCCGAAGCAAGTTAAGCTTCTTCACGAGATGGACGTGACGCGGGCCACCCCACCGCTGCTCAAGCATCTCAACGAGCGCACCGTGCTCGAGGCGATCCGCGCCGGCGCGCCGATCTCCCGCGCCGAGATCTCCCGCCGCGTCGGAATCTCGAAGCCCACGGTCTCGCTCGCGCTCCGCTCGCTGGAGGAGGCCGGTCTCGTGCGCGAGGCGCCGGACGGGCCGGACGGCCCGAGCTACGGCGCCGTCTTCTTCGAGCCGGTCCCGGACGCCGCTTTCGTGCTCGGGCTCGACCTCGGGTCGCGCTTCCTGCGCGGCGCCGTCTCCGACCTGGCCGGCCGCATCAGGGCGCGGCAGGACGTCGAGCTCGGCGGCGCCGACGCGAACGGCGCCCTCGACGCGATCGCAGCGCTGCACGCGTCGCTCGTCGATGCGGTCGCGTTCCCGCTCGAGCGCATCGACGGCGTCGTCCTCGGCGTTCCCGGGGCCGTCGACCCGTCGGAGACGCTGCGGTTGACGACACCGCACATCCCGGGCCTCGAAGGACGCGCGTTCGCCGAGGAGGTGCGCGAGCGCGTCGGCCTGCCGGTCGCGCTCGAGAACGACATCAACCTGGCGGCGGTCGGCGAGGGCTGGGCCGGCGTCGCGCGCGGCGTCGACGACTTCGCGTTCCTCTCGGTCGGCACGGGGACCGGCCTCGGGCTCGTGCTCGGCGGTGAGCTCCACCGCGGCACGCACGGCGCGGCGGGCGAGATCGACTGGGCGCTGAGCGGGTCGGCCGACGACCTCGACCCGTCCGCCGAAGGTGTCGGCGCGCTCGCTGCGGGTGCCTCGTGGCCCGGCGTCGTCGAGGGCGCGTCGCCGCCGCACGACGTGCGCGACATCTTCACGGCGGCACGACGGGGCGACCCGCTTGCGCAGACGATCGTTGACCTCGTCGCGCGCCGCATCGCAGCGCACATCGCGCCCGTCGCCGCCGTTGCCGATCCCGAGCTCGTGGTGCTCGGAGGCGGGCTCGGCATGAACGGCGACCTGCTGCTCGAGCCCGTGCGCGGTCTGCTGCGCGACTGGCTTCCGTACCCGCCGCGCGTGGAGATCTCGAGCCTCGGCGAGAGCGCGGTGCTGATGGGTGCCGTGGCGACCGGGCTCCAGTCCGCGCTCGACAACGTCTTCGTGAACCGGCCGACCGCCGTCCGGATCTGACGCGTTAGAGCCTCGGCCGCGCGGGAAGGATCGGCGGACCAAGCCGAGATCGGAGGTCACCGAATGGAGCTCGAGAAGCAGGACGTCATCGACCTGTTGCGCAAGGAAGGCAAGAACGAGCACGTCCAGAAGGCGATGGAGGAGCTTCCCGACAAGATCGACCACGAGCAGCACGCCGAGCTGCTCGAGCGGAAGTTCGGCGTCGATCCCGGCAAGCTCGCGGAAAAGGCGCTGGAGAAGGAGCTGCGCTAGCGATAGGCTGGCGCGCATGAAAGGTGCGTCGAAACCGAAGAAGGGCGCCAAGAAGACAGCGCAGAAGTCGCTGAAGGAGCGGCGCGCGGAAAAGAAAGCCGCCGCCGACAAGAAGTTCAGTTCAGGCTATTAGCCTGAACTGAAGGCTGTGTACGCCGCTTCGCGGGGAACGTGCGCGGGCGAAGCCCGCGCACTCCTGGGTTATCGGCAACTGGGTGTGTCCGCGTGCGGCGGCGCCAGCACGAACCCCGGCCTTTCGTGTCTCTTACGAGCCGTTGTTCGAGATGTCGTTGCCACTTGCGGCGAGCTGGAGCTTGAAGTGCGCTTCCAGGATGCCCGGGCCGCCGTTGCCGCGGACGACGTTGTCCTTGAGGAGCAAGGTGCCGGCGCCGCCGTCCTGCCCTCCGGCCAGCACGATGCCGGCGCGCTTCGGCGGCGACGGCTTCAGCGCATTGCGGACGATCGTGTTGCCGGTGATCTCGATGCCGGTGGCGAGAACCGCGGGGCCTTCGTTCGGCTCGAGCTCGAGCAGGATCCCGGGCCCGGCGTTGTCCTGGATCGTGTTGCCGACGATGTGCAGGTCGGAGGCGGGACGGTCCCGGGTGTCGGGCTCGACGTCGATCCCGGCCGCCGGCTGCCCGGGCGGCGAGTCGCGCACGCCCTGGATCGTGTTGCGCTCGATGCGCAACCCGATCGCACCCGTGACGGAGATCGCGTTGCGCGCCGCACCGCTCAGGGTCGAGTCGAGCACGGCGATATCGCCCGCGTAGGAGTTGCCGTTGGCGCGGCCGCTGATCGTGACGTCGTCCTTCGGTACGCCGCCGATGTCGAGGTGGCTGAGCGTCACGCGATGCCCGAACACCGCCACGCCGTACATCGCCGGAATGCCCTCGGGCACGACGATCCGAAGATTGCTGATCGTGACGTCCACGGGCGCCGGCTGCTTCGGGCCCGAGCGATTCACGAAGAACACGGCATCCGAGGCAATCGGGTCGCCGTCGGTGGAGCGCAGGCGGATGGGCCCGAGCCCGAGCGCGACGATGCAAGCGCCGTCCGACGTGATCGTTGTGTGGTCGTGCGACACCCAGAGGCCTCGCGTCGCGTAGCACGCTCCGCCGGGGAGCTTCGGCAGGAAGATCGTCCCGCCGCCGCGGTCGAGCTGCCGTTGTAACCAGGCGGTGTCGTGGCCGGTGCTCACGGGCGCGACGCTGCGGAAGAGGCGGGGCTTTCCGTGTGCGCGCGCGAGTCGCCGCACGACGGCACCGCCGCGGTTCCGCAGCAGCCGGTTGCCGGAGACGTCGATGTCCTTCGCCAGCAGGACGGGACCGTTGGGCGGCGCGAGATCGACGAAGACGCCGGCGCCGCGACTGCCGGTGATGGTGTTCCCGACGACGTGCGTGTCGAGCACGGGCTGGCCGCGGTCGGCGGCGAGAAGATGCACGCCGGCCCCGCGCGCGCGTGTAACCGTATTGCCTTCGATGCGCACGCCGACCGGCCCGTACGCGAGGACGGCGTCCCGTTGTGCGCCCGACAGCGTGCTTTCCGTGAGCGAGATCCGCACGGTCGGGCCGCCCGAGCCGATCGCACCGAAGCCCATCCGCACGTCGTTCAGCGGCGACCCTCCGATCGTCAGACCGCTGAGCGTGACCTCGTGCCCGACGATCGCGATGCCGTGCATGCGCACCTTCTTCGGCACTTGCAGGTGCAGCCCGCTGATCGAGATCCGCGCCGGCACCGGCGCGCGAACGTCCGAGTGGTTGATGTAGAAGAGCGCGTTTGCGTAGTGGGGCTTCGCGGCCGTCGGGTCGAGACGCGCCGGCCCGAAGCCAAGGGCGACGATGCAGGCGCCGTCCGACGTGATCGTCGTGTCGTCCCGCGACACCCAGAGGCCCCGCGTTGCGTAACAGCGACCACCTGGCAGCTTCGGCAGGAACACGGAGCCGCCGGCGTCGAGCTTCGCCTGCAGCACGTCCGTGTCGTCGCGCGTCGCCGCGCCGGCATGCGACCCCACGACAAGGCATGACACTGCGGCGAGCGCCGCGACGAGTCCCCGACCCCGCATAGAAGGCGGATCGTAGCCGCGGGAAATCCCTCGATCTGGCGTGGCCCCTGGTGACTCAGCGGCCTACGCTGCGTCCAGCAGTCGGAATGCGGCCCGACCCCCCTCCGGCAACCATGGACCGCGCCCGTCGCATACCCCTTCTCCTCGCCTTCCTGGCAGGCGTTCTCGCGCTTGGCGGTCCCGCCTCGCACGCGGCTCCGGCGAAGAAGCCCGCGACGCAGACCGTTCCCGGAGACGTGCTCGTCGGCTTCCGAAGCGACGTCTCGCCGGGGCAGCAGCAGAAGATCCTGAAGGAGGCGGGCCTCGACGAGAAGAAGAGCTGGGCGAAGATCCACGGCTCGCTCGCGCACACGGCCACCGGTGACGTCACTGCTGTGATCGCGAAGCTCCAACAGGATCCACGCGTCCGCTACGCCGAGCCGAACTTCGTGATCACGGCGGATGCGCTGCCGAACGACCCGTCGTTCGGCAACACCTGGGGCCTGAACAACACCGGCCAGACGATCAACGGCGCACCCGGCACGCCGGACGCCGACATCGACGCACCCGAGGCCTGGAACGTCACGACCGGCAGCCCGAACGTGACCGTCGCGGTCATCGACACGGGCGTCGACTGGTCGCATCCCGACCTTGCGTCGCAGATCTGGATCAACCCCGGCGAGAACTGCGCCGGCTGCCGCAACGACGGGATCGACAACGACCACAACGGCTTCGTCGACGACTGGCACGGCTGGGACTTCGCGAACAACGACAACAACCCGACGGACGACCACGGCCACGGCACACACGTGGCGGGCACGATCGGCGCGGCGGGCAACAACGGCACCGGCGTCGCCGGCGTGAACTGGAACGTCCGGATCATGCCGGTGAAGTTCCTGAACGCCCAGGGATCGGGGACCGATGCCAACGCGGTGAGCGCCGTGCTCTACGCCGCGCAGAACGGCGCCGACGTCATGAACAACTCGTGGGCAAGCACGGACTACTCGCAGGCGCTCGCCGACGCGATCAACGTCGCCGACCAGCACGGAGCGCTGTTCGTCGCGGCGGCGGGCAACAACGGCACCAACAACGACTCGACGCCGACCTACCCGGCCTCGTACTCGATGCCGAACGTCATGTCGGTCGCGGCAACGGACAACACCGACAACCTCGCCTTCTTCTCGAACACCGGCCGCCAATCGGTCGACCTCGGAGCTCCGGGCGTCGACATCTACTCGACGTGGATGGGCGGCGGCTATCAGTACGAGAGCGGGACGTCGATGGCGACGCCCCACGTGTCCGGAGCAGCGGCCCTGGCGAAGGCCGCGTTCCCGTCCGCCAGCGCGGTCGGGCTGAAGGCGCTGCTGCTCGGCACCGTCGACCCGAAGTCGCCGCTCGCGACGACGACCAGCAGCGGCGGCCGGCTGAACGTGGGCAACGCCGTCGCCTGCCACTCGACGCCGCAGGTGTGGATCGACTCGCCCGGCCCCGGCTTCCAGACCGACGTGGGCGCTCCCGTCTCGTTCACCGCGCTCGCCTCGAACTGCGCCGACCCGAGCGGCGTCACCGTGACGGCGACCGGCAACGGGAGCCCCGTCACGCTGTCCCCTCGCGGCGACGGCGTCTACACGGGGACGTTGACGCCGACGAGCGGCGGCGCGATCACGATCTCCGTGACCGCAAGCAACGGGACGACGTCGACGACGCGAAGCATCACCGGGAGCGCACGCTCCTCCCTCTCGATCACGCCAGGCGGGCCGCCCGTGACCGTCACCTCGGCCGCCGGCGAATCGATACCGCTCAAGTTCAACGGCACGGCGGGCGAGCGAGTCAGCGTCGCGCTCACGAACGTGTCGATCCTGATCTCGCAGGTCTCGATCGTGTCGCCGAGCGGCTCGACGCTCTCCAGCACGTACGTCGGCACCGGCGGCGGCCTCGTCGACGCGACGGCACTCCCGGTCACCGGCGCCTACACCGTCAACGTCGCGCCGCTCGCGAGCTCCACCGGCTCGATGACCGTGCAGCTCTTCGACGTCCTGCCCGACGCCACGGCGACGACGTCGCCTGGCGGGAGCCCCGTGTCAGTGACGACGACGACCCCGGGGCAGAACGCGCGCGTGACGTTCAACGGGTCCGCCAACCAGCGCATCAGCGTTCAGGTCTCGAACGCGACCTTCTCGTTCGCGCAGCTGTCGATCCTCAAGCCGGATGGGAGCACCCTCGGCAACGCGCGCTTCATCGGCCCGGGAGCCACCTTCATCGACACGACGAGCCTTCCCGGCGCAGGCACCTACACGATCCTGATCGACCCGAACGGCTCGTCGACCGGCACCGCGACGGTGCAGGTGTACGACGTGCCGCCGGACGCGGGCGGGCCGATCACGCCCGGCGGCGCCCCCGTCGCGGTGACGACGACCGTCCCCGGACAGAACGGGCGGCTGTCGTTCACGGCGACCGCGGGGCAGCGTGTCAGCCTGAAGATCTCCAACGTCACGTTCTCGTCGGCGACCGCACAGCTGCTCGACCCGAACGGCAACGCCGTCGGCGGCAGCGTGCTCTTCGGAACCGGCGGCGGCTTCGTCGACACGCGGACGCTGCCGAGCACGGGCACCTACTCGATCACGATCGACCCGCCGAACACGACGACGGGCACGGCGACGTTCACGCTCTACAACGTCCCGCCCGACGTGACCGGGACGATCACGCCGGGCAGCAGCTTCGTCACGAGCATCTCGGCGCCCGGCCAGAACGCGAGCTACACGTTCAGCGGCACCGCCGGCCAGCGCATCAGCCTGAAGATCGGGCCGTCGACGATGTCGATGGGCTATGTCTCGATGACGGGGCCGAACGGCGTTCAGGTCGTCGGCAACACGCTCTTCTCGAGCTTCGAGACGTTCGTCGACGCCCGCACGCTTCCAACCACCGGCACGTACACGCTGACCGTCGATCCGTACCAGGACGCGACCGGCTTCGCGATGGTCTCGGTCTACAACGTCCCGGCCGACGCGTCGGCGACGCTCACCGTCGGCGGCCCCGCGCAGCCGATCTCGATCACGACTCCCGGACAGAACGGCCGCGTCACGTTTGCCGGCCATGCGGGACAGACCGTCAACATCGCGCTGACGAGCATCACGGTCCCGATCTCGTTCGTGTCCGTCCTCAAGCCCGACGGGACGCAGCTCGTCTCGAACACGCTCGTGGGCGCGTTCCCGAAGACGATCGCGGCGACGACACCGGTCGACGGAACCTACGCGATCCTGATCGATCCGCAGGGGACTGCGGTCGGCTCGATGACGCTCGGCGTCTCGTAGCGACGCGTCAGACGTTCCGGCGTAGGAGCACGAAGCCCAGAGGCAGAAGCGCCATCAGCGCGACATACGGGCCGAGGGAGATCCGCGTGTGCTGTTCGCGCAGCGTCGTGTGCGGGCCCGTGCCGACGAATGCCTTCGTCTGCGAGATCAGCTGCGAGGCATCGCCGTCCAGCACCTTGCCGCCGCCTGCGGCCGCGAGCCGCTGCGCTTCCTGGTTGGACTGCGGATCCGGCCGGTAGCCCGGATCCACGTGGTTCTTCGCGAGGTAGATCTTCTCGTCGGGGTTCCAGAGGTGAACGACGAGGACGTGCACGTTTCCCTTCTGGAAGTCCTGGTGCAAGGTGTTATCGTCGAAGTAGTTGCTCTCGCCGTCGCTGAAGACGACGAGCACGCGCTTCGACACGGCAGGGCTGTAGTAGTTGTTCGTGCCGACGTCGCCGATCGTGCTGAAGTCGGTGGCGATGTCGTTGGTGCCGTCCGGGGGCGGGCGCTCGATCCCCACGGCGTCGCGCAGCACGGACTCGAAAACGTTCGGGTCGAGCGTCGGGAAGAGATGCGGCAGCACGCGGTCGGTCAGCGACGCGACGCCGAACGGCACGTCGGCGACGCCGTGCCGGAGCTGCAACGCGAGCTGCTTCGCACGCTGGAGCCGGTCGGGTGCGGTCGCGCCGCTGCGCGCGAGCATCGAGCGCGAGACGTCGAACAGCACGTAGACCTGCGCGTCCGAGCGCCCGCTGTGGCTCTGCGTCCCCGAGATCACAGGCTGCGCGGCGGCGAGCGCGAGCAGCGCGGCAACGACGCAGATCGCGATCGGAATCCCCAGGCGTGTCCGCAGCGGCGGCGGGGTGAGGCCGATGCGGCCGGACACTCGCCGAGCCCGCCCCTCGAGCAACGCGAACGCCGCGAGCGGGATCAGCACGGCGACGGCAACCCACGCGCCCCAGGGCGACAGGAAGCTCACTAGTACCCGGTGCCGGGTTTGGCGAGCGCCGCACCGCCGCCGCGGCCGGGGCCGTGCGCGGCGCCGCCGCCGGTGCTCGTCGGCTGCTGCTTCAGGAGGCGCAGCGCCAGCTCGAGGTTGAACTTCGCATCCTCGTTCGACTGGTCGAATGTGAGCGCCCCACGGAACTCGCGTGACGCGAAGAGCAGGAAGCGCAGGCGCTGGCCGGGGTCGTCGGTCGAGGCAAGCGCAAGCCCGAGGATCCCGAGCAGGTTCGCAGCCTGCGACCGGCGCGCCGGGTTCTTCCCTTCCCGGATGTACTGGGCGAGCACGACCGTCGCCTCGCTGCGGACCTCGTCGATGTTCGTGTGCGCCCACTTGTTCGCACGCGGCTCCGCGAGGTAGAAGTGCCGCAGCGTCTCGCGGTAGAAGAGGTCGTCGTGGACGCCGAGGAGCCGCTTCGCCGCGTGGAACGGCACGAGCTCGCTCGGCTGCCAGAGATCCGTGCGCGTCGGCGCATACCGGAAGCGGAGGTCGTCTCGAACGAACGCCGTGTGCCAGCGTCCGACGTCGACCGCGAGCAGCAGGAGCACGACAGCCGCGCCGGCGGCTGCGATCGCGCCGATGAGCCAGCGCCAGCTCATGCGGTCGCCCTCGGGACGGGGAGCCGGCCGTTCCAGTGCTCGTTCGCGGCGAGTCCTGCGAGCACGAGCAGCGCGAGGACGATCAGCACCCAGGCTGTGTGCCCGCCCTGCGCGCCCTCCGTCTGCCCCACGCCGCCGCTCGACTCGCGCAACGGGTGCGTGAACGCGCCGGGGCCGGCGAGGTTCTTGAAGAGATCCAGGTTGTCGGCGCGCGGCGTCACGGCGACGACCCGGAACGGGACGCCCTGGGCGCGGAACTGGTTGAACGCCAGCGCTACCCGCGGCACGTCGTCGGGCGCCGTGTCGAGGTCGCTGACGAGGAGGATCGGCCCCTTCGGCTGCCCGGCGCGCACGAGCGCCGCGTGCGCGACGGCGAGGCCCGACGAGATCTGCGTCCCGCCGGAGAAGCTGGTCGTCCACGGGTTCGGCGGATACGGATCGGGCCCGGGCTTCGGCGGCACCGCCGCGAAGTACCGGAGCAGCGGCTGCAGCTCCACCGACGGCGAGCCGGGCGGCAGCAGCTCGTACGCGATGTCGGAGAACGCGACGAGGCCGATGCGCGTGTGCGCGTCGATCAGCTGCTGCAGCACCTCCGTGATCGTCTTGTTGGCCTCCGGCTTGATGCTGCGCGAGACGTCGAGCGCGAGCATCCCCCCCGTCCCGCCCGGGACGAGCCCGCGGTTTGCGGAGGCCTTGCTGCGGCCCGTGTCGATCGCCGCGACGACGAGCCCGACGAGCAGGACGGCGAAGACGATCCTCAGCAGAACGGTCCGGCGCACGGCCGGGGTCAGCATCGCCGTCCCCCCGATCGGGATCGTCGGCCCGCGCACGGAGCGGAGCAGCCTACGAAGCGTGTCCATTCGACCTCTGGTCGATCACGCGCCGGACGTCGAGCGTGAGTGGTTGCGTGAGTGTCGGCAGCGGCGTCGGCTCCGCCCACGCAAGCTGCTTCGCGACGAGCGCGAGCTCCGGCTCGCCGCTGCGCGAGAGCTCGTGCGACAGCAGCTCCAGCGCCTTGCGCTTCTCAGGCGACTCGGGCGGCGCACGCTCCACGAGCACGACTGCACGCTCGAGCGGGCTGAGGACGCGCAATCGCAGCTTCCCCGTGAGCACGAACCGGATCAGCGCGAACAGGGCCAACGCGAACAGCAGCCCGCTGGCGATGAACAGGACGAGCCGCAGCGTGTGCGGCGAGTGCGCGTACGAGACGGGGAGCGGATCCGTGGTCGCGCGCCAGCTCGGCTGCTCGAACGGGTCGGCGCCGTTGAGGTCGTTCACGGTCGTCCGCGGGCCGATCGTCGTCGCCTGCCACGGCAGCCGTAGCGTCTGCCGGACGCCGCTCCTCGACGTGAAGAAGACCTGTGCCGGCGGGAACTGGACGTGCACCGGAGCCGGCTTGTCCTTCGAGAGGCACAGGTTCGTCAGGCAGATCAGGTTCGCCGTGTAGACGAGGCGGCTGACCCTGCCCGTGTCCTGCCGCGTGACGGTCGGCGCGCCGAGGCCGACGAACGGCTCGAAGTGCGCGCTGATGCCGACACGCGACGGGTCGACGCGGTTCCGGTCGACGATCACCTGGACGGATGCGCGGACGCTGTCGCCGAAGAGCGTGGCCGACCGCGACATCTGCGTGTTCCCCTCGACCGGCGCGGCGGGGACGACGGCGTGCGAGCCGCCGGTCAGCAGCGTCGCCAGCAGCACGGCGGCGACGATCGCGCCGACGGCCCCGGCGGCGATCAGCACGCGCCGCCCGGTCACCGCCACTGCCCCCGAGAGACGATGCGCTCGTCGGCCCACTCGAGGAACGCGTGGAAGATGTCGTTACGGTCGGAGGTCGTCACGAGCACCGGGCCGAGGTCGTACGTGCGGAAACGCGCCAGCAGCTCGGCGGCGCGCCGCTCGTTGTCGTCGCGCATCGATGCCGCCTCGCGGTCGGTGAGGCGGACGGTCACGAAGCGGCCGCTCGTGTGGTCGAGAAACGGCAGGACGACACCGCCGACGTCGGGGAAGCTGCGCTCCCACACAGGATCCTGGATCACGACCGGCACGATGTCCCAGCGGCGTTCGATCGCGGCGATCCACGCTTCGTCGTCGAACGGCACGAGGAAGTCCGAGAGGACGAACACGAACGTCCCGGCCGGCAGCGTCGGCTGCGTCTCGGCGAGAAACTTGAACGCGTGCGCGAGGTTGTCCTCGGGCGCATCGAACGAGCCCGCGAGCGCAGGCGCCGGCAGGTCATGGTGCGTCCGCGGCGGCACCCACTGCTCCTCCACGCCGCCGAGATCGAGGTAGCCGAAGAAGCCGCGCGCGGCCAGCGTCGCCTCGACGATCAGGCCGCCGGCCTGACGCATCGCCTCCGGCTTGTCGAGCCACGGCAGCGGCCGCGGGAAGAGCGACATCGCCGGCCGCCGGTCGCTCAGCACGACGACACGCGGCGCTTCTTCCGCCAGGTACTCGCGCACGATGAACTCGTCCGCTCCGTGCGCGGAGGACAGCCGCGCGGACGCCGCCCAGTCGATCGAGCGCGCATCGTCGCCGGGGCGGTAGGGGCGCGAACCCGCCACGTCCGACCCCATGCCACGGCGCACGCTCGTCATCCCGCCGAACGGAAGCCCCGCGAACCGCCGGCGGGGAGCAAGCGGGAAGGTGACCTCGGTCGTGGCCAAGGGCTAGTCGCTGGGCTGGCCCACGGGAAGCCGCTCCGGAGCACGCTGCTCCGCCGGCGGCTCGGCCGCCGGGCGCGGCGCCGCCGCGAAGCACTTCTCCGCGACGCCTTCGACCGCCTCGTCCCAGCCGACGCGGCGTGCCTCCGCCAGGAACGTCGGGCGGAACACGATGCGGTGCAAGAGCACGGCGGTGAAGAGCCGCTCGATGTCCTCGGGCACCACGTACGGCCGGTGGTCGAGCAGCGCCCATGCGCGCGCCGCACGCTCGAGCGCGAGGCTCCCGCGCACCGATGCCCCGACCGCGACCTCCTCGAGCTCGCGCGTCGCGCGGACGAGCTCCACGATCCAGCGCTGCAGCATCACGTCGACGTAGACCGCGGTGACGGACTCGCGCATCGCGTGGACGTCCTCGACGCCGATGACCGGCTGCAGCCGGCGCAGCGGATGTCCGTGACGCTGCTCGTCGACGATCTGGAGCTCCTGGTCGGACGACGGATAGCCGAGCGCGGTCTTCAGGAAGAAACGGTCGAGCTGCGCCTCGGGCAGCGGGAACGTGCCCTCGTACTCGATCGGGTTCTCGGTCGCGATCAGCAGGAACGGATCGGGAAGGACGCGTGTCTGCCCATCGACCGTCACCTGGTGCTCCGCCATCGCCTCGAGCAGCGCGGACTGCGTCTTCGGCATCGCGCGGTTGATCTCGTCCACGAGGACGACGTTCGCGAAGATGGGACCCGGCCGGAACTCGAAGTCGCGGTCGCGCTGGTTGTAGATCGCGAGGCCGGTGACGTCCGTGGGCTGCAGGTCCGGCGTGCACTGGATGCGCGACGGCGCGGCGCCTTCGATCGTCGCCGCGATCGCGCGGGCAAGCACCGTCTTCGCCGTTCCCGGCACGTCCTCGAACAGGACGTGCCCGCCGCACAAGAGGGCGGCGAGGACGAGCTTGATCTCGTCACGCTTGCCGTGCACGACCGTCTCGATGTTCTCGAGGAAGCGGTCGGAGAGCTCTGCGGCCTCCTGAAATCGATCCGAGCCCTGCAGACGAGCCACCTCAGTCGGTTCCATGAGCCTCCTTGATTCTAGGGGGGTCGCGCAGCAGCAGCCGCTGTCTTGGACTACCGGAACCGCTATTTGTTAGGAACGCATGAGCAGGCGGCCCACGATCCGCGACGTCGCCGAAAGGGCCGGTGTCTCGATCGCGACCGTCTCCCGGGTCCTCAACGACCGGGGGGACGTCAGTCTCGAGACGCGCGAGCGTGTGCGCGAGGTGGCGCGGAGCGTCGGCTACAGCGCGGATCCGGCGGCGCGCGGGCTCGTCACGCAGCGGACGCAGCTCGTCGCCGTCGTCGTCGGCGACAACGCCGGGCACCGCGACCTCTCGCTCCTCTTCTTCGGCCACGTGCTCGCGGCCATCTCGCGCCGGCTCGCGCGCGCGGACTACGACGCGCTGCTGCTGCAGCCGATCGAGCTGGGCGTCCACCATCGCTTCGACGCGGCGATCCTCATCGGCGTCGACGGCAGCGACCCGCTCGTGACCGACCTCTGGCTGCGGGCGGTTCCGCTCGTCGGGGTCGACGTGCGCGTCGGCGGCGTGCGGAACGCGTTCGTCGGCTCGGATCACGCCCGCGGCGTGCGCCTCGCGCTCACGCACCTGCACGAGCTCGGGCACCGCAAGCTCGCGCACATCGCCGGTGCGCGCAACACCGTTGCGGGCGCGGATCGAATCGCGGCGTTCGAGCACCAGATGCGTGTGCTCGGGATCGACGTGCCCGACGGCTACCTCCGCGAGGCGGACTTCTCCTCCGCCGGCGGATACCAGGCGACGTCGGCGCTGCTCGCGCTGGACGAGCGTCCGAGCGCGATCGTCGCGGCGTCCGACCTGATGGCGCTGTCGGCTCTGCAGGCGATCCGCGATGCGGGCCTGGAGCCCGGGCGAGACGTCAGCGTGATCGGGTTCGACGACATCGAGGCGGCGGCGCTCGCGTATCCGCCGCTGACGACGATCCGCCAGGACCGCGAGAAGCTCGGCACGCTCGCCGCGGAGCGCGCTCTCGAGCTCATCGAGCACCCGGACACGAACGCTCCCGACACCATCCTCCCGGTCGAGCTCGTCGTCCGCGGCTCCACCGGGCTCTGGCCCCCGCAGGGGGCCTGACCCCAGCCTCTCCGCACGCCGGGGCAGCTATCCGGGGCTGATCGCCCCGAGGACGCCGTGGATGTCGACCTCCGTCGCGCCGTGCCAGCGGTGCGGGCCGGCGGCGTAGAAGAGGGTCGTGCGCGGGCCGGCGCCGGCGCCGTTGCCGAACGCAATCCCCCACACGCCTGGCGCCTTCACCGGGAGCACTCCGCGCGCGCGCCAGCCCCTACCGTCGCGCGCGTACGCGTTGATCGCTCCCGTCCCGAAGTTCGCGACGAGCAGGTCGCCGCCGAAGCGGCCGAACCCGCGCGGCGCGAGCGCGACGCCCCACGGCTCGTCGAGCTGATCCTTGTTCGCGACACGGGCGACGAGACGGCCGTCGAGATCGAACTCGTCGACGTAGCCGCCGGTCGGCGCGTCGTTGCCGTCGACCGGCGCGCGCCACGCGTACGTCACGAAGATGCGGTCGCCGACCGCCTGGATGCCGAACGGCGCATACCACACGGGGATGCCGGGATCGGCGAACGCGCCCGGCCGCCGCAGCCGCCGCCAGTGCGAGTCGTAGACGAGGACGCGCGCGTTGTGGAAGTCGGCGACGTAAAGGCGGTTGTGGGTGAGCGTCAGCCCGCGGAACACGGCGCCCGTCGGCCCGTCGTCGACGGCGACAACCGCTTGCGTCGACCAGCTGCTCGGCACGACCGGGCTCCACGCGCGCACCGTCCCGTCCTCGCAGGCGTAAAGGAACCGCGCGGGGCCGGCGGCACGTCCGGCGCGGACGACGAAGCCGCGACCGCCGTAGTACACGACGCCCGTCGGCCCGCCGATCACACGCACGGTCAACGCCTGCTTGCGGCCGTTCCCGTCGTACAGCGTGCTCGACGCCCTCGCCTCGTTCGCGACCCACCACGGCCCCGTCGGGCTCGCCGCCAGCCCCCATGCGTTGACGAGGTCGCGGTCGGAGCGGTCGGACGCGACGGCGCGCCCGACGAAGCGGTCGAACCGCGCGCTGCTCGCCGACCCCGCCGCCGCCAGCGCGGCGATTGCGACGGCGACGGCGAGCAGCTTCACGTCACGCCGCGGCGATCGGCGACGGACGCGGCGCGCCGCGCCAGCTTGCGATCAGGTCTCGGTACCAGTAGAAGCTGTCCTTCGGCACGCGCTCGAGCGTCGGGAAGTCGATGTAGACGATCCCGAATCGCTTCGAGTAGCCGAAGGCCCACTCGAAGTTGTCGAGGAGGCTCCAGACGAAGTAGCCCTTGACGGGCGCATCGGCCGCGATCGCCCGCCCGACGGCGGCGATGTACGACTCGAGGTAGGCCGTGCGCTCGAGGTCGTGCACGTGGCCGTCGTGCACGCGGACGTCGGGGAACGCCGCACCGTTCTCGGTGATGTAGATCGCCGGCGGCTCGTAGTCGCGCGCGACTCGCACGAGCACGTCGTGCAGGCCGTCGGGGTACACCTCCCAGCCCATGTCCGTGTGCTCCGCGTCGGGATTGCCGACGACCCGCGGACCGTCTGCGCCGGCCGCCACGATGAAGCGCGAGTAGTTGTTGATGCCGAGGAAGTCGAGCGGAGCGGAGATCGCCTCGAGGTCGCCGTCGCGGACGTGCGGCGCGACGAGCTCGTTGCGGTCGAGCAGGTCGGCGGGATACGAGCCGCGGAAGATCGGGTCGAGGAACCACCGGTTGTCCTCGCCGTCGCGGCGGTAGGCCGCGGCTTCGTCCTCCGGCGTGTCGGTCGCGGGATAGATGTGCGCGAGGTTCAAGGTGATCCCCACGCGGGCGTCGGGCGACAGCTTGCGGATCGCCTCCACGGCCCAGCCGTGCGAGAGCAAGAGGTGGTGGGCGACGGCGACGGCGTCCACCTCACTCGTCCGCCCCGGCGCGTGCACGCCCCAGGCGTTGGCGACCCACGAGTAGACCCACGGCTCGTTGTGGGTGATCCAGTGGCGCACGCGGTCGCCGAGGCGTCCGACGACTGCCTCGGTGTACTCGACAAACGCCTCGGCCGTCGACCGTTCCCGCCAGCCGCCCTCGTCTTCGAGTGCCTGCGGCGTGTCCCAGTGGAAGAGCGTCGCGAACGGCTCGATCTCGTTGGCGAGCAGCTCGTCGACCAGGCGGTCGTAGAAATCGAGGCCGGCCGCGTTGACGGGGCCGCGGCCATCGGGCACGACGCGCGGCCATGCGATCGAGAAGCGGAAGGCATCGAGGCCCAGCTCCTTCATGAGGCGCACGTCCTCCGGGTAGCGGTGGTAGAAGTCGCACGCGACGTCGCCGGTGTCGCCGCCGCGGACCTTCCCGGGCGTCGCACAGAAGCGATCCCACACGCTCTCGCCGCGCCCGTCCTCGTGGGCGGCGCCTTCGATCTGGTACGACGCGGTGGCGGCGCCCCAGACGAAGTCGGACGGAAACGAGCTCGAGTCGATGGTCATGTCGTCCTTTCGGGGTCGGGAGCGGTGACGTGACAGCGGGCGGCGTGCCGCGGACGCGCTTCGACGAGCTGCGGCGTGACTCGCGAGCAGACATCGACGGCGATGGGACAGCGGGAGACGAAGCGGCAGCCCTCGGGCGGATCGACGGCGGCGGCCGCGACCCCGCGCCGCTCCTCGATCCGCTCCGTGTGCAGACGCTTCGCGGGATCCGGAACGGCCGCGAGCAGCAGCCGCGTGTAGGGATGGAGCGGCGACGCGAGCACCTCCTCGACCGGGCCGCGCTCGACGATCTGGCCGGCGTACATGACGAGCAGGTCGTCGGCGACGTAGCGCGCGCTCGCGAGGTCGTGCGTGACGAAGAGGAATGCGATGTCGCGCTCGTCCTTCAGCCGCCGCATCAGATTGAGGATCCCGATGCGGATCGAGACGTCGAGCATGCTCGTCGGCTCATCGGCGAGGATCACCTTCGGCTCGACCGCGAGCACGCGCGCGAGCGACACGCGCTGCCGCTGGCCGCCGGAGAGCTCGTGCGGATACTTTGCGGCGATCTCGTGCGGCGGCACGAGCCCGACCGCGCGCAGGAGCTCGTGGACTCGCTCCTCGACACGGTCGTGCGGCACCATCCGGTGGATTCGCAACGGCCGCTCGATGTGGTGGCGAACCGTTTTGACCGGGTTCAGCGAGTCGAACGGATCCTGGAAGATCAGCTGCACCGCCGAGCGGTACCGCAGCACGTCGCGGTGCCTGCGCACGCGCGCGACGTCGCCCCCTTCCCACAGCACGGAGCCGGAGGTGGGGTCGTGGAGACGCGCGAGCAGGCGCGCGACCGTGCTCTTGCCACTGCCGCTCTCGCCGACGAGCGCGGTGATCGTTCCCGGGCGCAGCTCGAACGAGACGTCGTCGACGGCGTGGACGCGCGCGAAGTGCTTCGTCAGGCCGCGGACCTCGAGCGGCGCAGCCGCGCTCATATACCCCGCTCCTCGACGAGGTGGCAGGCCACGGCATGCCCGGGAGCGACCTCTCGCAGCACCGGCCGCTCGGTCGTCTGCCGGGCGTAGAGCCTCGAGCCGTCGGACACGCAGTGCGGGCAGCGCGGATGGAAACGGCAGCCGCTCGGCGGGTTGCGCAGGTCCGGCGGAGCGCCGGGGATGCCGGTCAGCCGCTCGAGCGGGCCGGTCAGCGGCGGGAACGACTGGAGCAGGCCCTGCGTGTACGGGTGCTGCGCGCCCGTCGCGATCTGCTCGGCCGGTGCAGTCTCGACGACCTCGCCTGCGTACATGATCGCAATCCGGTCTGCGAACTCGAGCAGCAGCGAGACGTCGTGCGTGATGAAGAGGACGGCGAAGCCGAAGTCCTGCTTCAGCGCCTCGACCTGCTGCATGATCTCGCGCTGGACGACGACGTCGAGGGCCGTCGTCGGCTCGTCGAGGATGATCAGCTCGGGGTTGAGCGCGAGCGCGATCGCGATCATCACCCGCTGCCGCATCCCGCCCGAGAGCTCGTGTGGGTACGCGCGGATGCGGCGGCGATCGATCCCGACCAGCTCCAAGAGCTCCTCGGCCTGCTTCAGCGCGGCGCGCTTGTGGATCTTCTCGTGCGCCTGCATCGCGTCGAGGAACTGGTCGCCGACGCGCATCACCGGGTTGAGCGCGTTCATCGCGCTCTGGAACACCATCGAGACGTTCAGCCAGCGGAACCGGCGCAGCTCCTCGGCGCTCTTGCCGACGAGGTCGTCGCCGCGGAAGAGCACCTGCCCGCCGGCGATGCGCCCGGGCGGGCGCAGGATCTGCATCACGGCGTTCGCAATCGTTGTCTTCCCACAAGCTGACTCGCCGGCGAGGCCGAGGATCTCACCTTCATGGATGTCGAGATCGACGCCGTCAACCGCACGGGCACGGCCGTATTCGACGGTCAGCCCGCGAAGCTCGAGCAGAGCGGGGGTGTGCGTCCGCGGCTCGACCGGCGCTTCCATCAGAGCCGTCATGTTGACGCGCTTTCGGTGCGCAGTCGTGGGTTGCTGACCTCGTCGATGCCGGCCAGCAGCAGCACGAGCCCGAGCACGGTGAAGGCGAGCGCGGCACCCGGGAAGAAGAAGGGCCACCACTCGCCCTGCAGGACCGTCGAATTGACCTGCGCCCAGTAGAGGGTGACGCCCCAGCTCGTCCCCGTCATGTCGCCGAGCCCAAGGAACTCGAGGCCGGCGTCAGTGAGCAGCGCGATGTAGAACACGAGGACGAACGCCGCTGCGATCCGGCTGATCATGTTCGGCATCAGCTCGGCGAAGACGATGCGGCGAGTCGACTCGCCGCTCGACTTGGCCGCCAGCACGAAGTCGCGGTTCTTCAACGAGAGCGCCTGCCCGCGCAGGATGCGTGCCTCGAACGCCCACAGCACCGCTGCGATACAGAACACCATCGTCCACATCCCGCGCGTCTTCGCGAAGCCCGAGATGACGACGAGGAGCGGGATCGCCGGGATGACGAGAAAGACGTTGATGAAGAAGTTGATGACGTCGTCGACGATGCCGCCCGAGTACGCGGCCGTCACGCCGAGCGTTGCTGCGAGCGCGGTCGCGATCAATGCGGCGGCGAATCCGAGCAGCAGCGAGCGACGCGCGCCGAGCACCACCTGCGAGAAGATGTCGCTTCCCTGGTCAGTTGTGCCGAAGAGGTGGTGCCACGACGGGGACTGCTTCGCGGCGAGCAGGTTGAAGTCGTTCGGGTGCGCGACGGAGATGACCGGCGCGATCAGCGCGACCACGATCATCGACACGACCATCACCATCCCGACGCGTGACTTGCGGTTGCGCCAGAGCAGCACCAGCCAGCCGGGGACGCGCATTCGGCCGTGAACGCGCGCGGGCGGCGCTGCGAGCGGGACGTCGATCGTCGGGTCGAACTGGGACATCAGGCGGTCCGCAGGCGCGGGTCGAGGATGAGATTGAGAATGTCCATCAGCAGGTTCGCGAGGATCACGCAGATCGAGAGGACGACGAGGATCGCCTGCGCGAGCGGGTAGTCATTGCCGAGCACCGCCTGCTGCAGCGTCAGCCCCGCGCCGGGGTAGCTGAAGACGAACTCGATGAACACGAGCCCGCCGATCGCGCTGGCGAAGAGAGGCGCAAACCCGTTCAACGGCGGCAGGATCGCGTTCCGCCCCGCGTACCGCGTCATCACGCGCCGGTCGCGAACGCCTTTCGCCTGCGCCATCAACACATAGTCCTCGCCGATCGTGTTGATCATGACCGTGCGCATGTTCAGCACCCACCCGCCGGTGAACGCCGCGACGATGACGAGGATCGGCAGCTGGGCGTGCCGGAAGGCGCTGGAGACGAACGACCAGTTGAAGCCGGGTGAGACGCCGCTGTCATAGGCGTGCTGGATCGGGAACCAGCCCGCCTTCAGACCGAGGAAGTAAAGGCCGAGAAGCGCGGTAAAGAACGCCGGCAGCGCGCTGAGCACCATGAACACCGGCACGACGACGTTGTCGACGGCGCGGCCCCGGCGCCAAGCCGCGACCATGCCGATGCCTGTGCCGAGGGCGAAGGCGAGGATGAACGCGACGCCGACGAGGAAAATCGAGTACGGAAGTGTCCTGCCGACGACCTCGGAGACAGGCGTCGGATAGTTCGAGGTCGAGATCCCGAAGTCGAAGTGGACGATCCGGCCGAGATAGGTGACGTAGTCCTGCCAGATCGAGTTGTGCGTCCCGCCGAGCAGCACCTCGAACTGATGCACGATGCCCGGATTGCCCTGGATCTGCGCCGGCGTCAGGTGCGCCAGCAAACCGGCGACCGGATCACCGGGCATCAGCCTCGGCAGCAGGAAGTTGATCGTCAGCGCGACCCAGATCGCGAAGACGTAGAAGGCGAGCCGTCGTGCGAACCAGCGCATACAGCCTCCTGAGCGTAGACCGGCGGGCGGCGAGGAGGGGCCGCCCGCCGGTCGGGCCTCGGGGGTTAGGCCCCGCTCTTACCGCCCGGACAGATCCGGGTGAGGGAGAGGATGTTGTCGGGGAAGGTCGTGAAGATCGGGTCGCCGTAGAAGTTCTTCGCATTGGCGAAGCAATGGAAGTACCTCGTGCTGTACGTCGACCACCGTGGTCCGACGAACAACGGGACGATCGGCAGGTTCTGGAGGAACGTCTTCTCCAGCTGTGCGGCGATCGCCTTCTGCTTGGCCGGGGCGAACGTCACCTTCCACCGGCTCAGCAGCGACGTCGCCGTCGCATTACTGAAGTGCTCCCAGTTGCCCGTGGCTGAACCGTCCTGGCCCTTCGGAATGAACGCGTTCTGCGACATGTTCGCGTAGAAGTAGCCGTACGGCGATCCCGTCGAGGCGACCTGCCACAGCAGCGTCGGGAACTTCGTCGCATATGCGCTCGGGTACCAGGCGCCCCAGTCGGGCTCCAGCGCGACCTGGGAGTTGATCCCGATGTCGCGGAGGTTCCTGGTGATGATCTGGTTCGAAGCGACCCAGTCCGACCAGCCCGAGATGACGTGGATGTCCAGCTTGACCGGATCGCCCTTCGGGTCGATCAGCTTGCCGTTCTTGTAGGTGAAGCCGGCGTCGGTCAGCGTCTTCCTCGCCGCAGCCGGGCTGTACGTCGCCATCTGCTTGGCGAGCTTCTTCACTGCTGGATTCGTCACCCACGTCGGGAAGAGGAAGCTGATGCCGAGCGCGTCCGTCGCCGGCGCATACCCGTACTCACCGAGCTTCACGACGGTCTTGCGGTCGATCGCCTGGCTGATCGCCTTGCGGAAGGCCGTGATGCTGTACGGGTACTCGGTCGTGTCGAGCAGGAGCGACACCGGGTACCCCTTCTTCGCATAGAAGGAGTGGAAGTGCTTCCTGTCCTTCGACTCGTACGCCTGCTCTACGTTCGGGACGAAGTTGTGCGTCCAGTCGACCTGGCCGTTCTGGATCAGCGCGAGCGCTGCGTCGTTGGAGGACGCTTGCACGTACTCGACGCACGCGATCCTCGGTGCGCCCTTCTTCCAATAGTGCGGATTCTTGTTCAGGACGTAGTCCTGTGTGGTGAACCGGCCAACGCGGTTGAACGGGCCTGAGCCGACCGGATTCGAGTTCGTGAACGTCGCCGGGTTCGCGACCTTCGACCAGATGTGCTTCGGGATGATGAACGCGCGGTTGAGAATCGACGCGATGAACTGCGTGTCCGGCGTCTTGAGGGTGATCATGACCGTGTACTTCCCGTGCGCCTTGATCGACGAGACCTCGTTCGAAGCGCCGGTCAGGCCGATGCGATCCATGATCTTGTCCTGCCGTCCGGCCGTGAGGCTGTAGACGACGTCGGCCGACGTCAGCGCCTTGCCGTCGGACCACCTTGCGTTGTGGACGAGGTTCAAGACGAGCGTCCGGTTGCGGTTCGTCCAGCGGTAGCTATGGGCGAGCCACGGCTGCGGGCTGGTCTTTCCCAGAGGCGTGATCAGGAGCGGCTCGTAGAACGCGCCGTTGACGATCGTGCCGCTCGGCAGCCCGGTGCCGGTAAACGGGTTGAAGTTCCTCGTGAACGCCGGATCGCCCGACCCGGTCATGACGAGGCACTTGTGCGCCGAGGCCGCGGCCGGTGCCGCGGCACGGTCCACCGCGGCCGGAGTCGCCGCCGCCACGATCGTCGCGACGATCGCGCAAGCCGCGACTGCGGAAACGGCGACCCAGCGGGTGGTACGGAGGGGGAGTCGCATCGGCTGTCCTGCCTTTCTCGCCCGGGCTCCGGGCGGTTGCAAACAGAGTGTCCGAAAGCGTTTCCGGAAGCGTTACCAGGAAGCCTTACCACGTTTTTACAGTGAGAGCAAGGCCATATTTCCGCAAATTGCGGGAAGATGACTGACACATCGTTCCGGAACGTTCCGGAACATGATTCAATGCTTCGATGGGGCAGGTCACCACCAGTCGGCTGACGATCAGGCAGATTGCCGACCTGGCAGGCGTCTCGATCGCCACGGTCTCGCGAGTCTTGAACGGCCGCGACGACGTCGCGCCGGAGACGCGCGAAGCGGTGACCCGGGTGATCCGGGAGAACGGCTACACGGCGAACCGCAGCGCTCGCGGCCTCTCCGCCGGTCGGACGGGCCTCGTCGGCGTCCTCGTCCCGCTGATCTACCCCGCGTACTTCTCGTCGATCCTCGCCGGCGCGGCAGAGGCCTTCTCGGAGCTCGACCTGCGCGTGGTGCTGTCGCCGACGGGCCACGAGCACGACCGCGAGGTCTCGCTGCTCGAGCGCCTGATGCACGGTGTCACCGACGGCGCGCTCATCGTCATGCCGGAGGAGTCGAGCCCCGAGCTCGAGCTCCTCGTCGACGGCGGCTACCGCTTCGTCGTCGTCGACCCGATCATGCCGCTCGCGGAGCGCATCCCGTCCGTCTCGGCCGCGCACATCTCCGGCGCCGACCAGGCGATGCGGCACCTGCTCGAGCTGGGGCACCGGCGGATCGCGCAGATCACCGGCCCGCGCGGCTGGTTGGCGACGGAGGACCGCCGTCGCGGCTACCAGGCCGCGCTCGCGGCCTCCGGCATCCTTCCCGACCCGGCACTCGAGGCAGACGCGATCCCGGAGATCGCGCCCGGCCGCGCTGCGG
Organism: Gaiellaceae bacterium; assembly: GCA_036526315.1. Lineage (GTDB taxonomy): Bacteria > Actinomycetota > Thermoleophilia > Gaiellales > Gaiellaceae > 3-1-20CM-4-69-9. The sequence continues at coordinate 39,033 of DATCYR010000108.1, read as the reverse complement.
CGGAGCAGTTGCTCGACCTGCCCGAGCCGCCGACGGCGATCTTCGCGTTCAACGACAACATCGCGATCGGCGCGATCCAGGCCGCGCGGGCGCGAGGAATCCGCGTGCCCGAGGACCTGTCCGTCGTGGGGTTCGACGACGTCGAGTCGGCGACGATCGTGACGCCGGCACTCACGACGGTGCGCCAGCCGCTCGCCGAGATGGGTCGTACCGCGGTGAGCCTGCTGAACCGGCTGCTCGAGCGCCAGCGTTTCGAGACCCTCCACCTCGAGCTCGCGACACGGCTTGTCGTGCGCGAGTCGACGGCGCCGCCCTCTCGCTAGCCGGGGTTGTGGTTCACGACCTCGACGTTGTTACCGTCGGGGTCGAGGACGAACGCTCCGTAGTAGCCGGGGTGGTAATGCCGGGCCCCGGGCAGGCCGTTGTCGGTGTAGCCGGCCCTCGTCATTGCGTCGTGGAAGGCGTCGACGGTCGCGTCGTCCGTCGCCTCGAACGCGATGTGGAGGTTCTCCGTCGGTGTGCGGTCGACGAGCGCGAACGACGCATTGGCGCCCCTGAAGTGCACGCGGTCCTCCAGCACGCTCGTGAGCGGAAAGCCGGTGAACGGCACGGCGAGCTCGTAGAACGCGCGAGCGGCGGAAACGTCGGCGACGCCGATCCAGAGGTGGTCGATGACGCGGCCCGCAGCCGCCGCGCGATTGACGGCCTCGGCGCTGTTGCCGTCGGGGTCGAGCAGGAAGCCGCCGTAGTAGTCCTCCGTGTACTGCGGGCGCGGCCCGGGCGCGCCGTCGTCGCGGTGGCCCGCGTCCGTCCCGGCTCGCCAGAACGCGTCGACGAGCGCGCGCGAGGCGGCGCCGAAACCCATGTGCAGGCGACGCGTTACCGGTTGCGAGGCGTCCGCCTGCGCGAGCGAGAACTGCCCGCGCCAGACGGTGTACTCGTCGTCGCTGCCGCTGCGCTCGTGGCCGATCGTGCCGAGGACGAGGTTGTAGAACGCCTCACTCGCCTCGCGGTCTGACACGCGGATCGTGATGTGGTCGAGCACGCCTGGACTATCGCAAGGCGTCCGACCCCTTTGCGTCCTGCCGAAAACGCGGGTAAGTTACCGGTAATGGCGTACGCGCCGCCGAAGTCGGAGCAGGAGGAGCTCGTCTCGCGGCTGATGGACCTGTTCGCGCGCTCCCTCGACCACCAGGGAGTCTGCCTCGAGTCGCTCGAGCTCACCTACGCGCAGGCGAAGCTCATCTGGCGCCTCAACGCCGGCGACACGCCGTCGCTCAAAGAAGCCGCGCGCCGCTGCGGCGTCGATCCCTCGAATCTCTCCGGCGTCGTCGACCAGCTCACCGAGCGCGGCCTGATGACGAGCCGCCCGGCGCAGCACGACAAGCGCGTGCGCATCGTCCGGCTCACCGGCGAAGGCGTCCGCATGCGCAAGCGCCTGCTCGCGTGCCTTGCGGAAAACCCCGCGGTCGCGTCCCTCCCACCGGCTCGCCAGAAGCAACTGCTCGAGATCCTGCGAGACGTTGCATGAGTCGCGACTTCGCCAAATTCTGGGTCGGCCAGACCATCTCGAACCTCGGGAGCTCGTTCACGCAGTGGGCGGTGCCGCTGCTCGTGTTCCAGCTGACGCACTCCGCCGTCAACCTCGGCATCGCGATGGCGGCGACGTTCCTCCCCTACCTCTTCTTCGGGCTCCCGCTCGGCGCGTGGATGGATCGCGTCGACCGCAAGCGCGCGATGATCCTGCTCGACTCGCTCAACACGCTGGTGATCCTGACGATCCCGCTCGTGGCGCAGTTCGGGCACCTGAACGTCTGGCTCATCTACGCGGTGACGTTCGTGCAGTCGACGATCTTCATCGCGTTCAGCGCCGGCGAGTTCGCCGCGATCCCGAGCCTCGTCTCGACCGACGACCTCGTCACGGCGAACGGCCGCATCCAGGCGACGTTCTCGGCCGCGCAGGTCGCCGGGCCGCTGCTCGCCGGCGTGCTCGTCTCGTTCCTGCCGCTTGCCTGGGTCATGGCGTTCGACGCCGGCTCGTTCGCCGTCTCGGCGATCTCGCTGTCGCTGATCCACGGGAGCTTCAACACCGTCGGCGACGAGCCGCGTGAGGCGACGACGATCCTCCACGACGTACGGGAAGGCCTCCACTACGTGCTCGGTCATCCCGTCCTGCGAAACATCTCGGCGATGATGGCGTGCATCAACTTCGTCAACGCCGGCGTGTTCGCCGAGCTCGTCCTGTTCGCGACGGAGCGGCTCGACGCGAGCAAGTTCGAGATCGGCGTCCTGTTCGCCGCGGGGAGCGCCGGGGTCGTCGTGACGGGCCTGCTCGCCGGCCGCCTGCGCAAGCGCTTCAGCTTCACCGCGCTCGCAATGACGTCGCTGATGCTGATGGGCGGCTGCCTCATCGTCTTCGCCGGCATGCGCTGGTACTGGGCCGCCCTGCCGTTCTGGGCCGCGTCGAGCGGTCTCGGAATCCTCTTCAACATCAACACTGGCGCCCTTCGCCAGGCGATCGTGCCGAACCACCTGCTCTCGCGCGTGATGTCGATCGCGAGCGTGCTGGCCTGGTCGGCGATCCCCGCCGGCGCGCTCGTCGCAGGCTGGGTCGTCAGCACGACCGGCAACGTCGCCGCCGTCTACGGCGTGATCGGGATCCTGATCATCTGCATCGCCGCGTTCTTCCGCTTCTTCACGGCCCTCGGCGACGCGCAGCGCTACGTGGACGAGCGTCAGGCGCAGGAAGCCGCGGAGGCCGCTACAGCCTCGGAAGCTCCTGCCGGAGCGTAAGCACCGGAGGCTTCACGGACGTCTGATCCCCGGCGCCGCCCGCCTAAGCTCTGACCGTGGCCGCCGTCGCGTATCAGGGAGAGGTCGGCGCGTACTCCGAGGAGGGTGCGCAGGCACTCTTTCCGACCGCGGAGCATCGGCCGTTCCCGTCGATTCGCACCGTCTTCGAGGCGGTGGAGGTCGGTCGCGCGCCCTGGGGGCTCGTGCCGCTCGACAACTCGCAGGCCGGCAGCATCAACGAGACGTACGACCTCTTCCTGCGGCACGGGCTGCATCTCGTGGGCGAGACGATCGTGCGCGTCGACCATTCCCTGCTCGCACTACCCGGAACGGCGATCGACGACATCCACGAGGTGATCTCGCACCCGCAGGCGATCGCCCAGTGCGAGGAGTTCCTGAGCGCGCTCGACGCGACGGTGAGGGCCGAGTACAACACGGCGGGCGCCGCGAAGAAGATCGCCGAAGGCCGGCTGCAAGGAGTCGCGGCGATCGCATCGCGCCGCGCCGGCGAGGTGTACGGGCTCGAGCCGCTCGCGGAGCGCATCCAGACGTATCCGGACAACTCGACCCGCTTCGGCGCGCTCTCGCGCGATCCCGCACCGCTCGCCGTGCCGGACAAGTCGTCGCTCGTCTTCGGCGTCGGGCACGTGTCGGGGTCGCTGTACCGCTGCCTCGGCGCGTTCGCCGAGCGTCACCTCAACCTCACGAAGCTCGAGTCGCGCCCGCGCCCCGGCCGCCCGTGGGAGTACGTCTTCTATGCCGACGTCGACGCGCCGGCGCAACAGCCTGCGATGGTCGACGCCCTCGAGGCGATGAGCGCGCACGCAACCTTCACGCGGCTGCTCGGGAGCTACGCGAGGGCGTCCGCGAGCTCGCCGAGGTCGGCGCCGCGCCCGACGGCGACACCCAGCAAGTAGCAGAGCAGCGGCGCGTTCGTCCGTTCGCCGCTGTCGTGCGCGGCAACGCGGGCGAGGTCGAGCAGCGTGCGCATGTCGGCGGCCGACAGCTCGACGTCCGGTACGACCTTGTCGCGCGCCGCCTGCAGCCAGGAATCCACGGCTGGCAGGCTATCCGCGTGGGCAAGGCGCCGCCGTACTCAGCCGCGCAGGTCGACGTCGTTCGGCTGCCCGGCGCGCGCGCGGAGCATGACGCTGTCGCGGTCGAGGAACCGCTCGAGATCCGCATCAACGGCAAAGCGGTCGCGGTGACGATGCGTACGCCGGGCCACGACGAGGAGCTGGCGCTCGGCTTCTGCTTGACAGAAGGTTTCGCTCCCCGTAGCGCGAGCCTGCCGCCGGATCTCGCCGCCAACACGATCGACGTCGACGCCGACGGCTCTCCCGCGCCGCGGAACTTCTACACGGCCTCCTCGTGCGGTGTTTGCGGGAAGGGCGCGCTCGAGGCCGTCGCCGTCGACGCGCCGCACATCGACAGCGACCTGCACCTCGCCGCCGACGTCGCCGCGCGGCTCCCGGACCGGCTGCGCGCGGCGCAGGCGGCGTTCGCAGCGACCGGCGGCCTCCACGCGACCGGGCTCTTCGCACCGGACGGCGAGCTGCTCTGCGCACGCGAGGACGTCGGCCGCCACAACGCCATGGACAAGGTGATCGGCTGGGCGTTCGGCGCGGTGCGTCTGCCGCTGTCGCACGCGGTTCTCTGCGTCAGCGGCCGCCTCTCCTTCGAGCTAGTGCAGAAGGCCGCGGTCGCCGGGTGCCCGGTGCTCGTCGCCGTCGGGGCCCCGTCGACCCTCGCTGTCGAGCTCGCGGCCGACCGGGGCGTGACGCTCTGCGGCTTCGTCCGCGACGGCCGCATGAACGTCTACACGGAGCCGTGGCGCATCGCGGAGTGACGGGCGTCCTGCTCGTCGGCGGCGCCAGCAGGCGGTTCGGATCGCCGAAGGCGCTCGCGTCGCTCGGCGACGAGACGCTCGCGGAACGGGCGTGGCGGATCCTCGGCGACGCCTGCGACGAGCGCATCGCCGTCGGCAAGGCGGCGGACGACCTGCCGTTGCCGTTTCCGTTGCTGGACGACGCGATCGACGTGCGTGCGCCGATCGCCGGCGTCGTCGCTGGGCTGCGTGCAGCCGCGCACGACGTCTGCGTCTTCCTCCCGGTCGACTGCGCGGCAGTGTCCGCCGACTCGATCCGCCGCCTCGCGAGCGCAGCTCCGGCGCAGCCCCAGACCGGCCCGCTGCCCGGCGCGTACGAGCGCACCCAGCTGCCGGAGCTCGAGCGCAAGCTCGAGCGCGGCGACTACTCGCTTCGCGATGTGACTGCGACTGTCGTCGAGCTCGCCGACGACGAGCTCGCGAACGTCAATACGCCGGCGGAGCTAGATGCTTTGCGAAGAACGACGTGATCACGTCGTAGCATCGAACACGGTTGTGCAGCTTCAGGACGTCGTGCCCCTCGTCCTCGAAGACGAGGTACTCGACGTCCTTGCCGAGCGAGCGCAGTTCCTCGACGACGTCGGCCGACTCCTGCTCGACGACGCGCGGGTCGTTCTGACCCTGGATCACGAAGAGCGGGCACGAGATGTTCGAGATGTGCGTTTTTGGTGAGCGCTCGACGATGAAGTCGCGGTCCTTGTCGGGGTCGCCGAGTGCGAGGAGGAAGTACGGCTTCCACGTCTCGGGGATCCGCTCCATGAACTTCGTCAGGTCGTACGGCCCGAACATGTCGACGGCTGCCCGCCACAGCTCGGGATGACGGCCGGCGAGCGTCAACGTCATGTAGCCGCCGTAGGAGCGGCCGATCACACCGGCTCGCTCGACGTCGATGCGGTCGTCGTTCGGGAGCACTTTCGTCATGGCGTGCACATGGTCGAGCCGGTCCTGGCCACCCCAGTCGCGGTCGACCTTGCGCGTGTACTCGAGGCCGTAGCCAGTCGAGCCGCGGACGTTCGGGACGAAGACGGCGAAGCCCTCGAGCGCGAGGATCTGGATCAGGGGCATCGAGAACCATGCGAAGTTCGGCCGCTCCTGGCCCTGCGGGCCGCCGTGGATGTAGTAGACGAGCGGGCGCGGCCCCTCGTAGCCGAGCTCGGGCGACGGCAGATAGAGGCGAGCCGAGACGCGCAGCCCGTCGTGGGACTCGAACGACGCATCCTCACCGAGCGAGAGCAGCTCCGGGGGCACCCCGAGGGCGCGCTCTCGCGTGAGCGGCACGGGGGCCTCGTCGGGCTCGAGCACGTACAGCTGCGTCGGCATCGTCGCGGTGCAGAAGGAGACCGCGAACCTTCCGCTGCGCTCGGCGAGGTCGAGGCCGTGCAGCATGCCGTCCGCCAGGTCGCCTTCGCCGACGAGCACGTAATCGAGCGACAGGGTGCGCCCGGCCTCGTCGAACGACGCGTCGTAGACCCACGAGACGCCGTCGATGTTGTAGACGGCGGCGAACCGGTCGCCTTCGAGATGGTGCAGGCGCTCGAGCTCGCCGACGCCGTCGTGCACGACGCCGGTCACCGCGACCTGCTCGAGGTCGCCGCCGTCGAGCGGCAGGTATGCGGGGCTGCCCGTGTCGTCGAAGAGCGTCGTCAGGAGGAGCAGGCCGCTGTCGCTCGCGGTCATCCGCTCCGAGCGGAAACCGGTGCGCGGATACTCGCGGCCCTCCTCGCGGGCGTCGAGCGGCGTCCCCTGCAAGAGCTTGCGCTCGCCGTCGACGACCTCGTAGAGGATGTTGTCACCCGCGAGGTACCCGTCTTCGAAGACGACCCGGCTGTGGTCGCTGCTCCAGGCGACGGGGATGGCGCCGTACGGGCTCGCGTGCAGGTCTTCGACCTCCCCGGTGCGGAGGTTGCAGCGCAGTCCGTGGATCAGCGACTCGGCGCGCGACTCCGCGGCGAAGTATGCGATCGCGCCTTCCGGTTCGACGTCGACGAGGTGCGAGCGGTACCCGTCGAAATGGTCACCGGCAAGCGGCTCCGGGAAGCCGCCGCCAAGCGGGATCGTGAACGGCCGGTAGTTCTCGTCGCCGTCGCGGTCGATCATGACGAGGACCCGGTCGAGCTCCGGCAGCACGAAGAAGGACAGCCCGCCGATGAGCTCCGGGTTCTGGAGCGCGATCTGCGGGGGCAGCAGCGGCTCGGGGACGCTCCCGCCGGCGTCCATCACGAAGAGGCTCAGCTGCCCGGAGAGGTTCGACAAGAAGTACAGCCGGTCGTCGACCAGTTGCGGCTCGAGGAACAGGCGCGCGGACAGCAGCGACTCGATGCGGTCTGCCGTCCGGCCCTGCAGCGTCGCGCGCTGCGCAACCACGTGGCGGACCCTACCGAAGCTCGGGGAGCACCGACTCGCCGTACACGCGGATCGCCGCGTGCGGGTCGTCGCCGGAGACGTTCATCAGCGCCATCTTCGTGGCGCCGAGCTGCTCGAGCAGCTTGATGCGCCGGACGTGCTGGCTCGGGTCGCTCGACGCGATGATCTGCTTCGTGAACTTCGAGTCCGAGACCTCGGACTCTCCCTGCCGGTAGATCTGTCCCGGGTCGACGACGGGGTCGGTGTAGTGCTCGTCGACCATCGTCCCCTTCCACTCGCGCGCCTGTTCGAGCGCATGCTCGTCCGAGTCGGCGACGGAGAAGACGCCCTGCAGGATGATCTCGCCGGGCTCGCGCTTCGCCTCCTCGCACGACGCGCGGTAGGCCGCGATGATCCTCGGTGCCTGCATCGGATCGGCGAGCGTCCAGATTCCGTCGGCCATCCTGCCCGGGAGCTCGGCGGCGCCTTCGTGGAAGGCGGACAGATACACCGGCACCCGGCGGTTCGGCAGCGAGTAGAGCACCGCGTTCTTGGCCTTGAAGAAGCGGCCGTCGAAGTCGACGGTCTCGCCGCGGAGCAAACGCGTGATCACGATCAGTGCTTCCTCCGTCCGCTCGAGCTGCTCGGCCGGCGACGGCCAGTCCATGCCCGCGGGAACCTCGTTCATCGCCTCGCCCGAGCCGACGCCGAGGAAGGCGCGTCCCGGCGCCAGGAACTCGAGCGTCGCGGCGCCTTGCGCGACGACGACCGGGTTGTAGCGGTGGACGATCGCAGTGACGGCGCTGCCGAGCTCGACGTGATCCGTCGCGTGAGCTGCGCCGCCGAGCCACACCCAGGCGCTGCCCGCGTTCGTCGGCGCCGTCTCGCTCGTCCACCACGGCGCGAGGTGGTCGCTGCAGCAGACGCCGTCGAACCCAGCCCGCTCCGCCTCGATCGCCTGGCGCAGCAGATCGTCGGGCGGGAAGCGCTCGTGCGCGAGCGCGATCCAGTACGCGACCTGGTCCGGCTGGTGCCTACGCGCCCACCGAACCGCTCGGACCGACGAAAGTACACCCATGAGCGCCGCCTACCCTGCTCCTGGGCCTCCAAACAGCCTCCGTCCCGAGGAACCGCTCGACGGACGCATCGTCCGCGTCGAGCCGATCGCGGAGCACCACCGCGAAGGCCTACGAGAGGCGGCGGAGCGCGAACCGCAGATCCATCGCTTCACGAACATGTACACGCTCGGGTTCGACCGCTGGTTCGACCTGGCGCTGGCCCACCCCAGCGAGATCCCCTTCGTCGTCCACGTCGACGGGCGTCCCGTCGGCTCGACCCGCTACCTCAACGTCGAGCCTGCGCACCGCCGCACGGAGATCGGCTGGACGTGGCTCGAGCGCTCCCAGTGGGGAACTGGCGCCAACATCGAGACGAAGTACCTCCTGCTCGGCAACGCGTTCGAGCGCTGGGGGGCGATGCGCGTGGAGTTCAAGACGGACGCGCGCAATCTCCGCGTCCGCGGCGCGCTGCTCGGCATCGGCGCGTCGTTCGAAGGCGTCTTCCGGAAGCACATGATCCTGCCCGACTCGATCCGCGACTCTGCGTGGTACGCGATCGTCGACGACGATTGGCCCAATGTGAAGGAGCTGCTCGAGCGGAAGATCAAGCGTCACGCGCGCGACTAGCGCGAGCGCAACGCGGCCGCGGCCGCCGCCGTGCGATTGTGCACGCCGAGCTTGGCGTAGGCATTCTCGAGATGCTTGCGCACCGTCTCCGGCGAGATCTCGAGGATCCATGCGATCTCCGCGTTCGTCCGACCGTCGGCGACGTGCTCGACGACTTGCCGCTCGCGCGGGCTCAGGCGGGCGAGCCGAGCACGAGGCCGCGCGCGACGAACGGATTGCCGAAGATGCGGCAGAAGCAGGTCGAGGACGCCGCGGTCACGCTCGCTGAAGTCCGAATCTGCGCGGTCGAACTCGATTCGAGCGTCCGTGACGCCCGGATCGACGTAGAGCTGCAACATGTACGCGATCCCGAGCGGGCGGTCGACGCATCGGTAGAGGCCCGTCCGCCGGTAGCTCCGGAGGTCGGCGACATCGGACGTCGTGCGCGCGCCGGCCGCAGGACGGAACGGATCCTGATGTCGGTAGCGACGATGCGCAGCGCGAATCTCCGGCGTCATACGGCCGGCCGGCTCGCCAACGTGCACGAGGACGCGATTGCGGGTCTCGCTGTGCTCATGGAACGTGACCACCTCGCACGGCACGAGGCGCCTGAGCGCATCGAGCACCAACTCTGGGAACGCGACGGTGCTCGTGACCTCGCCGGCCGCGTACACGACCTCGAGGGCGTCGCGGTAGTCGGAGCGAGACAAGGCCGCCATGCGCCAACCCTACGACGAACGTCGTATGGCGTCGAACGCCACGACCACGAATCATTGCGGCATGCGAACGTCGGGTTTCGTCCTGTCTGTCTCGGTGCTGCTCGGCCTCGTTACCGGGGCGGGTGCTCGTGCCGCGCCGTCGACGTTCCGCCTCGTCTTCGACGGCCACCACAACGCGTCGCTGACCCACGAGGGCAGCTTCACGTCGTCGCTCGCGCTGTGCGGTTCAGGCTCGGCCGCCGATGTGAGCGTCGATTCGACGACCGACACCGCGCTGCGCCGCTTCACCTGTCCCGACGGGAATGAGTTCACTGCGGCGGTCTCGCCGCTCCCGGCCGAGCACGGTGGAAACGGTCTCTGGCAGATCGTCTCCGGCACCGGGCCGCTGGCGACCCTCCGGGGCAAAGGAACCTTCTCGAGCAGCCGCCTCGCGGGCCGGTCTGATGATCCGACGACGATCACGTTTCGAAGCACGTGGCAAGGTGTTGCGGATTTCGACAACGTGCCGCCGGCGATCGTCGTGACGAAGGCGACGGCGCGCAAGCTCAGGCGACCGAAGGGCGCGTACAACCTCGCACTGAGCGTCACCTTTCCCGGCGACGACGCGGTCTCGTACGTGTTGCAGGTAGTCGATCCGCGGAAGCCGCTGAACGCCCTCGTCTACAGGATCGGCCAGACGTCGACTGGATCGCTGGCGTCGGCGATCCGGATCCGGCCGGCGAAGTCGACGCGGACGCTCGAAGTCAGGATCGCGGCCACCGACGCCGTGGGAAATGACGCAACGGCCGCGAAGACCATCCGCCTCAGGTAGCGCCCGTCCAGCGCTGAACGGCGACCGCGGCGAGCTCGTCCGTTCGCGCCGGCGGTGACGAGCAGACGGCGGTGACGAGCCTTCGGCCGCCGTCTTCGAGCAGGGCGACCTCGTGCCGAACGGTGTCGAGCTCGCCGGACTTGGCCGCCACCGTGACGCCCCGCAGGAGCTGCGGGACGAACGACTCGGCGTCCGCGGCGACTCGCAGCGCCTCGAGCAGGTCGGCTGCGAACGGCTCCGCGAGGAGACGCACGAGCCCGTGCGCGAGGTCGAGCGGCGACGTCTCGTTCTCCGGGCCGCTCGACATCATCAGGCGCCGCACGCGCGTGTCGCGGAGCCCCAGGCGCTCGATCTCGTCCGCGACCGCGTCGAGCCCGAGCCGCTCGAGCAGGACGTTCGTGCTCGCGTTGTCGCTGACGGCGAGCATCAGGAACGCGTGGTCGGCGAGCGCGAGCGGCGTCCGCAGGTACTCGGCGACGCCGGAGCCGCCGACACGCCCGACCGGCACGAGCTCGTTGGGGTCGAGGGACGAGCGACGGTAGGCGGAGTAGACGAACAGCTTGATCGTCGATGCCGCGGGGAAGACGCGCGAGCCGTCTTCGTGGTCCACGACGCCCGACGCGGAATCGATTGCGGCCCAGGCGATGGGCCGCGGCGGGGGAGCGTCGCTCCCCCGCCCGGACGACGTCCTACGCGGCAAGCCGACGGCGAGCGGAGGCCACCGACGGCAGTGCTGCCTTGGCCTTGGCGAGGGGCCGCGCCTTCACGGTCACCGAAGCGGGCTTCGGCCCGATGGTGATCTCTTCACCGGTCGCGGGGTTGCGCCCCTTGCGTGCCTTCGTGGCGGCCTTGACGCGAACGGTCAGCTGGACGACGCCGCCGATCTTGACCTTCTCGGCGTCGGCGAGCTGATCGAGGACAACCTCCTCGAGGGCGTCGAGCACGGCCTTCGTCTCGGACTTCGACAGTCCCGCCCGATCGGCGACTTCGCCGACGAGCTGGCTCTGGGTGAGCGGCATGGAGCTCCTTCGGTTGGATTGATTGCGTGGCATTGAAACCAAACGGCCCAGCGGCGTGCGGAGGTACGGCGTGCCACGCGTGCTGTTCAGTTACTCGCGCGCGCGAACGGACTTGACGCAAGTGCGTCATGCGCACGCGGTGAGCGCGCAGCGATGCTGACTGCATGCCGGCGGGCGAGCTCAACGAGACCCTTGTGTTCGAGCTCCCCTCTGTAACCCAAGGTGAGAGCCTCTGCGAGCGACTGCGGCCCCGCTGGCATGTCGATTCCTATGACTGCAGCGACGTCGTTCTCGTCGCCGCCGAGCTGCGCCCGTTCTCCGACGACCTCGCCGTCTTGCTGCTCGCGGTCAAGCTCTGGGCGCTCGATTCCACTGTGCCGCTCCTGCGTTTCCACCTGGACGGGCGCGCATATGTGCTGGACTCGGGCTTAGGCCTCGAGCGAGCCGCGTAGCCCTCCTAGCGGGGCGAGAGGGCGAAGGCCACCTCGTCCACGTAGCACCAGCTCCAATCCTCGCCGGGCTCGGCGGAGCGAATGATCGGGTGGCCGCTGTCGCCGGCGTGCGCGGTCGCGTGGCGGTTCGGCGACGAGTCGCAGCAGCCGATCTTGCCGCAGGTCATGCACATCCGTAGATGAACCCAGCCGCTGCCGATCTTGAGGCACTCCTCGCAGCCGGCCATGTGCCGGGGCAGCGTCGTCACCTCGATCTGGTCGAGGTGCGTGCAGATCTGTTGTGCGGACATGGTTCTCCTCCCTGTCAGGAACGGCCGAGGACGACGGCGAAATCATCGGCGCCGTCGGTCCACCACGCATCGACCCGGTGGAGCTCGTCGGCGAAACGTTCGCGCCGGAACTTCGAGCTGATCTCGACGCGGAGCCATTCGCCCGCCTCGAACGCGAGCTCGAGGCCGAGACGTTCGATGCTGACGCTGTGCGCCGAGACCGCGCGCAGGCCGATGTCGACCCATTCGTTCTGTTGGTCCCAGCGTGCTTCGTACACGAACCGGTGCTGCTCGAACGTACCGAGAAGCCCGCGGTTGACGGCCGCGAGCGAGTTACGGACAAAGGCCTCTGTGACCCCACCGGCGTCGTTGTAGGCCGCTTCGAAGCGCTCGGGGTCCTTGACCAGGTCGATGCCGAGCAGGATCGTCTCGGCGTCGAGCGACGCCAGCAGGGCTCGGCGCTGTTCCGGATAGAGGTTGCCGATCGTGCTGCCGAGCAGCGCGACGAGGCGCGCGTCGCCGCCGTCGAGCGACGCGAGATCCCGCTCGAAATCCCCCGCAACCTCCGTGATCGCGAGGCCGGGATACTCCGACGCGAGCTCACGCGCGGTCGCGTGGAGGCGTTCTGCGCTCACGTCGATCGCGACATAGCGATCGAGGTCGAGTGCGTCGAGCAGGAAGCGCGTGTTCGCCGCATTACCCGGGCCGAGCTCGACGAGCGTCCGTGCACGCGTCAGCTGCGCGATCTCCTCTGCATGCGCGCGCAGGATCTCCGCTTCCCGTCGCGGGAGGTAGTAGTCGGGGAGACGGGTGATCTGCTCGTAGAGCCCTGACCCACGTTCGTCGTACAGCCACACGGGCGGCAGCTCCTTCGGCGCGGACGACAGGCCCAGGCGAGTCGCCTCGTAGATGTCCCGGCTCGTGTCCGTTCTAGACATCGGACGCACACCTGATGCCGGAGAAGATCTGCCGCCGTTGCGGCAGGTCCCAGTTGCGGAAGGTCGGCCTCGCGACCAGCGGGTCGGTGACCCAGGAGCCGCCGCGGAGCACGCGGTACTCGCCGCCGAAAAAGACCTCGGAGTACTCGCGATACGGGAAGGCGCGGAAACCGGGATAGCCGTCGAACGCCGTCGACGTCCACTGCCAGGCGGCGCCGCGCGCGTGCTCGAGCTCGTCGCCGGCGGTCTTCACGGCCTTCTCCCACTCCACTTCGCTCGGCAGGCGCTTGCCCGCCCAGCGCGCGTACGCCTCGGCATCGGCGAAGGAGACATGCTGCACCGGCTCGCGGGCGCGTCCGCTCGGCACCGGGCGGCCGCTGAACTCCGCGTAGTCGGCATTCGTGACGAGCGCGCGGTCGATCTGAAAGGCCTTCACGTCGACGACGTGTTGCGGCCGCTCGTTGTCGTATGCCCAGCGCGCGTTCGAGCCGAGCGCGAACGGCCCGGCTTCGACGAGGACAGCGCCGCTCGCCTCCACCTCCGGCGCCGACTCCGGAAGGCCGGCGAGGACGAGCGTCTGAGTCATCGTCTCGACATGCTGAAGCTCGTGCTGCGCCACCATCCCGACGAGGAAGTCGTCGAGCTCCGGTAGGAGCTCGAGCACTGCGTCGCGCACCTCGCGGACGTACGTATACGCCGCGGCCGGGTCGAGGATCGGCAGCTCCCGCCGTGCAGCGCGAGCGTGCGCGAAAGAGTCGTAGAGCTCGTCGTACTGCGGCGAGAGCGGTGGGCGGCCGGCGGCGTGCCGCAGCAGCCAGAGCTCTTCGAAGTAGCCGACGTGCGCGAGATCCCAGACGAGCGGCGACTGCAACGGCGAGACCTGGGCACTGAGCAGCTCGTCGTCGACCGGCTCGAGCAGGGTCAGCGTTCGCCGCCGCGCGTGGGCGAGAACGCCGGCAAGCTCAGTAGGTGATACCGAGCTCGGCAAGACGGCTGAAGATGAACGACGCGACCATCGAGCCCTCCCCCACGGCCGCCGCGACGCGCTTCGTCGATCCATGCCGCACGTCCCCCGCTGCGAAGACCCCGACACGGCTTGTCTCGAGCGGCAACGGGTCGCGGTCGAGCGGCCAAGACTCCTCGAAGCCGTCATTCGCGAGCAGGTCCCGGCCGGTGAGGATGTAGCCGCGGTCATCGGTGATGACGTGCTCGCGTGAACACCACTCGGTGTGCGGCGTCCCGCCGATGCAAACGAACAGCCCGTCTGTCGTCCGTGTCTCGCGGTCGCCGGCCGAATCGGCATAGGTGACGCCGGTGAGCTCGCCGTTGCCGTCCGTGTGCAACTCCGTCAGCTCGCTCTCGAGATGGACGTCGATCAGCGGATGCTGCTCGATCCGCTCGATCAGGTAGTGCGACATGCTTTTCCCGAGCGAGTCACCGCGCACGAGCATCGTCACCCGCGCCGTCTGGTTCGCGAAGTTGAGGACGGCCTGCCCGGCGGAGTTGCCGGCACCGACGAGAACGACGCTCTGGCCGGCGCACTGCGCCGCCTCGCTGCGGCCGGCGCCGTAGTACACGCCGTGCCCGACGAGATCGTCGATGCCGTCGAGCTCGAGCCGTGTCCAGTCCATGCCTGTTGCCGCGAGGACGACGGAAGCCGTCACCGCGGAGTCGTCGTCGAGGACGAGCTCCATCGGCTGGCCCTGCTCTTGGAGGCGGCTTCCCTGCACGCCGCGCAAGAGGCTGAGCTCGGCGCCGAATCGCTCGGCTTGGCGCCCGGCGAGCCGCGCGAGCTCCGCGCCGCCGATTCCGTCGGGAAAGCCGAAGAAGTTCTCGATCATCGTTGCGTACGACGCCTGGCCCCCCGGCAGGTCGCGATCGCAGACGAGGGTGGAAAGACCGTCCGAGGCCGCGTACACGGCTGCGGCGAGCCCGGCGGGGCCGGCGCCGATGACGACGAAGTCGTAATGACTTCGCTTGGTCGGCTGCACACCGCCCCACGCCGCCAGGACGGCTTCGACAGTCGCGTTTTCGTACGCCTTGCCGTCGTCGACGATGACCGGCAGCACGGGGTCTACCAGCCCGTGCTCCTCGAACAGCGCGAGAGCTTCCGCAGAACCGGCCTCGTGCCACTCGTATGGCTGAGCGGCCCGGGTCAGGAAGTCGCGCAGGCGGTAATGCTCGGCGTCCATCCTGCGGCCCACGACCTGCAGGGTTGGCCGGACACCGCCCATCCGCCGATAGTAATCCCGTCCCGCAGGCCTAGGCCTGCTGCGAGGAGGCTGCTCGCCGCAGCTCGCCGGCGACGAGCTCTGCGTCGTCCAGGGTGACCGCGATCGCGTCGTAGCCGGCGCCCGGCTTCAGGTGCACGACGAGCGTTCGCGCTCGGTCGCGGACGTCCATGAACCACTTGCGGCCGCGCCACCAGAAGATGCCGGCGCGGTGGGAGCCGACGCCGGGGCTGTAACCGACGCGCCACGTGTGCCACGGTGGGACGGCGCCGATGCCGACCGAAACGGAGTCGATCGCCTCGTAGCGGATCGTGACGTCGCCGACGATCGTCAGGAGCCGGTGGAGCCCGCGGTTGCGGATGACGAAGCGATCGTCGAGGAGCTCGATCCGGTCCACGGCTGCACGATAGTGTCGCTGCGTGTCGCGAGGGCTACGAGTCGAGCCGGGATCCGGCGCTGACCTGCAGTCCCGTGATCCCGGCGATCGGGCCGGCCTCTCCGGGAAAGCCGACGGGCGGAAGGAGCTCGCCGAGCTCGTCGACGAGCTCGCGCTCCTGCACAACCGGCTGTACGCGGAGGCGAGCCGGAGCCTGCTGCTGGTCCTACAGGGCCTCGACGCATCGGGGAAGGACGGCACGATCCGCAGTGTCCTCACCGGCGTCAACCCGCAGGGATGCCGAATCGTCTCCTTCAAGCAGCCGAGTGCGACCGAGCTTGCCCACGACTACCTCTGGCGCGTGCACCAGGTCACGCCGCTCCGTGGCGAGATCGGCATCTTCAACCGTTCGCACTACGAGGACGTCGTCGCCGTGCGGGTCCACCGGCTGGCGCCGAAATCCGTGTGGGGCCCGCGCGCGCGGCACATCCGCGAGTTCGAGCGGATGCTCTCGGACGAGGGCACGACGCTCGTCAAGGTCTTCCTCAACGTGTCTCGGGACGAGCAGCGCAAGCGCCTGCAGGAACGGCTCGTCAATCCGGAGAAGGCCTGGAAGTTCCGCCGCTCCGACCTCGACGACCGGGCGCGGTGGGATGAGTTCATCGCCGCGTACGACGACGTCATCGGCGAGACGTCGACGAAGTGGGCGCCGTGGCACGTCGTCCCGGCGGATCACAACTGGGTTCGCAACCTGCTCGTCGCGCGCATCGTCGTCGAGACGCTCCGCGAAATGGATCCGCAACTGCCGGAGCCCGAGGCCTCGCTCGCAGACGTTGAGATCGACTGACGAGCAGGCGCGCCGCTTCTTCGTCGCGCGTCACCTCCTCGCGCCCGCGCGCTCGCTCAGCGGCGGGCGCAAGGCCGTGCTCCGCTTTCTCGAGCGGTTCGGCTCGATCCAGTACGACCCGATCGCCGTCGCCGGGCGCAGCCACGATCTGGTGCTGCACGCGCGCATCGCCGACTACGACCCCGCCTGGTGCGACCAGCTCTACGAACGCGGGGAGATCTTCGAGGCGTACAACAAGGGGCTCTCGCTCGTCCCGACGAGCGAGTTTCCCTGGTTTCGCGGACGCTCCAGCCGCCGCCCCGAGCTCCTGCTCGAGGAGAACGCGGACGTCGCAAAGCGCGTGCTCGACCGCATTCGGGCCGAAGGACCGCTGTCGTCGTCCGATTTCGAGCGCGAGCAAGGCCCGACGAAGGACTGGTTCGGCATGCCCACGAACACCGTGCGCGCCGTCCTGGAGGCCTACGCCGTCACCGGCGTCCTCGGGCTGGCCCGGCGCGAAGGAAACCGCCGCTCCTACGACCTGATCGAGCGCCTGCTGCCCGCGGACGTCCTCGCGCAGAACGTGCCTCTCCACGAGCAGATCCGCCACAAGATGTTGTCGCGTTACCGCGCGCACGGGTTGCTGGGCGCAAGCGGCGCGAACGACATCTTCAGCGGCCTCGGTGCCGCGAAGCCTGATCCGCGCTTTCCCGGGCTCCCGGGACGCACTGCGCTCCGGCAGGAGCTCCTGGAGCGCGGCGACCTCGTCCCCGTCGCCGTCGAAGGCCTGCGCGGGAACAGGCTCGTGATCCGTGAGGACGTCGCCTTGCTCGAGGATCCACCGCAGCCGCCGCCCTCGGTCGCGTTCCTGTCACCCTTCGACCCCGTGGTCTGGGACCGCAAGCTGCTCGGCGCGCTCTTCGGCTTCGACTACGTGTGGGAGCTCTTCCTGCCGCCGCAGAAGCGGCGCTGGGGCTGGTACGTGCTGCCGATCGTGTTCCGCGACCGGCTCGTCGGGCGCTTCGAGCCGAGGATCGACCGCGACAACGCGCGCGTGCAGGTCCTCGACGTGTGGTGGGAGGACGGGTTCGCCCCGGGCCGAGTGAAAGGGTTCGCAGACGCGATGCGCGAGGCGTTGCGGGCCTATCTCCGTTTTGCCGGCTCGTCGCAGCTCGGGTGGGCAGCGCACCTGAAGTCGGAGAAGCGGCTGTTCGGGGCGAGCCCGTGAACCGCTGGGAGTGGCGAACCTTCGGCGTCGGCGACGACGTCTTCGGCAACCGCTCGCCGGAGCGGGTCCAGGAGAGCGACGAGGTCTACATCCTCTCGGTCGCCAACGGCGACACGGTCAAGGTGCGCGACGGCCTGATGGACGTCAAGCGGCTCGAGCAGGTGAACGACGCCGGCCTCGAGCAGTGGGCGCCGGTGATGAAGTCAGAGTTCCCGTTGTCGGCGGAGCAGGCGCGCTCGATCCTCCACGGCCTGCGCGTCGCCGTCCCGCAGCTCGACCGCGACGACTACGACCTCGACGATCTCCTCGCCGGGCGCCGCGACCTGCTCGCCGTGCCTGTGCACAAGCACCGCACGCGCTACACGGTCGGCGGCTGCGCCGCGGAGCTGACGGAGGTGGCGACAGAGCACGGCTCCACCCGGACGGTCGCGGTCGAATCCGAGGACCCCGAGCAAGTGAGCGCAGCCGTTCGCGGGCTCGGGCTCGAACATCGCCCGAACACGAGCTACCCGCGCGGCCTCAAGGCGCTCGTCGGCTTCGGCGCCGGCCGCTACGCCGTCGTCGACGTCGGCACGAACTCCGTCAAGTTCCACATCGGCGAGCGGGCCGCAGACGGGACGTGGCGAACGGTCGCCGATCGAGCGGAGGTCACGCGCCTCGGCGAAGGGCGCGGCGACGACGGACGGCTCCGTGGCGACGCCGTCGAGCGAACCGTCGGCGCGGTCGCGGCGATGGCCGCCGACGCCCGTTCCGCCGGCGCCCTTGCCGTCGCCGCGGTCGGAACGGCGGGGCTCCGGATGGCGCCGAACGCCGCGGACTTCGTCGACGCCGTCCGTCGACGCTGCGCCGTCGAGGTCGAGATCGTGTCCGGCGAAGAGGAGGCTCGTCTGGCGTACGTCGCCGCGACGGCGGCGCTGCCGCTCGCATCCGGTTCGCGCACCGTCTTCGACACGGGCGGCGGCAGCTCCCAGTTCACCTTCGGACGCGACGGTCACGCGCACGAACAGTTCAGCGTGCCGGTCGGAGCCGTCCGCTACACCGAGCGCTACGGACTGGCCGACGCGGTCGGCGGCGACGTTCTGGACGAAGCGCTCGCCGCGATCGACGGCGACCTCTCGGCGCTCGCGGGCCGACCGCGGCCCGATGCTCTCGTCGGGATGGGCGGCGCGCTCACGAACATGGCCGCCGTCAAGCACGAGCTGGCGACCTACGACGCGGACGTCGTCCAGGGCACGGTGCTCGACCGCGCGGAGGTCGACCGGCAGGTCGAGCTCTTCAGCGGCCGCAGCGCCGACGAGCGGCGGCGGATCGTCGGGCTCCAGCCAGGCCGGGCAGACGTGATCCTCGCCGGCGCATGCATCGTCCGGACGGTGCTCGCAAAGCTCGACGTGTCGTCGCTGACGGTGAGCGATCGCGGCCTCCGTCACGGCCTGCTCGTCGAACGATTCGGCTAGACGGCTGCGTAGACGCGCCAGCGGCCGGGCACGCCCTTGAACTCGTGCTCGCCGCGGTCGGCGAACTCGAGCCCGGAGCCGGCGACGAGATCCTTCACCGTCTGCGACACGAGCACCTCGCCGGCACTCGCCAGCGCGGCCACGCGTGCCCCGGTGTGCACGGCGATCCCGGCGACCTTGTCGCCGAGCAGCTCGCACTCGCCGGTGTGCACCCCGGCGCGGACGGCCAGGCCGAGCCCGCGCGCCCGCTCGCCGACCGCGAGTGCACAGTGGATTGCGCGCGCCGGACCGTCGAAGGTTGCGAGGAAACCGTCGCCGGCGCTGTCGATTTCGCGGCCGCGCCACCGCCCGAGCTCCGTCCTGACGTCGGCGTGATGCCGCTCCAGCACGTCGCGCCACGAGCGGTCGCCGCGCTTGGCCGCTTCCGCCGTCGAGTCGACGATGTCGGTGAAGAGCACGGTCGCCAGCACGCGGTCGGCCTCGCGTACCGGACGAGCGCCCGTCATGAACTCCTCGATCTCGTCGAGCACGAGATCCTGGTCGCCGACCCACGGGATGTGGTCGTCGCCGGGCAGCTCGACGAACTTGGCGTTCGGTATGCGCCCGGCGATCCAGCGGCCCTCCTCGATGTTCGATTCGCGGTCGCCGCTGCGGTGCAGCACGAGCGTCGGCACGTGGATGGTCGGGAGAACGTCGCGAACATCGATCTGCGTGTTCATCCGCAGCAGCGCAGCGGCCGTCGCCGGGCTCGCACTGCGACGGAAGTACGACAGGAGCTGCCGTTTGAACGTCGAATCGGCGGCGGCGCTCGGGGCAAGGACGTCGACATCCATCTCGCGGCCCCACTCCCGCTCGACGAGCTCGATCTCGCGACTCCGCGCCGCCGGCGTCGGCGCCCACGGATAGTCCGGGCTCCAGACGCGCTTCGCAAAGATGCCGAACGTCGCGAGCGCGACGGCTCGCTCGGGGCTCGACGCGCAGAACATGACGCTCAGCAACCCGCCCTCGGACCAGCCGAGAAAGGCCGCGCGCTCCGAGCCGGCGGCATCCATTACGGCGCGCACGTCGTCCATCCGCTCCTCGAGCGTCGGCAGCTCGGCCGCCGGCAGCGGGTCCGACAGGCCCGTGCCGCGCTTGTCGAACAGGATCACCCGCGCGAAGCGCGCCAGCCGGCGCAGGAAGCGGTCGTGAGCCGGCAGCTCCCAGTTGCCCTCGACATTCGAGACCCAGCCCGGTACGTAGACGAGGTCGAGCGGGCCGTCGCCGACGACCTGGAACGCAATGTTGAGTCCGCCGCTCTTGGCGTAGCGCGTCTCCGGAACGGTCGTCACGCGGGCATGGTCACATGTAGGGATGCTCGAGCTCCAGACCCCCCACGGAGCCGCCCGCGCACACGTTGATTCAGTCGACGCTCCGGTCGGCGCGCTCGTGCTCGGCCACGGTGCCGGCGGCGGTGTCGAGTCGCCTGATCTCGTCGGCGCGGCAAACGCCGCGCGGTCGGCCGGCCTGAGCGTTGCCCTCGTCGAGCAGCCCTACCGGGTCGCAGGGCGACGGAGCCCCGCTCCGGCCTCGCAGCTCGACGCCGCCTGGGTCTCGGTCGTCTCGCAGCTGCGGGATGGCCCGCTCACGGGGGTGCCGATCCTCACCGGCGGCCGCTCGTCCGGCGCTCGGGTCGCATGCCGCACCGCCGCCGAGACGAGCTCCGTCGCGGTGATCTGCCTCGCGTTCCCGCTGCACCCGCCGGGCCGGCCCGAGCGAAGCCGTCTGGCCGAGCTCGACGGCGTCCACGTCCCGATGCTCGTCGTGCAGGGTGAGAACGACCCGTTCGGGACGCCGCCGCCGGGCTCGGGGCGCACGGTCGTCCGCATTCCGGGGACTCACTCGCTCAGGAGCGCCCCCGCCGTCGCGGCGGCGGTGTCGCAGTGGCTCGCGGCTCAGGCGGCGATTCGCAGCGGCTGACGGCTGAGCCCGTCGACCAGCCGGTCGGCGTCGGCGGCCATGCCGTAGAGGTTCGCCGACGAACGGTGAGTCAGCCACGGGGCGCCGACGACGTGGAGGCCCGGGAGCTGGGGCCGTCGGCGCGAGTCGAGCGCACCGGTCGGAAGCCAGCCGGTGCTAGGGCCGAAGCCCGTCGCCCAGATGACGCTGCCGATGCCTTCGCGAGCCAAGTCGAGCGAGCGCTGCCCGACGGCGTCGTACAGGTGCGGAGCGGGCTCGTCGGCGGGGTCGGCCGCTGCAGGCGCGCCGCGCAACCGCGCGCGCTTCTGCCAGGCGGCGCGGAAGAAATCCGATACCTCGTCGGCGAAGCGAACGTTGTCGCCGAGGTCGCCGGCGAGCTCGAGCCGGCCGGCGTTCCAGTCGAGCGCGCGTCCGAGGAGCGTCGCACCGCGCGCCGCCAGTGCTTGATAGCTGACCGTGCGTCCGCCGGCGGCCCCGGAGACCTGCGGCGTCGCGACGCCGATCGTGCCGGGGCCGGCATCCTCGCGCGGCAGGTCGAGCTGTCCGGTCTCGAGCATCCACTCGAATGCGTCGCGACCGGCGAACCGGCGCGGCATGCGCCCCACGCGGCTCGTCGCCACGTAGACGCGCTTGCCGGCGTCGAGGAGGTCTTCGGCGATCTGAACGCCGGACTGCCCGCCGCCGACGACGAGCACCGAATCGGCAACCTGCTGCGGCGCGCGGTAGTCGGCGACGTGGAGCTGCTCGACCGCTTCCGGCAGCCGAGACGCGTATGCGGGCATCCGCGGCACGTTCTGGAAGCCGCTCGCAACGACGACGGCATCCGTCGAGATGAGGCCGTGGTTCGTGTGGAGCGTCCAGCGCGGGCCGCTGCGTCGCGCGGCGAACACCTCGACGCCTTCGGCGATCGGCAGGCGTCGCGCGAACCGCTCGAGCGACGCGACGAGCGCGCCGGCCGTCGGAAAGCTCCCGGCCCGTCCGCGCAGCCCTTTCCCAGGGACGCGCGTCGCCCACAGCGGCGTGTTGAGGCGGAAAGAGTCCCAGCGCTGCGCGCGCCACGTCCACCCGACCTGGTGCCGTTCGAGCACGACGTGCGGCACTCCCCGGCGCGCGAGCCTCGAGCTCACGGCGAGCCCCGCAGGGCCGGCGCCGACGACGACGACGGAGGCTGAACTGAGATTGCGCTGCATACGCACAACCTCGCGGAGCCGCGCGTTCCGGAAAAGGGAGCCTGCCTGTGTGTTGCAGTACGGTCAGCCGCACAGCGGCGAGCATCAGCTCGGCCGCGGCCCAACCGCCTTCGCAAGCCAGTACGTCGCCCACTGTGCGTACTTGCGGCAGACGTAGTCGCACTGCTGGAAGCGGCCGAAGACCACACTGCCGCGTGGCGGGACGCCGCCGTCCGGCAGCGTCTGGATCCGATCGACCGGCACTCCGTCGTCGGCGGCGTGCCACCGCGCCTCCGTCTGCGCGTCGCGGTCGTCGTAGTCGATGTAGATCGTCTTGCCGCTCGCGAAGGCCGGCCGAAGGAGCTGCTCGACGCCGGCGTCGAAGAGCACAAGGCGCCTCGGCCCTCGCGTGCGGTACGAGTCGGAAAACTGGACGAACTGCACGATCATCGTCGCAAGCAGGGCGGCCGAGACGACTGCCACGACGACTCGGGGTCGCGCGAGCAGGAGCTCGAGGGCCGGAATGGCGAGGACGATGCAGAGAACCGGTAGCGCGGCGAGACGGATCGCGTTGTGCCGGTCGACCGTGAGTGCGGCAGGGATCGGGGCGAGCAGCGTCGCGACGAGCACGTATCGCCACCACGGGTCCCCCCACCGGTTTCTGATGACGATGACGAAGCCCACAATCGCGAAAGCGACGACGACCGCGTAGATCGAGCCGTAACCGCCGTTGTGCACGTACGGAGCGGGATCTCCGGACGTGGCCCAGAACCACGGGTCGATGTCGTGGAACCAGTTTGCGACTGCCTGCATCGCAACCCACGGCACGGAGTGCCCGCCTCGCGCGATCGTCGTTGCCTCGTAACGAGCAGACACCGCGCCGGGATGGCGCACGACGTAGACCGCGAGCAGCAACAGAAACACGCCGAACGTCGCCCAGGCGGCGGTCAGCCAGCGGCGTCGTCCGGCGCCGGCGAACACGACGAGGGCGGCGGCGAGCAACGGTGCGAGGAGCCGGCTACCGGTGTACGAGTACAGGAGCAGGCCGAGCAGGACGCCGACCAGTGCTCCTCCTCGCACCGTCCATTGCGCGGTGCGCCGGCTTCGCTCCAGCGTCAGGAGGAGCAGCGTGATCAGGACCGGCTGCGTCGCAACCTCGAGCGCGACGCGGCCGAGCTCGAAGAGCCACGGAGTCAGGCCGGCGACGGCGGCGACGATCACGCCGACCAGTGCACGGCCGCTCACGCGCACGGCGAGCAGTCCCAGCAGGAGCACGGCTGCAAGCCCGAGCACGGCAGAGAACGCGCGCGCGACCTCCTTGTGCGGCCCGGTGATCCGAAAGAGTGCCGCGAGCGCGTACGGGTACAACGGGCTCTTGTAGTCGCCGTACGACCGGAAGAAAAGCGGCATGACTGCACCGTCCTGGTCGCGCCCGCTCGTCGCGATCGTGTAGGCGTTGTACGAGAGGGCTGCCTCGTCGCGGTGGTAGCCCGGCGGGTTCGACGGCGTCACCCACAGTTGGAACGCGCACACGGCCGCCAGTACCCCCAGGGCGAGCAGCGCTGCCGGTTGGGCGGTGAACGAGCTCCGGATCCGCCGAACGACGATGCGCGAGGCTAGCCGGTCTGGTGCCTACTCCGCTTCTGCGGGCACAGCGCCCTGCGGCCGCGGCGGCCTGTTCGGCCACCACGAGCGGGCACCGAAGATCGACATCAGCGACGGCACGACGATCGACCTCACGATGAAGGAGTCGACGAGCACGCCGACCGCCATCACGACGGCGAGCTCGCGCATCGGCCTGATCGGGATCAGCCCGAGCAGGCCGAACGATCCCGCGAGCGTGAGGCCGGCGATGGCGATCGTGCGGGACGCCGACGGCCCGGCCACGCGAATCGCCTCGCGGAGCGGTCGTCGCTCCGCCTCCTGCCAGATGCGCCCGGCAATGAAGATGTTGTAGTCGGAGCCCAGCGAGAGCAGCAGCACGGCTGCTGCGAACGGAACGTAGTACGTGATGTCTTCGTGACCCAACTGGCGCTGGAAGATCCACGTCGTGATGCCGATCGAGGCGGCCAACGCCAGGGCGCTCGCCGCGAGCAGGTAGAGCGGCGCCAGCAGTGCGCGGAGGAAGATCGCGAGCATGATGAAGTTGACGAGGAGCAGCACGACGGCGACGCGTGCGATGTCCGCGTGGATTGCCTTCACGGCGGCGTCGGACAGAGCGGTGTCACCTGCAAAGCCGCTGCGCACGTCGCCGAGGCCGGCGTTCCGGAGGAGCTCCGGGATGCGGCCCTCCAGCGCGCGGAGCGTGTTGATCGCGCGGGTGCCGAGCGGATCGTTCTTCAGGATGATCGCGAACCGCGCGGCGTTGCCGTCCGCGTTGATGAACAGCGGTCGCCGAATGCGCTCCGGCTGGTTTGCGATTCCCGCGACGCCGGCGACCCCCGGCTGATTCGCGAGCGCCGCCTGCAACCCCGCCAGCGCGACGCGCCGTGCGCGCAGATCGTTCCCCTCGAGCAAGAGCTCCGTAGGCCCGACGATTCCGGGCGCAAAGCCGGCCGCGGCGGCCTCTGCGCCGCGCTTCACCTCGTTGTGCGCAGGCAGACCGCGGAGCAAGGTCAGCCCGAGCGCCGTCGAGCGCGTCTCACTCGCTGCGTACCCGAGGGCCGCCAGCGCTATGACGACCAGGAAGAGACCGATGCCGCGGTGGGCGGCGAGTCGTGAGGGCGCAAGGATCAGGGCCTTACGCTCACCCGACTCCACGCGCCGCAGCCCCGGCCAGAACAGCGCGCGACCGAACACCGCGATCACTGCGGGAACGAACGTCACGGTCACGAGCAGCGTCACGAAGACGGTGATCGCCATCCCCGGCCCGAGCGCGCGGAAGAAGTCGAGCCTGCCGACCACGAGCGACGCGGAGCCGAGCGTGACGACGAGCCCCGCGACGAGGACGATCGGCATCACGGCCGCAGTCGTCCTTTCCGCCGCTTTCACCCGCTGTTCGCCCGTCTCGAGCCGGCGTCGCGCGGCCGAGAGGAAGAACACCGCGTAGTCGGTCGCGAGCCCGAGGAGGAGCGCCACGAGCACGGGCTCCACCTCCTGCGGAATCTCGACTCCGAGTCGATCGCTCGCCCACGTCAACACGCGGACCGAGATCAGGTACGAGAGGGCGGCCGCCGCGAGCGTCACGAGCGGCGCTCCAACTCCGCGAAAAGCGACGAGCAGAACGAGCGAGATGAGCGCGACGGTCGCGATCTCCAGCCTCGGCAGCGTGCGCTCGATCTCGTCGAACTCCGCCTCGCGCGCCGGAATCGTGCCGGTGACGCCGACGGGAGCATCCCCGGCGCGCGCAATCCGCTGCAGGTACGTGTGCGCGAGCGCGAGCTGCGCGGGGACGGCCGCCGACGGCCTGAAGTAGAGAAACGTGACGACCGTCGTCCCCCGCTCGCTCGACGACGGAAACACGCCGCCGACGTTCGAGATCGGCAGTGCGAATGCGATCGTCCGCATGACTGGATCGCCGCCGCGATCGATCCGAACCGCGCGCCGCACGGCCCGCTCGAGCTCCGGGCGGCTGAGGCCTCCCGGATCGCGCTGAACGACCGACACGCGTGACAGGAGCGGGGTGCCGAAGTCGTGGACGCCGCGCCGCTCGACCTCCGATGCGGTCGAGTGCGTCGGCACGAGCCCGGCGATCGACGCCGATCGGTCGGCGAACGAGGGCAAGTGCGTCGTCGCCAGATATGCGGCTGCGATCCAGCCCGCGATCACGACCAAGCGCAGGCGCACGAGCAGCCACGACGCAACCTTCACCCGGAAGTCATCTCCAGCCGGCGCGGGATTTACCCGTCCCGCCGTAACCTCGGAGGCGCTCTTGCCGTTAGTCCTGCGGATGGCGACGACGGCGCAAGAGGCACGTGCGAGGGCCGAGAGCGGCAGCGGGTGGTATGCCTGGATTGCGCGCGGCGGCCTCGTCGCGAAGGGCATCTCCGTCGGCCTCGTGGCGGCGCTGGCGATCGGTGTGGCCGTCGGTGCAGGCGGCAAGACGACGAGCCGGCAGGGCGCGCTGGAGACACTGGGACACCACGGCTGGGGCAAGGTCGTGCTCGTCCTGCTCGCGCTCGGCTTTGCGTCGTATGCGCTCTGGCGCTTCGTGCAGGCCTTCGCCGAGCGCGAAGACGAGTCCGGTGAGAAGGCGGCCCTGAAGACGTGGGGCAAACGGGCCGGGTACGTCGGACGCGGGTTGATCTACGCGGGCCTCACCGCCACGACGGTCAAGCTGCTGATCGGCGCAGGCGCGCAGGAGTCGCAGAACCAGAAAGCGCACAAGACGACGGCGGCCGTCCTCCACTGGCCCGCCGGCCGGTGGATCGTCGGCGCAGCCGGGCTCGCGATCATCGGCGCCGGGCTGTGGAACCTCTACCGCGGGATCGCGCACAAGTTCGAGGACCGGTGGCGCACGGGTGAGATGAGCGAGACGCAGCGCAAATGGGGCGCGCGAGCGGGCGTCGCCGGGCACGTCGCACGCGCCGTCGTCTTCTCGCTCATCGGCATCTTCGTGGCGAAGGCCGCGCTCGACTACAACCCGAAGGATGCCATCGGCCTCGACGGCGCTCTGCAGAAGCTCGCGGGCGCCGGGTACGGCCCCTATTTGCTGGGCATGACGGCAGTCGGGCTGCTCTGTTACGGCCTGTTCTGTCTCGTCGACGCCCGCTATCGCGATGTTTCCGCAGGCCCGCGCGCTGGTCGCGAGACGACAGGCACGTCACGCGTGAGCGCTACGGCCTGAATCGCCCGTACTCCTCGTCGGTCACGTGGTCGCCCCATACGACGACGTTGCCATCTCCATCCGCCTGCTGAATCGCAACGTGCGCCATGAACCGGGTCGGCGTCGCACCGTGCCAGTGATCCTCCCCAGGCTCGAAGAAGACGCGGTCGCCCGCGCGGATGACCTCGACGACGCCGCCGCGCCGCTGGCAGAGCCCCATGCCTTCCGTCACCCAGATCGTCTGGCCGTTCGGATGCGTGTGCCACGCAGTGCGAGCGCCCGGCGTGAAGTGGACGTTCGCGGCGCCGATCTTCGACTCGCTCGACGGCTGCGCGATCGCGTCGATGAAGACTGCTCCGGTGAACCAGTCGCTCGGGCCAGGGCTCGTGTCGACGGTGTTCCTGGTGATTTCCATCCGATCTCCTCCTCGCTCGTCGTCGGCGGCAGGAGGATCGCGAAAACCTCGCGTGCGCGACGGCCTACGCGACCGTGAGCGTCGAGCTGTAGCGGCGGTCCCGCGGCGACCAGATGCGCAGGCGTGCGCCGCGACCCGCGGAAACCGTGCGGCGCAGAAACCCGCCGGACGTCGTCAGGCGAGTGCCGCCGACCCAGCGCCAGCGTCCGGCGCGCCACTGCTGCAGCCGGTACGGCTGGCGGCCCGTTCGCGGCCGCACCTGCCCCCAGACCGTCGTGCGCGTGCCGCGGCGCGACACCTGTGCGAGCGGGAGCACGTAGGCGCCGAACGACGGCTTGACCTTCCCACGGCTCGTATAGAAGCCGCTCGTCCAGCGAGTCGCGTTCGGCTCGTCGCGGACGAGGAAGTGGATCAGGATGTCGACGCGCGGTGCGAGGTACGCACGGAGCGCCGCCTCGCCGATGTAGCGCGCCTGCAGCGCGTTCGAGACGCCGAGCCACTTGCTCGGCGGCTTCGAGTTGTAGCCGTACTCCGTGAGCCAGATCCGCGTCCGCGCGCCGAAGTCGCGCTTCACCTCCGTGATCAGCTTCGGGAGCGTCGCCATCGTCACCTCCGTGCAGCGCCAGCAGCCGCCGCTCGTCGGCGTCTCGTGCGGGCGAACGGGGTACGGATTCTGGGCGTAGGCGTCGAGGAGTGCGTGCGCGGCGCGCATCCCACGAATCCAGGCGATCGGGGACACGCCGCTCGGCGTCTTCCGCGGTGAGGTGACCCCGCCGGCGACGAGGTTGCGCGGGCTCGCCTGCTTCAGCGCGCGGTACGTCGGGTTGAGCAGCCGCGTGACATAGACGCTCGGCGAGTTGGGGATCAGGAAGAGCCTGACGTTCGGCTCGTTCCACACCGTCCAGCGCGTGATCCACGGGTACTTCGTCGCTGCGGCAGAGGCGAACGACGCCAGCGCGGACGGGTCGGACGGAGCGTGGTTGGGCTTCTGCCCACCGTTGGCCCACGGCGGCGTGCCCCACAGCGACACCAGCACCGAGATGTGCGCTGCTCGGAGGCGCTGCAGCATCGAGTCGTACAGGCTCCAGTCGTATGCCGGATCGGCCGGATCGCGCGGGTCGGCCGGCGCCTTCGGCGCGATCGTGTCCCAGCGCAGCGTCAGCCGAACGAGGTCGACGCCCAGGCGCTGCAGAGTCTGGACGCGCTGCGCCGGTGACGCCGGCGGGCCGTAGATGAGCCACGCGTCGTCCTGCACGCCGTACTGGATGTGCGACGAGGCCGACGCGCCGCCCGCAGCGAGCAGAGGCACGCACAGCACAGCCACGATTGCCGCAAGTCGGATCCTCAACCCAGCCCGAGGCTAGAAGCTGAGTCGTGCGGAGCGGGTAAAGGTTTCGTTCGCTTTACCGAAACTCGGCGATCTCGCCGAGCGGCTTCTTCTCGAGCGCGGGCACCTCGGCATCGACCGTCGGATACCCGACCGGGATGAGCAGGAAGGGCCGCTCGTTCTCGGGACGGCCGAGAATGTCCTTGAGGAATCCCATCGGGGACGGCGCGTGCGTCAGCGTCCCGAGGCCGGCGCTGTGCAGCGCCAGGAGCAGGAAGCCGACGGCGATGCCGACGGACTCGCGGACGTAGTAGTTCTTACGCTTCTCCCCCCGGTCGTCGAAACTCCACGGCTGCTCGAAGACGACGATCAAGACCGGGGCGTCGGTGATGTGCGGCTTGACGGCATCGGTGCCGATCGGCTCGAGCGCCTCGAGGTACTCGGCGCTCGCACGCTCCGTGTAGAGAAGCTCCTCTTCGTGCTCGGCTGCCGCGCGAATCCGCCCCTTCAACTCGGGATCGGAGACGACGACGAACGTCCAGGGCTGCTGGTTCGCGCCCGACGGAGCGGTGCCCGCGGCGCGGAGGGCGTTCTCGATCAGCTCCGGCGCGACAGGCTCCGATGAGAACTGCCGCACCGAGCGGCGTTCGCTGACGCGCTGGAGAAAGTCGCGCGAGCGCGCGAGGGCCTCTTCGTCCGAGAGGCGCGTGAAGCGCAGCGGCGCCGCGACGTAGCCGGTCTCGGCGGTGTTCATCGCACGCAACCGTAGCCGAGGTAAGACAGGCCGGCGAAGCGACACCAATGCCGTCAGATGCAGAGATTCGACCTGATCATCGTCGGCGGCGGCCTCACGGCGGCGAGGGCCATCGGCGCGTACCGCGACGCCGGCGGCGACGGCCGGATCGCGCTGCTGTCGCGAGAGACCCGGCTCCCCTACCACCGTCCGCCGCTGTCGAAGCGCTACCTGCGCGGCGAGACGGACGCAGAGTCGACCCTCGTCGAGCCGGAGGAGTTCTACGTGCGGAACGGCGTCGAGCTCCTGCTCGGGACCGACGTCACGAGCGTCGACGCACGCGGGCAAACCGTCTCCGGCTACCGCTACGGGCAGCTGCTGATCGCGACGGGCTCGCTCCCCAGAAAGCTTGGCGCTCCCGGTGCGGACCTTCCCGGCGTCTTCACGCTCCGCTCGCTCGACGACGCGACCGCGATTCGCGAAGCAGCTGCGCAGACGCGCGATGCCGTCGTCGTCGGCAGCGGCTTCATCGGCATGGAGGTCGCGGCGTCGCTCACCGAGCTCGGGCTCGACGTCAGCCTCCTGAGCCGTGACTCCGACCTCTTCGCGCAGCTCCGCTCGCCGGAGATCTCGGAGCATCTCGTCAGCGTCTACCGCGATCGCGGCGTCGAGATCATCCGCGGCGACGAGGTACACGCCTTCCGCGGACGCTCGCGGCTCGACACGATCGAGCTGCACACGGGACGCGAGCTCGGCGCCGGGCTCGCCGTCGTCGGCATCGGCGTGCAGCCGGCCACGTCCTTCCTCGCCGGCAGCGCCATCGCGCTCGACGACGGCATCCTCGTCAACGAGCGCTTTCGGACGAACGTGCCGAACGTCTATGCCGCCGGCGACGTCGCGCGCTTCTACGACCCGCTGTTCGGCCGCCGCCGGCGGATCGAGCACTGGTCGAACGCGGACTATCAGGGCGCCGAGGTCGGCAAGGTGCTCGCCGGCGCGGACGGCGGCTACGACTCCGTCTCGACGTTCTTCACCGAGTCGTTCGGCCTGACGCTGAAGGTCTTCGGCGACATCTCGCACCACGACGATCGCTTCGCGCGCGGATCGTTCGAGGACGGCGACGCCGTCGTCCTCTACCTCGAGCGCGAGCGGCTCGCCGGGACGCTGCACACAGGGCAAAGCGAGGAAGCCGAAACAGCGCTGAAGGGACTGATCGGGAAGCCCTTCTCCGCCGAATCGTTTGCCGTCACATGAGGAGGTACACCTTGACTCGCACCCTCACGATCGTGATCGCGGTGCTCGCCCTCGCGGGCGCATCCGCGCAGGCGTCCGCACCCGCCGACCGGGCGACATCGCCGAGAGCGGTCGCGCTGCGCGCTTCGATGGACAAGCTCTGGGAAGACCACATCACCTGGACCCGGATGGTGATCGTCGACTTCGCCGCCGGGCTCCCCGACCTGCCGAACGCCGAGGCCCGGCTGCTGCGGAATCAGGTCGACATCGGCAACGCGATCAAGCCGTACTACGGGAGAGCAGCGGGGAACGAACTGACGAAGCTCCTGCGCACGCACATCCTTGAAGCGGTCCCGGTGCTGCAGGCGGCCAAGGCAGGCGAGAAGACGAAGCTCACTGCAGCTGTCAACGCCTGGTACGCGAACGCGAATCAGATTGCGGTGTTCCTCAGCAAGGCGAACCCGCGCAACTGGCCGTTGCCGATGATGCGCGCGATGATGAAGCAGCATCTTGCACTGACGACGAAGGAAGCCGTCGCGCGTCTGCAGGGCAACTGGACCGCGGATATCGCCGCCTATGACCAGGTGCACGCGGAGATCCTGCACATGTCGGCGATGCTGACCGACGGGATCGTTCGCCAGTTCGCGGCGCGCTTCTAGTCCTTGGTGCCGAGCGCGACGAGGCCGCCGACGGGTTCGCCCGCCTCGAGGCGAAGCTCCGCCCGGACGATCTCCGGGTGGAGCGCCGCCGCAGCGAGGACGCTCTCGACGTACGAGCGCGAGTGGGCGTAGCGGCCGCTCGGCATGAGCGCGTGGCCGGCTCCGTCCAACTCTTCGACCGTGAAGACGAATCGGCCACCTGGACGGAGGGCCGAGGCGGCGGCAGCCGCGACCGCGTCGAGCGTGCCGAAGTAAACGAGCGTGTCGGCGGAGACGATGACGTCGAACGCGTCCGTGCAGCTGTCGAGGTACGCCGTCAGCTCGGAGCTGACGAGCTCGTCGTAGACGTTCCTGCGCCGCGCCTGCGCGAGCATCCCCTCTGACAGGTCGACGCCGACGAGACGCCGCGCGTACGGCGCGACAAGCGGTCCGCACAAGCCCGTGCCGCAGCCGGCATCGAGCACGTCGAGGCTCTGCGTCCGAACGGCATCGGAGCGCGCGAGCGCGTCCACGACGAGCGCAGGAGCGCGGTACGACAGCTTGGCGAGCTTCGAGTCGAAGCTCGCGGCGAAGCTGTCGAACGACCTCGCGACAAAGGCGTCGGATGCGCGCTCGGGCACGTCGCGGCCTGAGCACGCGGCGAGCATGTGGCGTGCGATCGGATCGTCGGGATCCTCGCTCAGCCACTCCTCGAAGATCTCGACGGCCCTGTCGATCTCGCCGAGGGTGCAGTGAGCCAGCGCCAGCAGCCGCCGGGCCTCGGGATCTCTCGGCCTGAGCGTGATCACCTTCGAGAAGCAGAGCGCCGCCTCGTGCGCGCGTCCCTGCGCGTTCAGCAGCACTCCCAGGTTGTGGTACGCGTCGGAGTGCGCGGGATCGATGCGAACCGCGGCGCGGTATGCCGCCTCGGCCTCGGCGACCTTCCCCTGCGCGCGGAGCACGACGCCGAGATTGCTGTGGGCGTTCGCGTGGTCCGGAGCGAGCGCAATCGCGCGGCGGTAGGCGGCCGCCGCATCGTCGAGTGAGAGCCGATCCTGCAGGACGATGCCGAGGTTGCTGTGCCAGTCGGCGCGTTCCGGCTCGAGCTCGAGGCTCCGCTCGATCAGCGCGACCGCGTCGTCACTGCTTCCTTGCTGATG
Source organism: Gaiellaceae bacterium (assembly GCA_036526315.1). Classification (GTDB taxonomy): domain Bacteria; phylum Actinomycetota; class Thermoleophilia; order Gaiellales; family Gaiellaceae; genus 3-1-20CM-4-69-9. Next base: position 6,623 of record DATCYR010000108.1, on the reverse strand, counting down.
CGCGAGGACGCCCGAGAAGTGCAGTGCGTCAGCGTGGTCGGGCGCGACCTCGAGCACCGTGCGGTAGATGTCCGCCGCGGCGGCCCACTGCTCTGCCTGCTGCAGCGCGATTGCGACCGAGACCGCTTCGTCGAGCGTCAGGGCGCGGTCGGTGCGCGCGGCGTTACGCCCCCTTGTTGGCCTTGAGGTCGTACTTGAAGTGAATCCCGGCGTCGAGCGAGCCGTCGGCTTTCTGCGGCCGGTACTCGACGTCGATCTTGGCGAAGGCAAGGCTGACCGTCTCGGTGCTCTCGTCGCTCGTGTCGGCATCTCCGAGCGCCGTGACGATCACGTCGTTCATCTTGATGACGAGGAACTCCTGCTGCCCCTTCCCCGCCTTGCGGTGCGTGATCATCGCCTCCTTCAGATGCACGCCGGTCGCGCACGCTTGCATCAAGGCAGGCGAGGCCTTGTCGATCTTGTGCGTGAACGAGAGGTCGTGGAAATGCGCCTTCCCCTGGCCCGCGCCCGAGCCTGCGAGGCTCACGGGGTTGCTCAGGCCCCATGACCAGCTGAGCACCTCGATCTCGCCCTTGTGCTTCGAGTCGAGCGACTCGCCCTTGATGTCGCCGAGCTTGGCGAAGATGTCTGCGGCCACAACCCCTCCTTAGCTCGGGGCGACTCTCTCACACGATGCGGGTCGAGACAACCCAGTCTCAAGCTATGGTCGTCGATCGCGCTCATGCAGCTCCGCGTCGCACGCCATACGCAACGACTCGAAGACGTCGTCGCGTTCTACCGCGACGGCCTGGGACTCACGGAGATCGGGCGCTTCGAGGGCCACGACGGCTACGACGGCGTGTTCCTCGCAGTCCCCGGCACGGACGCCCACCTCGAGTTCACGTCGGGCGGCGAGCACGCGCCGCCGGCGGCGCATCCCGAGTCGCTGCTCGTGCTCTACCTCGGGAGCACGGACGCTGTCACGAACGCGTGTGAGCGTGTGGGCGCCGCGCCGCTAGAGCCCGCGAACCCGTACTGGCGGGAGAACGGCGTCACGCTCGCCGACCCCGACGGCTTTCAGGTCGTGCTCGTCCCGCGAAGCTGGAGCTGATCCGCCAACCACGCCGCCTGCGCGCGCCGCTCCTCGTCGTACGCCGCCGGGCCATCGCGCAGCTCGGCCGCGCGCGCGGCGGCGAACCCGGCGATCGCGGTGCGACCCTGCGAGACGAACCGCTCCACGTCGGCGACGTAGCCCGACAAGAACGGGATGAAGCCCACACGTTCCCGCGTGCGCTGCGCGCAGAACAGGCCGAACTCGTGCGCCAGCTGGGGCGTCCAGCGCTCGACGCGCTGCATGAGGCGACCCCGTGTCGCGACGACCTTCCGCTCGGCCACGACGACGTCGCCGGCGAGCTCGATCTCCCAGAGCTCGTCGTCGAGCCAAATCGGGAGATCCTGGACGCGGCAAGCGTGAATGCCCGCTTCGCACCGCTCCGCCGCCTCGGTCTCGACCCAGACGCCGCTCTCCCAGCCGAACCGCGAGAAGCGGCCGACGCGTCCCGGCCGCAGGAACTTGTACGCGATCAACCCGTGCGCCACCCGCGGAACGCTTCGAGCAGCTCCGCTTGGAGCTCCGCCGGCAGCTCGTCCTCGACGCGCCCGGTCAGCCGAACGGTCGTGCGCATCTGGTCGACGTAGTTCTGGCAGCCGTCGCAGAAAACGAGGTGCTCCTCGAACCGCTCGCGATCGCCGGAATCAAGCGCATCCTCAATGTACGCCGTCACCAGCTCGACGACCTCCTGGCACGCAAGCTCTCGCTCGAGTCTCATCGCAAGTACTCCTCGAGCGCTGCTCGCACCTTCGCACGTGCGCGGTGGAGCAGCACCCTCCCATTCGTCTCCGTGAGGTCGAGCGCATTACAGACCTCTTCGGCGCTCAAGCCCTCGATGTCGCGCAGCTCGAGGACGGCACGCTGCGCCGGCGGCAGCCGCTCGATCGTCCGCCGGATGACGTCCATCGTCTCCGACGCCAGGAGTCGCGCCTCGGGAACGCCCGCCCAGCTCTGCGGCGGGACCGCCCAGTGGCCCGGGAACCGCTCGCCCTCGGCGAGGAAGCGGTCCGGCGACACGGTCTCGTCGGTCTCGTCGCCGGCGAGCGCCGAAAACGGCATGCTCCGCGCCTCACGCATCCCGCGCGTCTTGGCCGTGTTCGCGACGATGCGGAAGACCCACGTCTTGAGCGACGAGCGCCCCTCGAAGCGATCGATGCCTTTCAAGACGCCGAGCCACGCTTCCTGCACGACTTCTTCCGCGACGGAGCGGTTCGAGACGAACATCTGGGCGACGCGCAGCATCCCCGATCCGTACGTCCGCAGCAGCGCCGCGAACGCGTCCTCGTCACCGGCGCGCAACCCTTCGACGAGCTGCGCGTCGTCGTACGAAAGCGCGTGCTGCACTGCGCGACTGTAACGGTGTGGCAGCGACGCCGAGCGGCGCCGCTGCCACCTCCCCGGCTCAGCTCGCGGCGAGGCCGGCGACCGTCTTCGGTAGGCCGTTCCATGCGCCGACAGGCGCAAGCGTGCCCTCGTCGACAGCCCATCCGCAGACGCGGCCGCCGTCGGCGTCGATCGCGTAGAGGTATCTCCCGTCACCGCTGAGATCCTCGTCGCGAAGCCCCGGCTGCCCGTCGACGGCGACCGCCGCAACGGCGCTCTCGAGCACGAGCTTCCCGTCGGTCGTGACGCTGTAGCTCGAGATGGCGCCGTCCGCGAAGTTCGTCGTGAACACGTGCCGGTTGTCGGCCGCCGCGACAGCCCAGCAGATCTCGCTACGGCCGTTTCCGACAGAGGTCGTGACCGCCTCTGCACCGCGCATGTCGAGCCGGTACGACGACGCGGCCGCCTTGCCTTCGGCCGCACCAAACGCCTCGGTGACGACGAGCGTGTTGCCTCCGACGAAGGTGAAGCCGTACGGCGTCGGCCCTGCAGACGGCGTCACGTGCGGCGCTGCGAGTGAGCCGTCGGCCGTGATGCGGAAGACGACGATCGCGTTCGTGCCGCGATCCGTCACGACGAGCGCGGTTCCGTCGGGCGTGAAGCCGACTTGCGCCGGATCCGAGCCGTTGCCGAGCTCGCGCCGCGAGCCGGCGATCTCCGTCAGCCCCTTCTCGGACAGCCGGAACCCGACGAGCGCGCGGTCGCCGGTGTTGAGCACATACACCAGCCCGTCGTGCTCGGCGACGCTCTTCGGCGCGGCGCCACCGGAGGACGCGACGGCGGCGACCGCCGGTTCGCCTGCGACGTCGAGGTAGCTGACCTCGTTGCTGCCGGCATTCGTCACGAGCAGGCCGCGGCCGTCCGACGTCAGCACGACCGACCCCTGGGACGTCAGATGTGCGACGCCGTCGCCGCGGCCGCCTGTTGCCACCGCGACCGGATCCGAGAGCCGTCCGTCGGCTTCGCGGTCGAACGCGAAGACACGATTCGCGTCGGCTTCGTTCGACTGGATGTACACGCGCTGCATCGACATTGCTTCCTCCTGTGACGTTGACGTTCCGTTAGTCGTGCACGACGGCGGTTCGTTACAGCTGTCAGCCGACGAGACGTCCGGAAGCGCGGACGACGCGCCAGACGCCCCCGAACTCGCTCACGTTCTGACAAAGGATCTGCCCGGGTCGCCTGTCGCCGATGTAGTAGTAGAGCGGCCGGCCCGCATACGTGAGCTGCAGGGAACCGTCGCGTCGGCGCGTCGTCGCGAGGCGATTCCGCGCAACGCCTGCGCCTGCGTGCAGCCGCGACTTGACGACGTACGGCGGCCACGCGCGAGCGCACGGGCCGCCGCAGACGCTCTTACCGCGCGGATCCCGGGTGAACGCGTAGAGCACATAGCCCCGGCCGTCGAACAAGATGTCGCCGAAGCGCGAGTGCTCGACAGCCACGCTCGCAGGTGGCCGTGCAGCAGTCGCCGAGGAGGCGACGAGCAGGAGGGCGCACAGGACGATCGTCAGTCTCACGTCCTTTAGTCCCGCGACGGGGACCGGCGTTACGCGACGGCGACGAAGTCGTCGAGCTCGCGCCGTCGCTGCTCGCGGGCGAATAGCGCGCGTCCGTCCGGGCGAGGCGCGCCGGATGGTCGCGCCATTCGAGCACGTTCTCGTCGACGTTCCAGAAGCGGCGGCGCGCGGCCCAGAGCCGCAGGACGAGGTCGTAGTCCTCCGGCCAGTCGACCGCTCGGTACGCGACTGCGTCCGCCCGCGCGAGCAGCGTCGGATGGCCGATCGGGCACTCGACGAACAGGTTGCGCCGGGCGGCCTCGACCGTCGTCAGCGAGTTGAGCCAGCGCTCGTAGCGACGCAGCCGTCGCTTGCGTGCGGGAAGTACACGACGCCGCCACCGCAGGCAGCGAGGCCTTCGGCCTCGAGCCCGGCGAGCTGAAGCTCGAGTCGTCGAGGTACGGCTCGGCTTCGCGCACCGGCACCAGAACCGAGACGAGCGAGGAGCGCTTCAGCCTGCTGTGGGCAAGCCTTCGATCGCGCGCAGCGCGCGGTCGATCTCCTCCTGCTCGAGCGCGACGTCCTCGAGCTTCCCCTCCAGGTACTTGTCGTACGCGGTCATGTCGAAGTGCCCGTGGCCGGAGAGGTTGAAGAGGATCGTGCGCTCCACGCCTTCCTCGTCCGCAGCGCGTGCGGTCCGCACCGCTCCGTGGATGGCGTGTGCGGCCTCGGGGGCCGGCAGGATTCCCTCGCTGCCGGCGAAGACCAGCGCCGACTCGAAGACGTCGTTCTGCAGATACGCCTCTGCGCGGACGAGGTCGTCGCGAACGAGCTGCGAGATGAGCGGCGCAACGCCGTGGTAGCGCAGCCCGCCTGCATGGATCGGCGCCGGCACGAAGTCGTGGCCCAGCGTGTGCATCGCGACGAGCGGCGTCAGCTTGCTCGTGTCGCCGAAGTCGTAGGCGAAGGGGCCACGCGTCAGCGTTGGGCACGCGGCGGGCTCGCACGCGAGCACGTCGATGTCACGGCCTGCGATCTTCTCGCGCAGGAACGGAAACGCGAGGCCGGCGAAGTTCGACCCGCCGCCGACGCAGCCGATGACGACGTCGGGGAATGCTCCTGCGAGCTCCAGCTGGGCCAGCGCCTCCTGGCCGATCACCGTCTGGTGGAGGAGGACGTGGTTCAGGACGCTGCCCAGGGAGTAGGCCGTGTCGTCGCGCTTCGCCGCGTCCTCGACCGCCTCGGAGATCGCGATCCCGAGGCTGCCCGGTGTGTCCGGATCCACCGCGAGGATCGCCCGGCCGGCCTCGGTGTCCTCCGACGGGCTCGCGACGATCTCGGCGCCCCACGCCTGGATCATCGAGCGCCGGTTCGGCTTCTGGTCGTACGAGATCCTGACCATGTAGACCTTGCACTCGAGCCCGATCAGCCTGCACGCGAACGAGAGCGCGCTGCCCCACTGGCCGGCGCCCGTCTCGGTCGAGAGACGCGTGCGGCCCTCCTTCTTGTTGTAGTGAGCCTGCGCGACGGCCGTGTTCGGCTTGTGGCTTCCGGCCGGGCTGACGCCCTCGTACTTGTAGTAGATCGCCGAGCGCGTTCCGATCGCCTGCTCGAGGCGGTGCGCGCGGTAGAGAGGCGTCGGGCGCCAAAGGCTGTAGATCTCCAGCACTTCCTCCGGGATTGCGATCTCCGGCTCCTCGCTCACCTCCTGCGCGATCAGCTCCATCGGGAAGAGCGGCGCGAGATCGTCCGGGCCGATCGGGGCGCCGGTGCCCGGATGCAAGACAGGAAGCGGCGCCGTCGGCAGGTCGGGGCGGATGTTGTACCAGCGGCGAGGCAGCTGGGACTCGTCCAGCAGGAACTTCGTCCGCGACGCAGCCCCGACATCGGTGCGCTGCATGGCTTGGAGCATAGATCCTCGCGCCCTGAGGCGCGACTCACTCACAGGCCGCGACCGTGACGACCAGCGCGGAGACGCGGTGTGCCGACGTCCGCGCGCGGAGGCCGGGATACGCCTGCGATCCCGTCGTCGGGCAAGTGTGTCGCGTCATCAGCCACCAGCCGCCGTACGGCGCAGTGGAGACGTGGCGCGCATGAGGGTAGACGAGGCGGATCCGGGCTGTCCGGTCGCCCACGCGAAGCCCCCTGTCGGTTCGCCATCCCGTCGAGGTCGCCGTCGCAACGAGCAGCACGCCCGCACGACACGGATTCCCGCCGGAGAGATCGACGTACACGAGCGTGAGCCCGCTTCGCCGCCAGACGGCGCGACACTCGTCCCGGCTCACCCGCCTCGCTGCGTCCGGCCGGCCGAAGGCGGACGTCGCGCGGGCGAGCTTCGAGCCGACGGGGACGCCGCCGACGCTCTTGTCGCGAACGACCACGAGCGCGCTCCGGCTGCCGGACGCCTGCGCGAGCCCACCCGTGACGAGGGCGGCGAGCACGATGACTATGACGGGGGTTGTCCGCATCCTGTTCGACTCGTATTCTCTGCCGGCAGTCATTCTCCGAGGAAAGGGATCTCTTGCGCAAGCTGTTGATCGCAGCTGCATGCGTGCTCGTCGTGCTGCCGGCCGCAGCCGGTGGCCGTGCCGGCGCCGCGGCGCACGTCCGGTTCGACCCGAACAAGAAGATCAGTCACAGCACGAGCTCCAACT
>DATCYR010000107.1:0-52148 GCA_036526315.1 Gaiellaceae bacterium | reverse complement strand
TGATCGACGAGATCGAGAAGTCGGGAGCGCGCATCAGCGCGATCGAGGTCAGCCGTGAGGGCGATCGCCGGCGGCTCGAGGTCGACGTGATCCTGCCGCGGACGGTCGCCGCCCCGCACCTGGTCACACGCGTTGCCGACGTGCCGGACGTCGCCGACGTGCGCTGGTCGGATTGAACGCGGTCCTGGCGTCGCGAAACGCGCACAAGGCGCGTGAGCTCGAACGGCTCCTACCCGGGTGGCGGGTCGAGGTCCTCGACGCGGACGACTACCCGCCGGAGACCGGCGAGACGTACTACGAGAACGCGCGCGCGAAAGCGGTCTTCGCCCGCGGCCGCGCACCGACGGAGGCGTGGGTGCTCGGCGAGGACTCGGGCATCGAGGTCGAGGCCCTCAACGGCGGGCCCGGCGTGCAGTCGTCGCGCAGCGCGGCGGGCGACGAGGTCGGCTGGATGCTGCACCAGCTGCTCGGGATCGACGGCGACGGCCGGCGCGCTCGCTACGTGAGCGAGCTCGTCGCGCTCGCGCCGGACGGCAAGGAGCTCCGGGGCACCGGCACCCTCAGCGGGCGCATTGCAACCGAAGCGAGCGGCACCGGCGGGTTTGGCTTCGATCCGGTCTTCGTCCCGGAGGGGGAGGAGCGCACGGTCGCCGAGCTCGGCGACGGCTGGAAGGCCGGGCACTCGCACCGCGCGCGGGCCGCACAGGCCCTGCTTGCGCACCTGGCGTAGTCGCGTGACTACGCGAGGCCGGGTAACTCCTCGAGCGCTCGCTGCTCCTGCCGCCGCGAGCGCCACCAGTTGATCTCGGCCCCGAAGACGATGATGTTCGCCATCACGTAGAGCCACACGAGCAGGATCGCGGGCGCGCCGAACGCGCGCAGTCCCGGGTTGAGGTCGGCGTAGCGCTGGTAGAACGGCAGCACCTGGAACGTCGCCTCGAGCAGGATGCTCGCGAAGATCGCGCCGGGCAACACCTCGCGCACGGTCACGACGGCGTTCGTCAGCGCGTAGTAGCAGGTGACGAGGAAGATGAAGATGCCGGCGAGCGAGACGGCGATCGAGACGATGTACGCCGTCACGACGTTGCCGACGAAGCCGGGCGCGTAGTCCTTCACCGCCGAGACGCCGAGCGAGCCCGCGAGGAGCGAGACGAACAGTGTCCCGAGCGCGCCGACCATCAGCGTCGTCGCCAGCCCTTTCCCGTGGAGGAACGAGCGGTTCGGCCGCCCGTAGACGATGTTGAACGCCGACTCGAGCGCGCTGAACAGCGAGAGCGACGTCCAGACGAGCGCGGCGCCTCCGATGATGCCGAGCGCTGCGGCGTTGTCCTGCACCGTGTGCACCAGGCTGACGATGCGGTCGATCGGCGTGCCGGGCAGCGTGCGCTTGATCTCCTTGACGAGGAATGAGGACTCGTCCGCGCGGCCGCTCAGCCCGAGCAGCGACAGCGCGAGGAACGTGAGTGGCACGAACGAGAGCAGCGCGAAGTAGGCGATCATCGCCGCGAGGTGCGTGCCCCGGTCGGCGAAGAACTTCCCGACGAGATCACGTCTTCGCACCCGCACGGGGCGGACCCTAGACTGAGTCCCGGTGGACGCACAGCAGGCGCTCTCCGACCTGACCGAGATCTCCTCGCAGATCGAGGCCGCGGTCGTGTTCGACGACAAGGGCAAGGTCGTCGGCTCGACGCTGCCGGAGGGAGACGCGTTCGCAACCTCGGCCGCCGAGCTGTTCGCGGCCGCCGAAGAGGTGCGCACGGGCGGCTCGCCGCTGACGCAGCTGGAGATCTCGACGGGGGAGGGCAGCGTCTTCCTCGTCCGCGACGGAAAGCTGACGATCGCGGCGACGACGGCGCCCGCACCGACGGTCGGCCTCGTCTTCTACGACCTGAAATCGGCGCTGCGAAGCGTCAAGCCGAAGCCGCGGCCGCGCGCCAAGCCGGCGGCCCCCAAGAAGCCGCCCGCCGCGAGGAAGCCGCCCGCTCCGAAGAAGCCGGCGGCGCCGCGCCCGAGGAAGAAGCCGGATGCGACGTAGCGCCGCTGCGATCGTCGGCGTCGCCACGGGAATGCTGATCGGCGCGGCGTTCGTCAGACGGCGCGCCGTCAATGCCGAGCGCGCCGACCTGTACTTCGAGGACGGATCGATGCTCTCGCTCCCGAACGGCTCGCCCGGAGCCGACCGTCTGATCCCGCTGGCACGCCGGATCATCGGCGACTCGCATCGTTCTTGACCGATGCCGAGCTGAAGGTCGCGCTGCGCGAGGCGGCGTACCTCGAGGGCGACTTCGTGCTCCGCTCGGGCCGGCGCTCGCGCTACTACCTGGACAAGTACCGCTTCGAGACGAGGCCGGACATCCTCGCGGCGCTCGGGCAGCGGATCGCCGCGGCGGTCGATCCGGAGGCGAGCCGGCTCGCCGGCCCGGAACTGGGCGCCGTGGCGCTCGCTGCGGCGGCCTCGCTCGCGTCGGGGCTCCCCTTCGTCATCGTCCGCAAGGCGGCGAAGGAGTACGGGACGACGAATCGGCTCGAGGGTGTCTACGCGGAGGGCGAGATCGTGTGCCTCGTGGAGGACGTCGTCACGTCGGGCGGCGCGTTGCTCGAGGCGGTCGAGGCGCTCCGCGAGGCCGGCCTCGTCGTCCGCAGCGCTGTTTGCGTGGTCGACCGCGAGGAGGGAGGGAGGGAGGCGCTGGCGGAAAACGGCGTCCGGCTCCGGTCGATCTTCGGTGCGAGCGAGCTTCTGGCGGACGCCAAAACCCCCGCAAAACCGCATGGTTGAGCGGGTCCGACCCGGCTGTTAGGGTTTTTTCCCGGTGGTCTGAACTGTCGACAGGAGGAGCGGACTTGACCAAACAGGAGTTCGTCAACGAGGTCGCCAACAAGTCGGGCCTCTCGAGCCGGGACGCCGCGAAGGCCGTCGACGCCTTCCTCGACGCGGTCACCGACACACTGCGGGGGCGCGGCGAAGTGACCTTCACCGGTTTCGGCAAGTTCACGACCCAGGATCGTGCCGAGCGGCAGGGCGTGAATCCCCGGAACCCATCCGAGAAGGTGACGATTCCGGCAGCAACCGTCCCGAAGTTCACCGCGGGGAGCCAGCTCAAGCAGGCCGTCAAGGGCGGCTAGCCGGCGCCTGCTGCTCGTGATGTCGAAGGCCGCGCACCGCGCGGCCTTCGCTGTCTTTCAGCCGCAGTACTCTGAGCACCGTGGCGACCGTCGCGACCACGAACTTCGCCGACCGGCTCGCCGAGGCCGTCGAGCACAAGCGTTCCCAGCTCGTCGTTGGGCTCGACCCGCTACCCGACCAGCTGCCCGTCGAGCTGCGCGGCGAGGCGCATCGCGGGCGCGGCGAGGCAGCTGACGCCTGCGCGCGGTTCTGCCGCGGCATCGTCGACGCCGTCGCGCCGTCCGTCGTTGCGGTCAAGCCGCAGGTCGCGTTCTTCGAGGCGCTGGGCCCGGACGGCGTCCGTGCCTTCGAGGACGTCTGCGCGTACGCGCGCGCTGCCGGGCTGCAGGTGATCGCAGACGCCAAGCGGGGCGACATCGGCTCCACCGCCAGGGCATACGCGGCCGCGTACCTCGAGCGCTCGGCCGGCCGCGAACCGCTCGCCGATGCAGTCACCGTGAACCCGTACCTCGGCCGCGACTCGGTCGAGCCGTTCCTGGCCGCCTGCCGCCGGGACGGTGCCGGGATCTTCTGCGTCGTGAAGACGTCGAACTCGGGCGGCGCCGAGGTGCAGGATCTCGTCCTCTCCGACGGACGGCGCGTGTGGCACCAGGTCGCGGAGCTCGTGGCCGAGTGGGGCGACGACCTCGTCGGTGAGCACGGGCTCTCGGCGGTCGGCGCGGTCGTCGGAGCGACGCATCCGCGGGCGGTCGGCGAGGCACGCCGGCTGCTCCCGCGGTCGATCCTGCTGCTCCCCGGCGTCGGTGCGCAGGGCGCGACGCCTGCCGACGTCGCCCGGGCGTTCACCAGCGGGCCGGCGAGCGCGCTCGTCAACGTCGCGCGGAACGTCATCTACGCGTTCCGTGTGTCAGGCACGGACTGGCGCACGGCCGCGGCGGCCGAAGCGTCGAGATACGCCCGCGACGTGTGGGCCGTCTCCGGCTGGTAGACGCGGGTCGTGGATCCGGCCAGGCGCCGCGAGCTGACGCGCTACGGCGCGCCCGCGGTCTTCCTCCTCGCGGTGACGATCGCGGTGCTCCTGATCAAGTCCGGTCTCGACAGCGGCTCGAAGGAGCAGACGGTCGCCGCGCCGACGACGACCGCACACACCACGACGTCCGCAGCGACGACCACGATCACGCTCACGGGCTCGGCGACGGTGACCACGACCCCGACCACCTCGGCGGCGAACGCGCAGTACTACACCATCCAGAGCGGTGACACGCTCGGCGCGATTGCGGCGCAGTACAACACGAGCGTCGACCAGCTCCTGAGCTGGAATCCGGGGCTCGACCCCGCCGGACTCCAGCCGGGGCAGCGGATCCGCGTCGGCTAGCCTTGCGGCTCGTGAGGCTTCGCCTGCTCGTCGTTGCAGCCGCGACGCTCGTCTTCGCAACTCCTGCACATGCCGGCCCGCCCGCCGTCTCGGCTCGTGCGTACTACGTCGTCAACCCCACGACGGGCGAGGTGCTCGCGCAGAAGCACGCGTGGTCGCAGGTGCCGATCGCGAGCATCACGAAGCTGATGACCGTCATCGTCGCGCTCGAGCACACGAAGTGGAACGACGTCGTCCGCGTGCGCTCCGACGCAGCCGACGTCGGCGAGTCGACGATCAATCTGCGCGCCGGCGAGCGCATCACCGTCGGCGACCTCGTGAAGGGTGCGCTGATCCAGAGCGCAAACGACGCAGCCGACGCGCTTGCCGACTACGTCGGCCATGGGAACGAGCGTGCCTTTATCGCGATGATGAACGCGAAGGCGTCCGAGCTCGGACTCGCGCGCACGCATTTCGCGCGACCCGACGGGCTCGACGCGCCGCGCCACTACTCGACGGCGTTCGACGTGACCCATCTCGCCGAGATCGCGATGAAGCTTCCACAGGTCCGAGCAGTCGTGCGCGAGCGCACAGCGTCGATCTCGGGCGGCAGGACCCTGCACACGTGGAACGACCTGCTCGGGGTCTTCCGCGGCGTCTACGGCGTCAAGACCGGACACACCTCCGCAGCCGGCTGGTGCCAGGTCGCAGCCGTGCGCCGGAACGGCGTCACGCTGTACACGACGGTGCTCGGCAGCCCCACGCGCTCGCAGCGGAACGCCGATCTCGCCTCACTCCTGCGCTGGGGCATCTCCCGGTACCGGCCGGCCTGGATCGTGGAGCCGCAGCGCGTGTATCTCCGGGCAGCCGTCGGCTACGGAAAGGCACCCGTGCCGCTCGTTGCCGTGCGGGGCGCCGTCGGCCCCGTTCGCCTCGACCGGCCGCTCGTCGAGCGCGTCGTCGCGCCGACGTCGCTGCACCTGCCGGTCGCGCGCGGGCAGCGCGCCGGCGAGGTGCGCGTCTACTCGGGCAAGCGTCTCATCGCGCGCCGCGCGCTCGTCGTGCAGCGGTCGGTCTCACGGCCGGGCTTCGTCGGCCGCGTCGGCTTCTACGTATCGCGTACGTTCCACCACATCGGGAGCTGGTTCTCGTGATCGTCACCGTCACCTTGAATGCTGCGGTCGACCGGACGTTGACCGTGCCGAACTTCCAGCTCGGGCAGCGCCATCGCGCGAGCCAGGGCCTGACGCTCGCGGGCGGCAAGGGCATCAACGTCGCGCGGGCACTGAAGCGCCTCGACGTCCCGGTGGTGGCGACGGGCCTCGCCGGCGGCCGCACCGGAACCCGCATCGTCGAGGAGCTGACCTCCGAGGCGATTCTCAACGACTTCGTGCGGATCGCCGACGAGTCGCGGACGTCGACGGCCGTTGTCGATCCGACGACCGCGACGTACACGGAGATCAACGAGTGGGGCCCCCACGTCGACCCCGAGGAGCTGACGATGCTGTTGGAGAAGATCAGCTATCTCGCCCGCGGTGCCGACATGGTCGTGTTCTCCGGCACGCTTCCGCGTGGCGTCGACGACTCGTTCTATGCGAATGCGATCCGCGACCTGAACCGCCGGCAGGTGCGCGCCGTCCTCGACTGCGACGGGACGCCGCTGCGGCTCGGGGTGGACGCCGAGCCGTTCCTCGTGACGCCGAACCAGCGCGAGGCCGAGGGCCTCGTCGGGCAGGAGTTCCGCGACGACGAGGACTACCTGATGGCCGTCGAACGGATCGCGGAGATGGGAGCCCGGAACGTCCTGATCACGTCCGAGACGCGGAGCTTCGGGCTCTTCCGCGAGGACCGCAAGCGGCTGCGCTTCCGCGCCGTCGCGCCGCAGGTCGAGCCGGTCTCGGGGGTCGGCGCGGGCGACGTGCTGCTCGCAGCCTTCCTGGCGGCCCGGATGGCGGAACGGTCGCTGGAGGACTCGCTGCGCGCGGCCGTCGCCGCGGGCGCGGCGTCGACTCTCGAGGTCGGGGCCGGCCGCTTCGAGCCGCGCGACGCGACTCGGCTGCAGAACGCCGTCGACGTTCGCGAGCTCGAGCCTGTGTCGACCTGAGCTCGCCGGCCGAGGAGCGAGAAGAGATCGAGCCGTCGGGAGCGGTCGTTATCCTGATCCGATGGAGGGTCTGAATCTCGACCAGGCGCAGCTGGAACGCCTCGTCGAGCTGGACCGCAAGTTCTCCCGCGAAGGGCTGACGTTCGACGACGTCCTGCTCGTCCCCGCGGAGTCGCACGTCCTGCCGAACGACGTCTCGACTGCGACGCAGCTCACGCGGGAGATCCGCCTCGAGATCCCGATCGTGTCCGCTGCGATGGACACGGTCACCGAGGCGCGGCTCGCGATCGCGCTCGCGCGCGAGGGCGGGATCGGGATCATCCACCGCAACCTCCCGATCGACGCGCAGGTTGCGGAGGTCGACAAGGTGAAGCGCTCGGAATCCGGGATGATCGTCGAGCCGGTGACGCTGCCGCCCGAGGCGCTCGTGTCGGACGCGCTGGAGCTGATGGCGCGGTACCACATCTCCGGCGTCCCGATCACCGACGGCGACGGGAAGCTCGTCGGGATCCTCACCAACCGCGACCTGCGGTTCGCGCCCGACGCGTCGCAGCCGGTGTCCGCGTTGATGACGGCGGACGGCCTCGTGACGGCGCCCGTCGGCACGACGCTCGGTGAGGCCGAGGCGATCCTGCACCGCAACAAGATCGAGAAGCTCCCGGTCGTCGACGGCGAGGGCCGCCTGCGCGGGCTGATCACGGTCAAGGACATCCAGAAGCGGATCGAGTTCCCGAGCTCGACGAAAGACGACCGCGGACGGCTCCGCGTCGGGGCGGCGATCGGCGTCGGGCCCGACGCATGGGAGCGTGCCGGCGCGCTCGTCGATGCCGGCGTCGACGTGCTCGTGGTCGACACGGCGCACGGGCACTCGGTGTCGGTTCCGCAGATGGTCGAGCGCGTGAAGTCGGAGTGGGACATCCAGGTCATCGCGGGCAACGTGTCGACGCCCGAAGGGACGCGGTTCCTCGTCGATGCGGGAGCAGACGCGGTGAAGCTCGGCCAGGGGCCCGGGTCCATTTGCACGACGCGGGTCGTCGCCGGCGTCGGCGTCCCGCAGATCACGGCGATCTACGAATGTGCGCGGAACGCGACGGTGCCGGTCATCGCCGACGGCGGGATAACGTCGTCCGGCGACATCGCGAAGGCGCTCGCCGCCGGCGCCGACTCCGTCATGGCCGGGTCGCTTCTCGCCGGCACCGACGAGAGCCCCGGCGACGTGGTGCTTCACCAGGGCGAGCGGTTCAAGGAGTACCGCGGCATGGGCTCTCTCGGCGCGATGCGCGCGCGCGGCTCGTCGCGCGACCGCTACTTCCAGGGCGACGTCGAGGACGTCGAGAAGCTCGTGCCCGAAGGCATCGAGGGACGCGTCCCGTACAAGGGCGCGGTCGCGGCCATCCTGCACCAGCTCGTCGGCGGCGTCCGGCAAGCGATGGGCTACTGCGGGGCCGCGACGATCGCGGAGCTGAAGGACGCGCAGTTCGTCCGCATCACCGCCGCCGGCCTGCGCGAGAGTCATCCGCACGACGTGACGATCACGAAGGAGGCGCCGAACTATCGGCGCTGAGGTCTTGCCGCTGCCGGAACGGGCTCCGGAGGAGCGTCCCGTTCTCGTGCTGGATCTCGGTGGGCAGTACGCGCAGCTGATCGCGCGGCGCGTGCGCGAGGCGCGCGTGTACTCGGAACTCGTCGGCCACCGCGTGACAGCCGAGCAGGTTCGCGCGCGGAACCCGCACGCGCTGATCCTCAGCGGCGGCCCCGCGTCGGTTTACGCCGACGGCGCGCCCCGCATCGACCCGAAGCTGTTCGACCTCGGCGTGCCGACACTCGGCATCTGTTACGGCGCGCAGCTGATGGCGCTCGATCTCGGCGGCAAGGTCGAGCGAACCGGCGTCTCGGAGTTCGGCAAGACGGCGATGACGGCGGTCGAGTCGGAGCTGTTCGCCGGTCTGCCCGACGAGCAGACGGTCTGGATGTCGCACCGCGACACCGTCACGGCACCGCCCTCAGGAGCGCAGGTCGTCGCGGAGTCCACGTCGACGCCGGTCGCGGCATTCGAGGAACGCGAGCGTGGGCTGTACGGCGTGCAGTTCCACCCGGAGGTCGTGCACACGCCGCACGGGCAGGGGCTGCTCAAGAACTTCCTCTACAACGTCGCCGGCGCGCCGCCTGCGTGGACGCCGGCCGCGGTGATCGAGGAGCAGGTGGAGCGCATCCGCGCGCAGGTCGGGCGCGAGCGCGTGCTGTGCGCACTGAGCGGCGGCGTCGACTCCGCCGTCGCGGCGCTGCTCGTGCACAAGGCCGTCGGCGACCAGCTGACGTGCGTCTTCGTCGACCACGGCCTGCTGCGCGAGAACGAGGCGGAGCAGGTCGTCGAGACGTTCGGCGGCCACTTCCACGTGCCGCTCGTGCACGTCGAGGCGCGGGAGCGTTTCCTCTCGCGGCTCGCGGGCGTCGAGGATCCGGAGAAGAAGCGCAAGATCGTCGGCGAGGAGTTCATCCGCGTCTTCGAGGAAGAGGCGGCGAGGCTCGGCGACGTGCGCTTCCTCGTCCAGGGGACGCTCTACTCAGACGTGATCGAGTCGGGCGGCGACGACGAGGTCGCCGCGAAGATCAAGTCCCACCACAACGTCGGCGGGCTGCCGGCGGACATGCGGATGGAGCTCGTGGAGCCCCTGCGGCTCCTGTTCAAGGACGAGGTGCGGCGCGTCGGCGAGGAGCTC
This sequence comes from Gaiellaceae bacterium, assembly GCA_036526315.1. Lineage (GTDB taxonomy): Bacteria > Actinomycetota > Thermoleophilia > Gaiellales > Gaiellaceae > 3-1-20CM-4-69-9. The sequence continues at coordinate 42,846 of DATCYR010000107.1, read as the reverse complement.
GGCATGCCGGAGCGGATGGTGTGGCGCCAGCCGTTCCCCGGCCCGGGGCTTGCGATCCGGATCATCGGCGAGGTGACGGGCGAGCGCCTGGAGATCTTGCGCGCGGCCGACGCGATCCTGCAGGAGGAGATCCGCCGCGCCGGGCTCTACCGCGACCTGTGGCAGTCGTTCGCGGTGCTCCCCGCGATCCGCTCAGTCGGCGTGCAGGGTGACGAGCGCACGTATGCGTATCCGATCGTGGTGCGCGCCGTCACGTCGGAGGACGCGATGACGGCGGACTGGGCGCGCCTCCCGTACGACCTGCTCGAGACGATCTCGAGCCGCATCATCAACGAGATCCCCGGCGTCAACCGCGTCGCGCTCGACCTCAGCTCGAAACCGCCCGCCACGATCGAGTGGGAGTAGGTCGCCGGAGTCTGACGCTGCGCGTCAGACCCGAAAAGAGGTGCGCCGCTTCGCGTGCGCGTCTCGCATCAGCATTTCCTACCGCACCACGAAACCGCTGAGGTCGTCAGGCGCCTCCTCGAAGTCGTCGACGGAGTCCACACGCGCGCCGCGCGGGCCCTCACGGCAGAAGTCGACGAGCCCCTCGACGGCAGCGGGGTCGCCCTCGAAGACCGCCTCGACCGTCCCGTCGCGACGGTTTGCCACCGAGCCGGCGACGTCGCGCCGGTCGGCGAGCCGCCGCACCGACTCGCGGAAGAACACACCCTGCACGTGGCCGTGCACGATCACGCGACGGCGAACCACACGGCGTATTCTCGCCGAGTGGAGCTGCAGGACATCCTGGCGCGCCGCCGCATGGTGCGTGCGTACGGGCCCGCCGCGGTGCCGCGCGACACGATCGAGCGCATCGTCGCCACCGTGCGCCGAGCGCCGAGCGCAGGCTTCAGCCAGGGCCAGCGCCTCCTCGTCGTCACCGAGCAGGAGACGCGAAACCGCATCGGCGAGCTCCTCGGCGAGCTGCAGTGGGTGACGGAGGCGCCCGTGCTCGTCGTCGTCGGCGTACGGGGGGACGACTACCACGAGCGCTACCGGAAGCAGGACAAGCTCGTCGAGGGCGAGGAGATCGAATGGCCCGTGCCGTACTGGCACTTCGACGCGGGCGCGGCGGCGATGCTGATCCTGCTCGCGGCGATCGACGAGGGCTACGCGGCAGGCCTGTTCGGCGTGTTCGCCGAAGCGATGCAGCCCGTCAAGCAGCTCCTCGGCATCCCGGACGACATCGACGTCGCCTGCTGCATCACGATCGGCGAGCCCGCCGACGACTCCAGCTGGAACGACCGCACCAGCCGGTTGACCCAGGCGCGGAAGCCGGTGGACGACCTCGTCCACTGGGAGCGCTGGTCTACGGCGTCCTGAGCCTCGCGACCAGCTGCTGCTGGTGGAAACCGGGGTTCTCGCCCGACGCGTTGTACGTCTCTACGGAGGAGGTGTACGTGAAGCCGCCGCGAGAGTCGACGCCGAAGTAGTCGCCGAGGAACGTGCCGTTGCTGCAGATGCAGTCCGGATGCGGCGAGGACAGCTGCGGATCCCAGGTGTGCGGCGACAACCGGATGTTGTGTCCGAGCGGCTTCAACGCGGGCGTATAGAACTGGATCGCCGTGTTGACGCAGTAGTTCGAGCGAGCGAACGGCGCGCGAGGATCGAAGATGAGGCCTGCGATCGTCGCCTCGGGGGCGTCGCGCGCGGGGCACGGTAGGCGCCGGTCGTAGAACGCGACAGCCACTCGCCCGTCGGGCGCGACGGCGATGTTCGGCTGCAGCGCCTCGCCGTCGTTCTGGTTGTCGTTGACCTGCAGCGGCGCACGCCAGTGCCTGCCGCGGTCGAACGAAGCGCGGATGAACAGGTTCGTCGGGCCGTTGCCGGCGGCGCTCTCGTACACGGCGTAGAGCGGATACGAGCGGCCGACCTTCCGCGTGCCGACGTCGAATGCCTCCCCGAACGCCGCCCGGAACGTCGTGTTCTTGTACCCGTTGACGTTGTGCCGCACGATCACCCGGCGCTTCGCCCACGTGACGCCCCCGTTCGTCGACGACGTGAACGACATCGTGTACGGCAGCCCGAAGGTGACGGTGCTCGACGTCGCGAGCCAGACTCGCCCGTCCGGCGTCACACGCGGCAGCGAGCCGTTGTCACCGACCCCGCGCTGCTGTTGCATGACGCGCTTCGGCGTCGACCAGTTCGTGTGCGTACCGTTTCGCCGCGCGTCCGCGTACGACAGGTAGATGCGCAGGCCGGCGTCATCCGTCCCGATCGCCCATGCGACGTACACGCGGCCGAAGTGCCGGCTCTGCGCGTTGCGGTCGATCGCGATCCACTGCTTGTCGAAGACGAGGCCGCCGTTGAACGGCGCCCGGCGGACGAGGTCGGGAGCACCGTTGTGCGTGACGATCCACGACGCCGGCGTCGACGCTCCGTGGGGCCGCACGGCGACGGCGAGCCCGGAGCGCGGCAGCGCCGGGTTCACGTCGGGCGCGAGGAAGAAGTGCTCGCCGGTCGTCAGGTACCGGAACATGTACGGCAGCACGACCGCATAGAAGTTCCCCCACGGGTCGAACGCGCCGACCGGGTCGGAGTTGTCCGTCCAGCCCTCGTAGCCGGGGATGTGTCCCTGCTGCGGCCACGTAGCGCCGCCGTCGAACGACTCGTAGAAGCCGGCGAGGTGGTTGTAGCCCTCCGAGTTGACGAACCACTTGCTGATGCCGATCACGTGCCGCGGATTTGTCGGATCGACGTGGAGGTCGGACTCGGAGAAGTCCTTGGCGCGCAACGGCGGGTTCGACACGTCCTGCGTGCCGAACGGCCCGATCACCTCGCCGGTCGTCGCTGCGCCCGCGCACGGCGTCGCGCCGCCGTCGGGATAGCCCTGTGACGGTGACAGCGCGGCGGTGTAGAAGATCTCCGGCGTGTAGCAGCTGACGCGCTGCGTCGTGGCTGCGACGCCGGTGACGGAGTTGGCCGCGTAGCTCGCCGCGAATTCGGAATCCGTCTGGAACCCCTGCGGCGGTGCGGCGTGCGCGCTCGCCGCGCAGATGAGGCAGATTGCGAGTGTGGAGGCGAGAGCTTTCGTGGCGTGGCTGGCAGCGGCGCGCATCGGCGAGACCTTCAACTTCTACCGGTACGGCTGCGGAGCCGCTCTGCGTAGGAGCCGCCTCGAGGCCTATCTCGAAGCGCGCGCCGGCTCGCGCGTTCTGCTCGTCGGCGAGGCTGCCGGCTACCGCGGGGCGCGCGTCTCCGGCATCCCCTTCACCTCCGAGCGCCAGCTGACGGGCCGGGGGCCGGCGGAGGCGAGCGCCACGATCGTCCAGCGCGCTCTGGGCGAGCTCGGCCTGGATGCCGTCTGCTGGAACGTCGTGCCGACGCATCCCGGGACAGCGTCGTCGAACCGGCGACCGACCGGGGCCGAGATCACCGCAGCCCGGCCGTTCCTGGCCGAAATCGCCGCCGGCCGCAGGATCCTGGCCGTGGGGCGGCTCGCGGCCGAGGCGACCGGAGCGCCTTACGTCCGCCATCCGAGCCATGGCGGGGCGGCCGAATTCCGGGCAGGGCTGCTACGATTCGCCGCCGGCGGACGCCTCTGAGCGCCGCCTTTTCTCCGAATGAGGACTTACAGCGCGAAACCCGGCGAGATTGCCCGCGAGTGGTACGTCGTCGACGCCGAGGGGCAGACCCTGGGCCGGCTCGCGACAAGGATCGCCGACACGCTCCGCGGGAAGGGCAAGCCCGCGTACACGCCGCACGTCGACACCGGGGACTTCGTCGTCGTCGTCAACGCCGAGAAGATCCGGGTCACGGGCAACAAGCTCGACCAGAAGCGCTACTACAGGCATTCCGGCTACCCGGGCGGCCTGCGCAGCCGCACGCTGCGCGACCAGCTCGACCGCCGGCCCGAGGAGGTGCTGCGCCGCGCCGTCAAGGGCATGCTCCCGAAGAACCGGCTCGCGCGGCAGCAGATCACGAAGCTGAAGATCTACGCGGGCCCGGAGCATCCGCACGGGCCGCAGGCGCCGAAGCCGCTGAGCTGGGAGGACGCATGAGCACGATCGCGCAGTATCGGGGCACGGGCAAGCGGAAGACGTCGGTCGCCCGGGTGATCCTGCGGCCGGGCGACGGTACGACGTGGTTCAACGGGCGCACGATCGAGGACTACTTCCCGCGGCAGGCGCACAGGACGATCGCGCTGGCCCCGCTCGGCGTTGCCGGCGTGGAGGGAACCTATGACATCCGCGTGCGCGTGCACGGCGGCGGGCCGAGCGGCCAGGCCGGCGCCGTTCGCCACGGCATCGCCCGCGCGCTCGTCGAGGCCGATCCCGAGCTGCGCGTGCCGCTCAAGCGGGCGGGCTTCCTGACCCGCGACGCGCGAATCGTCGAGCGCAAGAAGGCGGGCCTGCACAAGGCGCGCAAGGCGCCGCAGTTCTCCAAGCGGTAACGCTTGGCCCGCCAGTACTTCGGCACGGACGGTGTCCGTGGCGTCGTCGGTGAGGACCTGACCGCGGACCTCGTCGAGCGCCTGGGTCGCGCAGCCACGCTCTGGTCGGGCCGAGGCCGCATCTTCGTCGGGCGCGACACGCGGGCCTCGGGCGTCGAGCTCGAGGAGGCACTCGCCCGCGGGATCTCGTCCGCGGGCGGCAACGCCGTCGTCGCGGGCGTGCTGCCGACGCCGGCGGTGGCGCTGCTGACGCTCGACCTCGGCTGTGTCATCACGGCCTCGCACAACCCGCCGGAGTACAACGGCGTCAAGTTCTTCGACCGAGACGGCCAGAAGCTGACGGACGAGCAGGAAGAGGAGATCGAGGCGCTACTCGACCAGCCGGGTACTGGCGGCGGCGAGATCGACGAGGTCGGCGTCGCGACGGACAGCTACCTCGAGCACGTGCTCGAGCGGTTCGGATCGGACCTCTCAGGCCTCCGGATCGGCGTCGACTGTGCGAACGGCGCGTATTCGGATCTCGCGCCGAAGGCGTTCGAGCAGCTGGGCGCGCAGGTGAAGACGATCGGGAACTCGCCCGACGGCACGAACATCAACGTCGAGTGCGGCGCCACGGACCTGCGTGCGCTGCAAGCACTGGTCACGCGCGAAGGGCTCGACCTCGGCGTGGCCTTCGACGGCGACGGCGACCGGATGCTCGCGGTCGACGCCGACGGCGCCGTCGTCGACGGCGATCAGATCGTCGCGCTGCTCGCCCTCCACCTGAACGAGCCCTCCGTCGTCGTCACGCCGATGACGAACCTCGGCTTTCACGAGCTGATGTCGACGCACGGGATCGAGACGCATGTGACGGAAGAGGTCGGGGACCGCTACGTGCTCGAGACCATCCGGGCGACGGGCGGCAAGCTCGGCGGCGAGCAGTCCGGCCACATCATCTATCTGGACGGGCACGTCACCGGCGACGGCCTCGTGGCTGCCCTCCTGCTCTGCGGCGCTCTCGACGGTCGGCCGCTGGCGGAGGCCGCCGGGATGATGTCGCGCCATCCGCAGGTGAAGGAGAACGTGCGGGTCCGCTCGAAGATGCTTCCTCAGGGCGTCCGCGACGAGGTCGCACGGCTGAATGCCGATCTCGGCGGCCGAGGGCGAGTCCTGGTGCGGCCTTCCGGCACGGAACCGGTCGTCAGGGTGCTCGCCGAAGCCCGGGACGAGGTTGAAGCTGCCCAGCTCTGTGCTAGCATCGCGGGCCTCGTACGACGAGAGCTCGGCTGACCGTCCCGACGCTGGGACGGAGACACAGCCGGGCTTTGCTGTTTCCGGAAGGGGGCTCGCGTGTGCGGGATCATCGGATACGTCGGGGGCAGGCCTGCGAAGGACTTGCTGCTGCGCGGGCTCGAGCGCCTCGAGTACCGCGGCTACGATTCGGCAGGCATTGCGCTGCGTGAGAACGGTGGGCTCGACTACGTTCGCGCCGTCGGCAACCTGCAGAACCTGAAGGAGGCCGCGGGCGGCAACCACTCGAGCTCGAACCACGGGCTCGGGCACACGCGCTGGGCGACGCACGGCGCCGTCAACGAGCAGAACGCACATCCCCTCAAAGGCTGCGACGACGGGGACGTCGCCGTCGTCCTCAACGGGATCGTCGAGAACTTCCGCGAGCTGAGGGAGTCGCTGCAGGGCGAGGGCCACACGTTCCATTCGGAAACGGACGCCGAGGTCGTCGCGCACCTGGTCGAGCGCCACTACGCGGGGGACGTGGTCGCGGCGGTGCGCGCCGCCTACCGCGAGCTCGAAGGCCACTTCGCGTTCGTCGTCATCCACAACGCTCATCCGGACCTGCTCGTCGGCGTGCGTCGTCAGTGCCCGCTCGTCGTCGGCGTCGGCGAGGGCGAGATGTTCCTCGCGTCGGCCGTCGCGGCGTTCCTCGGCGAGACGCGCAAGGTGCAGCTCATCGACGAGGGCGAGATCGTCGCGATCACGCCGGAGGGCTCGCGGTTCTTCACCGACGACGGTGAAGTCGAGCACAAGGAGGTCGAGCCGATCGACTGGGACGACGAGGTCGCCGAGAAGGGCGGCTACGAGACGTTCATGCTCAAGGAGATCTACGAGCAGCCGGAGGCCGTGCGCGAGACGATCGGCGACCGCGCACGTCGCGGCAAGCTCGTGCTCGACGGCATCGGCCTGACCGAGCTCGAGATCAGGAACCTGCGCCGCATCGTCGTCGTCGCGTGCGGCACCGCGTACCACGCCGGCGTCGTCGGCCGCTACATCATCGAGGAGTGGGCACGCATTCCGGTCGAGCCGGACATCGCGAGCGAGTGGCGCTACCGCAACCCCGTCCTCTCGAAGGACACGCTCGTGATCGGCATCAGTCAGTCCGGAGAGACAGCCGACACGATCGCAGCCATGCAGCTCGCCCGGCAGCAGGGAGCGCGCACGCTTGCGATCACGAACCAGCTCGGCACGCAGATCACGCGCGAGGTCGACTCGGTGCTGTACACGCGCGCAGGCCTCGAGATCGGCGTCGCCGCGACGAAGACCTTCACCGCGCAGACGGCGCTCCTGTCGTTGATCGCGCTGAAGCTCGCCCAGGTGCGGAAGACGCTCCCCGAAGCTGAGATCGAGTTCATCCTCGAGGAGCTCTACGACCTCCCCGAGCGCATGGGGCAGTTCCTCGACGGCGACCACCCGATCGAAGAGATCGCCGAGCGGCACTACCAGAAGCCGTTCTTCCTCTACCTCGGCCGTCATATCGGGCTGCCGGTCGCGCTCGAGGGCGCCCTGAAGCTGAAGGAGATCTCGTATATCCCGACCGAGGCGTACTCCGCCGGCGAGATGAAGCACGGGCCGATCGCGCTGCTCGACTCCGAGACGCCGGTCGTGTGCATCGCGACCGACCAGAAGGTCGTCTACGACAAGGTGGTCTCGAACATCCAGGAAGTCCGGGCGCGCGGCGCGCAGGTGATCGCCATCGCCACCGACGGCAACGAGGACATCCAGCACCACGCGGACGACGTCATCTACGTGCCGCGGACGCCCGCGTTCCTGCAGGCGGTGCTGGCGGTGCTGCCGCTGCAGCTGCTCGCGTACCGGATCGCGCGCCTGCGCGGGCTGAACGTCGACCAGCCGCGGAACCTGGCGAAGACCGTCACCGTCGAGTAGCGTCGTGCGGCGCGATCATTAGCGCGGCGGCGACGAGATCCGCGACGGCGAGCGCCGGTTCGGCAGCGGCAGGCGGCTACGGAGCGTCGGCGCGCCCGCCGCGCACGCGGACGCCGCGGACCGCGAGCTTCCCGAACCTGTCGGCGTAGAGCGGCTTCGGGCGAAGCTTCCCGTCGACCACGTCGAGGCCGAGGAGCGTCCGCAGGCACAGAAGCGGCGCGGCGGCGGCCCACGACTGGGGCTTGAGCGCGTCCGGGTACTCGATCGGCATGTTCGTCTCGTCGCGCTCGAAGCCGGAGAAGACCTCCGGCAGCTGGTTCGTGAACGCGCGGGCGGCATCCGTCAGCGCGTTGCACACCGTCGCGGCCTCCTCGTCGAAGCCGTAACGGCGCATGCCCTCCGCGATGAGTGCCGTGTCGTGCGGCCAGACGGTGCCGTTGTGGTACTCGATCGGGTTGTAGCCGGCGTCCCGGCTCGACATCGTGCGAATGCCCCAGCCGCTGAACATGTCGTCGCGCAGCAGCGCCCGCACCGTCGCGTTCGCGCGGCGCTCGTCGACGATCCCGCTCCAGAGCAGGTGGCCGATGTTCGACGTCAGCGAGTCGACCTGCTGCTTGTCCTTGTCGAGCGCGAGCACGTAGTGACGGCGCTTCGTGCTCCAGAAGTCCTCGTTGAAGCGCTCCTTCAGCTTCGCGGCTTCCGCCTCGAGCCGCGCTGCCGCGTCGGCGTCGTCCCAGACTTCCCGTAGGAGGCGAGCGGTGCGCAGCCGCGCGTCGTAGACGTAGCCCTGGTGCTCGCACACCGCGATCGGCGGCTCCGCCTGCCGGCCGTCGGCGAACAGGATCGAGTTCGAGGAGTCCTTCCAGCACTGGTTGTCGAGGCCCCTGTCGGAGGTCGTTCGCTTGAGGTACTCGACGTAGCCGTCACCGTCGAGATCGGCAGGGCCCTCGAGCCACTGCAGCGCGGCCCTGGCGTGCGGCTCCATGCGCTTCACGAACGTCGTGTCGCCCGTCCAGCGTTCGTACTCGTCGAGCACGATCAACCACAGGGTGGTCGAGTCGTGTGAGCCGTAGTACGGCGTGTGCGGGATCTTCCCGAGCGCCGCGAGCGTGCCGCGCCGCAACTCGTGGAGGATCTTGCCCGGCTGTGCGTCGCGCCAGTCGTCCCATTCGGTCGCCTGCAGCTCCGCCAGCGCCTCGAGCGCCGACTGCGCCAGCTCGGGGACGATGTGAACTGTCTCGTACGACGCGAGCAGGCTGTCGCGGCCGAACACGGTCATGAACCAGGGCACGCCGCCGCCCGGCATCGCCCACTTGATCGTGAGCGCGTCGGGCCGGACGCGAAGCGCGGCGAGGTCGAGGAGGCTCTGCCGGTAGGTGCGGTACAACGTCGCGTCGTCGGTCTCGAGGTCGGGAGCGTCCTCGAGCCACTCCTGCAGGCTCTCGGGCATCTTCGGCGCATGGTCGTGAAACGAGTCGCAGCGCAGCATCGGCGGGTGCCGGTCGCCGTCGACGATCGGCGTTACGTCGACGCAGAGCTTCCACCTCTCCCGCGGCGCGAGCTCGACGTCGAACGTGGCGCGCTTCTTGGTCACCTTCCCGCGGCGATTGAACGTCAGCACCGTGCCGCGCCGGTACCCCTCGCGCTCGTGCCAGAGCGTGACCGAGCGCGCCGAAGCGTCCTGCCAGCTGCGGCCCTCGCCGTTCCCGTCCTCCTGCGCCTCCATCACGTCGGCGAAGTCGGAGCCGTACGAGAGCTCGAGCTTCACGCGGTGCCGGTCTTCGGAGAGGTTCTCGAGCACGATGTCCTCGTGCGCGCCTTCGCTGACGAAGCGGTCGCGGCGCACAGCTACCGGCACGGCGGTGTCGCCGTTCTGCGGCGGCGTCCCGACGATGCGCGCGGAGAAGTAGTCGACGCGCCTGCTGCTCAGGGGCGACAGCTCGTGCCCGTTGATGCGCACATGCCACCGTGAAAGGTGGCGGACGTCCTGGAAGAAGAGCCCCTCGGCGTCCTCGGCCTCGACGTCACCGTTCTGGGACGAGTAGAAGAAGGTGCACCCGTCGAGGATGATCAGGTCGTCGCTGTCCGCAGCCATGTCGCTGCGGTTGTTCCGCGTTTCGGCGAGCTACGAAACGGCGGTATCGCCCGGCCGGGGCTCGAGCACGCCCGATTCGGGCGGGCCGACCGGAAGCGGCGCCACCGGGCGGAGATACAGGAACTCGTACGCCAGCGCCGCGACGGCGCCGCCGACGAGGGGGCCGACGTACCAGACCCAGGCGTCCGTCCAGTAGCGGGAGACGAGCTCCGGCCCGAAGGCGCGTGCCGGGTTCATCGCGGCACCGGTCAGCGGGCCGCCCATGAAGATGTCGAGCGTGATCGTGAAGCCGATCGCGAGCCCGGCGATCGCCTTGAACGTCCCACCGGGATCGGCGGCCGTCGCGAACACCACCCAGACGAGGAAGAACGTCAGGACGCCTTCGATCACGACGCCCTGCCAGACGCTGACGCCGCTGCCGAGCGCCGGCGCGCCCAGGTGTGTGGCTGCGCGCACGCTCTCGGGGTAGAACCAGCGCAGCAGCGAGGCGGCCGCCGTCGCTCCGAGCAGCTGAACGCTCCAGTAGACGAGCGCGAGCGACGGGGCGATCCGACGGGTCACGAGAAAGCCGAGCGTCACGGCGGGGTTGAAGTGGCCGCCGGAGATGTGCCCGACGGCGGAGACCATGACTGCGATGGCGAGCCCGTGCGCGAAGGCGACGGAGACGAGGGTGAGGCTCCCGTAGACGCCCGTGGCGGTCGCATTGCCGTTCGTCGCCGGCTCGAGCAGTTTGTCGAGGCTGAGGATGGCGCCCGCGCCGATGAAGATCAGCGTGAACGTCCCGACGAACTCGGCGAAGCCGCGGCGCAGCGGATCGTGATCCATACGTCGCGGAGACTACGCGGCGGACCGGACGGAACCTCCGTTAGCCCCGGCACGCGCAGCTACGAGCGCATCGTCCACCATGTCGTAGATCGCGAAGCTCGAACGGAGCCCGGTGAGCTCGAGCAGCCGGCTCACCTGCGCGTGGTCGCGCTGTGGAAGGACGAGCGTGAAGCCGAGGCCCGCGCCGGCAGCGGCGCGCCGCGCCGCGAGCATTGTCGCAAGCGTCATCGAGTCGATGAACTCCGCGTCGCAGAGGTCGACGACGATTGGCAGGCGATCCTCGAGCAGGACGCCGAGCTCGCCCTCGAGCCGCTCCGCGGAGTAGGCATCGTGCTCACCCACCAGCGCGACGACGGCGGCTGGCGGATCTCGGGGAGCTAGGGTGACCGAGATCGGCGCCACGGTTCCAAAGGCATAACGAGCCCGCAGCGGATCGGGTTACTCGTCCGGTGTGCGGCGGAGCCGCTTCGTCTCCGAGCGGCGCTTTTTCCCCTGCAGACGGCGCTCTTTCGCGGCGGCGGTGGGCTTTGTCGGCACGCGCTTCCGCTCGACGCGGAGAGCAGACCGCAGCTGCTCGACCAGCCGCTCGACCGCGAGCTCGCGATTGCGCAGCTGGCTGCGCTCGTCCTGCGCGATCGCGCGCAGCACCGGCCCCGCGCGCCCGGTGACGCGGCGCTTCTGCGCGACGCTCAGCGCTGCCGACGCCTCGACGTCGAACAGCGCCTCTACGCGTGTCTCCGACTTCTGCGCGTGCTGGCCGCCGGGGCCGCTCGAGCGCGACGTGCGGAAGCGAACCTCGCCCAGCGGGAGGACGACCGAGCGGGTCACCCGAATAGACTCGCCGTCCATGGCCGCGATTCTCCTTGACGTCGACGGTGTCTTCCACGTGTCGCGCGAGCCGATCGCCGGCGGCGCGGAGGCCGTCGAGCGCCTGCGGGCGGACGGCCACCGGCTCCGTTTCGTCACCAACAGCACGACGCAGACGCGGGCGGCGCTCGCCGAGGAGCTCCGACGCATGGGCATCGAGCTCGACGACGAGGAGCTGCAGACGACGCCCCGCGCCGCGGCCGCGAAGCTGAAGGGCCGCCGCGTCCTGGCGCTCACGATGCATGCGATCGTCGGCGAGCTCGAGGGAATCGAGCTCGTCGGGGAGGATGCCGAGGCGGTGCTCGTCGGCGGCGCCGACGAGACGCCGGAGACGAACCTCGTCTTCAGCTACATGAACCTCGCGCGCGCGTTCCACGAGCTCGAGGGCGGCGCCGAGCTCTACTGCCTGCACAAGAACCGCTGGTGGCAGACGAAGCATGGGCCCGCGCTCGACGCCGGCGCCTTCGTCGCCGGTCTCGAGTACGCGACACAGACGGAGGCGACTGTGCTCGGGAAGCCCTCGACGGCCTACTTCGAGGCGGCGTTGCAGGCGCTCGACGGCGACGCGGGGTTGACCTGGATGGTCGGCGACGACATCGAGTCCGACATCGCGGGCGCGCAGGCGCACGGGATGCGCACCATCCTCGTGCGCACGGGCAAGTTCCGGCCGGACGCGGTCGAGGCGACGGCGATCCGCCCCGACGGCATCATCTCGTCGATCGCCCAGCTTCCGGACTGGCTGGAGGAGCACGGCTGAACGTCGGCGTCGACCTGATCGAGATCGAGCGCATCCGTCGCGCGCTCGAGCGGTACCCGCGCTTCCGCGAGCGCTGCTTCACGGCGGCGGAACGCGCCTACTGCGACTCGCGGCCGAATCCCGCGGAGAGCTACGCCGGCCGCTTCGCCGGCAAGGAAGCCGTCGGCAAGGCGCTCGGTTTCGGTGTCGCGCGCGCCTTCGCGTGGCTCGACGTCGAGATCGCCGGCCGGCCGAAGCCGTCGGTGACGCTCAACGGCCGGGTTGCGCGCTGGGCGGAGGCACGCGGCGCCGGCCGCATCGACCTCTCGATGACGCATTCGCGCGAGCTGGCGAACGCAGTCGCGATCGTGGAGTGATGTTCGCGCCGCTCTACACGGCGGACGAGATGCGCGCCGCCGAGCAGGGCCACGACGTCGAGACGATGATGGAACGGGCGGGCCGCGGGGTCGCGGACGCCGTGCGCCGCCGCTTTCCGGATGCGCGCCGCGTGACGGCGGTCTGCGGCAAGGGCGCGAACGGCGGCGACGGGCGAATTGCGCTGCAGGTGCTCGCGGCCGCAGGGCTCGAGACGAGCGAGGAGGAGCTCGACGGTGCCGACGTCGTCATCGACGCGCTCTTCGGCACGGGCTTCCACGGTGCGCCCCGCGACGCCGCCGCCGCGCTGATCGACCGCATCAATGCGTGCGAGGCGCCGGTCGTGGCAGTCGACCTGCCGTCGGGCGTCGACGCCTCGACCGGTGAGATCGCCGGCGCCGTCGTCGACGCCGACGTGACTGTGACGATGCACGCGCCGAAGGTCGGGCTCGCCGTCGCCCCGGGCCGCTTCCACGCCGGCGCCGTCGAGGTCGCCGACATCGGCATCGAGACGCGGGAGACGCATCACCGGCTCGTCGAGGAGGAGATCCTCCGGCTCGTCCCGCGCAAGCGCTCCGGCGACACGAAGTACAGCGCCGGGTCGGTGCTCGTCGTCGGTGGGTCGCCGGGGATGTCGGGCGCGCTCTGCCTGGCCGCCGAGGCGGCCTTTCGCGCCGACGCCGGCTACGTCGCCGTCGCGACGCACGCTGAGTCGCTGCCGGTCGTCGAGAGCCGCCTGCTCGAAGCGGTCAAGGCGTCGCTCGACGACGTCGACCGGCTGGCAGAGCGGGCGACGGCCGTCGCCGTCGGGCCGGGCCTCGGGCGCGGGGAGCGGGAGCGCGGACTCGTGCGGCGCCTGCTCCGTGAGCTGCGCGTGCCGGTCGTCGTCGACGCCGACGCGCTCTACGAGCTGGAGCCGGACGACTGGCCCGCGCCGCGCGTGCTGACGCCGCATTCGGGCGAGCTCGCGCGGCTCCTGAACCGGCACGACGTCGACGAGCGCCGCCTCGACGCGGTCGAAGCGGCTGCCGAGCGCTTCGGCTGCGTCGTCCTGCTCAAAGGGGCCGACACGCTCGTCGCAGGCGGTGAAGGAGTCCTCGTCGCCGATTCCGGCACGCCGGCCCTCGCAACCGCGGGCAGCGGCGACGTGCTGACGGGCATCATCGCGGCGTTCCTGGCGAAGGGGATGGAGGCGCCGCTCGCGGCGGCGGCCGCCGCGTACGCGCACGGACGCGCCGCCGAGCTCGGGCCCGAGCGGGGCCTCGTCGCCTCCGATCTGGTCGAGGCGCTGCCGGACACGCTGGCGTAGTGCATCGCTCGGAGCTCACCGTCGACCTCGGCGCGCTGCGACGCAACGTGCGAACGCTCCTCCGCGCCGCCGGCGGCGCGGAGCTGTGGGCGGTGGTGAAGGCGAACGGCTACGGCCACGGGATGCTCGACGCGGCCGCGGCCGCGCTCGGCGCCGGCGCGACCGGCGTGTGCGTCGCGACGATTCCCGAAGGGCTCGCGCTGCGCGAGGAGCTCCGCCTGGAACGCATCCTCGTGCTCGGGCCGGCGAGCTCGAGCCGCGAGGTGGCACACGCGCGCGACGCGGGCCTCGAGCTCGCGATCGCGCAGGCGGAGATCCCGGAGGGTGTCCGCGTGCACCTGAAGCTCGACACGGGCATGGGGCGCTACGGGCTGTCGGAGCTGCCGCCGCCGCCCGTGGAGGTCGTCGGGCTGATGACCCATCTCGCAACGGCTGACTCCGATCTCGACTTCGCGCGCGCCCAGCTCGCGCGGTTCGAGGCAGCGACGCACGCGTACGCGCACCTCACGCGGCACGCGGCGAACAGCGCCGCGACGCTACGCCTCCCTGAGTCGCACTTCGACGCCGTCCGCTGCGGCGTCGCGGTCTACGGCCTGTCGCCGTTCAACGCCGATCCCGCCGACGACGGGCTCGAGCCGGTGCTGTCCTGGCAGAGCTTCCTCGCACAGGTCAAGCAGCTGCAGCCGGGCGAGAGCGCCGGCTACGGCCGCCGCTTCATCGCGGCGGAGCCGACGTGGATCGGCATCGTGCCTGTCGGCTACGGGGACGGCTTCTCGCGCGACCTGACCGGCACCGAGGTGCGCGTCGCCGGCGAGCTGTGCCCGGTCGTTGGGACGATCTCGATGGACTCGTTCGCGGTCAGGCTCCCGCGCGAGCTTCCCGAGGGTGCGCCGGTCGTCCTGCTCGGGCACGGCGTCCTCGCGGAGAATCATGCGCGAGTGGCCGGCACGATCAACTACGAGATCGTCTGCGGCGTCGAGAGCGCGCCGCTGCGAGCACGCAGGACGGTCGTCGATGCCTGACGAATCGAACGTCGACGAGGTGCGCGCCCGCTTCGGCGCAAACGCCGAGCACGTCGCCGAGCATGCGCGCCGGCAGGTGGAGATGGTGCGCGAGCAGCTGCGGTCGTTCGTCGTCCCGCAGGGATCCGAGCGCGCGCTCGACGTCGGAACGGGCGCGGGGACGCTCGCGCTGGCGCTGGCGCCGCTGGTGCGCGAGGTCGTCGGCGTCGACGTCGTGCCGGAGCTGCTGGAGCGCGCCCGGGCCGACGCGCCGGAGAACGTGACGTTCGTCGAGGGCGACGCGACGAGCCTGCCGTTCGATTCCCTGTCGTTCGATCTCGTCTGCACGCGGCGGACGATGCATCACATCCTGCATCCGGAACGGGTCGTCTCGGAGATGGCGCGTGTGACGAGGCCGGGCGGTCAGATCTTCGTCGACGACCAGATCGCACCGGTCGACCCGCTGGCGGCCCTCGAGCTCGACCGCTTCGAGCGCACGCGTGACCCGTCGCACACGAGGACGCTGCCGGACGTCGACTTCCGCCAGCTCTTCGAGGCAAACGGGCTCGTGCTGCTGCAGACCCACTACGGGACGCACCAGCGCGAGCTCGACTACTACCTCTCGCTGGCCGGTTGCGAAGGCGAGGACGCCGAGCGCGCCAGGCAGCTTTCGCCGGGCGGTCGCGAGTCGTACGTCGCCCAGAGCGCCTGGTACCTGTTGCGGAAGCCCGCCTACCGGTAGCCGGAGCGCGCCGCCAGTCGCGTCACCAGCCCCGGCGCGAGCGCCTGCGCGACCGCGGCGACGCGATACCAGGCCGGCACGAACGTCTCGCGCTTGTCACGCTCGAGCACCTTCAGGACGTGGTCGGCGATGTGCTCCGGCCCCACGACGAGCCGTCGAAGGACAGCGCTGCGAAGCACCGTCGCCTGCGGGAAGCCTTCCGTCTCGACGAAGCCGGGGTTCACGGTGTGCACGTGGATTCCGCGCTTGCGCAGCTCGGCGGACGTCGAGCGCGAGAAGGCGAGCTCGGCGTGCTTCGACGCCGAGTACGGGCCTGACGGCCCGACGGCCACGGTCCCCGCGACGGAGACGATGTTGACGACGTCGGCGCGGCCCGCAGCCTCGAGCGCGGGCAGGAACGCCCGCAGGCACCAGACCGCGCCGAGGTAGTTCACGCGCAGCACCTCCTCGAGCCGGTCGAGGTCGATCTCCGTGAACCCGCGGCGCCCGGGGATGCCTGCGTTGTTCACGAGCAGGTGCAGCTGCGGGTGGCGCTCCGTCACCTTCGCCGCCACGCGCTCGACGTCGTCGCGCCGGCCGACGTCGCAGAGCTTGTACTCGCCGCCGACCTCCTCGGCGAGCGCGCGGAGGCGCTCCTCGCGGCGGGCGAGCAGCACCAGGTGCCAGTCACGCGCGGCGAGCGCGCGTGCCAGTGCGGCGCCGATCCCGCTCGATGCTCCGGTCACCACGGCGACGCGCACGACGCGACTTTATGCTCGCCCGGTGAGCTACGAAGGAAAGCGCGGGCTCGTCCTCGGTGTTGCGAACCGCCGCTCGATCGCGTGGGCGATCGCGAAGCGGCTCGCGGCCGGCGGCGCGCAGCTCGCGTTCACCTACCAGGGCGAGCGAATCGAGAAGAACGTCCGCGAGCTCGCCGAGTCGGTCTCGAGCCCGCACGTGACGGAGTGCGACGTCCGCTCGGACGAGGACGTCGCGCGCGTCTTCGGCGAGGTCGGCGATGCCTTCGGCGGACAGCTCGACCTGCTCGTCCACTCGGTCGCCTTCGCCGCGGCGGAGGATCTGGAAGGCCGCTTCACCGACACGCCGCGCGACCGCTTCTGGCTCGCGCTCGACGTCAGCGCCTACTCGCTCGTCGCGTGTGCGCGCGCAGCCGAGCCGCTGATGGAGGCGGCGGGCGGCGGCTCGATTCTGACGATGACGTATCTCGGCGGCGAGCGGGCCGTCCCGCACTACAACGTGATGGGCGTCGCGAAGGCGACGCTCGACGCGTCGGTGCGCTATCTCGCGTGGGACCTCGGCCAGAAGAACATCCGCGTCAATGCGATCTCCGCCGGGCCGGTGCGCACGCTGGCGGCGCGCTCGATCGCCGGGTTCCCGACGATGGAGGCGATCGTCGAGGAGCGGGCGCCGCTCCACCGCCACGTCGACGCGGACGATGTCGGCGCCGCAGCCGGGTATCTGCTGTCGGACGATGCGAAGAACGTGACGGGGACGACCCTCTACGTCGACTCCGGGTACCACGCGATGGGCATGTAGAGCCGCCCGCTTCCCGAGCGGGATTGGCTCAACTAAGCGGTTCGCGGACGCTGTCTAGGCCGCGGAGCGTGGTGCTGGTGTGGACCCGGTGAAGGAGTTGCCGTCTACGGCGAGGTGACGGAGAGGATCCGAGCGCCGACGCGGCGCTTCTGACCCGGCACCTGCACGAGGTGCGCGACGTCGAAGGTGACGAGCTTCCAGCCCTTCGGTCCCTTGTGGATCCGCACCACCGGCTTCCCGGCCGGACTGTCGGTCGTCCAACCCTTCAGCCCGTGCACCCAGAACGGCGCGTGCGTCTCGCTCATGTAGCGGCCACTGCCTGTGTCGCCGTACCAGCCCTGGCAGAAGAACGGCTGCGTCCGGTCGGGCTCGCGGAGCGCGGGAGTCGAGCCTGACGCGTGTTCGAACAAGAGCACCGAGCCGGCGCGCCGCTCCACGTGCCAGCCGTGCGTGGCGAGCGCCTGCGCCGCGAACCACGCTGCGTCCATGCTGTTGTACAGGCCGAGGTGGACCGCGATCGCGCGCACGCCCAGCCGGTCGAGGAGCCCAGACGTGTTCCCGCTCCAGTCGCCGCAGTCGAGGCGCTGCAGCCGGTCGGCCGTCCGTTTCGCCGCGCGGGGCGCGGTCGTCGCGTATCCGGAGGGCCGCTCGCGCCGGGACGACGTGTCGTACCAGAGGTAGACGGAGCCCAGGTCGACGCTCGGGTCGAAGATCGGCAGCTCGAGCACCCGTCCCGGGCCGTGGTAGGCGACACGATCCGGATGCCCGACCGCCGACTCGCGGTACGCGTGCACGTGCAGGTCGACGAAGAGCAGCGGGATCACGAGCACCGCGAAGAGCGGGCGCACGCGTGCCAGCGCGAACGCGACGAGCGCGGCGATGCACAGGCACGCGATCGGCAGCAGGCGCTCGGGCACGCGCGGGAAGCGGAACGGCGGCAGCGCGTGCCACACGGGCTCGTAGATCGGCGTGTTCGTCCCGAGCGAGAGGACGACGGGAACGACGACGCCGAGCGCGAGCACGGCGGCGAGAGCGTAGCGCCGCGCCACGACCAGCAGCACGAGCCCGGCGAGGGCGAGGACGGGCGTGAGCCAGCCGAGGAACACGAACTGCTCGCTGCGGCCTGGGTCGGCGCTGCGCGCAAGCAGGTCGCCCACATGTGCCGAGTAATGCGTGATCTCGGCGAGCTTGCGCCCACCGGACTCGGTCGAGCCTTTGATCAGCGTCTCGCGGACGAGCAGGCCTGCGCCGATCGCGAGCACCGCTCCCGCGGCCGTGCCGATGACCGCGCGGCGGTCCCGCCGGCGCACGAGCGCGTACGCCACGACGAACGGGATCGCGCCGAGCGCGAGATGGACCTGTCCCGACAGCGGGATCGACGCAAGCGCGAGGGCGGAGAGCCAGAACCAGCCGCGCTCGAATGCCCAGAGCGAGAGCGGCAGCATGATCGAGATCGGGCCGAGCAGATGACCCACGCTCTGCTGCACGCGGTACGGCGCGATCGCGAAGACGAGCCCGCCAGCCAGCGCCGGCCCGCGCGGGAGCCCGAGCGCGCGCAGCCAGGCGTACGTCAGCAGCCCGGCGAGCACGTAGATCACCAGCTGCAGCAGGTTCCAGCCGGCGACGAGCCCGAAGACGGCGCCGAGCGGCCAGAAGAGGAAGCCGAACGGCCAGCCGGCGTAGTTCGGCTGCGCCTTCGCCTCCGGCTGGAACGTGTACGGGTCGAGCCACGGCGCGTGCCCGTGCTCGAGCTGGTGCCCGACGAGCCAGTCGTGCCAGAGCGTCTGCAGATGGTCGCCCGGCGATGCGTCGCCGTGGCTCGGCGCACCGCCCGAGAGGAAGTGCGAGCGCGCGTGCTGCACCGCGGGCCACGTCGCGGTGATGCCGGCGACGAGGTAGAGCGCGACGGCGAGCGCTACGAAGCCTGCGCGGCGCGAAGCACTTCGTCGAAGTCCGGCACCTCGGCCGTGTCGTAGCGCCATGCGCCGCGGACCGTACCGTCCGGATCGACGAGGAAGGCGGACCTCTCGGCGACCCCGTGATGTCCGCGGAACTCGCCCTCGACCCCGAACGCGTGCACGGCCTCGCCGTTCCAGTCGGAGAGGAGTGGGAAGTTCAGGTCGAGCGTCTGCGACCAGGCGATGTGCGTCCAGGCCGAGTCGCGGGAGATGCCGAACGGCCTGATC
Organism: Gaiellaceae bacterium; assembly: GCA_036526315.1. GTDB lineage: Bacteria > Actinomycetota > Thermoleophilia > Gaiellales > Gaiellaceae > 3-1-20CM-4-69-9. The sequence continues at coordinate 23,583 of DATCYR010000107.1, read as the reverse complement.
CCCGCCGTCTCGAACTGCGTGCTCCTGTCACGCAGGAGCTCCATCTCGCTCGTTCAGGTCGACGACCAGTCGAAGAGGTAGAAGACGAACAGCGCGCGGCCGTCCGCGAGCAGCTCCGACAGCTGCCGTCGCTCGTTCGGCGCGGTCCAGACCGACGCGTCGGATACTCGCTCGCCTACCCCCAGCACCGGGGCAGCCTACTTCGCTGTCGCGGGAGCCGGTTGGGGTCCTGCCGCGACCTCGGTCGCGTTGGCGATCTCGCTGACGACCTCGACGATGTCGCGGTTCGCGTTGAACACGCGCAGCTGCCGGTCGGCGCCGTTGCCGCCCCGCAGGATCTCCTCGATTCCTTCGAGCTCGCGCTCGGACCCGAGCTCTCGGGCGTGCGGCTCGATCTCCTTCAGCGTGCGACGGATCAGCTGGAGCATCGGTATGCGGTTGCGCCGCCCCGTCGCGAGGTCCATCAGCGGCGCCTCGAGGCCGTAGCGCCCGGCGAGCCACTTGTTCTCGGTCGTCAGGATCCGGTGGTACGACGGAATCTCTTCCCCTCGGTCGAAGCGCTCCGACAGGAGCTTCACCAGCGCCTGGCAGTACGCGACGACGGCGACGACGTGCTCCAGGCGCGTGATCGCGTCGCAGATGCGGATCTCGACCGTGCCGAGACGGGGATGCAGGCGCATGTCCCACCAGATGTGGGTGTAGTCCGCGATGCAGCCCGTCTTCTCGAGCTGCCCCACGACCTCGGCGTAGTCGCTGTAGTCCCGGAACCGCGGCGGCGGGCCCGAGCGCGGGAACGCCGCGAAGACCATCTGCCGGCTCGAGCGGAGACCGGTCGGCTCGCCGCGCCAGAACGGCGAGTTCGCCGACAGCGCCAGGAGCGGCCCGAGCTGCGGCAGCAGGCCGTTGACGACCTGCACCGCCTTCTCCGCGTCGTCGACGGCAACGTGGATGTGCATCCCGAAGATCAGCTCGCGCCGCGCCACGTACTGCAGCTGGTCGACGAGCGCGCGGTAGCGGTCCTTCGCCGTGATGCGCTGGCGCTCGAACAGGCTGAAGGGGTGCGTGCCCGCCGAGCCGACGCGCATCCCCTGCTCACGCGCGACGCCGATCACGTAGCCGCGGATCTGCCGGAGCTGGTCGGCCACCTCGCCCGGGGTGTGGCAGACCGGGGTCGCGATCTCGAGCACCGACTGCATCAGCTCGGCGTTGATCGCCGGCTCGAGCTCGTGACCCGCGACCGCCTCCAGGACGGTGTCGATGTGCTGCACGAGGTCGAACGTCTCGCCGTCGAGCAGCATGTACTCCTCCTCGACACCGAGGGTGTACGGGTCGCTCTGGCCGAATGCGTGATCGAGGACGCTGCCGCCCGGCGCGAAGCGCGCCCCCTTGCCCGTGATCGAGGGCGGATAGATCTGCTGGTCGTTCATGCCGCGGCGATCGCGTCCGCTTCGACCTCGACGAGCCACGCCGGATGTGCGAGCTCGCTGATCACGAGGAACGCGCTTGCCGGCATGACCTCGGCGAAAACCTCGCTGTGCGCGCGCGCGACGTCGTCGAAGATGTCGGCGCGCGTGCCGTAGACGCGGGTGCGCACGACGTCCTCGGCGCCAGCGCCGAGCTCCCCCAGGGCGTTGAGCACGATCTGGAAGCAGAGGCGCGTCTGGTCGTACGCGCCGCTCGGCGGGTCGGAGCCGTCCGCAGGGATCGGCGCCGTGCCGGAGACGGAGATGTGGTCGCCGACGCGGACCGCGCGCGAATGCCCCCAGATGCGCTCGTACGGGTTCCCGGAGAAGACGGCGCGGCGCTCCACGGGCGTAGTATCGCGCGCCGATGCAGGCGCTTCGGCAGATCGACAGCTGGCCCGCGACGACGAAGGCCGCGGTCGCACTGCGGGCCGGCGAGCTGCTCGACGCTCACGGTCCGCGCCAGCGCGTCTTCCGCTGGGCGTCCGTGACGAAGCTCGTCACGGCGCTCGCCGCGCTGATCGCCGCGGAGGAGGGCGTGATCGACCTCGACGAGCCCGCTGGGCCGGAGGGCTCGACCGTGCGGCACCTGCTCGCCCACGCGTCCGGGCTTCCGTTCGAGCCCGGCGGGCCGGCCGGGCAGCCGGGCAAGCGACGGGTGTACTCGAACGTCGGCTTCGAGACGCTTGCCGCGCATGTGGCCGAGCGCGCCGAGATGCCGTTCGAGGAGTACCTCGCCGCGGGCGTGCTCGCGCCGCTGCACATGCAGGCGGAGCTGCGCGGCTCGGCGGCGTCGGAGCTGCACGGGAGCCTCGACGACCTGCTCGCGCTGGCCCGTGAGCTGCAGCGACCGACGCTCGTCGCGCCGGAGACGCTCGGCGAGGCGATCTCGGTTCAGTTCGCGGGCCTGGCGGGCGTGCTGCCCGATTTCGGGCGCTTCGACCCGCTCGACTGGGGGCTCGGCTTCGAGCTGCGCGATGCAAAGGAGCCGCACTGGACCGGCGCGCGGAACTCGTCCTTCACGTTCGGTCACTTCGGCGGCAGCGGCACCTTTCTCTGGGTCGATCCGGAAGCGGACGCCGCCCTCGGCGTGCTCACCGACCTCGAGTTCGGCGACTGGGCGAAAGCGGCGTGGCCGCGACTTTCAGACGCCGTGCTTGCGGAGGAAGGCTAGGACGACGCGGTCGAAGTCGTCGGGCCGCTCGAGGCTCGGCAGGTGCCCCGAGCCGGCGATCGTGGCCCGCTCGGCGCCCGGGATCTCGCCGGCCAGCTGCTCGGCGATCTCGTGGATGTCGCGCACGTCCTCGCTGCCGGTCACGACGAGCGTCGGCACGGCGAGCTCGCCCAGGCGCGTCGACGCCGGCGGGTCGAGTGCCGGCAGCGCCGGCACGTCGTGCCCGTCCTGTAACTGGAACGCGTTGCGCTGCATCTCGGCGACGAGCGCGCGGACATCGGGCTCGGCGTCGTCGGCGAGCCAGAGCTTCACGTTCGCCTCCACGGCCGCGTCGAGGTCGCCGCGCTCGAGCGCTGCTTCCTCCTCGGCGCCGAACGCGCGGACCTCCTCGGACCACTCGTGGCCGTCGAGGCCGGAGCCGACCAGCACGAGCGCGGCGACGCGTTCGGGCTCCTCGAGCGCGAGCTCGAGCGCGAGCCTGCCGCCGAGTGACGTGCCGACCAGCGTTACAGGCTCGTCCGGCAGGTTCTCGCGGACGAAGGTCCGGTCGTCGGGAGTGTCCGGTCCGAGCGGCGTCCGGCCGTACCCCGGCAGGTCGAACGCGCGCGCAGGCGCGAGCGTCTCGAGCTGCTGCCGGTACATCCGCGAGTCGGCGACGCCGGCGTGCAGCAGGACGCGCTCAGTCATCGTCGGCGAACAACGGCCGGATGTACTCCTCGAACGTCGCCTGGTCGCAGCTGGCGACGGTGGCGGGGGTGAGCGCCCGCACCGACGCCGTGCGCGGCATGTGCATGGCGAGCGCGACCTCGCCGAAGTAGTCGCCCGGCCGCAGCACCGCCTGCGTGCCGCGGCTCTCCTGGGTGACGTACAGCATCCCGTTCAGCACGACGTAGAAGCGATCGCCCTGGTCGCCCTCGGAGATGACGCCGGCGCCGGCGGGGAGCTCCTCGCGCGTCATGTTCTGCGCGAGCCGCGCCAGCGTCTCCCCCGGCAGCGTTGCGAGGAGCCCGATGCGCGCGAGCTCCGTCTGTGTCGCGCCGACGGCGCGCGGGCTCATATGGTGCCTGCCATGGGTGCACTGGACGGGTGGCGCTTCTGTCCCATCTGCGGCGAGGCTATCGACAAGCACGACGACCGGGTGGAGTGCAAAGCCTGCGGCTACGTCGGCTGGGCGAACCCCGTGCCGGGCGTCGAGGCCGTCTGCCTCGACGGCGACGGGCGCGTCCTGCTCGGGCGCCGCGCGCTCGACCCCGGGAAGGGTTTGTGGGACCTTCCGGGCGGCTTCCTGCACGAGGACGAGCATCCGCTCGACGGCCTCCGCCGCGAGGTGCACGAGGAGACGGGCCTCGACCTGGAGCCGATCGAGTTCCTCGGGCACTGGCTCGAGCCGTACGACGGCCGCGTCGTGTTGTGCCTCGCGTGGACGGCTCGCGCGCGCGGCGACGCCCGCGCTGCGGACGATCTCGTCGCCGTTCGCTGGTTCGCCCGGGACGAGCTCCCGTCACCCGCTGAGCTCGCGTTCACGCACTACCCGGCCGTCTTACGCGCCGCCGTCGGGTACGAGCACGCGTAGAGCGCGCGGCTCGATCCCGAACCGAACCGGCGTCCGCAGCACCTCGGGCTCGCCGTCGACCGCCGCCTCGAGCACACCGGCCGCCGCATCGACGACGAAGCGCTCGCCCCTGCGTTCGTCCCCCGGCAGATAGAGGTGCAGCCGCCCCTCGTCGAGCCGCTCCCGCGCGCCGACCGTCGGGAAGTCGACGCTGTACGCGTTGTTCGCGACGAGGACGATGCGGCTCTCGACCGGCTCGCCGTCGATCGTGATGCCGAGTGGGGTGCGGTGCGTGATCAGCACCGCCCATGCGCGCAGGCGCGCGAACGTCTGACGACGGCGGCGGTGATGCTCGCGCCGGTGCACGAGCCGCGCGTACACGCCGAGCGACACGTTGTTCAGAAACAGGCGGTCGTCGGCGCGGCCGACGTCGATCCGCCGTTCGTGCCCGCGGAACGCGTGGAGCGCACCGAGCGGGTCGTTGCGGTCGAGGCCGAGGTCGCGCGCGAAGTGGTTCCGCGTCCCGAACGGCACGCACACGAACGGCACGTCGCGCTCGAGCGCGACGCCGGCTACGGCGGCGAGCGACCCGTCGCCGCCGGCCATCCCGAGCGCCGCCGCGTCCGAGGCCCGCGCGACCTCGCAGGGGTCCTCGCCCTCCTGCAGGACGTGCGGTTCGAGTCCCAGCCGGTTCGCCTCGGCGACGAGCTCGTCCGCGCTCGGGCCGCCGTTGCCGGAGCGGGGGTTCACGATCAGGAGAGCGTTCAAGGCTCCGAAGTATGGGACTGGGGGATCCCTCGAATGAGCCGTTCGGCCCATGGCGCCGTCCGATTCGAGCGCCGATAGTTACGGCCATGAGCGAGCGCGGCCTCCATCAGATCGAGGACGACCTCAGCGATACCTGGGTGGAGGACTGGGCGGGCGCCGGCGTTGCCGAGATCGAGGCCCTCCTGGCGAAGCACGCAGCGTTCCTGAGCTTCCTCGACACGCAAGAGTCGTAGCGTTTCACCGCTTGTGCTGAGCGGTACATCCGCTGGCATGAAGCTGAGCTATCTCTGGCGCGGGCTCCCCGGACACCCGCTGCACCCGCCGCTCACCGACGTGACGATCGGGATCTACACGTTCGCCACCGTCGCCGGCTTCGTCGAGGTCGTCGGCATCACCGAGCGGAACGGCGCGATCGCCTGGTGGATCGCTCTGATCTTCGGCCTGATCGCGACCGTGCCGACCGCCCTGACCGGTCTCGCCGAGTGGCTGACGATCAGCTGGCGGAGCCCCATCTGGTGGACTGCGACCTACCACGCGCTCTCGAACGTGACGGCGACCGTGTGTTTCGGGCTCGCCGCCATCTTCGGCCACGGCGCCTACACGCACGGGAACGTCAGCGCCGGCGCGTATGCGCTGACCGTGATCGGCTTCTGCTTCCTCAGCCTCGGCGGCTGGCTCGGCGGCGCGATCGTGTACGTCCACGGCATGCGCGTGCTGAACCTGGCGCAGGAGCCGACTCCGCGTGCCGCCTCGCCCGTGCCGAAGCCCGAGAAGGAGATGGCGGAGAAGGGCTGATGAAAGGCTGGGGGTCTGGCCCCGTGCGGGGCCAGACCAGCTCAGTCTGCGAGCCCGAGCGACTTCTCGAGCGCCGACTTCGGCTGTGCGCCGACGGCTGCCGCGGTTGGCTGACCCTCCTTGAAGAGGATCATCATCGGGATCGACTGGACGCCGAAGCGCATCGCGAGCTCCTGCTCCTCGTCGATGTTCACCTTGACGAGCTTCAGGTCGCCGCCGCGCTCGTCGACGATCTTGTCCAGCACCGGGGAGACGGCGTGGCAGGGGCCACACCACTCAGCCCAGAAGTCGACGATCACGGGCTTGTCGCTCTGAAGCACTTCCTGCTCGAAGCTCTGTTCCGTTACAGCAGTAGACATCGGGTCCTTTCTTGAACTGACCTACCGGCCCTACCCCTCTTACAACGCCTCGGAACCCCTGTTTGTTCCATCCCTAGAATCGAAGCGATGTTCGAGGCGCTGCCACAGTACCCCGACCACCTGACGCTCGAGGAGGAGATCCTCGCGTGGTGGGACGAGCGCGGCATCTTCGACCGGCTGCGCGAGCGGAACCGCGGCGGCCCGACGTTCAGCTTCATGGACGGGCCGATCACGGCGAACAATCCCATGGGGGCGCACCACTGCTGGGGGCGGACGCTGAAGGACGTGTTCCAGCGCTACAAGGCGCTCCGCGGGCACGACCTGCGCTACCAGAACGGCTTCGACTGCCAGGGCCTGTGGGTCGAGGTCGGCGTCGAGCGCGAGCTCGGCCTCAACTCCAAGCGCGAGATCGAGGACTACGGCATCGCCGAGTTCGCGGAGCGCTGCAAGCAGCGCGTCGCGAAGTACGCCGAGATCATCACCGAGCAGTGCCGCCGCCTCGGCATGTGGATGGACTGGGACAACGACTACTACACGTTCTCCGACACCAACATCGAGTACATCTGGCGCTTCCTCAAGGAGTGTCACGAACGCGGGTGGCTCTACCTCGGCCACCGCTCCGTCGAGTGGTGCCCGCGCTGCGGGACGTCGCTGTCGCAGCACGAGCTGATCAACTCGTACGCCGAGCTCACGCACCCGTCGCTCTACGTGCGGTTCCCGCTGAAGGGACGCGAAGGCGAGGCGCTCGTCGTCTGGACGACGACGCCGTGGACGCTGCCCGCGAACGTCGCGGCGGCCGTCAACCCCGAGGCGGAGTACGGGCTCACCGAAGACGGCGAGTGGTGGGCGGTCGAGCGGAAGCCCGACGCCGTGTTCGCGAGGCGCGTGACCGGCGCCGAGCTCGTCGGGCTCGAGTACGAGGGGCCGTTCGACATGCTGCCGGCGCAGCAAGGGGTCGTGCACCGCGTCATCCCGTGGGACGACGTCGCCCTCGACACGGGCTCGGGCATCGTGCACATCGCGCCAGGCTGCGGCGCGGAGGACTTCGAGCTCTCGCGCGTCCACGACCTGTCCGTGCTGACGCCGATCGACGAGAGCGGGCGCTTCTTCGAGGACTACGGCGAGTTCGAGGGCCGCTCGACGGAGGACGTCGAGGGGCCGGTGAAGATCGACCTCGAGCGTCGGGGCCTGCTCGTCGACTCCGGCTCGATCGTGCACAGCTACCCGATCTGCTGGCGCTGCTCGACGCCGCTCGTCTTCCGCATCGCCGACGACTGGATGATTCGCGCCGACGAGATCCGCCAGCCGATGCTGGACGCCAACGCGACGGTCGAGTGGACGCCCGACTTCTACTCGAAGCGCATGGACGACTGGCTGCGCAACATGGGCGACTGGAACATCTCGCGCCGCCGCTACTTCGGGCTGCCGCTGCCGTTCTACCCGTGCGGGTCGTGCGGGACGCTCACGGTGATCGGCTCGCTCGACGAGCTGCGCGAGCGCGCGACCGGCGGCCTCGAGGGTCTGCAGGAGCTGCACCGGCCGTGGATCGACGAGGTGCCGATCAGGTGCGACTGCGGTGCCGAGGTGCACCGAGTGACGGAGGTCGGAGACGCCTGGCTCGACGCCGGGATCGTCCCGTTCTCGACGCTCGGGTGGCAGAGCCCGGAGTGGAAGGAGCACGGCTATGCCACCGGCGCGGCGGCGGGTCTCACGGGTGCCGACCTGCCCGACCACGCCTACTGGCAGAAGTGGTACCCCGCCGACTGGGTCTCGGAGATGCGCGAGCAGATCCGGCTGTGGTTCTACTCGCAGTGCTTCATGTCGGTGACGCTGACGGGCAAGTCGCCGTACAGGGCGGTGCTGACCTACGAGAAGCTGCTCGACGAGAACGGCCGCGAGATGCATCGCTCCTGGGGCAACGCGATCGATGCCGCGGAGGCGCTCGAGAACATCGGCGCCGACGTGATCCGGTTCATGTTCTGCGAGCACGTGCCGAGCCAGAACATGAAGTTCGGCTACGGGCCTGCGGCGGAGATCAGGCGCCGCCTGCTGACGTACTGGAACTGCGTCAAGTTCTTCGTCGACTACGCCTCGATCGACGACTTCCAGCCGGGGGACGAGCCGCCGGGAGAGCTCCAGCCCCTCGACCGCTGGCTCGTCGAGCGCACGGAGCAACTCGTCGTCGAGACGACCGACGCCTACGAGCGCTACTGGAGCCCGGGGGTCATGCGCGCCTTCGACTCCTTCGTCGACGACCTGTCGAACTGGTACATCCGCCGCTCGCGGCGGCGCTTCTGGAACGGCGACGGCGTCGCGCTCTGGACGCTCTGGCACGCGCTTGTGCGCTCCGTGCAGGTGATCGGGCCCGTGATGCCGTTCCTCGCGGACTTCCTCTGGCGGGGACTGCGCGCCGGCGACGCGCCGGAGTCCGTGTTCCTGGAGCCGTGGCCGGAGGCGCGCAGCCTCGACGACGAGCTGCTGCTCGAAGTCGCGGAGGTTCGTCGCGTGGTCGAGCTGGGCCGACAGGCGCGGGGCGACGCCGGCGTGAAGCTACGCCAGCCGCTGCGGCGCCTCGTCGTGCAAGGAGCCGACCGCGCCGGGCGCCACGCCGACGAGATCGCGGAGGAGCTGCGTGTCAAGGAGGTCGAGTTCGCACCCGTCGAGGCGATGGAGGTCCGCGTCAAGCCGAACCTCCCGCTCCTCGGGCCCAAGCTCGGCAAGGAGCTGGGCGCCGTACGCTCGGCGCTCGCCGCCGGCGAGTTCGAGCAACTCGGCAGCGGCGCTGTGCGTGTGAACGGCCACGAGCTCGGCGCCGACGAGATCCTCGTCGAGCGCCAGGCGCGCGAGGGGTGGGCGCTCGCCGCCGACGCAGCCGTCACGGTGGCGGTGACGACGGAGCTCGACGACGAGCTCCGCCGCGAAGGTCGCGTCTACGAGCTGATCCACCGCGTGAACACGATGAGGAAGGACGCAGGGCTCGAGCTCACCGACCGGATCCGGCTGACGCTCCCGGCTGGCGATTCCGACCTGCTCGAGCACGCCGACTGGATCAAGGAGGAGGTGCTGGCGACCGACGTCGCCACCGACGGCGTCAGTGAGCCGCAGATAGCGAAGGTCTGAGGCGCCCGAGCCCGAGCTCAAGCGTCTCGTCGCTCACCGCGAGCGACAGCCGCGCCCACCCCGATCCCCGTACGCCGAAGCCCTCCCCGGGCGCGAGCGCGACGCGCTGCTCGACGAGGATCCGCTCGACCGTGACGCCCCCGGGCAGCCGGAACCAGACGAAGAAGGTCCCCTCGGAGCGCGCCTCGAGCCCGGCCACTGCCGCGAGCGCACGGTCGCGCCGCCGCTCGTAGGTGGCGCGCCGCTCCTCGACCGACGCCTGCGGGCCGGTGAGCGCGGCGATGCCGGCCTCCTGGACCGGACGGAAGATGCCGGCGAAGGCGTGGTCCTGCAGCGTCTCGATTCGCCGGACGAGCTCCTCGTTCCCGAGCGCGAAGCCGAGCCGCCACCCGGCCATGCCGTAGCTCTTCGACATGCTGAAGAGCTCGATCCCGACGTCGCGTGCACCATCGGCGGCGAGGAAGCTCTGCGGGCGGCGCCCGTCGAACACGAGGTCGCCGTAGGCGAAGTCGTGCATGACCCACGCGTCGTTTCGCCGGGCCCAGGCGACTGCCTCGTCGAAGACGCCGTCCGGAGCGGCCGCCGCCGTGGGGTTGGTCGGGAAGTTGAGGTACATCGCATCGCCGGCGGTGTCCCAGCCGGAGAACGAGGCGACGTCCGCACCGGCGAGCGCGACGGCCGAGAAGTAGTCCGGGTAGCCGGGGTCTGGGAGGACGATCGTGCCGCCGCGCTCGACCGCGCAGAGGGCGAACTCCATCAGGCCGGTCTTCGTGCCGGGGAGCACGGCCACCTCGCGGTGCGGGTCGAGCTCGACGCCGTAGACGTCGGCGTAGCGGGCGGCGATCGCCTCCTTCAGCGCCGGCAGTCCCGCGAACGGCGCGTAGCCGTGGGCACTCGGCCGTGCCGCGGACGCGGCGAGCGCCTCGATCACGTGCCCCGGCGGGCCGACCTCGGGGTTGCCGCGGCCGAGATCGACCAGCGGGTCGCCGTCGGCCGCGGCCGCAGCCGCGACGCGGGCAAGGAGCGCGGTGAAGTACTGCTCGGGAAGTCGCGCGACGCGTTCGGGCTCAGGCGGGCGACGCGGCGCGGCGGAGCTCGACGGGGAGGCGGAAGACGACATCCTCGTACACACTCGCAAACGGCCGGATGTCCCGCACGCCGCGGGCGCGGAACCACTCACAGACGCGGTCGACCAGACGCTCGGGCGCCGACGCGCCCGAGGTCACGCCCACCGTCTCGACGCCCTCGAGCCAGCGCTCGTCGATCTCGCTCTCGTCGTCGATCAGGTGCGACGCGACGCCGGCGGCACGGGCGACCTCGACGAGCCGGTTCGAGTTCGACGAGTTGCGGGAGCCGATGACGAGCAGCAGCTGGACCTTCCCCAGGAGCTCCTTCACCGCCCACTGGCGGTTCGACGTCGCGTAGCAGATGTCCTCACGCTGAGGGCCTCTGATCTGGGGAAACCGGCGTTTCAGAACCTCGATGATCTCGGCGGTCTCGTCGACGGAGAGCGTCGTCTGCGTGATGTAGGCGACGGGGGCCCCGGCGGGCAGCTCGAGCGCCTCCGCGTCGTCGACGCTCTCGACGAGGACGGTCGACTCGGGAGCCTCGCCCGTCGTCCCGACCACCTCTTCGTGGCCCGCGTGCCCGATCAGCACGATGCGATGGCCGTCGGCCGCGTAGCGCCGGGCCTGGACGTGAACCTTCGTGACGAGCGGGCAGGTCGCGTCGATCGTCTGGAGCCGCCGCTCCGCCGCCCGCTCGTGCACCCGCGGCGAGACGCCGTGCGCCGAGAGCACGAGCGTTGCCCCTCGGGGCACGTCGGTCTCTGACTCGACGAAGATCGCCCCGCGCTCCTCCAGGTCGCGCACGACGTGCGCGTTGTGGACGATCTGCTTGCGGACGTAGACGGGCGCTCCGTACAGGGAAAGCGCACGCTCGACCGTCTCCACGGCGCGCTCTACCCCAGCGCAATATCCCCGAGGTGATGCGAGTAGAACTCGCGAGACCAAACCGCGAGCCAAGGTAGCAACGGCCCTGACCCATCGCGCGATCAACCGTTAAAAACAGGAAGAGGCTCGTCGCTCGGGGGGGTCGGTGGCGACGAGCCTCCTCCTAGTGCTCACCGCGGACTGCAAGGCCAGGAACGCACCGCGGTTCGCATCGCCCAGTGCGATTGAGGCTAACGAGTCGGCTCCGGCATGCCAATAGGCCGAACGGCCCATCTTTGGAAGCGGGACCGGCGCTCCCTACAATCCGTTAGGCCCAGTCACACCAACCCGGGAGCACGGGGATGCTTCGCATCGGGCTCGATATCGCGGCGGTAGTCATCGGGATCGCGTTGGCCGTCGTCGGCCTGCTCGCGCTGCGCAGGCATCGGGCCGCGGCAGGGGCCAGCGGTCCCGATCTCGAGTCGATGGCGGCGATCGCGACCGCCTTCGGCGGCTCGGACGACGCCGCGACGATCGCGCGCGAGCTGCTCGTACGGGTCGAGCCGCTCGTCGGCGTCGAGCTGTCGCTGCTCTACGTCGTCGACCACGAGCAGGGGATCGCGTCCGGGCTGCTCGGCCGCGACCACGGCAAGGAGCTCGACTGGTTCCGCTCCGTCACCGTCGATCTGGACAGCGAGCCGTCCGGTGTCTCGACGGTCGTCTTCGAGGCGGCGCCTTTCGCCGTCTACGACGTCCGCGCCTCCGCGATCGTCAGCCCCCGCCTCGCGCAGGCGACGGGCGCCCGCAGCGCCGCATTCGTCCCGCTGGTCGCGGACGAGCGGGTGATCGGTGTGCTCGTCGTCGGCACGACATCGGGTCTTCGTGCCTTCTCGAGCGACGAGCTCGCGCTGCTGCGGACCGTCGCCGGCGAGGCCGCGCTGGCGCTCGACCGCATCCGCTCCACTGCGGCGCTCCGCGACGCGCTCGAGCGCGAGCGCTTCCTCGCACGGCTCTCCGCGCGCGTCCACTCCGAGCTCGACGTGGACGAGCTGCTGCGGGTCGCCGTCGAGGAGACCGGCGCCGCGCTCGGCGTCGACCGCTGCTTCATCCGCCTGGGCGCCGCGGAGGACTCGATCCCGATCGCGGCGCAGTGGCACGTGGCCGGCGTCCCGGACATCGAGTCCGGTAAGCGGCTCGCCGTCTCGAACCTCGCGGTGCGCCGTCATGCCACGGTCGCCGTCGAGGACGTCGAGCGCTCGCCCGACCTGATCGAGGCCGGCGGTGCGCACGCGGTGCTCGACCTCGGCTCGCGGGCGGTTCTCGCCGTCCCGATCCTCGTCTTCGACGAGCTGATCGGCGTCCTCGCGCTCCACCGGGTCGAGCCGCACGGCTGGAGTGAGGAAGAGATCGTGCTCACGGAGACGGTCGCACGCGAGATCGGGCTCGCGATCCATGTCGCCCGTCTCCTGCGCGACAACGAGCGGCGCATCGCGCAGCAGGCCGCGTTCTTCCGGATCGCCGCGATGCTCGGGCAGTCCCTCTCGCTCGCCGAGACGCTCGACGCGCTCGGCCAGGCGGCGACGGACGCGTTCGGCGGCGACGCCGCCGCGGTGCTGATGCCGAGCGGCGCCGGGCTCGAGCTCGCGGCTTCCGTGCGGCTGCCGGACGCGCTGGCACGCCCTCTCGCAGCGGGGCTGCCGGCCGGGGCTTCGTCGCTGGCGACGGCCGCTGCCGACGAGCGGATCGTCGCCTCGCCGGCAATCGCGGACGACAACCGGTTCGAGCCGCCGTGGCAGGCGCTGCTCAGCCGAGCTGGGCTGCGCGCGCTGCTCGCGGTACCGGTCGCGAGCCGGCGGGCCGGCCGATCCGGCCTCGTCCTCGTGTTCTTCGCGACGGAGCGGACCTTCAGCGACGAAGAGCTCGAGGTCGCGCGGCACCTGTCCGACGCGGCGCGCGGGGCGCTCGAGCGAAGCGAGCTCTACGAGGCGGAACGCACGGCGCGCGCCCTGTCGCAGCAGCTGGCGCGGACGGGCAGCGTGCTCGCGACGGAGCTCGACCCAACCGCGGTCCTCGACGAGGTCGTGCAGCAGGCACCCGCGCTCCTCGGCGCGGACGCGTGTGCCGTGCTGACGCTCGAGGACGACGAGCTCGTCGTCAGCGCCGTCTCCGGCGCAGGGACGGCAGAGGCAATCGGTGCGCGGCTGAGCACCAACGGATCGTTCTCCGGCGACGTCTTCCAGTCGCGCGCGCCGCTTGCGGTCGACGATGCGACGACGCAGCCGCCGACCGGCCGCGACCAGCTGCTCGGCGGTACGCACGTCGCCTACCTCGGCGTGCCCCTCTCCGGCCCCGAGGGCGCGACGGTCGGTGTCCTCGCCGTCTACGCCCGTCGTCCGCGGACGTGGCGCGCCGAGGAGGTGGAGGCGTTGCTCGCGCTCGCGGGCAACACCTCGGCGGCGCTCGCCAACGCGGAGCTGTACTCGCGCGTGTCGCTGGAGAAGGAGCGCAGCGTCGCCATCCTCGCGAACATCGCCGACGGCATCGTCGCCGTCGACCGCGACGGTCGCGTCGTGCTGTGGAACGCGGCGGCGGAGCAGATCACGGGTGTGCCGCAGGAGGAGGCGATCGGCCACACGACAGCGCAGGTGCTGCGGCGCGACCTCGAGTCCGGCGACGATGAAGCGCCGACGGGGCAGCGCCTGGTGTCGATCGCGCGCGGCGGCGAGGAGCTCTGGCTGTCGCTCAGCGAAGCGGTGATGCGCGACCCGCTCGGCGCCGTCGCAGGCCGCATCTTTGCGTTCCGCGACATCTCGGCCGACCGGATGGTCGAGCAGGTGAAGTCCGACTTCGTCGCGGCCGTCTCGCACGAGCTGCGCACGCCGTTGACGTCGATCTACGGGTTCGCGGAGACGCTCCTGCGGCAGGACATCCCGTTCGCGGAGGAAGAGCGGCGGACGTTCCTCGCCTACATCGCGTCGGAGTCGGAGCGACTGACGGAGATCGTCGACCAGCTGCTCAACGTCGCCCGGCTCGACTCCGGCGACCTGCAGGTCGAGCTCGGCCGCATCGACGTCGGGTCCGTCGTCTCGGAGGTCGTCCGCACGGTGGACGCCGACAACGGGCACAGGTTCGAGATCGACCTCCCCGACGAGCCGCTCGCCGCCGAGGCGGATCCGGAGAAGGTGAGGCAGGTGTTCAACATCCTCGTCGAGAACGCGCTGCGCTACTCGCCGGAAGGCGGCAAGGTCACAGTCGGCGCACGGCGCAACGCCGACCGGGTCGAGGTTCGCGTCGTCGACGAGGGCATGGGCATTCCCGCCGCCGAGCGCGAGTGGATCTTCCGAAAGTTCTACCGCGCGGAATCCGCCGCGCGCGACGGCGCCGCCGGCACGGGGCTCGGCCTCTTCATCGCAAAAGAGCTCGTCAATGCGATGGGCGGGCGCATCTGGGTCGATTCGACGGAGGGGGAGGGGTCGAGCTTCGCGTTCGAGCTGCCCCTCGCACGCGACTAGGTGACCGACGGAGTGGGTATACCTGCGGCCAAGGCCGGCATGACCAAAGTTCTGGTGATCGACGACGAAGCGCCGATCCGCCTCCTCTGTCGCGTGAACCTCGAGGCAGAGGAGATGGACGTGATCGAGGCGGCCGACGGGCCGTCCGGTGTCGTCAAGGCGCAGGACGAACGACCGGACGTGATCCTGCTCGACGTGATGATGCCGGGCCTCGACGGCTGGCACGTCGCCGCGCAGCTGCTCGACGACGAGCGGACGAGCGGCATCCCGATCATCTTCCTGACGGCGCGTGCCGAGTTCCGCGACCGCGCGCGCGGGCTCGACATCGGCGGCGTCGACTACATCACGAAGCCGTTCAACCCACTCGAGCTCGCATCGCTCGTGCAGCGCCTGCTCGACCGCATCGACAGGGGCGAGCGTGATGAGCTCCGAGCCGAGAAGCTCTCGGAGCTCCGCACGCTGATGGAAACCGAATAACCGGTTGAGCTCTAACGACCTGCGAAGTCGGCGGTGACGACGCCGGCCCCGCCGTGGCCGATGAAGGTGCCGAACGCGTAGCCGATCCCGACGCGCCGGAAGCCCGGTCGCAGGAGGATTGCCCGATGCTCGGGGCTCGCGAGCCACGCGCCGACGACCCAGTTGGCCGTGATGCGAGTCGCCCATGCGAGGTCTTCGCCGAACAGCGGGCCGTGAGCGCCTGCTGCGACGGCGCGGCCTGCGACGGCGCCGTGGGCAAAGTACTGGCGCCGCATCATGTCGGACGAGTGGCCGCGGGCGGCGCTGACGAGGTGAAAGTCGACCCGGAGAGGACGGAGACCGTGGCTCTTCCGGACGGCGTTCATCGTCTGGAGCAGCGACGCTTCGGAGCTCGTCAGGCGGCGGGCCTGGGCTGCCGTGGCCTGAACGAGGAGGATCAGTACTGCGAGGAAACCGACAAGAACATGCTTTTTCGAAAACAGTTGGGGGAATTTGTAGTCGTCAAGCATGAGGTGACTCCCCCGGTGCGGGGAGTTCGGTTCGCTCCTTTCAGCGGGAGGACAGGGCGAGTGCGACGCCGGCGAGGGTAACGGCTGCGCCGGATATTTGCACGGGGTTCAGCGACTCGCCGAGCCAGGCCCAGGCGATCGCGATGGCGACGACGGGCTCGAGCATCGCGGTGATCCCGACCCGTGTGGCGCTGATGCGGCGCAGCGCGCCGACGACGAGCGCGAACGGGACGATCGTCCCGAGAACGATCATCCAGAGCATCAGGCCCCAGACGGGCAGGTGACGCGACGCGAGGATGCCGAGCAGCGACACGTCGCTGCCGACGCGGCCGCTCGGGAAGTTCCACCACGGCGCCACGAGCGACCAGAAGAGCGTCGCGAAGAAGAATCCCCACGCGGACAGCGAGATCGGGTCGCGGTGCCGCACGCCGCGTTCTGCGAGCAGGATGTACGCCGCATACGTCACGGCGGCGAGCGCCGCGGCCGCGAGCCCGGCTCCGTTCGGGCGGTTCGTCTGCCAGAGCTCGACGATCAGCACGAGACCCGTGATCGCGAGCACCAGCGCGATCCAGATCCGTGCGCGGACGTGCTCGCCGTAGACGAACCGCGTCCACAGGGCGACGAGGATGGGGCCGACGAACTGCACCACGAGCGCGACGCCGATCGGCACGCGGTGGATCGCAAAGAAGTACGACCACTGGACGAGCGCGAGGCCGACGACGCCGAGAGCGAGGATCAGCGGCAGCTCGCTGCGGCTGAGCGGCAGTGCGGCCGGCCGTGTCGCCAGCGCGATCAGCATCAGGCCGACCAGCGCGCCGGCGCACCGCACCTCCGTCAGTTGCTGTGCATTGACACCGGAGCCGAGGATGACCTTCGACACCGTGCCGTTGATCGCGAACAGCGTCGCAGCGAGCGCGACCATCCCGTACCCGACTGCGCGGTGCCGAGGCATGCCGCGCGTGACGCTAATCTCCGTTGCAGCGGGACGTGGCGCAGCCTGGTAGCGCGTCGGCTTTGGGAGCCGAAGGTCGCGAGTTCGAATCTCGCCGTCCCGACTTGGTCGTCCTGCTCGCGCTGGGCGCGGCGGTCTCGTTCGGCGCGCTCGCCGTCACGATCCGGCTCGCATTGCATCCGCCGCTCGACGCGGAGGCGGCATCGCTCGTCACGACGTTCCTCGCCGGCGTCTGCTGCGTCGTTCTCGCACTCGTCACGAGTGACTTCTCGGGGCTCGGCTGGAGCGCGACCTGGCCGTTCTTCGTCACCGGCCTGTTCGCGCCCGGCATCAGCCAGATCTTCTTCACGCGCGCGGTCGGGCTGATCGGGCCGTCGCGAACGGCCGTCTTCGTCGGCGTGTCGCCGGTGCTCTCCGCCGCGATCGCCGTGCTCGTTCTCGACGAACCGGTGCACGTTGCCCTGGTGGTCGGGACGCTGCTGATAGTCGCCGGCGGGACGCTGCTCGTCCGCGAGCGCGGGCGGGCGGGCGCCTTCCTGTCCGGCGGAATCGCGCTGGCGCTCGGGGCGGCGCTGTTGTTCGCTGTCCGCGACAACCTGGTGCGCTGGGCGGCGCGCGGCAGCGACGTGCCGGGGTTCGTCGCGGCGAGCGCCTCGCTGGCATCGGCATCGGTGGTGATCGCCCTCGTCGTCGTGGCGCGGCCGAAGGGCATAGCGCGCGTGCGGCAGGCGTTCAGGCCGTTCGTCCTCTCTGGTCTCGTATACGGCGTCAGCTACGCGTGCCTGTACTCGGCGTTCGACCGCGGGCGCGTCACGATCGTCGCGCCGCTCGTCGCGACCGAGTCGCTGTGGGCGGTGCTGATCTCGATGATCGTGCTTCGGCGTTCGGAGCGCATCGGCGTCCGCCTGCTCGCCGCCGCCGCGCTGGTTGTCGGCGGCGGCGCCCTCATCTCGGGTTTTCGCTGAACGCGCCCGCGATCTGCTCCGTGCGTAGGAAGCGCATGAAGTAGTGCGCGAACACCGCGAAGAAGACGATCGCCTGCTCGGCGACCATCGTCACGCCGGCGATCTGCTGGTCGGTCAGGTCGGAGAGCCCCCACAGCTGCGGGGCGTCCTTGTAGAAGCCGTACACCGGCCGCGGCAGCAGCGCCAGCAGCAGCCCGAGCGGGGAGCCGAAGACGAAAGCTGCGAACAGGTACGTCGCCTTCGCGCCGTCCGAGTAGCGCCCGTGGATGACGGGCCACCACATCAGCAGCCCCGCGACGAAGTACGACATGTGCTCGAGATGGAGCAGCCAGTGTGGGCGCGTGAGCGCGGCGTCGTAGACGACCGGGATGTGCCAGACGAAGTACGTGCCCAGCCAGATCGGCAGCGCGACCAGCGGGTGGATGTACCTCGCAATGCGAGCGCCGAGCACGGGGGAGACGGCGTAGACGACGAGACCGGGTGCCCACTCCGCCGTGACGACGTTCTGCAGGAAGTGGATCGAGAGCAGGTAGTGCATCGCGATCGTGTGCAGCGGCGTCACGTAGACGGCGAGCAGGAGGATCAGCGCGAGGTCGAACGCGGCACGCCTGCGTGTGTCGGACGGCCAGCGCGTCTGCGTCCAGAAGTACCCCGCCGCGAGTAACGCAATTGCGACAAGAGTGTCCCAGTGGAGCGCCCACGAATACGGGGGCATGGCGCTACGCTATCCATGCGCGCCCGTGGTGTAGTGGTAGCACCGGAGACTTCCAATCTCCTGGCACCGGTTCGAGCCCGGTCGGGCGCTTTTCAGCGTCCGGTCGCATCGATATGTTTTCCGGAGTGAAAACAGAACAGCGCGAAATGGCTCCACGCATCCGGCGCGAAGAGGGCGCGTCGATCAACGAGATCGCGCGTCGGACCGGAGCGGCTAAGTCTTCCATCAGTCGTTAGGTTCGCGACATCGACTTGACCGAAGAGCAGCGCGAGTCGCTCCGGATTGCCGCCTACTACGGGCAGGTCAAGGGTCGAACGATGCACGCGCGGTTGCGCCGGGGTCGCATGCGAGCGCTGCATGCCCTACCGGGCCGAAGGCAGCAAGGATCGCAACCACGTGGAGTTCACGAACTCGGATCCGGCGATGGTTGTCTGGCTTGACGTTGCGCAGCTCTCTCGCGACGCGCTTCGCAAGTCGACCGTCAATGTGTACTCCAAGTACAGCAAGAAGAAGCGCCAGAATCGACTGCCGTATGGGACGTGCCGCGTGACCGTCGCTAGAACGCGCGTCGTACAAGCAATCTACGGCGGCATCCAAGAACTGGCAGGTATCGAGCGCGAGGCCTGGCTGGACTAGACAATGCCCTGATGGCCGAGAGCCGGGAGGAGCGACACAACCGCGAGCTGATCGAGCTCCTCAACGAGCTCCGCGTCGCGCTGCCCGGCGTGCAGGTGCTGTTCGCGTTCCTGCTCGCGGTGCCGTTCGCGAACGGCTTCCCGAAGCTGGGCCATACGGGCCGCGTCGTTTTCTACGCGGCGTTCGTCGCGACCGCGCTCTCGACCGCTCTGCTGATCGCGCCGAGCTCGTACCACCGGCTGCGCTGGCGGCACCACGACAAGGAGCGCATGCTCGTGATCTCGAACACGCTGACGATTGCCGGCCTTGCATGTCTCGCCGTCGCGATCACGTGCGCGGTCTACGTCATCACCGACTTCCTCTTCCAGCAGACGTGGGCGTCCGTCTTCACCGCGCTCGTGGCGCTGGCGTTCCTGGTTCTCTGGTACGGGCTGCCGCTCGCGTCCGCTATTGCGGATCTGCGTCGCGGATCTCGACCCGCTCGATGACAGCGTCGTCGCGCGGCTTGTCCGCCGCGTCGGACGGCAGCGCGGAGATCGTGTCGGCGATGTCGATCCCGGAGGTCACCCGGCCGAACACGGTGTGCTTGCCGTCGAGCCACGGGCAGGCATCGGCGGTGACGATGAAGAACTGACTGCCGTTCGTGTTCGGGCCGGCGTTCGCCATCGCGAGCGCTCCGCGGTCGACCTTGTGCTCGTTGAACTCGTCCTCGAACTGGTAGCCGGGCCCGCCGCGGCCGGTGCCCGTGGGGTCGCCGCCCTGGATCATGAAGTCGGGGATGACGCGGTGGAAGATGAGCCCGTCGTAGAACCCGTCGCGTGCGAGCTTGACGAAGTTGTCGACGGTCTTCGGGGCTTCGTCGGGATAGAGCTCGACCTCGATCGGCCCGTGGTTCGTGTGCAGCGTCGCGTTCATCGCAGCGTGTCCGCGAACGGCTCGATGGCGCCGGCGGTCGGCTCGATCTCACCGGACTCGAGCTTCGTCACGATCTGCCGTGCGAGCTGCTCCGCCTCGCTCTCCTGATCGGGGTCGAGCACCGTGTTCACGGCCGCGAGGACATGACCGCCCTCGTGCAGCTCGACGTCGACCGTCTCGAGCTCGGCGCGCGGGATGTACGGATCCTCCGGAACCCCGACGTGGACGACGACGTGCCGCCCGTCCGGGAGCGTCGCGGAGTGCTCGATCGTGCGGCCTCTGAGGCTCATTCCGCCGGAATCTATCGTCCGACGCGGCAGCGATGCTGCAGCGCGTGTCGCAGGAGCGTTCCGTCTATTTCCGACCGCGAACGATCCTCCTGGTCATCGGCATCATCGTGGCGTCGTTCATCACGCTCGAGATCATCTGGATCTCGCGGCACGTCCTCTCGTGGGTCTTCATCGCGCTCTTCCTCGCCCTGGCGCTGAACCCCGCCGTCGACCGGCTGGAACGGCGGCTCGGGCGGCGCGGCGCGGCGACCGGTGTCGTCTCGATCGCGGCCGTGGGAGCCGTCGTGCTGATCGGCTGGCTGTTCATCCCGACTCTCGTCGACCAGGTGAACAACTTCGCGCACAAGGTGCCCGATTACCTCGACGACCTGACGAAGGGCCGCGGGCGTCTCGGCTTCCTCGAGACGAAGTACCACCTCGTCGAGAAGGCGCGCAAGGCTTTGAACGAGGGCGGTTCGTCGAAACTCTTCGGACTGTCGGGAACGGCGCTCGCTGTTGCTCGGGGAATCGTGAACGCAGTGTTGGCGATCGTGACGATCGCGTTCATGACGTTCTTCATGCTGCTCGAAGGACGAAACTGGATCGACAGCTTCTTCTCGCTGCTCAACCCCGAGTCCGAGATGCGCTGGCGCGCCGTTGGCCACGACATCTACAAGACCGTCGGCGGGTACGTGTCGGGCAATCTGCTGATCAGCCTGATCGCCGGCGGGCTCACGGCAATCGTCCTCGCGATCATGGGCGTCCCCTACGCGATCGCGCTCGGCCTGATCGTCGGCATCCTCGACCTGATCCCGCTCGCGGGCGCGACGATCGCGGCGATCATCGTCGGCGCGGTCGCGTTCCTGCACTCGATCCCCGCCGGCATCGTCGTGATCGTCTTCTTCATCGTCTACCAGCAGGTCGAGAACCACCTCATCCAGCCGGTTGTCTACGGCCGGACGGTTCAGCTCTCGCCACTCGCGGTGCTGATCTCCGTCTTGATCGGTGCCGAGCTCGCCGGTGTGCTGGGCGCCCTTGGTGCGATTCCCGTCGCCGGCTCGCTCCAGGTGATCTTCCTCGACTGGCTGCGGCACCGCCGCGCGCAGCCGGTCATCGAGCCGGGCTAACTCGTTCGAGGGATCAAGGCGCCGGCGCGCGAGCCGATTTGCCCCGTATGGGGAGTCGTGCGGTGCGTTTCGTCGCCTTCGTCGTCGCTGTTGCCGGCCTCTGGGTCGTCGCATCGCCTGCCGGGGCCTCGTCGCAGCGGCCCGCTGCGTCGCTGTCGACACTCGAGCAGGGTGTGCTCACGGACATCAACGCGCTCCGCAAGGAGCACGGTCTCGCGCCGCTCCGCCTGTCGGCTCGTCTCTCCGCCGCCGCCCGCCAGCACTCCGCCGAGATGGCCGCCCGCGGCTACTTCAGCCATGACTCGGCGAACGGCTCGTCGTTCGACAAGCGGATCGCGCGCTATTACCCGATCGGCGGCAGCCACTACTGGTCCGTCGGCGAAAACCTGCTCTGGTCGTCGCCCGACGTCGACGCCGGGGGCGCGCTCGACATGTGGTGGGCGAGCCCCGAGCACCGCAAGAACATGCTCACCGCGCGCTGGCGCGAGATCGGTCTCTCCGCCGTCCACGTGATGACGGCGCCCGGGACCTACGGCGGCCGGGAGGTCACGATCGTGACCACCGACTTCGGCGTCCGCCACTAGCGCGCCTGGGAGGATTCGAACCTCCGACCCGCGGCTTAGAAGGCCGCGTGGGCTGATATTCGTCCCCCCGACGGCCGACGACGAACGGCGCGAGATCCTGCGCGGCCAGCTGGATCGCGCCCGATCCGTCGGGATGCTCAGGAGGTGGGGTCACGGCCATCTCGGTGATGATTTGGCGTTGATCTGGCGTCGGGCTAGTCGGTCGTCCGCGGTGGGCGGCCCCTGAGCAGCGCGAGGGGCGGCCACATTGGGCGAAGGGCTATGTCCGAGAGCGCCGCGTGTCCGCCAGCAAGCGCGCGAACAATCGCAGCGAAATCACCGGCGTCGGGGTTCGCCCGAAAGAGAGCGAGGATGGCGTATCCACGCCCCGCCGCACATCCGGTAAACGCGGCATCCCGCGTGGGTAGTGACTACGTCCACGCTCCGCGCGCGCGGAAGTCAGGCCCGACCGAGGGCCTCCGCGTGTCTACGTGTACGCGGTCAGCGCAGGCTGTCGCCCGGCCGCGTGCCGCGGATCGCACCGCCGATCGCGCCCCGCCGGCCGACGACAGGGACGCCCCGGAGCCGCCAGGGGTCGAGCGGCAGCTGCGACGTCAGCGGCCGCGGCGCCGGCGCCTCGGCCCCGACCTCCAGGACGATCGCCGCGACCTTGCGCAGCATCTCGGCCTCGATCTCGCGCTGTCGGAACCGACTGGCGAGGACGTTCATTCTTCGACCGCGCCGAGCTCGTCCCTGATCTTCAGCATCGCGCCGTCCAGCCTCGCCCTGAACGCGGCGGGCGAGATCCCGAGGATGCGGCCGGAGCGACGGGCGCCGTAGCCGGCGGCCGCGAGCTGGAGCGCGTCGACCTGCTTGTCGGTGCAGCGGGCTTGAGCGGCTAGGCGGACGGGTTCGGGAAGCGCATCCCAATGCCGGCCGATGTCCGTGTCGGACGTCATTTACTGCTTGGACAACACTACCTCCACTCGCGGACGTCCGTTCTCTTCTCTTTCAGGGGGATCCCCGATGACAGCGGTGATCCGCAAAGGGAGAATTGCGTCGGAAAGGGGATGAGTACATGAGGACGTATTCGCCTCCGTCCGCGAATGCGCCCGAGGACGAACCACCGCCTGCGCCGCGAGCGAGGGGGTCTTGGCTGAAGCGCGTCTTTGTGTACTCAGGCGGAGCGGTTCTGGCGCCAGTAGCCGCCGTGGTGATCGCGCTGATTGTGTTTTTGTTCTTCCCCGGCGCCTTCGACAGGTTTCTCTCGTCCTCGTCACTCGGCGATCCCTCCTCCGCCAACGTCATCGACTCGGACCTCGCCTGGTCGCCGGACTCCCGCTGGATTGCCTTCGACCGGAGCGACTACGGCGGCTCGGGCGAGAACGACCCAGTGGGCCAATCCGAGGTCTTCGTCGCGCGCGCGGACGGTCGCGGGCTGCGCCAGCTAACGCGGACGCCGGGGTACGAGGCCGTGCTCGGTTGGCTCCCGAACCCGTTGCGGGTCGTCTACACAAGCCCGACGAAGGACCCGATCATGGTCTACGCGATGACCCTGAAGGGGAAGCGGACGGCGCTCGGCGAGGTGCGCGCGACGGACCAGGTCGTGGCGCTCTCGCCCGACGGCAAGCGGTTGCTCGTCGGCGCCCCCTTGAACGCCGACCACTACGTCCTGATCGACCTCTCCTCGGGAACGCGTCGCACGCTGCCGGGGGTCATCCTCGACCCCGACATGAACTGGCCGATCGGCGCCTGGTCGCCGGACGGCAGGCAGCTCGCTT
>DATCYR010000106.1:0-2357 GCA_036526315.1 Gaiellaceae bacterium | reverse complement strand
TCGAACCGCCGGTGCCTGCGATTACGTACGAACCAGCGCCGATGCCAGCAAGGAGTACAAGTCCCGCAAACAGGATTGCCTGCCGCCGCCGCTGACGTGACCGCGCTTCGCGGACGAGCGCATCCTGATCGGCGGCTTCTGGCGCTGGTCTTGGTGGAGCGACCGTCACTACTCATGAAAATACTATGACTAGCACGAGAATCCGTCAACGAACGGCAGGTCTCTAAGGCTCTGAAGCGCTGCGGCGTGAGTCGGGCTGATAGCGAGCTTGCTATGGTGATCTGAGCGGCGACCGTCTGGTCGTCGGCGTGAGATTCAGCCTCTCGTTCCTCCTTCGGCGGTTTCGGGTCCTGTGATCTCGAATCCGAATTTCAGAAGGAGTCGAACAGAACATGCAGCGAACGTTTCAGGCGCTCGGAGTGAGCGCCGCCGTCGAGCAGGCGCTGGCGGCGCGCGGGATCGTCGTTCCCTTTCGCATCCAGTCGCTTGTCTTGCCGGACGCGCTCGCCGGCGGCGACGTGCTCGCGAAGTCGCCGACCGGCTCAGGCAAGACCTTGGCCTTCGGCATCCCCCTCGTCGAGGGGGCAACCGCCAGCGGCCGATCCCCGGTCGCGCTCGTGCTCGTGCCGACGCGCGAGCTCGTGCTTCAGGTCGCCGCTGAGATTGCGTCGTTCGCGGACGCCAAGAATGTGCGAGTCGGGGTCGCCTACGGCGGCGCTCCGGTTGGGCCTCAGGCGAAGAAGCTGCGTGGAGCGCAGATCGTCATCGCGACCCCCGGTCGTCTGCAGGACCTCGTCCAGCGCGGGTTGGTCTCGCTGGACGCAGTTCGGATGCTCGTGCTCGACGAGGCCGACCGGATGCTCGACATGGGCTTCCGCCCGCAGGTCGAGAAGCTTCTCCGCCGGGTTCCGCGCGAGCGTCAGACGATGCTCTTCTCCGCCACGCTCGACGGCGAGGTGGGCGACCTGGCGCGCGCCTATACCCGGAATCCGTCGCGGTTCGAGAACGGGCGTGAGGAGGACCTCGAGGACAGCGTGGTCGAGCACGGTTTCGTCGCGGTCACGGCCGAGGACAAGGTCGAGCGGCTGGTCGAGCTGCTCGAGGCCGAGTCCGGGCTCTCACTCGTCTTCGTGCGGACGAAGCGCGGCGCCGACCGGCTCGCGCACAAGCTCGCGCAGCGCGGCATTCCCGTGCTCGCGATGCACGGCGACCGGTCGCAACCGCAACGCGAGCGTGCGCTCGAGAAGTTCCGCAGCGGGAAGGTCACCACGCTCGTCGCCACCGACGTCGCCGCCCGCGGCCTCGACCTCGAGCAGATCGCGCACGTGATCAACTTCGATCCGCCCGAGGACGACAAGGGCTACGTCCACCGCGTCGGCCGCACCGGCCGCGCCGGCCGGCGAGGCCGCGGCAGCACGCTCGTGCTGCCGCATCAGCAGGCCGAAGTCGGTCGGGCCGCCCTACGACTCGGCCACGGCGAGAAGTTCGAGCAGACCGGGATGCCGCTCGCGCGGGCGAAGCTCGTCTACACGAGCCGGCGCGGCCGTCGCTCCCGCTGGTAACGACGTCCCGCCGGGCGCCTGCGTAACCGATCGGCGTGTTCGGCCGTTGCTGTGTCTGCAAACGCTGGAACGCTCTCTAGGAGGTTGTCGTGGGTATCGGAGTCAGCTTGATCCTGATTGCCGTGGGCGCTGTTCTGGCCTTCGCCGTGCACGTGACGACGTCGGGCTTCAACGTCCACACCGTCGGCTACATCCTCCTCATCGTCGGCGCGATCGGCGCCCTGCTCTCCCTCGTCTTCTGGTCGAGCTGGGGCGGCGTCGGTGGCGGTCGTCGGCGCACAGTCGTGGAGGATGAGGTCGTCTAGGGGCTAGGCCCAGACCGCAGAGGGGTGCGTCGCGCACCGGCGACGCGCCCCTCCAGTCCCGTGCACGCGCGTCTCGCGCGTGCGACGATCGCCTCGTGATCGATCCGCTCGAGCGCTGGCGCCGTTATGGCGAGAAGCCGGACTTCGCGGGTCCGTTGAGCTACGGCGGCGCGCCGCTGACGCAGGATCCGGCACTCCTGGACGGCTTCGACGTGGCCATCGTCGGCGCGCCGACGGACGACCTCGTCTCCGATCGGCCGGGTGCACGCTTCGGCCCCCGCGCGATCCGGGCTGCGAGCTGCCCTCCCGGCCCGGAGCTCGAGACGAAGATCGACGCGTTCGCGGAGTTGCGCATCGTCGACTACGGAGATGCACCGGTGCTCCCTGCGGACGCAGAGCGCACGCATGAGGCGATCGAGGCGACTGTCGGCGAGGTGCTCGCTGCGGGCCTGATCCCGATCGTGCTCGGAGGAGACCACTCGATCGCCGA
>DATCYR010000105.1:0-43960 GCA_036526315.1 Gaiellaceae bacterium | reverse complement strand
GTCGAGGACGCCATTGCCGCCATCGTTGCCGACGCCGACGACGCGTTCGATCCAAGGGCGTTCTGGCCTGCGCACGAGTGGGATGCGCAGGAGAAACCGCTGCCGCTATCCGGCCTGTACGTCGGTGCGGCCGGCGTGATCTGGGCACTCGACGAGCTTCGCAAGCGCGGCTATGCCGAGTCGTCGTGCGACCTCGCCGCCGCTATCGCGCGCGCGGTCGCGCTCGAGCGGGCGACGCCGGACTTCTCGGCGGATGAGCACTACCGTCCCGGCGCGCTCATCTCGGGCGAGACGGGAGCACTGCTCGTCGCATTCCGGCTGACCTCCGACCGAACGCTCGCCGACGACCTGCACGCGCTTGTTCGCGGAAACGTCGACAACCAGACGGACGACCTCAGCTGGGGAGCGCCGGGGACGCTCCTCGCCGCTTTGGCGATGCGCGAACGGACGGGCGAGCTTCGTTGGGACGAGGCTGCGGAAGCGTCGGCTGCCGCGGTACGGGGGCGCCGCGGCGACGACGGGCTCTGGCGGCAGGACGACGACTACCGCGGTCTCAGCACGCTGCATGGCGTTGCGGGAAACACGCTCGCTCTGCTCCGCTTCGAGCCGGACGCTGCCGTCGCGAGCGAGAGCGCGGCTGTGCTCTCGCGGCATGCATTTCGCGAGGACGGTCTCGCCAACTGGCCCGGCTCGCCCCGAGCTGAGCTTCCGCGCCCGCGAGACGGCCGGATCATCCTCCAGTGGTGCACCGGCGCACCTGGTGTGATCGCCGGCGCGTGGGACTACCTCGACGAGGAGCTCGTGCTCGCCGGCGCCGAGCTCGTGTGGCGCGCAGGCGCGCACAAGGACGAGAAAGGCCACGGTCTCTGCCACGGCACGGCGGGTAACGGCTTCGCGCTGTTGAAGGCGTTCGCCCGCACCGGCGACGAGCGTTGGCTCGAACGCGCCCGACGCTTCGCCGTCCACGCGCTCGCCCAGGCAGAGCGGATCGCCACTGCGAATGGCCGCCGCCGGTACTCGCTCTTCACTGGCGATGTCGGGACGGCGCTCTTCGCTGCCGCTTGCCTCGACGCCGATGCGCGCGCGCCGATCGTGGACGCCATGTAGAGCAACGAGCTCATAACATGTCGTTCTGGTGACGTCCACTCTCACCCGACGCGGGCGATTGCGTCGCGGGAATGCAGTGAGAGACTGTCGCGTGAGTTGCTCATCGACTTCTACGGCTCATGAGTGCCCCTGTCGAGACTTCCGTCGACATCCGGCCTTTCCAGGTCGAGATCTCTGACGAGCAGATCGACGACCTCCGCCGGCGAATCGCCTCGGCGCGCTGGCCGACCCGGGAGCTCGTCGACGATCGTTCGCAGGGCGTCCAGCTGGCGACGCTCAAAGCGCTCGCCGACTACTGGACGAGCGACTACGACTTCGGGCGCGTCGAGGCCAGGCTGAACGCGTTACCGCAGTTCACGACGGAGCTCGACGGCGTCGACGTGCACTTCATCCACGTCCGTTCTCGGCACGAGGATGCGCTGCCGCTGATCATGACCCACGGCTGGCCCGGCTCGGTCATCGAGCAGATCGACACCGTCGGCGCGCTCACTGATCCGACCGCGCACGGCGGTACCGCGGCGGAGGCGTTCCACCTCGTGCTCCCCTCGTTGCCCGGCTACGGCTTCTCGGGCCAGCCGACCGATCTCGGCTGGAACCTCGTCCGGACAGCGCAGGCGTGGGCCGTGCTGATGACGCGCCTCGGCTACGACCGCTACGTGGCTCAAGGCGGCGACGTCGGTGCGGGAGTCACCGACGCGATGGGTCGCCTCGGGCCTGCTGGGCTGATCGGTATCCACACCAACCTCCTTGTCCCGGCGCTGAACGACCCCGCGGCGCTGCCGGCGGATGGCGACCAGGAGCAGGCTGCACTTGCTGCGATCAAGACGTTCCAGACGAGCGGCAACGGCTACTTCGTCGAGCAGGCCACCAGGCCGCAGACGATCGGCTACGCGCTGCTGGATTCACCCGTTTCTCTGGCGGCGTGGATGATCGACCACGACACCGACGCCTACTACAAGATCGCCGGCGCCTTCCTCGACGACCGGCCGTCGGGCAACCTCACCCGGGACAACATCCTCGACAACATCACGCTCTACTGGCTGACCGGCACGGGCGCTTCCGCGGCCCGGTCGTACTGGGAGGCCTACGGGCCGGATGCTCCAGGCGCCGGCCAGGCGCTGCCGCCGGACGTTCGGATCCCGGTTGCCTTCACGACGTTCCCGGGCGAGATCTGGCGGACGCCGCGGAGCTGGGTCGAGAAGTCCTATTCGAACGTCGTCTACTTCAACGAGGTCGAGAAGGGCGGGCACTTCGCGGCGTGGGAGGAGCCCGAGCTCTTCGCGGGCGAGCTGCGGGCTGCGTTCAAGGAGGTGCGTTAGACCGCATCACCGCCTCGAAGCCGCCGCCCTTCGGAGCGCACGAATAGGGCCCGACCTCGATCGGCCCCGAAAGGTAGAGGACGCGGAAGCTGCGCCAGCTCCCTTCCTCGCGCACGAAGCAGGAGACGGAGTCGGCCCGCCGCTCGACGGCGAGCTCGAGCGGCAACGCACCCAACGGCTCGCGTGACCAGTCCGACTCGTCGTGGGTGTGGACCGCGCTCAACCAGAGACCGCCGTCGAGCTCGGCTCCCGCCTTCAGCCACCGGCGCTCGTTTGCCTGCACCAGGACCCCGACCTGGTCGTAGATGTCCGCAAGCGACGCGTCGAACGTCGCCTCGAACCGAAAGTCGCCGCTCGCCGAGACGACGAACGCCGGCGCGTGGTGCTTCGACTGCACACCCTCGGTGATCCTCCAGAGGTCGGTGTCTCCCTGACATGTCCAGGTCAGGCGATCCGCTTCGGCGCGCCAAGCAGGCGGCTCTACGAGCCACCGCCATCCGTCGTGTCCCAGGAACGTCGTCACCTAGATGACCGCTGCGAGTGTGCCCCAACCGAACTGCGGCGCGCCGACAGGTGCGCCCGTCAGCGGGTTGTAGAACTCGTTGAAGCCGCCCTGCTCGGCCAGCTCGCGGCTCCGCGCGGCGAGCTCGTCCGCGAGGTCGTCGTAGCCGTGCCGGCGGAGGCCACGAGCGAGCAGCCAGTTCGTGTTCGGCGCGCAGGGGCCGCGCCAGATGCAGCGCTCGCCGTGCAGCTCCGCAGTCGGGATGAAGCTGGCCTCGTCGAGCGCGACGGACGGTACGGGGTACGGCGGCCAGAACTCGCTCGGATCGGCGAGATGCTCCACGAGACGCGCCGCGACCTCGCGGGGCAGCGCCTCGACCAGGAGCGGCACGAGCGAGACGATCGTCTTCACCTCCACCCGCCGTTTCGCCCGCCCGGCAAGGCTGAAGAAGAGCCCGCGCCGCTCGTCGTAGCAGCGATCGAGGAGCGACTCGAGGCCGTCGCGGGCGCGCGTGTCGGCCCATGAGGCGAGCTGATCATTGCCGCCACGCCGGGCGAGTCGCGCGAGCGCTGCCAGCCCGTCGACGTAGATGCTGTTGACGAGAACGTCCTCCCACTGCAAGGGATTGATGCGCAGGGCGAGCTCGGGGCGCTGGTTGCAGAGCTTGTTGAGCCCTTGCGCGAGGCGTGCGCGGGTGCGCAGCCGACCTGGTGACGGGTCGACGGTTCCGGGGCTCGGGTCGTAGAGCGGGCTGAAGTCGAGGCCGCTCTCGAACTGGCTGATGATCGAGATGAGCCCGTCGCCGTCGGGATCACGCGCCGTCGCGAGGTAGCGGTAGTGGCGCGCCACCGACGGGAGCAGCTCCTGCAGGAAGCGATCGTCCTGGCCCGCTGCGACGACTGCCTCGAGCGCTTGCGCAACGACCGGCGGCTGCATCAACGCGCTCGCCCGCGGCTTGCGACCCGGCACGAACCAGTCGAAGCCCGACGACTCGAGGTACGGCGCGCCCGTTCGCTTGATCAGATCCGCCTGCCAGTAGTTGATGTGCGGAAGCAGACCCGCCGCCGTCTGTCGCGCGACAAGCGCACGAAGCTCGTCGCGTGCACGCGCGACGTCGATCGCGGCCCAGACGATCGCGTGAAAGCACGAGTCCCAGTGCCACTGGAAGAGGTAGCGCGCCGGCGAGGGAACGGTGTACCGGTACAGCCGTCCATCCGCGAGCGCCTCGCGGGAATTCGCCTCGAGCAGCTGCGCGGCGCGTTCGAGCAGTGTTCCGCCCCCGGCCTCAGCGCTCGCTGCCATGCCACGCCTCCTTCCGCTGTCCGCTCGCGCCCCTTATGGTGCCCGGAAACCTTCCCGACTAGGTCGGTCCCCCGCAGCCAGGCGGTCCAGGCGACGAACCACGCGACGCGCACGGAGCAGCTCGACACCGCGGTGTGGCTGCAATGGCTCGCTGCGTTCAGAGCGGGGGACGAGCAGCAGGCGAAGTTCCTGCGCGAGCGCTTCCGCCCCGGCCTGTTGCACGCGCACGACATCTGGGTCGCGAAGGCGGTCGCCGCACCGGACGGAAGGTCATCTCAGGACCCGCGAGGACGCCGTTCACCGAGCCGCAGTACGTCGTGCCGGACGCGGCTCGCGCGGACGAGCTGGCGGCTCGTTCGGATCCTGATGATGCGCCAGTTGTTCTAGTGCGGAGCAGCAGCCACGCGCTGGAAGACGCGGTACGCCGGCTTCGGCGAGTAGTCGTAACGGACGACGCCGAAGTTGTCCAGCACGTCGCGGTCGTTCGTGCCGCTGTCACGGTAGCTGTAGACAAACGCGGGGCCGGCCCACGATCTCCCGACCAGGTCGTGCAACGACTTCTCGAGCAGTCGCGCCTGCTTCGCCTCCGACACCTCGCGCGACGTGTTGCCCGTCGGGAAGCCGAACTCGGTCGCCCAGATCTTCTTTGCGCCGTCGCCGTGTGCGCGCAGGACGCTCCGCGCGCTCGGCGTCGTCCGCGTCAGCTGTGACCACGCGCTCCACCTGGCAAAGCCGAGCCCCCACGGGAAGTTGAACGGATGCCAGGCGAGGGCATCGAAGGAGCCGCGAGCGCCTGCCGCGTACATCCGCTCGAGGAAGGTCAGCGGGTTCATCCCTCCCTCGTCGACTTGACCGAAGAACCCGTGCGGAGAGAGGCCGCCGCTCAGCACCGTGGCCGAGGGGTCGACGCTCTTCACCGCCGCATAGGCGAGCCTCAGGAGCTGCGTGTAGCGTGCCGGGTCGGGTCGCGGAGACCAGAAGTCCGGGATGTTCGGCTCGTTCCAGATCTCGTAGGCGTGGACTCCAAGCGGCGCATACCGTCCAGCCACGACCCGCGCGAACGCTGCGTAGTCCGCGAGGCTCGTCGGCGGCGTGGTGGCCGGTGTTCCGGGCGGGCGCGCCCACGGCGGCGTGTAGAGGATCCCGGCGAGCACGTGCATGCCGCGAGACGTGATGCCGTTCACGACTCTGTCGAACGGCTCCCAGTTGTAGGTGTCGCGTCCGCGGTACTGAATGACGCTCCAGTTCACGTCGACACGAACCCAGCCGGCGTGCGCTGCACGCACACCGTCGAGGTAACGGTCGAGCTCGGCCGGCGCCAGGTTGTGGAGGTTGCCGCCCGCGGCGAATCCGAAGCGTGCGTTCTGCAGCGACGAATGCTGGACACCTGCCGAAGCCGGCGACGCCGCAAGGCAAAGTGCAACTATGGCGGCGGCAAAACCCCCGCGACTCGATGCCGCAGCAACGAATTGAGGCCGCAGATGGAGCACAGGCCCCACCGCCTCTCACGTTGCCGTCGAGCGGGGACGATACCGCAAGGAGGCCAGCGCCAGCGCCGAGCAGAGATCACGACTCGGGTGCGGCCCTGGAGGTGACGATCGCGTGGCAGGGCGGCGAGCCGACGCTGATGGGGCTCGACTTCTTCCGCCGCTCGGTCGAGCTGGCGCAGCAGTACCTGCAGCCGGGCCAGCGGGCGGCGCACACGCTGCAGACGAACGGGACGCTTCTCGACGAGGAGTGGGCCGCGTTCTTCAAGCAGCACGACTTCCTGGTCGGGCTCTCGGTCGACGGGCAGCGGGAGCTGCACGATGCGTACCGCGTCAACAAGGGCGACAAAGGCTCGTTCGATCAGGTCATGCGCGGCCTCGGCTATCTCGCGGACGCCGGTGTCGAGTGGAACGCGCTGACGACGATCCACGCCGCGAACGCCGAGCACGGACACGACGTCTACCGCTTCCTGCGCGACCGAGTGCGGCGCGCGTTTCATCCAGTTCATCCCGATCATCGAGCGGGTCGCCGAGGCCGAAGAGGACGGGGCGGTGCCGTGGAGCTCCTGGCGCGACCGGCCGCTCTACACACAGGCGGGAACACGCGTCACCAACCGCTCGGTGACGGCGCGGCAGTACGGGCGCTTCCTCATCGACGTCTTCGACGAGTGGGTGCGAGGCGACGTGGGGGAGGTCTACGTGCAGATGTTCGGCGTCGCGCTCGCCAACTGGGCCGGAGAGCCGCCCGGGCTCTGCATCCACTCGGAGACTTGCGGTCTCGCGCTGGCGCTGGAGCACACCGGCGACCTCTACGCGTGCGACCATTTCGTGGAGCCGCGGTACAGGCTCGGGAACATCAACGAGCGGCACATGCTCGAGCTCGTCTCGTCGCCGAAGCAGCGGCAGTTCGGGCTCGACAAGCGCGAGACGCTCCCGCAGTACTGCCTGGACTGCGACGTCCGCTTCGCCTGCCACGGCGGCTGCCCGAAGGACCGCTTCACCGAGACGCCTGACGGCGATCCCGGGCTGAACTACCTCTGCGCCGGCTACAAGGACTTCTTCCACCACGTCGACCGGCCGATGCGCTTCATGGCGGAGCAGGCGAAGCGGTGGTGCGCCGGCGCAGGTCGTGCAGCTCTACGCGGCCGAGGACGCGCGTCGCGGGCGCAACGATCCCTGCACCTGCGGCTCCGGCCGCAAGTGGAAGGGCTGCCACGGCGCACGGGCTCGATGAGCTTCGACCCGCTTGCGTTCCGAGTGCGATATATACGCACCAACACAACGCGGCGGGGATAGAGCACCCGTCGAGGGGGAGGGAGATATCGGTGGGACATTGGCGTTTGCCTCTCGTCACGCTTGCTGCGCTTTGCGCGGCGACCGTCGTCGTGGTGGCCGGATCGGCTTCGGCGGCCACGCCGGCGAAATACGACATCAACACGCTTTCCGGAAAGGTCGCGTCCCTGTACGGCAGCGCAGGCCTGCAGATTCGCTTCTCCGCGTTCATTGAGCAAGAGGCGGAGGCGGAAGACGCGCCGCCGCCGGGCGGGCCGCCGATCACTCCGGCGTTCGTGCTCTCGAGCCCGCTCGACGGGACGACCGTTCAGCCGCCGAACGTGACCGCCAACCCGGACACAGCAGCCGCGCCGCAGAACGAGACGTCGATCGCGGTCGACCCGAACAACCCGAACCGCATCGTCGGCGGCGCCAACGATTACGTCGCACGGACGTGGTCGTGCACCATCTCCGGCACGCCATGCAGCGCGCTGGCGGACGGCTACTCCGGCACGTACTTCTCGAACGACGGCGGGCAGACGTGGTGCTGCACCGCAACCGATCCTGCGCACCTCGGCACGCTGATCCCGGGTGTCACGCGCCTTGCCGGCGGCCAGTACGACGCCGGCGGCGACCCGGCGGTCGCGTTCGACAGCAAGGGCCACGTCTTCTATGCGGGTCTCGGCTTCAACCGCACGAGCGCGCCGAACACGGTCGAAGTGAGCAAGGGGACGTTCACCGGCGGCAATCTCAGCTGGGGGGCGCCGACCTTCATCAACCAGACGACCTCGCCGTCCACGCTGAACGACAAGGAGTGGATCGCCGTCGACTCGCACAACGGGAGTCCGTTCCAGGATCGGATCTACGTCACCTGGACGCGGTTCATCTTCAATGCACACAACGGCAACTACGTGCAGTCGCCGATCGCGTTCGTCTCCTCGAGTGACGGCGGCGCGACGTTCACCGCCCCGAAGCTGATCTCGGGCAACGTCCTCTACGGCCAGGGGTCGCGCCCGGTCGTCGGGCCGGACGGGACGCTCTACGTCTTCTGGTCCGGCTCGACGCGGCTCGCCTCGCTCAACTCGACGTACATGGTCAAGTCGAGCGACGGCGGGGCGACGTGGAGCAAGCCGGTGGCGATCTCCACCGTCGACAACAGCCATCTCCTGGCGAACACGGCGTTCCGCAACAACAGCTATCCGGCGGCGGCCGTT
Source organism: Gaiellaceae bacterium (assembly GCA_036526315.1). Taxonomy (GTDB): domain Bacteria; phylum Actinomycetota; class Thermoleophilia; order Gaiellales; family Gaiellaceae; genus 3-1-20CM-4-69-9. Next base: position 35,757 of record DATCYR010000105.1, on the reverse strand, counting down.
GCGCCGAACGGCGACGTCTACGCGACGTGGACGACCCAGACGGCCGACGGGAGCGTCGCCGTCTACAGCAAGTCGACCGACGGGGGCTCCACCTGGAGCGCGCCGGCCCACGTCTTCGCCGCGGCGACCCGCACGCCGATCGGCTATCCCGTCGCCCAGCCGGGTGGCGGCACCCTGAACGCGCCGTCGCCGGCGGGGGCGGTCGAGGACATCTTCCCCGCAGCCGGTGCGGGGCCGAACGGGAACGTGTACCTCGGCGCGTACCGCGGCGACGTCGTCTCGCCGTGGCAGACGTGTGCAGCAGGTCCCCCTCCGCCGGAGGGCCGGATCAACTGCACGACGCTCGGCAACTACGTCCACAACACACGGCTCGACTACGTCGTTCGCGACGTGACGACCGGTGTCACGCAGACCGTCAGCACGCACCCGATCAACACGCGGAACGGGTTCGGCGGCGGCTTCTTCGGCGATTACACCGACCTTGCCGTGGGCTCGGACAACGTGTTCCATGCGTTCTGGACCGACAGCAACAACAAGCAGAGCGTTGTCTGGTTCTACGGGTTCCAGTTCGTGCCGACGCCGATCAACCAGGAAGACGTGGTGACCGGGAAGGGCAACTTCTAACTGCAAGTCGAGGAGGGGCGCTCGTTTCGAGCGCCCCTCCTGGTCATCGCGCCCGCGGCGCTCTAAGGTCAAGGTCGTGGGACGGCGCGTGCTGACCATCCCAGTCGGCGCTGTATGGGCGATCTTCCTCGTGGTCGCCGTCGAGATCGTCGTCACGTACGCACGGTTGCCGCCGTCGCAGCTCTACCACGTGAGCGGAACCGGAGTGGCCGCCGGGCTCGGCCGCGCGCTCGTGTTCCTCAACTTCCCGGTCGCCCTCGCCGCGCTGCCGCTTGCCGTCCTCGTCGCCGATCGGTCGCGCGACGACCGGCTCGCGTTCGCCCTGGCGATCGTCGCAGCCGGGCTCTGCGCCGTCGTGTTCTGGCCCGGTGTCGTCGATCAGGCGAATCTCGACGCGAAGGCGATCAACGCCCTTCCAGCGGCCGGTGTCGTGCTCACCGCCGCCCTCGCCGCGCGCGCCGGGCTCTTCGCCCTGCCCGCGCACGTCGACGTCGTCCTCGGTGTCGTGCTCGCCGCGCTGCTCGTCCTCGCATCGCCGTGGTTCTGCGCCGACCTCGGGCTCTTCCTCGACCGCGTTCCGCTGCTCGGCTCGGTCTTCCTCACCGGCAAGGTCGTGGACGGCCATCCGGCCGTCCATCACGGACACCATCACGGCATGGACGGGCTCTTGCTCGTCATCGCGGCGCTCGCGACGATTCCCGCGCTTCGCCGCGCGCAGAACTCCACGCTCGCCGCGTTCGTCACGCTCTACCTCGGGCTCGAGATCACATACGGCCTCGCCAACATCGCCAACGACGCCTGGTACGAGCAGGTGGTGAAGCGAGGTTGGACGAGCGTCACCATCCCGAGCGTCCTGCGACCCACCGTCAGCCTCGCCTGGCTCGGGATCGTGCTCGCTACGCCGCTGTTCGCGGCCCTTGTGCACCGACGGGCGGCGGCGAGGCCGGTCTAGGTTGACGGAGCAGCCACACGCCGATGAACGCGATCCACACGAACCACGTCCACGTCGTCGCCCGCTGCGCTGCGGCGCTGCCGAGCGCCGAGAAGCCGATGCCGACCGCGAACGCCACCGGCACCGAGAGGAGCGTCGGCAGCCACGCGCCGCGCCACTGGGGGTTGCGCCGGAAGGCGAAGGCGAGGATGAACGGCGTGCCGAGGAGGAGCGCCGCGCTGATGGCCGACTCGGTCTTGTGGGCGTGCGCGTGCCACGAGACGTTCTTGCAGCCGGCGTCGATGCCGCGGCAGTCGAGCCGGAAGATGCCGTCGAAGAAGTAGCTGACGCCGGTCGCGAAGAGTGCGGCCGCACCGATCCGGCCGACGAGGTCCGGGCTCAGAACGCGCCAGAGCGCGAGCCCGACGAGGGCGATGAGGATCCCGGACAGGTTCGCCGTGACCTGGTTGTAGAGCCACGCGCTGTTCGCGGTGACTGCTCCCAGATCCGAGATGTCGTCGTTGGCGAAGCTGTACGCGTTCGGCTGCGCGAGCCCGCCCGCGACGCTCCCGATCGTGAAGGCCGCGAATGCGACCAGTGCCGCGATGCCGCCGACGCGTGGAAGCATCGCCGTCACGCGCGCGCCAGCCGTGCGGTCGCGATCTCTTCGCCGGCCGCATGCGCTGCGGAGTGGCCGGTCACTGCCGAGAGGAAGTCGTCGCGCAGAAGTGCGTACAGCTTCGAGTCGACCGCCGCCGTGACCGTCGCCGTCCGCGGCACGTCGCGGAGGAGCGCGATCTCGCCGAAGTAATCCGACGCCTGCGCGGTCGCGTGGCGTCCGCCCGCGTCGATGTCGAGCTCGCCCTCGCTGACGATGTAGAAGCGATCGCCGGGGTCGCCTGCCCTGATCACCACGTCGCCTGCCGGCACGGACACCGGGAGCAGGCACGCGGCGACCTGCTCCTTCGTTGCGATCGAGAGCGGCGCGAACATCGGCACGCGGTCGACGAGCTCGAGCTGCGGCGACGGGACGACCTTCCGGTCGATGTCGACGAGCTTCGGATAGGTGACGAGCGCAAGGAGAGGCAAGATCGCGCCCACGAGGAGGAACGCGGGGCGCGCGCCGATCGCGTTGACGACGGCGGGTGCTGCGATGGAGCCGATCGCCACGCCACCCATGGCGAGCGCCCACGTCAGCCCGAGCACGCGAGTGAGCACCTGGTTCGGGACGAGCCGCTGCAGCAACGTGAACACGGCCACGTCCTCGACGCTGTTCGCCGCGCCGACGACTGCCAGCAGGACGACCGCGGCCCCGAAGTACGGCTGAGGCGCGAGCAGCGCGATCGGGACGCCCCAGAACACGAGCGAGAGCCCGAACGGAACCGCCAGTCGCCTGCCCTCAAGCGTCATCGCGCCGAGTGCCCCGACGAGCCCGCCCGCGCCGACGGCGGCGGTGAGGTACCCGACCTGGGCTGCGCCGCCGTCGAAGACCTCGAACGCTGCGACCACGATCAGCACGTTGAGGCACCCGCGGACGAACGTCTGCGCGACGATCAGGCCGAGCACGATGCGTGCCGAGGGCGCACGCGCGACCGCGCGGAACCCGTCGGTGAGCAGCTGCCGCAGCTTTTGCCGGTCGGGGTCCGGCGACAACACGACTCGACTCTCGACTTTGACCCGGGCGAGGAAGACGGCGCCGACCAGCAATGCCGCAGCGCCGACGACGAAGACGGCGGCAACATCGGCGATCGAGACGAGCGCGCCCGCCAGCACGGGGCCGACGAGCGTGCCGATGCTCTCGACGGTCGACGTCGCTCCGTTCGAGGCGATCAGCTCTGCCGGCGTGCGCGCGAGCGACGGCAGCAGCGCCTGCAGCGCCGGCCGGATCAACGTGGACGTGAGGCCGACGACGGCCGCGAGGGCGAACACGAGGACGCGACTGTGCGCGAAGGCGGCTGCTGCCGATCCGGCGAGAGCAGCCGCACCGACGAGCGTCAGCGTCAGCAGGAAGCGTTCGCGGCGAAAACGGTCGCCGAGCGTCGCCGCGAAAGGTGCGACGAACGCCGCGGGCAGGAGGCGAACGAGGCCGGCGACGCCGACCGCCGCAGTGCCGCCGTCCTGGTACGCGAACACGCCGAGCGCGACGAAGTGCGCCCACTCGGAGCCGATCGCGGCGCCCCACGCGATCTCGGCACGCCGAACGTTCTCGTTTCGAACCGCGGCCTGCAGCGCCGCGACCAACTGGCGCGGTCGAACCACCAGCGCATTGAATCGCTCAACGCCCGTGTGGACAAGCGCTCACGCGCACCAGTGCGCGGCGACGCGTGCCACGACTGCGCGAACGCGCTCGAGCGAGGCGAGGTCGACCCACTCGACCGCTGCGTGCGCGCCCTCGCCGGCAGGGCCGTAGAGGACGGTCGGAATGCCGCCCGCGGCGAGCAGCGCGGCGTCCGTCCAGAAGAGGGCGCCGACGTAGTCGTCTGCTTCGGCGACGCGAGCGACGAGCTCGACGAACGGGTGATCGCCCTGTGCGGTGAGTGGGTCTCGACTCGCGATGATTCGCAGCTCGGCGTCTCCTGCGACGGCGCGCAGCTCGTGTTCGACCACGGCAACGCTCTCGCCCGGGATCGTGCGGCGCTCGCCCGTGAGCAGACAGCGCGCCGGGAAGCTCGAGAGCTCCTGACCTCCCTCGATCAACGATGCGTGCAGCGTCGCGGTGCCGACGAGCGGGTCGCTTGGTCCCTCCCGGAGCCGCCGATCGAGCTCCGACAGCGCGACGAGGACCGGGCCCATCTTGGCGATCGCGTCGACGCCGAGGTCGGGACGCGAGCCGTGCGCGGCGACGCCGCTCGTCTCGATCTCGAAGCCGACAAAGCCGCGGTGTGCGATCGCGACGCGCAGGTCGGTCGGCTCCGCGACGATGGCGGCGTCGGCATGGACGTGCTCGACCACCGCCTCCGTCCCGACCGAACCGAGCTCCTCGTCGGCGACCAGCGTGACGATGACGTCGCCGCGCAAGCCCGAGGCGTCGGTCGCAGCGAGGAGCAAGGCGGCGAGCGCGCCCTTCATGTCGTACGCGCCGCGTCCGTACAGCCTCCCGTCCTCGACGCGCGGCTCGAACGGCGCATCCATCCCGGCGACGCCGACGGTGTCGAGGTGTCCGTTGAGAAGCAGCGAGCGGCCGCCGCCGGAGCCGCGCCTCGTGGCAACGACCGTGGGCCGCTCGTCCCCGAGCAGCTCGACCTCGAGCGCGTGTCGCTCGCACCAGTCGGCGACGAACGACGCGATCTCCCGCTCGCCCGCGCCCCCAGGAACGAGGGCCGGATTCACGGAATCGATCGCGACGAGCGCCGCCGCCAGTTCTCCGAGCTCGGACGTCACCGGGCCATTGTGTGGCCCATGCGTCTTTCCCGCACGCCGTTCAGCGGACGCACCGATGCGGCCGCGGGACCGATCCGGGATGCTGGGAGCGGGTCGGAAGGAGGTGATTCAGCATGCCCGAGTACGAGTACAAGTTCGTCCGCATCGGCGAGAACCGCCTGTCTGCTGTCTTCGGCGTGCAGGACCGCGCCCGGAGGACGTACGAGACGCTCGTCGAGGATCACGCGCGAGACGGCTGGCGGCTCGTTCAGATCTTCGCGCCGGGCGTCGCCGCCTTCGGCGCAGCGAAGTACTACGAGCTCATCCTCGAGCGCGAAAAGCCGCTCAACGGCAAGCCGGAGCAGGCGCGAACGACCGCCGCCGCTCTCAGACGGTGACGGTCACGCGCAGGAACGTCGCCGGGATCGTCGTGGTCGTTCCGTTCCCGCTCGAGTTCTTCTCGTTGAAGAGTGCTTCGAGCTCCCGCTGAAGCTCCGTCGCGCGGCCGTTGTTCTCCGCAGCGTCGAACGCGTTCATCGTCGGCCCGTAGTACATCCTGAACACCGTCACGAACTCCGCGGGCGCGTCGGGGAAGTGGAAGGTGAACGTGTCGCGCTCGAAAACGACGCTGGCTTCCGCTACGCCGGCGCCGCTGAACCGCTCGACCACGCTCTCCTCGACGCCCCACGTCATCGGGCTCACGAAGCCCTCGGGCGGCGGCGGCGAGTACGCCGAGCTGATCTTGAGGATCTGCGCGACCATCGTCGGGTCGTTCGGGATCCAGTTCCCCATCACGATGCGGCCGCCGGGGCGAGTTACCCGAACCATTTCTCTCGCCACCGCGGGTGGATTCGCGGCGAACATCGCACCGAACACGCTGACGACGAGATCGAAGCTGTCGTCCTCGAGCGCGCTCAAGTCCGACGCGTCACCCTCTCGGAAGGTGCAGTTGGCAAGGCCCAATTCCTGCGCGCGTCTGTTCCCCGCTTCGACGAGGTTGCTCGCGATGTCGACGCCGAGGACCCGTGCGCCGCGCTGCGCCGCCGGGATCGCCGTCGTCCCGTCGCCGGAGCCGAGGTCCAGGACGTCCATGCCGGGAGTGATTCCGAGGCTCTCCACGAACGCGTCGCCGCTGGCGCGCATCGTCTCGGCGATGCGCGTGAAGTCGCCCTTTTCCCACAAGGCCTTGTTCGGATTCATCAGTGCCTCCATTTGCTGGTCGTGTTGGCTCTAGACGCGGCGGCGGGACGCTAGCTTCCGCTAGTCCGCGATCGCCACGCGGTCGCCGATCGAGATCGGCCCCCCGGCGAGGATGTCCGCTCTGAGACCGCCGCGGTGGACGAGCGGCCGCAACAAGCCCGGACGTGCGAGCTTCTCGAGATGCGCGCAGGGCTCCGCGAGGCGTCGCCCGATGCACTCGACGGCGCCGACCGTGAAGCGCTGGCCGACGAGCGCGTTGAGGGCGATGCCGCGCGTGACGATGTTGCGACGCGCCTCCTCCCACGATAGGTCGACGGACTCGAGCACTTCCGCCTCCACGAGCGTGAGCTCGTAGCCGTGCCCGGGGCCGCTGAACGTCCCGCGAGCGTCGTAGTACCGGTCTCCGACCAGCCCGCGGCCCGCAACCGCTTCGACGCTCGGAACGCGCTCGAGCGGGCTCTCCGCGTCGGCGGCCGTGAGGATGGCGGCGACGGAGCCGACGCCACGTTCCCGTCCGTACGGCTGCTTGAAAGGCAGGTGGAGATCGAGGCGCGCGAGAAGCCAACCCTCCTCGATCGTCCCGCCGCTCGCCAGCGCTCCGCTCGAATCGTGCAAGGGTCCGGAGGGCGAGCCGAACATCACGACCGCGTGGTCGCCGTCGCCGCCCCGGACTCGCGCCAGCCACATGCCGGGCCAGCGAAACTCTTCAGCGTTCGCGATCGGCACCAGTCCGAGGTTCCGCTCGGCCAGCCACTGCTTGTAGAACACGAGCGGCTCGTAGTCGGGCTCCGGCGGCGGGCTGCCGAGAACGATCTCGAGGCAGCGGCGAAGCTCGGAGGGGAACGACGTCGCGGTGGACAGCGTCAGCGCCCCCTGACGAGGCGTTTGTTCGCCCTGAGCCACCGTGTGCGGGCCCGGTCGACGACCGGTCGCAGCCGCCGCGCCTCGCGCTCGTCACCCTCACCTTCGGCAGCGCGCAGCCGCGACATCGCATCGAGGAACTTCTGGTGCAGCGCGATCTCCTCGGCGCGGATCTCCTGCCCGTGAGCGAAACCGCCGATCACGGCGACGAAGCGTACTCGTGCACGTCCTCGAGGCGCTCGGCGACGAGCGGCGCGTGAGGGAGGCCGGCGTTCGCGCCCTCACGCAGAAGCGCACGGAGCGCCGCGGTAAGGGCGCTGCGCAGCGCCGCGGGCTCGGGTGCTTCCACATGCGTGCCTGCGAAGCCTGCGAGGGTTTCCGGCGCAAGGTCGTCGTAGCCTCGCGCCTGCACCGCGGGCAGCCCTTCGCGCAGGCACGCAAGCGCCAGGGCGTGGTCGCGCACGCCGCCGACGTAGTGCTCGGCCTGCCAGACGCGGCCGCGCTCGATGCAGCTGCGGGAGTGCAGCGCGTAGATGACGCCCCAGCCGAACAGGTCGTGCGGCTCGGGCGGCGTCGGGCGTGCCTCGCCCTCGGCGGTTTCCCCGAAGAGCGTCCGCCAGCGCGGCCCTGCCGGCCGAAAACGCGCCGCCGGCGTCAGCGAGAGATCGAACTGGAGGGCGTCCGGCAGCAGAAAGACGCGATAGGTCGTCGGCTCGCGGTGGAGATCCGTGAGCTGCACCGCGCCGTCCTCCGTCACGAGCGCGCGGGTCCAGTCGTCGAGCACCTGAACGACCGGGACGTCGTCGGCGACGCCGAACGTCAAGTCCAGGTCGGAGAGCGCGTCGCCGCCGCCCGACGCGAGCGACCCGACCGCCGCGCCCGCCACGACCCGCGCGTCCGACTGAGCGAGCCGCAGGACGCGGTCGCGGAGCGCATCGCGCTGCTCGATCGTGAACACGAGCCGCGATCCTAATCCGTCCACTACTGCGTCTAAGCTTTGCCGATGGCGCTCCGGCTCGTACGTGCAACGGGAGGCGGCGTGGGGTCCGTGAGCCCCGAGCTCTCGCTCGTCGATCCTTCCCTGGCAGCGGCGGTTCGGGAGACGCCGGACGCCGTTGTCGTCGGAGCGGCGGCCGACACGACGGACTGGTACGGCCCGTCCAGCACGTCGACGCCGAGCGCGACGACGTACGACACGCGCGACCTCCTGCTGGAGCGGCACGGGCTGAAGCTCGAGCTCGTGAGCAACGGCGGGACGCGCACCTGGCGCCTCACCGCGGCGCGCGGGGAGGTCGTCGAGACGACGACCGCCGGTCCGGGCGTGCCGCCGGAGATCGAAGCGCTGCTCACGAACGTGATGGCCGGCTCCGAGCTCGTTCAGGTGCCCGCCCGGAGCACCGACCCCGACATCGGCCGCCTCGAAGCGCACGTCGCCGATCAGCATCACGCGCTCGTGAAGTACGACGTCGGCGTCCGCATCGCGTCCGACCCCGAGAGCCTGCATCAGCTGCGCGTCGCCTCGCGTCGGCTCCGCATCTTCCTCAGCGTGGCGCGCGACCTCGTCGACGACGACTGGGCGCGCGACATCAAGAGCGGCATGCGGGAGCTCGGCCGGGCGAGCGCAGACGCGCGCGACGTCGACATCCTGCTCGAACGGGTTCGCGACGTGATCCGATCGTTCGACGTCAAAGACCGCGCAGGCGGCGAGACGCTGCTGCAAGCGCTCGAGGAAGACCGGCGGGCGCTGCAGCACGCCCTCGTCGATGTCTTGAACAGCGGTTTGCACCGCCGCGTCCTCGACCGGCTGGCGCTCCCTGTCGTTCCCGCACCGGTGCCGCCCACGCGCAAGCTCGACCAGCTCGCGGCGCGCGAGCTGCGCCGTCTCGTCGTGCGCGTGCGGCGGCTCGGCAAGCAGCCGGGCGACGCGGCGCTGCACGACCTGCGGATCAGGGTCAAGCGCGTGCGCTATGCGACGGAGCTCGGCGGTGCGCGCGGCGGCAAGCGAACGCGCCGGGTCGTGAAGGCCGCAACGCGGATGCAGGACATCCTCGGCGAGCACCAGGACGCCGCCGTCGGCGAAGAGCGGCTCCGCGAGATCGCCTACCGGCACGACACCTCCGGCGTCGCCTTCGCGGCCGGGCGCATCGCCGAGCGTGAGGCGACGAGACGCCGCGAGATCCAGCAGCGGCTGCCCGGGGCCTGGAAGAAGCTTCGCAAGCGCACGCGCTGACGGCGGGCTCATAAGCTGCTCCCCGTGGGGGCCGAGCGGATCCTGACGGTGCGCGAGCTGAACCGCGCGGTGCTGGCGCGGCAGCTGCTGCTCGAGCGCAAGCGCGTCTCGCCGCTCGCGCTGATCGAGCGGCTCGTCGGGCTGCAGGCCCAGTGGCCGTCGTCACCGTACGTCGGCATCTGGACGCGCACGACCGGCTTCAAGCGTGAGGCGCTCGAGCGGCTGCTGGCGCGCGGCGAGGTTGTCAAGGCGACGGCGATGCGCCAGACGCTGCACCTCGTCACGCTGCGGGATTACGGGCTCATCCGCGCCGCGATGAGCGAGAACAACTTTCCGTGGGAGACGGAGCTCGCGCGCCGCTTGGCGCCGTCCGTCCGCGAGCTGGCCGCAGCAGGCCCTGTCGCGTCTTCGGACGCGATCGCACACATCGAGCGCAACCATCGCCTGAACGGCGTCAGCGCCCGCCGCGCGTGGCAGGCGGCGCGGGCGCGCGCGCACCTCGTGCACCATCACGAGACGGCGCTGTGGCGCGCGCGGCCCGAGGGCCGCTACGTCGCGATCGAGGAGCCCGAGGCGCAGGTGCCGGTCGAGGCGCGGGCCGAGCTGATCCGGCGCTACCTCGCCGCCTTCGGGCCGGCGTCGCTCCGCGACATCGGCAAATGGAGCATGATCCACGCGCCCGAGCTGAAGGCATCGCTCGCGCTGCTCGAGCCCCTGCAGCGGTTCCGCGACGAGCTGGGGCGCGAGCTGTTCGACGTCCCGCGTGCTCCTCTACCGGACGCGGCTACTCCGGCCCCCGTGCGCTTCCTGCCGAAGTGGGACAACGTGCTGCTCGCCTGGGCCGACCGAACGCGCGTGCTGCCGGAGCCGTATCGCAAGCGCGTCATCGGCATGAACGGCGACGTCGCGCAGACGTTTCTCGTCGACGGCTTCGTCGCCGGCACGTGGCGCTCGGACTGCGGGCGTGTCGTCACCGAGCAGTTCGCGAAGCTGCCGCGCGCGGCGCAGCGCGAGCTTGCAGACGAGGCAGGCCGCCTCGAGGCGTTCCTGGCGGAGTGACGACGACCGCCGCTAACCGTATTCGTCGTGCTGCGGCAGGTCGTCCGTGATCTCGAACCACGGTGCCTTCGAGCCGACGAAGATGTGCTCGGCGGGACGGATGCTCGGCGCGTCCGCGAGCGAGCCGAGCGCGACGTGCACCCACTCGCCGTCGCGCACGACCGAGTAGAGGAGAGAGCCGCACGCGGCGCAGCGCGTGTGGTTGCCGTTGTCATCGCCCCAGACCAGGAGCTTGTCGTCGCCGGACGTGAGCTCCAGCTTCGACCGCTCGATCCCGGCGAAGGGCTTGAATGCGGAGCCGGTCGCGGCACGGCAGTTCGAGCAATGACAGTTCGCCGCGTACTTGAACTCGTCGGCGACGCGGTAGCGAACGGCCCCGCATTCACAGCGTCCTTCGAGCATTTCCGTCCAGCCTAGGAAGGCTGCTCCATCATCCGGAAGTGGTTTCCGGACGAGTCGCGAAAGCCGGCGTCGATCCCGTACGGCTGTTCCGTCGGCTCCTGAGTGAACTCGACGCCGCGGCTCTTCAGCTCCTCGTAGCTCTTGTGCGCGTCGTCGGTCGTGAAGAACAGCCCCCCCGAGGCGCCGCGCGCCAGGAGCTCCTGAATGCTCTGCCTGGTCTCTTCTTCGAACACCGGCGGCCCCGGAATTGCCATCAGCGTGATCGAGACGTCGTCCTGCCCCGGCACGCCGACGCTGAGCCAGCGGAAGTTGCCCAGTTCGGGGACGGTGACGTCCTCGCGCAGCTCCATCCCGAGCTTCTCCGTGTAGAACTTCAGCGCCTCGTCCTGGTCGAGCACCCAGACCTGCACGTGGGTCAGTTGCTTCAGCATGTCGTCCTCCAGGTGGAAGTGAACCGTCGCCGTGGACGTTAGCCTCGCGCCGCACGCCTGTCTTCTCGAAAACTGCTCTGCGGCCGCGCGTACGCCTGGAGCACGCAGGTCGGGACGCGCGCGCGCGCGATCGGCGGGTGGGCGCTGCGGTACTCGGTCGGCGTCGTCCTGTAGACCCGACGGAAGCTCGTCGTGAACGAGCCGACGCTCGAGAGGCCTACCTCGAAGCAAATCTCGGACACGGAGTAGTCCGTGTTGCGCAGCATCGCGGCCGCACGCTCGAGCCGACGCGTCAGGAGGTACTGGTGCGGCGTCTCGCCGAAGACGCGGCGGAATTCCCGCGTGAAGTGGGCGGGAGAAAGGTGTGCGACAGCGGCGAGCGTCGGGACGTCGAGCGGATCGCGGTAGCGCGCGTCGATCAGATCTTTCGCCCGCAGGAGGTGTCGCGTCGAGGGCAGGAAGACCATCAGCCGAAGTCGTCGGCAAAGTCCCACGCGCGCACGTGACCCGGCTCGAGCCGGATCAGCGTCTCGTCGTGCACCTGCTCCGCGTAGGCCGCTCCCGCCTCCTCGCCGAGGTAGCGGATCGCGATGTCGCGAAACGCGTCGCGGGACGGCTCGAGGCGCGCCTCCCCGCTCACCTCGATGCCGCGGTACGGCGGCGCGTGCTCGTACACGAGGACGCTCGCGCGTGGGTCGTGCTGCAGGTGGCGCTCCTTGATCCCGCCGCGGTTCGTGACGACGTCGAACCCGCCGCCTCGCCAGCGGTGCCAGACCGGCGAGAGGAGGACGCTGCCGTCACGCCGATAGGTGGCGAGGACGGCGACGAGCGGCTGGTCGAGGAGGTCGCCGAGCTCGTCCGGTTGCAAGTCCTTGCGCACCGCCGAAACCTACGCGAGCACGGCGGCAAGCGCGGCGCGGCCGCCGCTCAGTACCGGCTCGCCGTGCGAGACGAGTACCCGCTCGACCGGCAGCTCGAGCAGAGGCTGCAGTGACGCACGGAGGTCGTCGTGCGTCGGCTTGCCGAGCCAGCGTTCCGGGCAGAGCCGGAGCGGTGAACCGAGGAGCACATCGCCGACCACGGCGGCGCGGTGCTCGGGAAGCCAGAAGACGACCTCCGAGACGCGGGGCGTCTGGAAGGAACCGACTCCGCCGGGAAGCTCGTCACCGCCTCGGACCACGTCGGTCACGGCGATACCGCGGTTGCGCAAGGGCTGCGCGGAGCGTGCCGGCGCCCACACGTGCTTGGCATCGACGTCCTTCGTCGAGCGCCCGTGCCAGAACACCGTCAGCAGGACGTGCTCCGGCGAGCGCAGCTCGCGCGGCGGGTCGAGCGGGTCGATCAGGATCAGGCCGTCGCTCGTGTCGAGCGCGAGCGAGCCGACGTCCTGCTTCCACTCCTCGTGCCACGCGGTCCAGCGGCGGAGTCCCGGTGCGAGCTCGTCGATGCGAAAGACGCTACTAGTTGCCGTGCCCGCAGTGGCGCAACGCATTGAGGCAGTGGTTCACGAGCGAGACGAGCCTGCCCTGCCGCCAGGCGTTGAAGAAGTCGGCGTGCGCGGAGTACTGGCCGCCGGACGAGAGCGTCACTCCCGTTCCGCCCGTGATCGGATAGCGGTAGATCAATGAGATCGCCGGCACTGCGACCGGATATGCCGCCGGGCACGCACCGCGCACCGCGTAGGCGACGTGGCTCTTGTGGTCCGCACTGTCGAGCTGCCGGCCGTCCCAGCAGCTCGGGAAGTTGACGTGGAGGCGAAGGCTCTGCGCACGGGTGTCGGGGCACGTCGGCACACCGGCCGACGCGGGGACGGACGACGACGCGCCGCAGTTCCAGAACGTGATCTGCTGTCCCTGCGGCGAGGTGGCGCTCTTGTCTCCGGCGATCATCTTGAAGCCGGCGGGGAACGCGCGGACGCGCGCGAGCGTCTTCCGCTTGTAGTACACGGTCGCCGTGGCCGGGGCCACCATCTGGCCGTTGAGCAGGAGCGTCGGCATCCAGTACGCCGCGGTCTCGCCGGGGCGCTTGCAGGTGGACGACGCGGCACGCAGCGTGCGCAGCGTCGAGAACGCGTCCGTCGTCGTGTTGCCGACGAAGCTGTGGTCGTGCGACGCGCCCGGCTGCGACGGGAAGACGATCGGATCGTCCATCGACATGTGGCTGAATCCGCACGAGCCGACGAAGTTCACCCCTTGCAGCTGGTGCAGGTTGCGCGCGTCGGGCCGCGCGGCATTGCTCGTGTGCGCGAGGACCCCCATCCAGACGGCGATCGCCAGCGCGACGATGACGAGAGGTGCCCGCACGGGAACGACCTTAGAGCGCGGTCGTTCGCGTTTTCGAAACGGATTGTTCGGGCTTTGTGAGAGCGGCGCTGGCAGCTTCGAATTGCTCCGGCGTCAGCCGGATGTACGAGTGGCGCCCGAGGCTCCGTGGGAAGACGCCCGCAGCCTCGACCGGGGGCGCCTCGCTGAGCCGAGGCGCCGCGAAGAGCGGCCGCAGGGCGAACCGCCAGCGCCAGCGGTCGCGGCCAGGATCGTTCTCGGGGTCGCCGACGACCTCGACGAGCGCAAAGATGTTCTGCCACCCGGACGCGTAGCAGACGGCGAGATCGCCCTTCTGGACGCTCGGCCGGCGCGTGGAGGAATGGGCTTGAAGGCGGGTAGGGTCCACCTCGTCCGGGAGGAGCCGACCGGCCGACCCGCGAACGAGAAGCCAGTGCTGCACCGAGCCTTCTTACCAATGCTCCTCCTCGTCGCGGGAGTCGGCGCCGCGGGCTGCGGCAGCTCGTCGTCGTCGAGCCAGCCGCCGGGGTCGCAGACGACGGTTGTCACCACGACCGTCACATCGCCCGCGACGACGACAGAGCCGACCGACACGCTGCCCGGTGCCGGCACGTCGCCCGTCGTCGCGTCCGCCACCGCAAAGGGCACGTCGTTGCTCGACCGCGTCGCCGTGGGGCGGCATGCCGGGTACGACCGCGTCGTGTTCGGGTTCCGCACCGCAGGGCTGCCGGGCTATCGCGTCGAGTACGTGCAGCCCCCGTTGAAAGAGGATGGATCGGGCAATCCGGTGACCGTCGCCGGGAACGCGTTCGTCGTCGTGCGGATGGAGCCCGCGTCCGGGTTCGACGTCTCGAGTGGCGAGGGCGCGCTCGTCTACAAGGGCCCGAAGCGGCTTCCGGGTGCGTCGGTCGTCAAGGAAGTCGTCCGCACCGGAGACTTCGAGGCCGTGCTGAGCTGGGCGATCGGCCTCGAAGCCAAGGTGCCGTTTCGCGTCACGACCGCCACATCGCCCTCGCGGCTGATCGTCGACTTCAAGAGCGCCTAGCCGTTCGGCGCGTTCCTCCCGTTCGTCGCGACCCAGCTGACGCAGTCGCCCTGGTTCTTGAACGCCGGCGACACGAACGTCTGCCAGCCGCCGTTCTTGCAGTCGTTCGCCGTCATCGGAGTCGCCGGCACCTGCACCTGGCCGTTGACGGTGATGTCGGTCAGGTCGGCCGTCCCCTCGACGTCGATCAGGACGGAGATGGAGACGATGTCACCGGTCGGCACCGGCACCTGGTTCCCGGCAGCCGCGATCGTGGCCGCGTCGAACGTGTAGGTGTTCCCGACCGGGATGACGTTGTTGCACCCCAGGAAGAAGAAGCCCGTCGTCGTCTGGACGTCGAACCGCGGCGAGCCGCCCTGGCACTGGCTCGTGCTCGCAAGTGTGAACGACGCAGACGTGAACGGCTGACCTTCGAGGCCGGTGATGTCGGCGCCGGCAGCCGCGTTCGTCGAGGTCGGGCAGTTCTTCTCGAGGTGCAGCACGCCGTTCGAGAAGGTGGCGTGCACACAGCCCGTGTTGCCCGGGTCATAGACGCCCGGCACGAGTGCTGCGGCCGAGGTGCCCACGATGGCCAGCGCGGCGATGACCGCCGCGACGGCGACAAGTCCTCTCATCTGATTTCCCCCTGTTCGGACTTCTGGCTTGCGAAGTAGATGCCCGAGAGTCGTAAAACTTACGCCGTGCTCCCAGCCGCCTGACAACATTCGGGCGTGCTCAGGCCGCTGATCGGGATCACGACGTACGTGACGCCGGCGAAGTGGAGTCACTGGGACGACGACGCGGCGCTCGTCCCGCTCGACTACGTCAGCGCCGTCCAACGCGCAGGGGGGCGGCCGCTGCTCGTCCCGCCGAGCGAGGACGGCATCGACGAGACGCTCGCCGCGCTCGACGGGATCGTGTTCTCCGGCGGCTCGGATCTCGATCCCGAGCTGTACGACCAGGAGCCGCACGAGGAGACGACGGGAATCCATCCCGAGCGTGACCGCGCTGAGCTCGCGCTCCTGCAGGCGGCGCTCGCGTGCGACATGCCCGTGCTCGCGGTGTGCCGCGGCAGCCAGGTGCTGAACGTCGCGCGCGGCGGCGACCTCGTGCAGCACCTACCCGACGTCGTCGGGGACGAGAAGCACAAGCACACTCCCGGCACGTTCGCCGACCACGACATCAGCCTCGAGGCGGGCACACGGCTTGCCGAGCTCCTCGGGGAGCATGCGCCGGTCAAGTCGCACCACCATCAAGGCTTCGGGCAGGTCGGCGACGGCCTGCGCGTCGCCGCCTATGCCGAAGACGGCACGATCGAGGCGGTCGAGGATCCCGCGCGTCGCTTCGCGCTCGGCGTGCTCTGGCATCCCGAGGCGGGCGAAGACATGCGCTTGTTCGAGGAGTTGGTGAGGGAGGCGCGGGACTACCGCGCGGAGCTTACGGCGGGCTAGCGGTTCGGGTCCCAGCGCGTGGGATCGAAACCGAACGTGTCGACGAGGTTCTTGCGCGCGAGCTCGGCCGCCGTGGCACGCGTCTCGCTGTACGTCCAGACCGTTTCCTTTTCGTCGCCGTCGACGCGTTCGATCTCGAGCGCCTCGGGTCTGTGATCCTGGACGTATTCCATCGCGAAGTCGGCGGCCTCGAGAAAGTTCGGGCCCTCTTCGAGGGTGCGGCGCTGCTGGAAGCCCTGCCGGAACGTCACCTCGTGCACGCGGTAGACAGGCTCCGTCGCGGTCAGCGGCTTGAGCGCTCCCTCCAGCTCGCCGGCGAGCTCGACGCCGTGCTGCTCGGCGAGCGCATGCGCGAGCTGAGATGCGGTGACCGCCCCGCGCTGGACGAGGATCTCGCCGAGCCGTCCGTCGGTGCCGTCCTGGGCGAGCAGCGCCTCGGCCAGCTGCGTCTGCGTGATCAGGCCCTTCTCGACGAGCAGGTGGCCGAGTGGTCGCCACGTCGCCGGCACCGCCGCCAGCTTCGGCTCGGTTGTCGGCTCCGTCGGGGCCTTGACCTCGACGCCGTGCTGGGCCGAGAGGACGCGTGCCAGCGAGAACGCCGACAGGTAGCCGCGGTCGACCACGATCTGCCCGAGCAGCCGGCCCGTCCGCTGCTGCTCTTCGAGCGCCAGTTCGAGCTCGGTCTCGGTCAGCAGCCCTTCGTCGGCCAGCAGCGCGCCGAGCTGGCGCCACGGGAACAACGTTGCCGCTGCAGTCTCCACGCTGTTCCTTATCGGATCTGCGGGCTAGTAGCTCAAGCCCTCGCCGCGCGCGATCACGGCGACGGTCCGGGCGAGGATCTCGATGTCGTAGCGCACGAGCCCCCAGCCGCCGAGCTCGGCGACGCGGGCGACGTACTGGAGGTCGAGGTCTGCGTACCGGTGCTCCGAGCCCTTGCTCAGCTGGGCGAGGCCGGTGAGTCCGGCCGGCACCTCGTCACGGTACGTCAGCCCCTCCGCGCGTTGCCGTTCGACGAGACGAGGCGGCCACGGTCGCGGCCCCACGAGGCTGAAGTCGCCGCGCAGCACGTTCCAGAACTGCGGCACCTCGTCGAGGTACCACGGCTTCAACACGTGCCGGCCGAGCCAGGTGAGGTTGTCAGGGTCCGCCTCGAGCGGGCGTGCATGACCGTCGGCGCGGGCAAGGACGTCGGCGCGAAGCGTCCGGAACTTCAAGAGCCCGAACGTCCTGCCGCGCGAGACGCGCGCCTCGCGGTAGAACGGCCGACCGCGATACCCGACGAAGACGAGCACGAAGAGCGGCAGCGCCAGGACGAGCAGCGGGACGGCGACGGCGATGTCGAGCAGGCGTTTTGCGAGAGGCCGCTGCACGGCCGGATCTTCGCGCTTCCGCTAGGGCGAGACCATGTACGTCGGCACGACGGAGACCATCGCGGACGCAGCCTTCGAGAAGAGGATCGGCCGAACGCCGTTCGTGATCTTCATGAACAGACGCGCCGCGGGCGGAAGCGCCGCGGCTTCGAAACCGGTGGCGCCGCCGATGATGTTCCCGCCGGAGTCGAAGACGACGCCGGAGAGCTCGACGAACTGGATCGTCTTCCGCGGGCTGTCGTTTTGCACCTCGCCCTCGATCGACCCGGTGTAGCCGGGCTCGATCGTGCTCGGTTCGAGGCGGACGAACGAGATGCCCGGCTTCGAGCGGGTCGCGGGCGCCGCCTGGCCGATCTTGACGACGATCTCGAGGCGCGCGATCGGCGCGCCCGACGGGAAGGTGAGCTCGCCGCCGGTCGCGTGCTTCGTGCCCGCGGCGATGTCGCTGACGTTGACCGTCATCGACCCGATCAGCCGGTTGTCGGACATGACGAAGTTGCAGAGCACCTGAACCTGCTTCGCGTCCTGCGTCTTCGACGTGTTCTCGAGGATGACGCCCCAGCTGACCCCGGTGCCGCCGTACGGGTACACGCGCGTCGACCAGCCGGACTGGACGACGTTGATCTTCGGCGGCACGACGCCGCCGATCACCGTCATGGTCCGCGTGGCCCGGCCGGCGCCGGAGCAGGAGGCGGACACGTGCGTCACTCCGGGCTGCACCCGACGCGGAACCGTCCACGTCCACGTGGCCGTGCCGCCCGCGGCGGTCGTGCTCTTCAGACCCTTCTGCCTGGCACCGCTCTTGTAGCGAACGGACAGCGAGCAGCGCGCGCCGGCGGGGGAGACGGTGACGGAGACCGTGACGGGATTGCCCTGGACGACGCGAGACGGGCCGGCGACGAACGTCACAGCTTGCGGCCGGCCGCTGGCGGCGCCGGCGAAGACGGTCGCGCCGACGACTGTCGCCAGGGCGAGCCGGACCAGGCGCTTTGGGGTGGGCGTGGCAGTCATGTCCTCGGGCGGCGTGCCGCGGCGCCACTTCCGTTGTCGCCCCGGCCGCGCAGCCGCGCTACCCCTCGAACGAGGGATCCAGGGCCGCAGGGAGCGCTGGCGGTCTAGTTCCCGACGACCTGGACGAGCCAGCGCCGATCGCGCTCGCGGTCGAGCTCGATGAAGAGCACGCGCTGCCAGGTGCCGAGGCACAGCTCGCCGTCGCGCACAGGCACGGACTCCCCGGCCGTCCCGAGCAGCATCGCCATGCAGTGCGAGTGGCCGTTACCGACGGCCATGTCCTCGGGGCAGATGTTCTCGGTGCGCTTGTCCCAGTCGTCGTGCGCGTAGTAGGTCTCCCGCGGCACGAGCCGCTGCAGCAGCTCGGCGAAGTCGTCGAGGAAGCCCTGCTCGAACTCGTTGACGCGCACGCAGCAGGTCGTGTGAGGCGAGTAGATGCACGCGATGCCCTCGGTGATGCCGCTCTCCTGTACGGCCTCGAGCACCTCGTCGGTGATGTCGCGGACGGAGAGCCCGCCGGTCGTCCGGAGTTGCGTCTCGCGCTGGAAGACCTTCACGGCCCCTATTCTGAGGGTTCCGGCCGGCTACGTCACGGGGGAACCGTCAATAGCCCGGCATCCCGCTGCTGGTCGTCGTCTCGCCCTGGGGGTTCGTGGTCGTCCCGCCGCCAGCGGCCCCGCCGACGGAGATCGTGCCGGCCATCCCCTCGGCCCTGTGGCCGTCGATCGGGCAGTACATCTCGTAGCGCTTGTCCGCGTCGAGCGTGAACCTGACGGTCTTGCTCGACCCCGGCGCGATGTCGCCGGTCTTGGCCTCGCTGCCCCCGCCGCCGGTGGCCTCGATGACGAAGGCGTGCATGATCGTGCCGTCGTTCTTGACGTTGAAGGCGTACGTGCCCGGTTTCGGAACCGTGATCGTGCTCGGGTTGAGGGAGTACTGCTTCTCGGAGACCTGGATCGTCCGGAGAGCGGCGCTCCCGCTGCCCTGGCTGCCGCCGGCGCCGCCGCAGGCAGCGAGCAGGAGCGCGAACGGGACGAAGGCGAGCAGGCGCCTCACGACCACGGGTACGGCGAACACGTGCCGTTCGGATTCCCCTGTACGGTGTTCCGCGAACGGGCCCGTAGCTCAGTTGGTCAGAGCAGCGGACTCATAATCCGTTGGTCCCAGGTTCGAGTCCTGGCGGGCCCATCTCGA
The DNA here is from genome assembly GCA_036526315.1 of Gaiellaceae bacterium. GTDB lineage: Bacteria > Actinomycetota > Thermoleophilia > Gaiellales > Gaiellaceae > 3-1-20CM-4-69-9. The sequence continues at coordinate 16,327 of DATCYR010000105.1, read as the reverse complement.
CAGCGGCGCGGCCGCTCAGCCCGTAAAGCGTCGATACACGCGTGGCGTCTGCTCGCGTTCAGTCGCGGAGAGACCTACGTCTCATAGCTCTATGCGCGGTGCGCAGTCCAGGCGACGACGCCGGTGTCGCAGCTGGCGTCGACGATCGTCGCCTGCAGCTCGAACGTGCCGGTCGCAACGCCGCCGTTCGCGATGTGCCCGTCGACCTTGACGATGTCACCGTTCGACTCCGTCTCGGCTACCTGGAAGCTGTAGTCGGGATTGACCGGCCACGGGCCCGAATTGGCGATCTGGATCTGCGTGTCACTGCCGCCGCACCGGCCCTTGAAGTCGAGCTGCAGGCCCGAGACGGTCTTGGCATCTCCGGCGAGCCGGAAGCTGACGCTCGAGCCGCGGTAGCTGCCGGTCACGACACCTGCGACCGGCGGGCCGCTGCGGTGGACGATCTCGCAGTCGCGGCTGACGCCGCCGCTCGCGTTGGTGTAGACGACGTCGCGTCCGGAACCGCAGCTGAAGCGGTCGTTGCCGGGGCCGCCCGCGAGGATGTCGTCGCCCGGCCCGCCGAAGAGGCGGTCGTTCCCGCCGCTGCCGTACAGGCGGTCGTTGCCGCGGCCGCCGTAGAGGCGGTCGTTCCCGCCGAGCCCTTCGAGGACGTCTGCGCCGCTGCCGCCCCGCAGGACGTCATTGCCGTTCGTCCCACGCAGCAGTCTCAGCGCGTGGCTGTGCCTCGTTGTTCCTGTCGAGGCGGAACCAGCCAGCGCGAGCACTGCGGCCGCAAGCGCAAGCACGACACCGGCCAGCCGCCGGTCGGCGCGCGGCCTGGCCATCGACCGAGCCTAGCGCGTCCACGCACAAGGTCAAGTCGCCGCTAGCCGACGACGAACGGCGGCAGGGGGACGTGACGGGCGCACGCCGGGTCGAGGTGGCCCACGCTGCCGGCGTCGACGAAGCGCGCCACGAGCCGCTGGACGCAGTCGAACGCGATCGTGCCGTGTCCCGCGCCGCGCACGACCACCAGCCGGCCGTGCGGGAACGCGCGGCGCCACCCCTTGAGGTTCGCGGGCGGATCGAGCGGGTCGGCGCTGCCGGCGAGCAGAAGCGCGGGGGCGTGCACGACCGGCGATGCGGCGGCATCGGTCGAGACGCGTCCCTTCGGGACGACACGGCAGACGCGCCGGAACAGGTCTGCTCGCGCGAGCGCGGCTCGCGCGAGATAGCTCCCACGTCCGGCTCGGACCGTGGCGCCGAGGTCGAACGCCGCCCAGGGCTCGGAGCAGATCGTCATCCAGAACGGCACCAGCCGCGCGAGCGGATCGAGGTTCGAGCCCCCGAGCTCGTCGGCGTACGCCGCGGCGAGCATCGCGTAGTCGCCGTGGGCGGCAGCATTCACCGCTGCGGGAATGATCGCCGCGTTCGCCGGGGTCTCCGACAGCCAGTCCACCGTCCACGCGACGTCGGCCGGCCGCAGCACGGCCCTGCCGCCGGGAAAGCTGACGACTCGAGCCGGGCGTGCGAGCAGGTCGCCGAGCTGCCGCCGAGTCTGGGGATATGCGTGCTCGCACACGGGTGTCGCTGCGCAGCGCGCAAGCAACTTTGCGAGCGCATGCTCGGCGTTGCGCGCGGCGACGTCGTAAATGCGAACGTTCGAAAGGGAGCCGCTGTCGAGCACGACCGTCCGCACCGACTGCGGGTACCGGCGCACGTATGCCTGCGCGAGCGTCGCGCCGTACGAGCCGCCGAAGAGGTCGACCTTGCCGTAGCCGAGCGCGCGCCGCACCGACTCGAGATCCTCCGCGGCGACGCTGGTCGTGTAGAGCCGAGGGTCGACGTCGAGCCGCGCCAGGCATTGGCGCACGTACCGCGTCACCTCGTTCGCGTCGCCTCCGCGCACGTAGCCGCCGGGGCACCCGAGCCGGCTCGAGCCACCGGTGCCGCGCTCGTCGACCATGACGAGGTCGCGTTGCCGGCCGACGCGCGCGAAGAGCGCGTTCACCCGGACCGCGGACGCGGTCGCCGCGCCGCCAGGGCCGCCTTCCACATAGAAGAGCGCGCCTGCGGCGGTCGGGTCTGTCGCCGGCACCACCGTCACACGCAGCGAGATCGTCCGTCCGCGCGGGCTCCTGGGGTCCGCGGGCACGGAGAGCTGCGTGCACCAGCCGTCGATACGCCCGCCGTAGGTGCACGGGACGAAGTGCTGACGACCGCTCGGCGAGCGCCACGCCTGCGGACGCTGCGACAGCCACACCGCGAGCCCGAACACGGCCGCAAGGGCGACACCGAGCAGGAGCCACAGCCACACCGGCAGACCGCGGCGGGGCCGCTGCCGGTACATGCCCCACTCGCGAACGAGGCGACTGTCAGAGTCAATGCTCACGCTCGCGAACATTGACCGAACGGAGGAGCGTCCATGAGCACCTCAGCTGCGCACTACCAGGCACCCGGCTGGTTCACCCGCAACATCTTCAATCGTGTCGTCGCCATTCTCACCTGGGCCGGCGTCAGCGTGTGGGGCTCCCGCATCCTGGAGATCCGCGGACGGAAGACCGGGCAGCCGCGACGCACGCCCGTCAACCTGCTCAAGCTGGACGGCCGGCGCTACCTCGTCGCGCCGCGCGGTCACACCCAGTGGGTGCGCAACCTCCGCGCGAGCGGCGAGGGCGACCTCCTGCTCGGCCGGCGCCGCGATCATTTCCGGGCGACCGAGATCGACGACACCGAGAAGGAGCCGATCCTGCGCGCGTACCTCCGCCGCTGGAAGTGGGAGGTCGGGCAGTTCTTCGGGGGAGTCGCGGCCGACTCGAGCGCCGCCGAGCTTCAGCGGATCGCTCCGGACCACCCGGTTTTTCGTATCGAACAGCTCTAAGCTCTGGTCGTGAGCACCGTCGCGATCCCGAATGGGAGCGCTCCACGCCCGGGCTTCTTCCGCGTGGTGTGGGAAGTGATCGTCGGCTGCGTGCTCGCCGGGTTCGTGCTCCTGCTGCCGATCGTCGGTCTTGCGTACCTCGGCGTCTTCGCCTGGAACACCTCGAGCTTTCGCGACTGGCCGTTGCGAGGACCGTACCCGCCCGACGGCCTCTGGGCGGTCTCGGCGGATCTCTTCTGCGGCGCCGTCGTGATCGCGGTCGCGACGATGATGATCGCGGGGTCGCTGGAGACGATGGTGAAGCTGCCCGTCTCGCGGCCGGTCGTCGCCCTGGTCGTCGTCACGACCGGCGTCGCGCCGTTCTTCTACGTGCAGTTGCTGCCGGCGAGCGGCCCCGCCGCGCTCCTCTTCGCCGCGTTTCTGATCCGCAGGTTCGCAATCGACCGCTTCCCGCAGGTCCGCATTCGCCTCTCCCGCTGGGTCGTTCTCGCCGCCGTCGCAGCCGCCGGCGGCCTCGCGCTCACGGCCGGGTTCGGGGTCACGCACCCGCTGTGGGCGACGAACGCCTATACCGACGAGGGCGGCCGCATCTCCTTCACTCTCCAGAACGCCGGCCTCGCCGACGTCACCGTGCTCGGGCTGTCCGAACCCGCGCGCCTGACCTACCCGGTGTCGCACGACTACCGCAGGCCGCGGGTGGACGGGCTCGTGCTCCGTAAGCACAAGGGCCGTTCGGTCGTTCTCCTCACGCGCGGCTGCGCGCCCGACGACCTGCGCGTGCGCTACCGCGTCTTCGGCCGTGTCATGTCGGTGCGGCTGCGGCCGAAGCCGGCGACGCTGCGCTGCTGAAGCCTCCTACTCGAGCGCGTCGACCTCTACGTACCAGCTCGCTCCGGCGTACGGACGAACGCTCAGGCGGTAGCTGCCCGCGCCGTCGGCCGGGACGAACGTGCGCAGGGAACCGGCGTTGCTGGCGACGAAGCTCGAGCCGCTGATCTCGTCCGGCGCCGACCAGGCGAACTGCGCCACGGCGAGCCCGAACGGGTTCGGGCTCAGGCGGTAGCGGATACGCCAGCGCGCCGGCACGGTGAACGCGTTCGTGTCGAAGCTGTCGCTGCCCGAGCGGGAGAAGAGCTTCACCCAGTGCAGCGTCCGCGCGATCGTCAACCTGATCCGCGCGCCCTGGTAGACGGACGTGCCGGCGGCAGGTATCTGGTCGAGCACCTGGTCGGGAGGCGCCGCGTCCGTCAGCCGCCACACCAGCCTGTAGCGCAGACCGGCCGCGGACAGGCGCGCCTCGGCGTCGGCCAGCGCCGAGCTGCGCACCTCGGGCACGACGGCGCGCGGGTACCCGCTCGCGACGACCATCGTCACGAGCGTCGGACGGCGCAACCGCGTGCCCGTGCGCGGTTGCAGCGAGATGACGGATCCCTTGCGGACGGTCCACGAGGGCGAGTACATGCGCCGGCTCGCAAAGCCCTGACGGGCGAGCGCCGCGCGCGCCGCCGCCTCCGTCTTGCCGTAGACCGCCGGAACGTTCGCGAACGGCGACCCCTTGCTGACGACGAGCTGGACCTTGCTCCCGCTCGTGAGCGTGCTCCGCGCGTCGGGCTGCTGCCGGATGACGCGCCCGGCGCCGACTCGGTCGGAGTACACGCGCGTGACGGAGACCTCGGCGCCCGGCATGGCCGCGCGAATCTGCGCGCGCGCGACCGCCTCGCGTAGCGAGACGACGTTTGGCACCTGCGCGAGCGGGCTCCGGACCTGCCCGGCGAGGAAGAGCGCGCCGACGATCACGCCGACCGACGCTGCGACCGCGCCGAGCACGCGCCGTCGAGCCCAGCGCCGCCGCGCGCCGTGGGCGTCCTCGGCCGAGAGCTCGGCCGTGTGCCGCTCCGACCGCAGCGCGACCGTCTCCGGCTCGCGCGCCTCCTCGGCGTGTCGCTCGCGGGCTACCGGCACCGTCGCACCGCGCGCAAGCTCGCCGAGCGAGACTGCCGCGACACCGGCGTCCGGACGCCGCTCGGGATCGCGTGCGAGCAGCGAGTCGACGAGCGCCACCATCTCTTGCGGGGTCCCCGCGGCGCACGCTCCGAGCGAGGGCGCATCTTCGTGCGCCCGGCGCAACCCGACGGCGAGCCGATCGTCACCGTCGAACGGCAGCCGGCCGCTGACGAGCAGGAAGAGGATGCAGCCGAGCGCGTAGAGGTCGGTCTCGGGGCCGCTGTCGCGCCCGAGCGCGAGCTCCGGCGACCAGTACTCGGGCGTCCCGAGCAGCACGCCGGTGGCGGTCAGCGACCCGGCCGCGCGCGCGCGCGCGATTCGCGCGAGCCCGAAGTCGGTCGTGACGACCCGGCCGCTGGCGCGCTCGATGAGGATGTTCGTCGGCGTCAGGTCGCGGTGGACGACTCCACGCGCGTGGGCGTATGCGAGTGCCTCGGCGACGGGCCGGAGGTAGGCGGCTGCCTCGGCCGGCTCGAGCGGAAGCCTGCTGCGCGTCGCCTGCGCCAGGTTCTCGCCGGCGATGTACTCCATCACCAGGAACGACCGGTCGTCGCTCGACACGTAGTCGTAGATCCGCACGATCCGCTCATGGGCGAGGGCGGCGAGCGCGCGCGCCTCGCGGTGGAAGCGGCGCGACTGCGCCGGATCCGCGCCGACGCCGGAGCGGAGCAGCTTGATCGCCACCACGCGCTCGAGCTCCAGGTCGCGCGCGCGCCAGACGACGCTCATCCCACCTTCGCCGACCCGTTCGAGCAGCTCGTAGCGCCCGGCCAAGACAGTCATGCAGTCACCCCGCGTCTCGCTGCCGTGACTCTAGCGCGATACAGTCGCCGCGCCATGCGGCGGTCCCTCTGGGCACTTCTCCCGCTGGCCGTCCTCGCGGCCGGCTGCAACAGCGAGCCTGCGGTCTACAAAGCCACGCCGACGGCCAAGTGCCTGAGCAGCAAGCTGCACTACCGCGTCACCACGAATCCGAAGCAGCTCGGCGTCGTCGAGCAGACCGCGCCGAACGGCGGCCTGATCGCGTTCCATCCCGGGAACGCTGTGCGGGTCGCGTTCGCCGAGAGCTCGGACGCGGCGGCCGGGCTGGAGCACGCCTACCGCACGTTCGCCCCGAAGAAGCTCCGGCCGCACATCGACGACGTCATGCGCACGAACAAGAACGCCGTCTTCCTGTGGACCGTGACGCCGCCGCAGAGCGAGATCGACGATGTCTTCGGCTGCCTCAAGGGCTGAGGCTAAAATTCCGCCGATGGCCGAGATCGGGACCATGCGCGTCAAGAGCGGCCTCGCCGAGATGCTCAAGGGCGGGGTGATCATGGACGTCACGACCGCCGAGCAGGCCCGGATCGCCGAGGAAGCCGGCGCGGTCGCGGTGATGGCGCTCGAGCGTGTGCCCGCGGACATTCGCGCCGAGGGCGGCGTCGCGCGGATGGCCGACCCGGACAAGGTCGTCGAGATCCAGGAGGCCGTGACCATTCCCGTCATGGCGAAGGCGCGGATCGGCCACTTCGTCGAGGCGCAGGTTCTGCAGGCGCTCGAGATCGACTACATCGACGAGTCCGAGGTGCTGACGCCGGCAGACACCGCGCACCACATCGACAAGTGGAAGTTCACCGTGCCGTTCGTCTGCGGCTGCACCAACCTCGGCGAGGCGCTGCGCCGGATCGCGGAGGGGGCGGCCATGATCCGAACGAAGGGCGAGGCCGGCACCGGGGACATCGTCAATGCCGTCACGCACATGCGCTCCGTCTTCGGCGCGATCAAGCGCCTCGGGTCGATGGATCCCGACGAGCTCTACAGCGAGGCGAAAAACGTGCAGGCTCCCGTCGAGCTCGTCCGCTGGGTCGCCGAGAACGGACGGCTCCCGGTCGTGACCTTCACCGCCGGCGGCATCGCGACGCCTGCCGACGCGGCGCTCTGCATGCAGCTCGGCGCCGACGGCGTGTTCGTCGGCTCCGGCATCTTCAAGTCGGGCAATCCGAGCGAGCGCGCGAAGGCGATCGTCGAGGCGACGACGCACTACAACGACCCGGAGATCATCGGCCGCGTGTCGCGCGGCCTCGGCGACGCGATGAGCGGCCTCTCCGCCGCCGCGCTGCGGCCGGAAGAGCTGCTCGAGACGCGCGGCTGGTAGCCGCGCGCCCCGAAACGCTGAATCGCTAGAGGATCCCCGGCGCTGCGAACGCCGCGCGCACCTTCGACGCCGTCGCCGACCCGTAGATGCTCTGAGCGGTTGCGACGATTCTCCGCGCGAGATCCGGCATCGTCGTCCCCGGGAAGTCGATCTGCCCGTCGAGGATGGCCGTGTCCGCCTTCACGTGACCGATGCTGCGGTTGATGTCCCACAGCGCGTGTGACCAGATGCGGCCGTCGTCGTGGAGCTCGCCGTCGAGGTCGGCCGGATATTGCAGCGGCTCGTCGAGGCGGCGGAGGCAGTGCGGGACCGTCGACGTGTACGACGTCGCGTCCCAGTCCATCACGCAGGCGAGCGGCTCGCGCTCCGGGACACCGAGCTTCTGCGCCTGGATGTCGCTCATGTCGACGGCCCAGTAGTCCCCGAAGCCCTCGCTGATCGCGCCGGCCTGCTCGCTGCCGAACACGAAGCCGGAGCCGTCGTGGATCGCGTGCCCGTACTCGTGCAGGACCACCTCGGCGTCCTCGGCATCGTCGACGCCGCCCTTGCCGTAGCGGATCTCGTCCTTCGGGTGATCGGTCTCGAAGGAGTTGTCCTGCTGTACTGGTCGATCCGGACGTCCTGCGACTCCTTGTTCACGGCCGGGTACTTCTTGCCGAACCCGAGACTCTGGATGTACTTCTGCGACTCGGTGATCCAGTAATACGCCATCACCTGCTCGAACTCGTCCTGATGGCGCGTGTAGACGAACGTGTTCGTCGGCGAATAGGCGAGGGCGCCCGTCGCGCCGGCGACGTTCGCCCAGTCGCCGCGCAGGTACCCGCTGCCGTCGAGATTCGTCAGCGTCACCTTGACGTAGGCCGCCGCGGGCACCGCGGCGTCCGAGTCCTTTTGGTCGGTCAAGCTCTCGTCGCCCAGCGACTGCACGGGATTCGGCACGAACACCTGCGCCGTCCCGGTGCTGCGATCGGTGCCGGCCGCCGACAACGACGACACGAGCACGAGCGCGATAGGCCCCTGGAACGGACTCAGGGTAGACGAAACTACACTGGGGTCAAATGCGCGTCGGCGTCCTCGCAGTGCAGGGAAATTTCCGCGAGCACGCGGCGATGCTGCGTCGCCTCGGCGCTGACGTCGTCGAGGTGCGCAAGCCGGACCAGCTCGACGGCCTCGACGGCCTCGTCGTCCCCGGCGGCGAGTCGACGACGTTCATGCGGCTGATGCGGATCTACGGGCTGGACGAGGCGCTGCGGGCATTCGCGGCGCCGGTCTTCGGGACGTGCGCCGGCATGATCGTGCTCGACCGGCAGCACCTCGGCCTGGTGGATCTGGAGGTCGACCGCAATGCCTACGGCCGTCAGGTGGCGAGCTTCGAGGCCGACCTGCGGCTGGCCGGCGACGACGAGCCGCTGCGGGGCGTCTTCATCCGGGCGCCGCGCGTGCGCGACTACGGGGGCGACGTCGAGGTGCTCGCGGAGCACGACGGCGAGCCGGTGCTTCTGCGCGAAGGCCGCTTCCTCGTGGCGTCGTTCCACCCCGAGTTGACGGAAGATGCGCGGGTGCACGAACTGTTCCTCGATCAGGTGCGGGAGGCGACGAGTGTCAGGGCATAGCAAGTGGTCCTCGATCAAGCACAAGAAGGGGGCGGCGGACGCGAAGCGCGGAAAGCTCTTCTCGAAGCTCTCGCGCGCGATCATCGTCGCGGCGAAGGAGGGCGGAGCCGACCCGGCGGGGAACCTCGCGCTGCAGAACGCGATCGAGAAGGCGCGGTCGTATTCCATGCCGAAGGACAACATCGAGCGCGCGATCGCGCGCGGCTCCGGCGCGGACTCCGACGGCCAGGACTTCGAGACCGTCGTCTACGAGGGCTACGGGCCGAGCGGCGTCGCGGTCATCGTCGAAGCCCTGACGGACAACAGGAACCGAACGGCGTCGGAGGTGCGGCACGCGTTCGACAAGAACGACGGCAACCTCGGGACGTCCGGCGCGGTCGCGTGGCTGTTCGAGCGGCGCGGCGTCGTGATCGTCGCGGCCGACGGCGTCGACGAGGACGAGCTGACGCTCGCGGCCGCCGACGGCGGTGCCGACGACGTCGCCCTCGACGGGTCGACGTACGAGATCGTGTCCACGCCCGAGGCCCTGACGGGTGTCCGCGCGGCGGTCGAGAGCGCCGGCTTCGGCGTCGAGTCCGCAGAGCTGACGATGCGCCCCAAGACGACGGTCGAGGTCGCCGACGAATCGTCTGCGAAGAAGATCCTCCGGCTGATGGATCAGCTCGAGGAGAACGACGACGTGCAGGACGTGTACGCGAACTTCGACATCCCCGAGCAGGTGCTCGAGGCGGTCGCCGTCTAGCCGCCGGGGCGACTGCGGGCGCTCAGACGGTCACCTGGGCACACGCATCTCGATCTACGCTCGGCTCGTACGGAGGGGTCGCGGGGGAGCCTTATGGCTCCTCCGCCGTTTCTAGATCCAGCCGTTCTGCCGCGCTCTGCGGCAGAGGGCACGCCGTTTCGCGTGGGCGGGCTCGTCCGAGAGCCCCGCCTTCGCGTAGATCCGGCGCAGCGCGGCCTTGACCGTTCCCGTCGCGCCGGGTGTGCCGAGCTGAGCGGCGATCTCCTCGTTCGAGGGCAGCGTCTCGAGGCTCGCTCCGGCGAGCCACGGTGCGCAGAGCGCCTGGACGACCTGCCGCTGGAACGCCGAGAGCTGGGCGCCGTTGGCGGCGGCGACCTCCGCCAGCGGCTCGGTGGTGTCGGGATCGTGGCGCTGCGCGGGACAGGAGAAGATGATCGTCTCGCTGCCGATCCCGATGGTGTCGGCATGGCGGAGCGGCAGCGGGGTGCCAGGCACGAGACGCGTCCCGTTGAGGTAGGTGCCGTTGAAGCTGCCGCGGTCTTCGAGGTACCAGCGGCCGTCCCGGAAGGTCACCGCCGCGTGCTCTCGGCTGACGGCGGACGAGTGGAGGACGAGGTCGTTGTCGCCGTCCCGGCCGATCGCCACGGCGCCGGCGAGCTCCTGCTCGCTGCCGTCGGGGAACGTGAGCCAGGTCTCGGCCGCCATACGGAGGTTTTTCCGCATTGTGACGAGGCAGGAAACGTCCGATCCGCTGCCTAACGTGGCTGCGTGAGAGTCATCGGCATCGATCCAGGGACGGCTTCGTGCGGGTTCGGCATCGTCCACGCAAAAGACGGGCGCCTCAGGGCCATCGACCACGGGTGGTGGCAAACGCCCGCGGCGGAGCGCCTCGAGCTGCGCCTGAAGACGATTTTCGACGGAGTCGCCGGCCTCATCGAGGCGCATCGACCGGATGCCGTCGCGCTCGAGGAGTCTTTCGTCGGCGTCGACGCCCGCACCGCGCTCTCCGTCGGGCAGGCGCGCGGAGCCGTCATGGTCGCGGCCGCGAGCGCCGGCGTCGAGTGCGCTGAGTACGCGCCGGCACGGGTGAAGCAGCTCGTCTGCGGCTACGGCCGTGCGGAGAAGCAGCAGGTGCAGAGGATGGTGACGGCCATCCTCTCGCTCGAGGCGCCGCCGACCCCGTCGCATGCGTCCGACGCCCTCGCGGTCGCGATTTGCCACGCGCTCGCGCCGCCGCTCCTGAGGATCGCCGGGTGATCGCCCGCCTGCGCGGGCGGCCCGTCGCGAACACGCCGGACGGGCTCGTCGTCGACGTCGGCGGCGTCGGGTACCTCGTCGCTGCGACTCCGTCGGCAGTCCGGCTCGCGGACGGTGCCCCCGAGGTCGCGCTGCACACGTACCTCCACGTGCGTGAGGACGCCTTGCAGCTGTACGGCTTCGCGGAGGCGGCGGAGCGCGAGCTGTTCGTGCAGCTCCTGTCGGTCAACGGCGTCGGGCCGAAGGTGGCGCTGGCGATCGTCTCCGGGTCGCCGGCCGCCGAGCTGCGGCGGGCGATCGTGCTCGAGGACACGGCGCGCTTCCAGGCGATTCCCGGGATCGGGAAGAAGACCGCCGAGCGGATCGTGCTCGAGCTGAAGGAGAAGCTCGGCGACGCGCCGGTGCCGATCTCGTCCGCGGGCGGCACGCAGCCGCATCTCGTCGCTCGCGACGCCCTGGTCGAGCTCGGGTACTCCGTCGGCGAGGCGGAGCAGGCGCTGGCGACGGTCGACCCCGGGCTGCCGCCGGAGGAACGCGTCCGCCAGGCGTTGAAAGCAGCGTGACGTGAGCACCCAGTTCCTTGCACCCGTCGTCGTGCCGGAAGAGGAGGACCTCGAGCAGTCGCTGCGACCGCGTCGCCTGGCGGAGTTCGTCGGGCAGGAGCGGATCAGGGACCAGCTCGCGATCGCACTGGAGGCCGCGAAAGCGCGCGAGGAGGCGCTCGACCATGTGCTGCTCGTCGGGCCGCCGGGTCTCGGCAAGACGAGCCTGGCGCACATCGTGCGCGAGGAGCTCGGCGTCGGCATCCGCTGCGTCGCCGGGCCCGCGCTGGAGCGCAAGGGCGACATGGCGGCGATCCTCACCGGCCTCGAGCGCCACGACGTCCTGTTCGTCGACGAGATCCACCGCGTGAACCGGGCGATCGAGGAGATCCTCTATCCGGCGCTCGAGGACTTCCGCCTCGACATCATCGTCGGCCAGGGCGCCGCGGCGCGGACGCTCACGCTCGACCTCCCGCCGTTCACGCTCGTCGGCGCGACGACCAGGACTGGCCTGCTGACGACGCCGTTGCGCGACCGGTTCGGGATGACGTTCCGGCTGGATTATTACGACGCCTCGGAGCTCGGCACGATCGTGCGCCGCTCGGCACGGATTCTCGACGTCGAGATCGAGGACGACGCCGCCGACGAGATCGCGAGGCGCTCGCGCGGGACGCCGCGCATCGCGAACAGGATCCTCAAGCGTGTCCGCGACGTCGCGCAGGTGCGCTACGACGGCGTGATCACGAGCGCCGTCGCCCGCGAGGCCCTCGAGCTGCTCGAGGTCGACGGCACCGGGCTGGAGCGGATCGACCGTGAGCTCCTGCGGACGATTCTCGTGAAGTTCGAGGGCGGCCCGGTCGGTTTGTCGACACTCGCGGTTTCCCTGGGCGAGGAGCCGGACACGATCGAGGATGTGTACGAGCCGTACCTCCTGCAGCTCGGCTTCCTGCAACGCACGCCGCGTGGGCGGGTCATCACGTCGCTCGGCCGCGAACACGTCGGCGCGGCGCGCGACGAGCGGAAGCTCTTTTGAGCTCGGAGCTCTGGGTGCCCGGCGCCGCGGCGCCGTCGCTCGACTCCTTCGTCGCGCGGATCCACCGGCTGATCGAGCAGCACACGGCCACGCACGACGCCGCGCAGGACTACGTAGAGGTGGAGCTCGCGGGCGGCGAGCGCCTGGCGGTGACGTCGATCTCGAGCGAGCCGGGCTTCGGATTCATCACCCTCTCGGTCGAGGCCGAGCAGGTGATCGTGCCGGTCGGCTCGATCAGACGGATCACGCTCGGCCCCGCCGACGAGGAGCAGAAGCCGGGCTTCGCCCTTCCGAAAAGTGAAGGGGCGGAACCCGCCGCATAGGTTCCGCCCCGAATGTCCGACCCCGCCGCAGTGCCGCAGTTCTGGGGGTTTGCTCTGCCGCAGTACAGAGCTGTTGAGGACACTGGGAGCATCGCCCACGCTCGCAGGTTGATTCGTCCCCCTTCGGGTGGTTCATCGCGGTACTTCACTTCACCCGGAAGGGGGAGGGCGCAAAGGCTCGTCACCGCTGATTCTGAGTCCCAGGAGGATCGTGAGGTGCCGCAGCTCACATCTTCCGCCAGGCGGCCGCGGGGATTCCTTCGCGGCCGCTGGTGTTCTGGCGCCTGTGTCGGGCGGCGGTTTCCGACGGACGACGGGCTTAGCCCGTCGTCCTGAAGTCGGCACCGCGAGCGGTGCCTTGGCGGCCGCTGGTGTTCTGGCGCCAGCCTGCAAGCAGTCGTGGCGCGATCAGCAGCGCCATGACGTCGAACCAGACGTACCCCGACGCGACGCCGCTCGGCGGGTTGCCGTCGGGGATCCCGAGCCCCGGCAGCTGGCCGGCCCAGCGCCAGGTGCCGATCGCCGTCCCGTACAGCTCGAGCGCCGCGACCATGAGGAAGACGCCTGCGTAGGCGGCACGCGCGCGTGAGCGCCAGAGGAACGCGAGCAGCAGCGGCACGCCGAGCGCGCCGGCCGCGTCGGTGCGCGGCAGCACGGTCAGGCCGAGGATGCCCCAGGTCGCGGCGATGGACGCCGCAGCGACGACGAGAGCGCGCGCATGCGTGTGCAGTGCCTGGCTCAGTGAGAGCCCGGCGATGAAGACGAGGCCGTGCGCGGGCGGCACGAACGTCGGCAGGTTGTGCAGCCGGTACGTGTAGACGCCCCAGATGATCGAGCCGGTCAGCTCCGCGACGGTGGCCGCGCAGATCACGACGCCGACCTGCCACTGGCGCTCGACCGGGAGCGTGCGAGCTGCGACGACGAGCGCGATCCAGGTGAGCGCGCCGAGGACGAGCTGGCCGTGGAGGTCGACCTGCGTGTCCACCGCCAGCAGCGCGGCGAGAAAGCCGGCGATCAGGCCGGCGCGGATCACCGGCGGAACTGCAGCTCGTGCCACGAGGGCACGGGCGCGAGCTCCAGGAGCGCGCGGTCGCCGTTCGGATCGCGGTACGCGAAGTCGGCCAGCTGCTCGTCCCAGGCGACGTCGAGGATGCCCTCCTTTACCCGGTGGTCGAGCCAGGCGCTCCGGAAGACGAGCTTCTTCAGCCAGTACACGAGCGACTCGCCGCCGACGAGCGACACGCGCTCCCAGTGCCGGACGAGGTAGCGGCCGAGGCCGCTGCGCGGCTCGTCGATCCAGTCGCGCCAGACGAGCTCCACGAGATCCGCGGTCTCGTCCTCGTCGAGGTCGTTGTCCGCGACGAGCCCGAGCCGGACTGCGGCGGCCGTGACGCGCTGCTCGAAATCGTGTGCGTTGAAGCCGAAGCGGTGGTCCTGGAACTCGATGACGTAGTCGTCGCCCGAGAGATAGTTGGCCTCCACCACGGGTCCGAGCATAGCCTTTGGTCCCGTGAGCACCCGGCTGTTCGCAGCGTCCGTCGCCGTCACCGCGCTCGTGGTCGTCGCGGTGTGGATCACCGACCTCTCGTTCCAGCGCGCGGCGCTCCTCGCGCCCGTGCTCGTGATCGGGGTCGGCGCTGTGGCGGGCCTCGTCGTGTTCTGGGGGAAGATCGGCTGGGACTCGCTGAAACGCAGCCGCCATCCGCGGCTCTACGTCGCGGGCGGCCTCGCGTTCGTCGCGCTCCTCGTGGCGCTCACGTTCCTGGGTGTGAACCTCCCCCACGAATAGGGGACAGCCGTACAACCATTCGGGGGATGGCTCCGTGGTCGGCGCGGCCGATGCGTGGGACATTCATGAGCATGGACTTCACCCTCACCGAACTGGATCACCGCTCGGCGGACGGCATCGAGGTCTCGCTGCTCTGGAGCCGCATGACGAACCAGCTGATGGTCGCGGTCGCCGACAGCCGCTCCGGCGAGAGCTTCGAGGTGCAGGCACCGGCGGACAAGGCGCTCGACGTCTTCCGGCACCCGTTCGCGTACGCCGCGTAGGACTTAGAGCAGCGTCGCGAGCGCGGCCTTGAGCCGCTCGAGATCCTCCTCGTCGTTGTAGCCCTGGAACGACGCGCGGATGAGCCGCGGGCGCTCGCGGTCGAACACGGGGATCTCGATGCGGTGCTCGTCGAACAGCCGCTCCTGCAGGTCGCCGGGCGCGTCGTCGGGAAGCCGCAGCGACACCATCTGTCCGTAGCGGCCATGTCGTGTGTCTGGCACGACGGGGGAGAGGCCGAGCTCGCGGGCTGCGCGACGGGCGAGCTCGTGGCAGCGCACGCGCACCTGGTGCCAGTCACGGGAGGCCTGCCATTCGATCGCGGCCGGAACCGAGAGGTAGGCGGCGGGGTCGCGCGTTCCCTGCTTCTCGTGCCGGCCGACGAACGTCGGCTCGTCGTCCGCGTAGCCCCAGCTGATCAGGAGCGGGTGGACGTCGCGTTGCAGCTCTCGCCGCACGTAGAGAAACCCGGCGCCTTTCGGAGCGCCGAGCCACTTGTGGCAATTGCCGGCGTAGTAGTCGGGATCGAGCTCGCGCAAGTCGAGCGGTAGATGGCCCGGCACGTGCGCGCCGTCGATCACGGTCACGATCCCGCGCTCGCGCGCGCGGCGGCAGAGCTCCTCGACCGGAAGCGTCAGCGCCGTCGCCGATGTGTGGTGGCTGAGGTAGAGGACACGCGTGCGCTCGCTCACGCCGGCCCAGATCGCCTCGGCCACCTCTTGCTCGTCGCCGAGCGGCAGAGGGATTGGCGTGCGCACGTAGCGCGCGCCGAAGTCGCAGCACACGTGCTCCCAGGTCAGATCGAGTGCGCCGTACTCGAGGTTCGTCGACAGCACCTCGTCGCCCGGCTGCAGCCCGAGCGGCCAGGCCGCGATGTTCACCGCGGACGTCGCGTTCGGGACGAAGACGAGATCGTCGGGGTCGGCTCCGACGTACGCGCCCAACGCTGCACGCGCCTCCGCGAGCAGCCCGTCCAGCCGGCGCACGAGGAAGAGCACGGGCTCGCGCTCGAGCTCGCGCTGCCACTCCTGGTAGCGCTCGAACACCGCGCGCGGCGTCGCGCCGAACGAGCCGTGGTTGAGGAACGTGACGTCGGGATCGAGGAGGAACTCGTCCCGCAGAGTGGTGCCGTCCGACACCCCTCCTACCGTAGTCGCCGATGTCTGAGGGCACCTGGACGATCAGTCCGTGCCCGCACCGGCAGGCCGACCTCCTTGCCCAGGCGCTCGGCCTCAGCGAGATCACGGCAAGCGTGCTCGTCCGGCGCGGCTACGGCGACCCCGACGCGGCGCGGGCGTTTCTCGACGGCGAGCAGCCGCTCGGCGACCCGTTCCTCATCGGCGACATGCACGGCGCCGTCGAGCGGATCCGTGCGGCCGTCGCGGCGGGGCAGCGCATTTGCGTCCACGGCGACTACGACGTCGACGGCATCTGCG
This sequence comes from Gaiellaceae bacterium, assembly GCA_036526315.1. Lineage (GTDB taxonomy): Bacteria > Actinomycetota > Thermoleophilia > Gaiellales > Gaiellaceae > 3-1-20CM-4-69-9. The sequence continues at coordinate 327 of DATCYR010000105.1, read as the reverse complement.
CGACGGTCCTCGCGGTGCTCGTGCTGCGCGAGCTCGGCGCGGATGTCGAGTGGCATCTGCCGAGCCGTTTCGACGAGGGGTACGGCGTCAGCGGCAACACGCTCGAGCGCCTCGCCGGTGAGGGCTGCGGGCTCGTGCTGACGGTCGACTGCGGCATCACGGCGGTCGACGAGGTGCGCCGGGCGCGCGAGCTCGGCCTCGACGTCGTCGTGACCGATCACCATCGGCCCGGCGAGCGGCTGCCCGATTGCCCGGTCGTCGCGACTCGGCCCTCGGCGTACCCCTTTCCCGAGCTGTGCGGAACCGGCGTCGTCGCGAAGCTCGCCG